>NZ_JBEYIF010000004.1:0-36941 GCF_040635655.1 Streptomyces sp. NPDC006923
TTTCGTATCCGATTTCCCCGGCCGGCGGGGCCGCCTTCCCGGTTCCCGCTTTCGCGTTTCCCTTTCCAGCGATTCCGACTCTACCAGATTCATTCGGCTGTTCTAGCCGCTTGAATTCCGATGGCCTTTGGATTGGCCTTTTTCCTTTCGGCGGACTCGACTTTATCAGAAACATTCGGGCCGATCACATCGGCCTTCACTCATCCAAGGGTCGAGTCGCTGGACTCCACAGAAATTCAATTTCCGTCGGGAGCCGCGTAGATTTTTACCACCACACTCGTAGCTTGTCCAGCTTCGAGGCAACCGTTCTAATCTACCTCCCCACACAGACCGTGTCAACGGTTTGGTGAGGCGAAGAGGAGACTAACAGCTCGGGGACGGGATCCGCACATCAGGCGGCGACGGGCAGTTCGGCGCTTCGGTCCCCCGCCTCGACGTCTCCCGTCTCGCCGGCACGGGCCGCCCGGCCGCCGAGGAGGTAGACGTAGACGAGGAACGCCGCCTCAGCGGCGACCCCGATGGCGATACGGGCCCAGGTGGGCAGGCCGGACGGGGTCACGAAACCTTCGATCACACCGGACACGAAGAGCACCAGGGCCAGGCCGATGGCCATGCCGAGCGCGGCGCGGCCCTGCCGGGCCAGTGCGGTCCTGCGGCTGTACGGGCCCGGGTCGATCAATGTCCAGCCGAGGCGGAGGCCCGTGCCGGCCGCGACGAAGACCGCGGTGAGTTCGAGCAGGCCGTGCGGGAGAATCAGGCCCAGGAAGGTGTCGAGGCGTCCGGCCGACGACATCAGACCGATGCCAATGCCGAGATTGAGCACATTGGTGAAGAGGATCCAGATCACCGGCAGGCAGAGGAACGCGCCCAGGACCAGGCACATGGCGGCCGCCTGGGCGTTGTTCGTCCAGACCTGAGCCGCGAAGGACGCAGCCGGATGGCTTGAGTAATACGTCTCGTATTCGCCACCGGGCCGTGTCATCCGCCGCAGTTCCTCCGGGGCCGCGATCGCCGCCTGGACCTCGGGATGGACTGCGATCCACCATCCGATGACGGCCGCGAGGAGCGTGCTCAGGAGTGCGGTCGGGAGCCACCAGTGCCGGGAACGGTAGACGGCCGCCGGAAAGCCGGCGGTCAGAAAGAGCGCGGCGTCGCGCCAGGTGGCGCGGCGGGTGCCGGTGACCGTGGCACGGGCACGGGCCACGAGCTGGGTGAGACGCGTGGTGAGGATGGGATCGGGCGCGCTGGACTGGACGAGGGAGAGATGGGTGGCCGTGAGCTGGTACAGGGCGACGAGTTCATCGGCCTCGTAGCCGCTGAGGCGGCGACCCCGGCGCAGGAGATGGTCCAGACGGTCCCACTCGTCACGGTGGGCTGCGACAAAGACATCGAGATCCATGGTCGGCTGCTGCTCCAGGCACTGGGTGCGTACGGTCCGTCCTACTGCGGCGCGCTGCTGGCCAGCTTGGCAGACTGAGGCTTCCAGGGGCAGGGAAGCCGGCGAGGGGTGGGCATCGGTGAATGAGCTTGTGACGGGCGACGCGGTCGTGCTGGGGCTCCGGCCCGCGAGGCTGCCGAGCCGCGCGCTGGCGCTGGCGATCGACCTCGTGGTGGCCTGGGCGGCTTATTTCCTGGTGTCGTTCGGGATTGTCCTGGCGACGGGCTCGCTGGACGACGCCGCGGCCACGGCGCTGTCCATAGCCGCCTTCCTGCTTGTGCTGGTGGGCCTACCGATCGCGGTGGAGACGCTCAGCCATGGACGCTCGCTGGGCAAGCTGGCCTGCGGGCTGCGGGTGGTCAGGGACGACGGCGGGCCCATCCGGTTCCGGCACGCGCTGGTGCGCGGGGCGATGGGCGTGGTGGAGATCCTGGCGTCCTTCGGGGTCGTCGCCTGTATCGCGTCGCTGGTGTCCGCGCGCGGACGGCGGATCGGCGATGTCTTCGCGGGGACCCTTGTCGTACGGGAGCGGGTACCGGCCGCGCCTCTGGCGACGCTTCCGCCTCCCCCGCCGTGGCTCGTCGGACGCTTCACGGAGCTGGATCTTTCCGCCGTGCCGGATGATCTGTGGCTCGCGGTACGCCAGTACCTGACGCGGATGGGACAGCTCGACGCGGCAGTGAGCTGGTCGATGGCCGAGCGGCTCGCCGGCGATCTGGCGGCGCGTACGGGGACGCCCGCGCCTCGGGACGTGCCTCCGGCCGCGTATCTGGCAGCCGTGGTCAATGAGCGGCAGGCGCGGGACGCGAGCCGGACCTTCGGGGCCGCCGCTCCCGGCCCGGCCGGTGCCGGTACCTCTCCGGCTCCCGCATTCGCGCCGCCGGCGGCCGAGGCGGGGCCCGGCGCGTCCGGCGCCGGGCCGAAGCCGGACGCGGTACGGCGGGACGCGGCGGAACCGGCGCAGGACCGGGCTGCGGATGCCGGATCGCCGCCTGTCACGGGCTTCTCCCCGCCGGCGTAGGCGCCCGGGCGACGTCCGGTCGGCCGGGGCGGAGGGGGCGGTCAGGGCAGGACGGAGGGCGGGGTTTCCAGGTCTTCCAGCTCGATGCCCGGGGCCGAGAGCACCACGTCGCCGGCGAGGTGGACGGTGTGCTGTTCACCGGTGTCCAGGGCGCTGACCTGGTACTCGTCCACCATCAGGGGCCCATTGTCAGTGGGGTGCGCTTCACTCTTCAGCAAGGCCCACGCCTGGTCGAGGGTGCGGGGTGCCAGGACCGGGTCTGTGAAGGCGACAAGGCGTACACGGGTGGAGGGAGAGCCGGGGGTGAGCCGCAGCAGCCGGGCCGTGGCGACCAGGAAGGCGGGGGAGGTGCCGGTGAAGGCGTGGGCGCGGACAGTGCCTTCGGTGGCATCGGCGCCGGAGGGGTCGGTGCGGACCCAGGTGACGCCGTCAAGGGCGGCGCCCCGGACCTGCCAGCTCGCGGCGTGGAGTTCGAGGCGGATGGGGCGGCCGAGTTCGTCGAGGGCCAGATCGACGGAGCCGGCGTGGGCGCCGGAGGGAGTGGTGGTCTGGGAGACATAGCGCCAGCCGGAGGGGCCCGGCGCGCAGTGGAAGTGTTCGTCACCGAGAGGGGTGTGATCGTGCGGATCATGGAGCGAATAACGGCCGCGGGGCATGGGGTCCTTCGAGTCTTTCGGGTGCTCGGCGACTGACACGTCCCGTGTCGGGCGGGTGCGGTCGGCACGGGGCGAGCGGATCCGGCCGCGGGGCGCCGGAGGGAAGCCGGCGCGGGGTGCGGGGCCAGGACGGGCCGGAGCGGCCGCCGGGGTCGCCGGCCACGGGACAGGCCCCCGACACGGGGGTGCGGGGGCCTGTCCGGTACCGCCGGTACCTGTTCAGGAGAGCGCGTCAGTGATCCGCCGGGCTGTCGGCCCGGCGGCGACCTGGCTCAGTAGCGGTAGTGGTCGGGCTTGTACGGGCCCGCGACGTCCACGCCGATGTAGGCGGCCTGCTCCGGGCGGAGGGTCGTGAGCTTCACACCGAGCGCGTCGAGGTGGAGGCGGGCGACCTTCTCGTCCAGGTGCTTGGGGAGCACATAGACCTCCGTCGGGTACTCCTCCGGCTTGGTGAAGAGCTCGATCTGGGCCAGCGTCTGGTCCGCGAAGGAGTTGGACATCACGAAGGAGGGGTGACCGGTCGCGTTGCCCAGGTTCAGCAGGCGGCCCTCGGAGAGGACGATGATCGTCTTCCCGTCGGGGAACGTCCAGGTGTGGACCTGCGGCTTGACCTCGTCCTTGACGATGCCGTCGATCTTCGCGAGGCCGGCCATGTCGATCTCGTTGTCGAAGTGACCGATGTTCCCGACGATCGCCTGGTGCTTCATCTTGGCCATGTCCGAGGCCATGATGATGTCCTTGTTGCCGGTCGTGGTGACGAAGATGTCGGCGATGGAGACGACATCGTCGAGCGTGGAGACCTGGTAGCCGTCCATCGCCGCCTGGAGCGCGCAGATCGGGTCGATCTCGGTGATGATCACGCGGGCGCCCTGACCGCGCAGGGACTCCGCGCAGCCCTTGCCGACGTCGCCGTAGCCGAAGACGACCGCGACCTTGCCGCCGATCAGGACATCGGTGGCGCGGTTGATGCCGTCGATCAGGGAGTGGCGGCAGCCGTACTTGTTGTCGAACTTGGACTTGGTGACGGCGTCATTGACGTTGATCGCCGGGAAGAGGAGGGTGCCGTCGCGGTGCATCTCGTACAGACGGTGGACACCGGTGGTGGTCTCCTCGGTGACGCCGCGGATCTCGGACGCCAGACGGGTCCACTTCTGCGGGTTCTCGGAGAGGGTGCGGTTCAGCAGACGGAGGATGTAGCTGAACTCCTCGCTGTCCGCGGTGGCCGGGTCGGGGGCCTCGCCGGCCTTCTCGTACTCGACGCCCTTGTGGACCAGGAGGGTGGCGTCACCACCGTCGTCCAGGATCATGTTCGGGCCGCCGGTGGGCGTGTTCGGCCACGTCAGCGCCTGCTCGGTGCACCACCAGTACTCCTCCAGCGTCTCGCCCTTCCAGGCGAAGACGGGGATGCCCTGGGGGTTCTCCGGAGTGCCCTCGGGGCCGACGGCGATGGCGGCCGCGGCGTGGTCCTGGGTGGAGAAGATGTTGCAGGACGCCCAGCGGACCTCGGCGCCGAGGGCGGCCAGGGTCTCGATGAGCACCGCGGTCTGCACGGTCATGTGCAGGGAGCCGGTGATGCGGGCGCCGGCGAGCGGCTGCGCCTCGGCGTACTCCGCGCGGATCGACATCAGGCCGGGCATCTCGTGCTCGGCGAGGGTGATCTCCTTGCGGCCGAACTCGGCGAGCGAGAGATCGGCGACCTTGAAGTCCTGTCGGTTGGCGACAGTCGTCATAACGAGCTGCTCCTCGTAAAGGGGTCGAGGGTGGGTACGTACGGCTGGCTCTGCGGCGGAGGGCATACGAATGCCCGGGCGCTCGCGGCGCAGTCCGTCGGAGGCCCTCTCTCCCTCGGCCGGTCCGCGAGGGCGGACCGCCCGACCGCCATCAGCAGCGACGTCTGGCTCTCCGGACGAATCTACACCGACCGGCCCGGCGGCCCACAGCCGAATGGGGAAGGGACAGGGGAAGGGGAAGGGTGCGGGCGGCCGTTGCCGTGGGCCCCGGGACGCTCCGCGGCCGAATCAGCGCCGCCCCGGTCACCGGTGCCGGTGGCCGGGGCGGGGGTGAGAGCGCCGGTGTCAGTGGGCGGGATCCGGGGTGGGACCGCCCGGGTTCTTGGCCGGAGCCGGGGCCTCCGCCGATGCCCGGTCGCTGTAGATGTCCGGCTCCAGGTAGATCACACGGGCGATCGGAACCGCCTCGCGGATCCGCGACTCGGCGGCGTTGATGGCGCTCGCGACCTCGGCGGCCGTGTCGTCGTGCTGGACGGCGATCTTGGCGGCGACCAGCAGTTCGTCGGGGCCGAGGTGGAGCGTACGCATATGGATGATGCCCGTCACCACATCGCCGTCGACGAGCGCGGTCTTGATCTTCTCCACATCCTCCGTCCCGGCGGACTCGCCGAGGAGCAGGGACTTCGTCTCGGCCGCCAGGACCAGCGCGATCACAATGAGGAGGACACCGATGCAGAGCGTGCCGATGCCGTCCCAGACGCCGTCGCCGGTGGCCAGGGACACGCCCACGCCGCAGAGCGCGAGCACCAGACCGATCAGCGCGGCGAAGTCCTCCAGGAGCACAACGGGGAGCTCCGGGGCCTTGGCGCGGCGGACGAAGTCCGTCCAGGAGAGCTGGCCCCGCGTGACATTGGACTCCTTGATGGCGGTACGGAAGGAGATCGACTCCGCGATGATCGCGAAGATGAGCACCCCGACCGGCCAGTACCACGCCTCGATCTCGTGCGGGTGCATGACCTTCTCGTAGCCCTCGTAGATGGCGAACATGCCACCCACCGAGAACAGCACGATGGAGACGAGGAAGGCGTAGATGTAGCGCTCGCGCCCATAGCCGAAGGGGTGCTGCGGAGTGGCCTCGCGCTGTGCCTTCTTGCCGCCGAGGAGCAGCAGTCCCTGGTTGCCGGAGTCGGCGAGGGAGTGGACGCTCTCCGCGAGCATGGACGACGAACCGCTGAAGAGGAACGCCACGAACTTGGCTGCCGCGATCGCGAGGTTGGCGCCGAGCGCCGCCACGATCGCCTTGGTTCCGCCTGACGCGCTCATGGGTGCGTTGATGTCCCTTCTTCGGTGCCGCGGCCCTGGCGCCGCGCTACGGCGGCACATTGTTGCAGCCGCCCGGCGTGGCACGTTGCTCAGACCACCACTGTTGCCCGGAAAACCGTGCCGACACCTGACAGTTCGGCTTTCTCTCCCGCGGGTACGAAGACCGAGGCACCGGGTGTGAGCGCGAGGTCGTTCGCGGAGGGCGCCCCGGCCGTGCAGAGCAGGATCTGCGGGGTGGGGGCCGTGAGGTCACGTACGGGCGCGTCCGGTGTCAGGACATAGCGGGACAGACGGAATTCGTCGATCGGGGTGTCGTAGAGCTCCTCGCCGGAGCTGGACGCCTCGGGGCGCAGGACGCCCGGCTCGCTCGCCTCGAAGCGGACGATACGGAGCAGTTCGGGGACGTCCACGTGCTTGGGAGTGAGGCCGCAGCGCAGGACGTTGTCCGAGTTGGCCATGATCTCGACGCCAAGGCCGTTGAGATAGGCGTGCGGGACACCGGCGCCGAGGAAGAGCGCCTCGCCCGGCAGCAGTTGCACGTAGTTGAGCAGCATGGCGGCGATCACGCCGGGGTCGCCCGGGTAGTGGCGGGCGATGGAGGCGTACGGCGTGTAGTCGCCGCCGAGACGTTCGGCGGCCGCGGCGGTCTCGGTGACGGTCGCGGCCATCTCCTCCGGGTCGGCGGCCAGGACGGCGGTCAGGACCTCACGCAGCGCGGCCTCTTCGGGACGGGCGTGGAGCAGGTCGGCGTACGGCTTGAGCGAGTCGACGTCCAGCCGGGCGAGGAGTTCCGCGGCCTCGTCGGGTGCGCGGAAACCGCAGAGCCCGTCGAAGGGCGTGAGCGCGCATATCAGTTCGGGCTTGTGGTTGGCGTCCTTGTAGTTGCGGTCCGGCGCGTCGATCGGGACACCGCGGCGCTCCTCGTCCGCGTACCCCTCGCGGGCCTGGGCGAGGTCGGGGTGCACCTGGAGGGAGAGCGGTGAACCGGCGGCGAGGAGTTTGAGGAGGAACGGCAGGCGCGGGCCGAACTTCCGCGTCGCCGCCGCGCCCAGCTCCGCCTCGGGGTCGGCGGCGATGACGGCGGAGAGCGGCTGCTCACCCGTACCGCGGTCGAGGCGGGACGGGGCCCCCGGGTGGGCGCCCATCCACATCTCGGCCTGGGGCTCGCCGGTCGGGGCGACACCGAGCAGTTCCGGGATGGCGGTCGTGGAGCCCCAGGCATAGGGGCGCACGGTGTTGGAGAGGCGGTCCATGGAGGGGCTTCCTTGTGCGTGGTGATCAGTGGCGTGGTGATCAGGGGCGTGGTGCGTCGACGGCATGCCGGCGTGGGGGCTTGGCGGTGCCGGGCCGGGCGGGGCCGGTCCGGCTCATGCGGGCGCGCCCCCGGCGAGAGCCAGGTAGACGGTGGCGAAGTCGGTGACGGCGATCAGCTCGGCCAGTGCTTCGAGCTCGCTGCCCTCCTCCGGCTCCAGTTCGCTGATGGCCGTGTCATGGCCGAGTGCGAGTTCGCGGGCCGCCGGAGCGGCGGTCAGACCGCCGACGGGGCGGTCGCGGAGCAGGACGATCCGGGCGCGCAGGGCCTGGCGCTCCTCGACCCGGTCGCGGAAGAAGTCGTCCGGTGCTGTGTCGCCGCCCGCGAAGTTCCCGGCGAGCAGCGCGCCGTGGGCCGGGATGGCTTCCGGGAGTTCGGCGGCGAGGGCGGGCCGGCCGGTGAGCTCGGCCAGTACGGCGGCGAAGCGGCGGCCCGCCGGGGCGGCGGCGGTGCCCTCGGTCCAGACCAGCGGCAGGCTGTCGGCGAGTTCGGCGGCGAGGGTCTTGGCCGGGTTGCTGTACGTCGCGACGGCCGGGCCGCAGCGTTCGGCCACGCGGTCGAGCCGGTCGGCGACGAGCTGGAGGGTGTCCGCCGGAGCGGTGAGCAGCCCGACCCGGTCGAGGAGAGCGAGCAGCGGGATCAGCAGGGACCAGAGGGCGCCGGGACCGGCCGCCAGGGTTCCGTTGTCCGGGTCGGCGTCGTTGCCGTTGCCGTTGCCGTTGCCGTACTGCTCGTGCGGTGTCGTCGCCATCGGGACGACCAGGCCGTGCGTACCGTCGACCGCCTCGCTCAGCGGGGAGCGCCGCGGGGCGACGGCGACGACCGTGCAGCCGCGGCGGTACGCCTGCTCGGCGAGGAGCGCGAGGCCGGGCTCGCTGCCATCGGTGGTGATGATCAGCAGCAGGTCCACGGATCCGGCCCAGCCCGGCAGCGTCCAGCGCAGCGCGCCGGCGGCGGGCGCGACGCCGGTGGGGCGGAGCCGGGTCACAGGCGCGGCTCCGCCGGCCAGCGACGCGACGAGATCGGCGACACCGGCCGTGGCCGCGCCGGATCCCGCGACCAGTACGCCGCGCGGGCGGCCTTCGGGGCTGAGCTCGGCGACGCCGGCCTCGGCGGTGTTCCGCAGGGCGGTGCGCACACGCGCTCCGGCCTCGGCGACGCCACGGAGCAGACCACCGCGGTCAGCCCGGGCCAGTGCGTCGGGCGCATCGAGCAGCGACTCGTCGAGCATGGGGATGGGCCTCCGATCGCCCGACGCCGTGGCGGTGCCAGAGCGGGGCTTGCGTGGACTGGCGGGCCGGACCGGCGTACGGGAGCGCGGCGCGCCTGGCTGGTTACGCGGGGCGGCGCGCCTCGTCGACGAGGAGTACCGGGATGTCGTCCCGTACCGGATACGCCAGACCGCAGTCCTCGCCGGTGCAGATCAGCTCGGGGGTCTCGGCCGCGGTGCGGTCACTGAGCGGCGCGTGGCAGGCCGGGCAGGCGAGGATCTCCAGGAGACCGGCTTCGAGCGGCATAGGGGTGGTGTCCCTTCGAACAGGCGGATCGGGCCACGTCAGCCTACCGCCGGGGGAAGGGCCGGGGCTCATTGCGGGACGGCGGCCCCGGGGCAAGGGCGGCGGCCGGGCCGCTTCCGCCCCCCGTGTCACGGGCGCACGGCGGGCAGCAGCCGGGAAGAGGCGCGGGCCCGCGCCTCCTCACCGGCTCTCTTGTGCTCAGGTCCGCCGGGCTCGCCCGGGTCAGGCGCGGATCAGTGCCAGCGCCTCGTCCCGCACCCGGGCCATCGTCGTCTCGTCGCGCGCCTCGACATTCAGGCGCAGCAGCGGCTCCGTGTTGGACGGGCGGAGATTGAACCACCAGTCCGCCGATGTCACCGTCAGCCCGTCGAGTTCGTCGATCGTCACGCCGTCCCGCTTCGCGAACGCCTCATGGACGGCGGTCATCCGGGCCGTCTGGTCGTCGACGGTGGAGTTGATCTCGCCGGAGGCGGCATAGCGGTCGTACGAGGAGACGAGCTCGGAGAGCGAGCCGTCCTGGGCGCCGAGCGCGGCCAGGACATGGAGCGCCGCCAGCATGCCCGTATCGGCGTTCCAGAAGTCGCGGAAGTAGTAGTGCGCGGAGTGTTCGCCGCCGAACACCGCGCCCGTGGTCGCCATTTCCTGCTTGATGAACGAGTGGCCGACCCGGGTGCGCACCGGGACGCCGCCCTGCTCTCTGACGACTTCGGGGACCGACCAGGAGGTGATCAGGTTGTGGATGACCGTGCCGCCCGGGTGCTTGGCCAGCTCGCGCGCCGCCACCAGCGCGGTGATGGCGGACGGCGAGACGCCCTCGCCGCGCTCGTCGACGACGAAGCAGCGGTCCGCGTCACCGTCGAAGGCCAGCCCCAGGTCGGCGCCCTCGGCCAGGACACGGGCCTGGAGGTCCACGATGTTCTTCGGGTCGAGCGGGTTGGCCTCGTGGTTCGGGAAGGTGCCGTCCAGCTCGAAGTACATCGGCACCACATCCAGCGGCAGGCCGCCGAGCACCGTCGGGACGGTGTGTCCGCCCATGCCGTTGCCCGCGTCCACCACGACCTTCAGCCGGCGGATGTGCGAGATGTCGACCAGCGACCGCAGATACGCGGCGTAGTCCGCCAGGGTGTCCCGTTCCGTGAGGTGTCCGGGCCTGACGACCGACGCCGGTGCGCCCTCCGCCAGCCAGCCCTCGACCAGCGCGCGGATCTCCGCCAGGCCCGTGTCCTGGCCCACCGGCGCCGCCCCGGCCCGGCACATCTTGATGCCGTTGTAACGGGCCGGGTTGTGCGAGGCCGTGAACATCGCGCCCGGCAGATCCATGCTGCCCGACGCGTAGTAGAGCTGGTCGGTGGAGCACAGCCCGATGATCGTGGCGTCCGCTCCGCGCGACACGGCGCCCCGCGCGAAGCTCGACGCCAGTCCGGGTGAGGAGGGCCGCATGTCATGGCCGACGACGATGGCCTCGGCGCCCGTGACCTCGACAAAGGCCGCGCCGAAGAGCTCCGCGAGCCCGTCGTCGAGCTGGTCCGGGTACACCCCCCGCACGTCGTACGCCTTCACGATCTGCGACAAATCGGCCACGGCCAACCCTCCAGAGGTCTCTGTCACTGCGGACACTTCAAACTACCCGCACGGTTACCCGCTCGCAGTCACGGAAGCATCCAGCCCAGCACCGACGTGCTCTGTCCCAGCACGATCAGACACATCACCAGCAGCAGCCCGAGACTCCACGGCAGCACCTTGCGCAGCAGATCTCCCTCCTTCCCCGCGAGACCGACCGCAGCGCACGCGATCGTCAGATTTTGCGGAGAGATCATCTTGCCGAGCACTCCCCCGGAGCTGTTCGCCGCCGCCAGCAGTTCGGGCGACAGGCCGGACTGCTGCGCCGCCGTCACCTGGAGTGCGCCGAAGAGAGCGTTGGCGGAGGTGTCCGAGCCCGAGACGGCGACCCCGAACCAGCCCAGGATCGGCGAGAGGAACGCCAGTCCGGCGCCCGCCGCCGCGACGAAGTGCCCTATGGTGCCCGCCTGTCCGGACAGATTCATCACATACGCGAGGGCCAGCACCGAGACGACGGTGAGGATCGCGTACCGCAGTTCGTAGACGGTCGCCGCCCACTCCCGCGCCGCGTCGCCCGCGCGCACACCGATCACCACCGCCGTGAGCAGGCCCGCGAACAGGACGAGCGTGCCGCCCGTGGCGACGAGCGGCAGGGAGAACATATTGGCGCCGACCGGCTCGCCGTTCGGGTCCGCGACATCGAGGAACGGCCAGTCGAAGCTGCGTGTCGCCCTGGCCAGCAGGTCCTTGACCGGCGGGAGCTGCGCGACGGAGAAGACGACCACGATCAGCGCGTACGGGGCGTAGGCGCGCACCACTTCGCGGCGCGGGTCCTCCTGGTCCAGGTCCTCGCTCCGGGCGCCCGTGAGCACCGCCGCGCGCACCGGTTCCGCCGCGGCCCTGCGCGCCGAGGGGACCGCCACCAGTGCCGCCGCGCCCACCAGCGCGGCCCCGATGTCCGCGAGTTGGGCGGAGACATAGTTCGAGGCGGCGAACTGCGCGACGGCGAAGGCGACTCCGCACGCCAGCGCGGGCACCCAGGTCTCCCGCAGCCCGCGCCGCCCGTCGACCAGCCAGACCAGCACCAGCGGTACGACGAGCGCGAGCAGCGGGGTCTGCCGGCCGACGACCGCGGCGACCGTGTCCAGTGGCAGCCCGGTGACCTGAGCGAGTGTCACCACCGGTGTGCCCATGGCGCCGAAGGCGACGGGCGCGGTGTTGGCGACGAGGGCGACCACGGCGGCCTTGACCGGGTCGAAGCCGAGCGCCACCAGCATCACCGAACAGATGGCGACCGGCGCCCCGAAACCGGCGAGCGCCTCAAGCAGCGCGCCGAAGCAGAAGGCTATGACCAGCGCCTGGATACGAGGATCGTCGGAGAGGCGGCCGAACGAGCGCCGCAGGATGTCGAAATGGTGGGTACGGACCGTCATCCGGTACACCCAGAGGGCGTTGATGACGATCCACATGATCGGGAAGAGCCCGAAGAGCACGCCCTGCGCACCGGCCGAGAGGGTCTGGCCGAGGGGCATGCCGAAGACGAGCCAGCCGACCAGGACGGCGGCCGTGAGGCCGATGAGCCCCGCGAGGTGTGCTTTCATCCGGACCGCGCCGAGCAGGATCAGCACGGCGGCCAGCGGCAGGGCGGCGACAAGGGCGGAGAGGGCGAGCGAATCGGCGACGGGTTCCAGTTGCTGTACGAACACGACAGTCCTCCGGATTCCGCGATACGGAAACTGATCTCTCAGGGGTGGGGGAATGGTCGTGTCCGCGCCAAGCGCAGGTCAATGGCCGACGCAGGATCCGTACCGGAAAACCTCGTCGGAGTGAGCGGCGCCCGAGGAAGGCCGGAGGAGACGAAGACCGGGAGCGGCGGCGTGGGGCGGGGGGCCGCGCGGGCGGGGAACGGCACCGGCCGGACCAAAGGCGCCGGTGGCGCGCGGTCGGACGGCGGTTCAGGACCTGGCGGCCCGGCGTCGGGATATCACGACTCGGGAGAGCGCAGCACCCGCAGATGCCCCCGGCGCCCGGCCTCGGTCGGATCCACTCCCCGGGTGCCCTTGTTGCCATTGCCGGGGGCACCGCCGCCGGCCGCGCGCTCCTGGGGGCGGGCGGCCTCACGTACGGCGTTGGCCAGCGCCTCGAGATCGTCACCGCTCGGGCGTGCGGGAGCCGAGCCGTCCGTCAGACGGACGACCTCCCAGCCGCGCGGAGCGGTCAGCCGCTCGCTGTGTTCCGCACACAGGTCGTAGCAGTGAGGCTCGGCGTAGGTGGCGAGCGGGCCGAGGACCGCGGTCGAATCGGCATAGACGTACGTCAGTGTCGCGACAGCAGGGCGGCCGCACGCGGTGCGCGAACAGCGACGTACAGGGCTCACGATGTTGGACGGTACCGCACTCTTGAGCGGGCCGCGACGACTCTCCACCAGGTCACCCCACCGTGTCGCGCCCCGGCCTGCCCCTCAACTTGGCTGGAAGCAACCGGTCTGACCTGCATGAAAGGCGGTGTGATGGATCAACGACAGCCCGTGACACGGTCATTACCCGGGACAAATCCCGTCAAGGAAGGCGAGATCGGCGATCGCGAGAGCGTACTGAATCGAGCCCAAGCTTGGCCTGAATGTTCAATATGCGACATGCCGTCCGAGCGGCCGACAGCCGCGATCGCCGGCTCCCCGGGAGGGCTACGCTGCGTCAGTGATGGACAGTCCTGTACCGCCCCGCCCGGCCGAACCCCGGCCGCGCCGCCGCGACCGGCACGGCCGCGGTATGCGCGGGCCCGTCGCTCCGCCGCAGGTGCCGCTTTCGGCCAGCCGCTCCGAGACCTTCCGCGACCTTGTCGCGGACTCCGTGGACCGGCTGGAGCGGCGCTGGCCACAGCTCGCGGAGGTCGAATTCCTGGTCATGGACGTGCCCACCGCGCAGGACGAGTCCGTGCCGCTGGGCAGTTCCGTCCCGGCCGGCAAGGAGCGTCCCGCGCGCATCGTCGTCTATCGCCGCCCCGTGGAGATCCGCACCAAGAGCCGCGACGACCGGGCGATGCTGGTGCACGAGATCGTGGTGGAACAGGTCGCGGAACTGCTCGGGCTGGCGCCGGAGTCCGTCGACCCGCGGTACGGACAGGAGTGAGCGAGGGCCCCGGCCCCGGTCGGGAATGACCGGGGCCGGGGCCCTCTTTCCTGTCCGGGATGCGCCGGGCCCGACAGCCTCAGCCTTGATCGCCGAGGATCGACAGATCCTCCTTGGCCTTCGGCACGGACACCGTCCCCCGGTCGTCCGGCAGCGTCTGCACGGTGAACATCTGGACGCCGTCCTCGGGCAGCGCCAGCGTGCGCGCCGCGTACACCGGACCGCCCGACTCCGGCTCGACCGTCAGCGCGTACGAGCCCTTCAGGCCCGACGGCACCGGCGGCGTCACGGCCAGGGTCGTGCCGGCCTTGACGGTGTACGTCTTCACGACCTGCTCGCCCCCCTCGGTACCCGCCGACGCCGTGACCTTGACCTTCGCGGCAGCGTCCGGCGCCGTCAGCGAAAGCGTGGCCCCCTTGGCGCGGTTGTCGGCCGCGGACGCCCGCGACGCGATCGGGCCCGTCGCGGGGATGAACGCGATCTCCTGCTTGTCGCCCTTGCCGCGCACCACGCGCAGCGCCGCGACGACCGGGGTCGCGCGTTCGCCCTCGGCCGGGCCGAGCACGAGCGAACCCGCCTGGCCCTTGGTGACGTCCGCCAGGTCGAGGGAGGCGGTCATCCGGGACTTGACGTGCAGGGTCTCGTGGCCGGCCGGGGTGATCGTGCCGTCGGCCCCCGCGAGCCGCACCTGCAGATCGGCGTCGTCGTCGCCGGGCGCAAAGGCCACCACCCGGACATCGGTCGCGTCCGCCGGGATACCCGGCAGCACCACCCGGCCCGCGGGGTCGGCGGAGGCCGCCAGCCAGTCGCTGCCCGCCGTCTCGTCGGCCGCGCGCACCACGGCGCCCACCCGGCCGGTACGGGTGGTCACATGGACGGTCACATCGGCCGCGGCGTCGGTGGTCAGGGTGGAGAGCAGCACCGGGACGCTGGACCGGGGAGGCACCGTTATGCCCTCGCCGACCTCCGCCTTGAGGGGGCCGTCCTTCCCGTACAGCTCGATGTCGGCGACGGCGGCGGTGTCGTCCGGATTGGTGAGATGGACGTAGTCCTGCCGCGTCTTCTCGGTGTCGGCTCCCGGGAACCAGAAGTCGGTGTCGGGCGCGGTGCAGGCCATGCCGAGCAGGCCGCGGGCGCCGCCCGCGCCGACGGTGGTGGTCTGCTGGGTGGTCCAGCCCGGGGCGAAGCGGCCGGTGGCGACGCCGACCAGAGCCGGGGCCTCGGCGCCGCTCGCCTCTGCCGCGACCGGTTTGCCGGGCTCCTTCAGGGCGATGAACGCCTTGTCCCGTGCCGCGTCCGTGTCGTCGTCCTTCTTCGGGTCGTCCTTCTCGCCGGCCCTGTCGTCCTTCTTGTCGTCGGCGCTGCCGGCCTTGTCGGCGTCGGCGTCCGCGCCGGACGGGTCGGCCAGCGTGACGGTGGACTCCCGCAGTTCCGCCGTACCGGTCGCGGCGCCGCCGCCGGTGCCACCCGGCGTGAAGGACGTGTATGTCGTCTCCGCGATCTCCGAGACGCTCGGCGCCGGGCAGAGGAGGCTGCTGCGCTCCACCGGCAACCGGACCGGCGCCTGGGCCGACGCCGTGTCCGTGGCGCCCGGAGCGGTGAGCGCCGCGAATCCGGTGACGGCGGCGAGCGCGGTGACGGCCGCGAGGAGGGAGAGGGTCGTGCGGTTCACTGGTTGCTCCCGTCGGGGCGCTGACGCTGCTCGTTCTCGGGGCCTTCGGCGTAGGGCTGCTGCTGTCCGTAGCCGTACGGGTCGTACACCGACGGGTCGTACTGACCCTGGCCCTCCTGATACGGATCGGCCTGGTACTGCTGGTACTGCTGCTGGTACTGGCCCTCGCCGTACTGGCCGCCCTGGTACTGGTCGTTCTGGTTCTGGTACTGCTCATGGGCGTACTGCCCGTCCGGGTGCCGGTCCTGGGCATACTCCGCGCCCGGGTACGCGCCACCGTCCCACTCGCCGTACGCCGGCTGCTGCGGCACCGCGACGTACTGCCGGCCCTCCTGACCGTCCTGGCCGTACGGGTCCGGCGCGGCAGCCCCGGCGGGCATCGGCGGAACGGCCTCCTGCTGCCCGGTCTCGTACTCCCCCGGCCCGTACTCGTACTCCCCGGTGCCGTGTCCGGGCCCCGGCTCCGCGTCCGGACCCGTCTCGGCCTCGGCCGCGGCCCGCAGCCTGCGCGCCCGGCGGCCCTCGCCCTCCACCGGCTGCGCCGGAATCTCCAGCTCCTCGTCGGGCAGGTCGTCGTCGATCTCCC
Organism: Streptomyces sp. NPDC006923; assembly: GCF_040635655.1. Classification (NCBI taxonomy): domain Bacteria; kingdom Bacillati; phylum Actinomycetota; class Actinomycetes; order Kitasatosporales; family Streptomycetaceae; genus Streptomyces; species Streptomyces sp. NPDC006923. Next base: position 15,944 of record NZ_JBEYIF010000004.1, read on the forward strand.
GGCGGCGGCCCGGCAGCGCGAGCACCAGCAGTACGACGGCGAGCGCTCCCTGGAGCCAGATCCAGGCGGTGTGTGTGAAGGGGTCCTCGTAGGTGAGATCCAGCCGGCCGCCCTCGGCGGGCAGCTCGAAGCCCTGGGCCCAGCCGTCGACCGTCTTCTTCGTCAGTACCTGTCCGTCGAGCGTGGCCTGCCAGCCCTCGGCGGCCCGGTCCGCGATTCTCAGCACCCGGCCGGCGGCGCCCGCCGGGATCTTCGTGTGTGCCTCGACCGGTGAGGACGCGACGGCCAGCGGTTCGCCGGCGCCCTTGCCGTCGACGATCGTGGCGCGCGAGATCTGGCGGTCCACGCGCCACAGCGCGCTGCCGTCGAGCTGGCTCAGCCGGCTCAGGCCCGGGGTGGCGTCGAGGACGCGGCTCATCTGCCGCGGCGCTCCGTCCCGTACCAGCACATAGCGGACCGCGAATCCGCTGAGCTCCTCGGTCTGGTCCGCGCCGGATCCGGCGACCAGGTTCGCGACGACCTTGTCGAGCCGCGCGTCGCTTCCGCCGGCCTCGGTCAGCTCCGCGTCACCGAGCCGCCCGCCCGAGCCGCGTACCAGGACGTACGAGACCTCACCGGCGGAGGTGCCGCCGAGGACCAGCGTGCGGGGCTGGTCGCGGGTGATGCTCTCCTCGGCGACGAAGGCCGGGACCTGGACCGGGTCGCGGCGTTCCAGCGGGCCCGCCGCTCCGCTGATCATCCAGCCGAAGGCGGCGAGCAGCGGGGCGCAGACCGCCGCGGCGGCGATGAGCGCGGCGACCGGCTGGCGCCAGCCGAAGTTCTGTGCGGCGACCCGTTCCCGGGCGCCTTCCGCGCCGACCACGGCGGCCGCGATCAGCGCGAGTCCGTAGACGAGGGTGGCGGGACCGGCCCAGCCGGAGTTGTTGGCCAGTACGGCGAAGACGAGCGCGACCAGGGCGACGGCCCAGGCGGCGCGGACGGCGAACTGCCGCTCGCCGCGGAGCAGCGCGGCCAGTGCGGCGAGCACCACACCGATCAGCAGGACACCGCCGGCGGTCTTGGGGCCGCCGGGGCTCATTCCGAGCAGATCGAACGCGGAGGCCGCTCCCGTGCCGAACTCCAGGCCGGCCTCGCGCAGGAAGGCGGACGGGCTGGTCAGCAGCGAGAGGGACCAGGGCGCCAGCAGCAGCACCGGGGTGCCGAGTGCGGCGAGGACACGGAGGCCGTACGCGGCTATGTCGTCACGGCGCAGCGCCAGCACACCGAGGCCGAGCAGCAGCGCCATCGGCCATACGACGGGCGTGAAGGCCATCGCGAAGGTCAGCAGAAAGGCGTACGCCCAGGTGGCTCGCCAGCTTCCGCGGGCGTCGCCGCGCAGCCCGTACGCGGCGACGGCGGCCCTGGCGATCAGCGGCAGCAGGATGGCCAGCACGGCCGTGCCGAGCCGGCCGGTGGCCAGCGCGCCGGTCGCGGCGGGCAGGAAGGCGTAGGCGATGCTCGCCCAGGCCCGCAGCAGCCGGGACTCGGTCAGGGGCCGGGAGGCGAAGTACGCCGTGACTCCGGCGAGCGGCACCGAGCAGACGAGCAGCAGGGTCAGCGCGAAGCCGGTGGAGCCGAGGAAGAGCGCGGAGAGCGCGGCGAGTACGGCCAGATAGGCGGGCGCGGTCTGGGTACCGCCCGTGCCGATGGGATGCCAGCCGTCGGCGTACCGGGACCACAGGTCGGAGACGTCCGCGGGCGCCGGCAGGAGCGCGCCGCCCGCGAGGGCGCCGCCCCCGAGCAGACCGCGGCAGGCGATGAGCGAGACGACCAGCAGGATCGCGAAGAGCACGGGGCCCGGCTTGTGCGCGAGCTTCTTCACCCTGGCGAACTGTTCGATCTCCAGGAAGTCGGCGTCGTCGCCGCCCGGTCCCGACTCGACGGCGCCGTGGCGTGAGCCGCCGGCTTCGGCGTCGGAGTCGCCGCCGAGGCTGCCGGCGATCTGCTCGAAGGTGGCCCGCACCGTCGCGCCGGGCGGCGGGAAGAGCGGCCGCAGCTCGGCCGGCTCGACGACCCCCTTGCCCCGATGGCGCCGGGCGCTGACGATCCTGCCGGGGCGCAGCAGGGTGCCGGAGAGTCCCATCACCTCGTCGACGGCCTGGCCGGGCGCCTTGCCCACCAGATAGGCGAGGGTGCGCAGCAGCGTTCCGACGACGAGTCGGAGCAGTACGTACGGGACGGCGGCGGCTCGCGCGTTGACGAGCATGGTGTAGACGGCGCCCGCCTTGTCGACGCGGTGCGGGTTGACGACGGAGCGGCCGGCGCAGTCGACCGTGCGGCGCTCGCGGGCGGCCGCCTCGGCGTGCCGCAGGACGGCGTCGGGAGCGACGAGCACCCGGTGGCCCGCGGCGTGCGCGCGCCAGCACAGGTCGACGTCGTCGCGCATCAGCGGCAGTCTGCGGTCGAAGCCGCCGAGTTCGTCCCAGACGTCCCGGCGGATGAGCATGCCCGCGCTGGAGACGGAGAGGACGGTACGGACCTGGTCGTGCTGGCCCTGGTCCTGTTCGCGCCGGTCGAGGCCGGTCCAGCGGCGTCCGCTGTTGGCGATGGAGACGCCGACTTCGAGGAGCTGCTTGCGGTCGTACCAGCCGCGCAGCTTGGGACCGACGACGGCGGCGTACTCGTCGGAGTCGGCGACGCGCAGCAGCTCGGCGAGGGCGGTGGGTTCGGGCGCGCAGTCGTCGTGGAGGAGCCACAGCCACTGCACCGGTTCGCCGTGCGGCAGCTCCGGCAGGTCATAGGCGTCGTCGCGCCAGGTCCGGTTCACCGGGTCCCAGCCGCTCGGCCGCTTCAGATACGGCAGGTCCTCGGGTGTGAGCACACCGGCGGAGCGGACCGCCTCGTCGACGGCCGTGCCGAAGCCGGAGCGGCGCGCGAGATGCAGGACGCGTTCGTCGCCGAGCGACTCGGTGAGCAGCCGGGCGGAGTCGTCGGCGCTGCCGGTGTCGGCCGCGATGACGTTCTGTACGGGGCGTTCCTGACCGAGCAGCCCGGCGAGGGCGTCTGGCAGCCAGCGCGCACCGTCGTGGGAGACGAGCACCGCGGTCACGACGTGCCGCGGGAACTCGGGGGCGGTGGCGGAAACGAACGCGGCTGTGGTGGGGGACATTGAGGTAACGGGCCCTCCGGCCGGGGATCGCCCCGTAGGGGCGTTGGTGCGTCTCGGACGGGGCCCCACACTAACGGCTGAGAGCAGCACGGTCCGCCGCCTGCGACAAGGGCGCAGACCGCGGACCGGTCATTACGTACGGAGTTGTGCGGATTGACCAAGGGGCCCCGCCGGTCCTCGAACAGACGGCGGACACCGGTCGGACAGTGTTCAGATCGCGGCTTTCTTCAGGCGTCGGCGCTCTCGCTCCGACAGGCCGCCCCAGATACCGAATCTCTCGTCGTTGGCAAGGGCGTATTCAAGGCATTCGGAGCGGACCTCGCAGGCGAGGCAGACCTTTTTTGCCTCACGGGTGGAACCGCCCTTCTCGGGGAAGAAGGACTCGGGATCGGTCTGGGCGCACAAGGCGCGCTCCTGCCAGCCGAGTTCCTCGTCCGCGTCCTCGACCAGCAGTTGCTGGAACAGCTCGGTCATGTGCGCCCCTCGTCTGTCTTTTGCGTCCCCGTGATGCGGCCGCTGTCGATTTCCGGCCGAACGACACGAGTGAAATTACAAGTGTGTGGCTCCGGGCCAGTCAAGCCGAGATCTGCTATTGGGCCCTGTATTCACTCTGCGGAACCAAGGCTATGCGGAAAGTGTTCAAATCACCAAAAACCTGACACATGCCACTGGCCCGTCCACTTCGCCTACCCGCAGTCGCCCCTCCTCAACGGAGGAGACGTCACCGGCTCCGACCGCGTTGCCGACCCGGGGCGCGGAGGCGATCCGGATCACAGTCTGATCACGAGGGGGCGACGGTGTTTGCGAGCACGGTCGCTGCCCCATGTCTCCACACTTACAGGTGGACAAACCTTTCACCTGCCTCAGTAACCGGATGAGGTGAAACATTGCCGCCAAATCGGTCATCAAGTTGACATCGATGACCTCGGTCGCCACCTTTGTTCGTATGCCGGTGATCTCCGCTCAGACCGCGACCCACGTCCGTGGATTCCGCAGTGCTGTCCAGGCTCGCTGTTGCTGCTCCTGCTGTTGATGCCCTCGGGCTCCAGCCGATCTCCTCGACCGTTCTGATCTTCGCGAGTGCTCCGGACTTTCGAATCGTTCCGAGCCTTTCCGCGTGTTCCCGTCTTTCCGGTCGTCTGATCACCTTCTGATCCCCACCACAGCGCTTCCGCGGCGTCCGCCGCGCCGGCGCATCGCTCCGTGACACCCCCTCACATCTTTTCTGCCGAGGATTCACCGCACCCATGAACAGCGACAGCGACCTCCAGATCGCCGGCGACCTCCTTGAGGTCCCGCACCTTCTCCAGCCCGCCCGGGAGCACCCGGCGACCGTGGCCGAATTCGCCGGACTCGCCCGCTCCCTCGCGGGCGACCGCGCGCAGTGGGCCCCGCTCGTCCAGTACGACGCCACCAGCCGCTGGTACCACCGGCTGCGCACCGGCCCCGGCTATGAGGTGTGGCTGCTCTCCTGGGTGCCCGGCCAGGGCAGCGGAGCGCACGGTCACGGCCCGTCCTCGGGCGTACTGACCGTGCTCGCCGGGGAACTGACGGAGCGTACGGAGCGCGGCAGCCGGGTGCTCGCGCCGGGCGCACAGCGGGTCTTCGCCCCCGGCTATGTCCACGAGGTCGTCAACGACACCATCGAACCGGCCGTCAGCCTGCACATCTACTACCCGGGCCTGACCGAGATGCCGGCGCACTCGGCCCGCTGCGCCCCGGCAGCCCAGGAGGCCGTACGCGCCTGAGCCCCGAGGGCCCGACCACCGCCCCCGGCCGGACGGCCCCAGCCGGACGGCCCCGGCTGAGACACTGTCCCCATGCGCATTGTGGTTCTGGCCGGCGGTATCGGCGGCGCCCGCTTCCTCCGCGGCCTCAAGCAGGCCGCGCCCGACGCGGACGTCACGGTGATCGGCAATACGGGTGACGACATCCATCTGTTCGGGCTGAAGGTCTGCCCCGACCTCGACACCGTGATGTACACCCTCGGCGGTGGCATCAATGAAGAGCAGGGCTGGGGGCGTACCGACGAGACGTTCCAGGTCAAGGAGGAGCTCGCGGCCTACGGCGTCGGACCGGGGTGGTTCGGCCTCGGCGACCGCGACGTCGCCACCCATATCGTCCGCACCCAGATGATCGGCGCGGGCTATCCGCTCAGCGCCGTCACCGAGGCGCTCTGCGCCCGCTGGAAGCCGGGCGTGCGGCTGCTGCCGATGTCCGACGACCGCGTCGAGACGCATGTCGCCGTCGATGTGGACGGCGAACGCAAGGCGGTGCACTTCCAGGAGTACTGGGTGAAGATGCGGGCGTCCGTGGACGCCCAGGCGGTCGTCCCGGTCGGCGCCGACCAGGCGAAGCCCGCGCCGGGGGTGCTCGACGCCATCGCCTCGGCCGACGTCATTCTCTTCCCGCCGTCCAACCCCGTCGTCAGTATCGGCACGATCCTCGCCGTCCCCGGCATCCGGGAAGCCATCGCCGACGCGGGCGTACCGGTCGTCGGCCTCTCCCCCATCGTCGGCGACGCGCCCGTGCGCGGGATGGCCGACAAGGTGCTGGCCGCCATCGGTGTCGAGTCGACGGCCTCGGCCGTCGCCCTGCACTACGGGTCCGGGCTGCTGGACGGCTGGCTCGTCGACACCGTGGACGCGGCCGCCGTGGCCGACATCGAGGCCGCGGGGATCCGCACCAGGGCCGTCCCGCTGCTGATGACGGACGTGGACGCCGCCGCCGCGATGGCGCGGGAGGCGCTCACCCTGGCCGAGGAGGTACGGGCATGACGTCGTACCGCGTCCGCGCGCTGCCCGGGCTTCCGGAGGTACGCCCCGGCGACGACCTCGCGAAGCTGGTCGCGGCCACCGATCCCGGTCTGGCGGACGGCGACATCCTGCTGGTCACCTCGAAGATTGTCTCCAAGGCCGAGGGCCGGATCGTCGAGGCGGCCGACCGCGAGGCAGCGATAGACACGGAGACGGTACGGGTGGTCGCGCGCCGCGGTCCCCTCCGTATCGTCGAGAACAGGCTGGGGCTGGTGATGGCGGCGGCCGGGGTCGACGCCTCCAACACCGCCCCCGGCACGGTGCTCCTGCTGCCCGAGGACCCCGACGCCTCGGCGCGGACGATCCGGGACGGGCTGCGCGACGCGCTCGGCGTGGACATCGGTGTGATCGTCACGGACACCTTCGGCCGGCCCTGGCGCAACGGCCTCACCGATGTGGCGATCGGAGCCGCGGGGGTGCGGGTCCTGGACGATCTGCGCGGCGGGACGGACGCCCACGGCAATCCGCTGAGCGCCACCGTCGTCGCCACCGCCGACGAACTGGCCGCCGCGGGCGATCTGGTCAAGGGCAAGGCCGAGGGCCTGCCGGTCGCGGTGGTGAGCGGTCTGGCGCATCTGGTGGCCGGTTCCGGTGGTCCCACCGGCCCCGGTGATCACGAGGGCGCGCGAGCGATGGTGCGGACCGCCGCCGACGACATGTTCCGGCTCGGCACGTCCGAGGCGGTACGGGAAGCGGTCACCCAGCGGCGCACGGTCCGGGAGTTCACGGACGAGCCGGTCGACCCGGGCGCGGTGCGCCGCGCGGTCGCGGCAGCCGTCACGGCGCCGGCCCCGCACCACACCACGCCGTGGCGCTTTGTCCTGCTGGAGTCCGCGGAGTCCCGCACCCGGCTGCTGGACGCGATGCGTGACGCCTGGATCGCTGATCTGCGCCGCGACGGCAAGTCCGAGGAGTCCGTCGCCAAGCGCGTCCGCCGTGGCGATGTCCTGCGCGCCGCGCCGTATCTGGTGGTGCCGTGCCTGGTCATGGACGGCTCGCACACCTATGGCGACCCGCGCCGGGACACCGCCGAACGCGAGATGTTCGTGGTCGCGGCCGGCGCGGGCGTGCAGAACTTCCTGGTGGCGCTGGCGGGCGAGCGGCTCGGCTCCGCGTGGGTCTCGTCGACGATGTTCTGCCGGGAGGTCGTACGGGACGTGCTGGACCTGCCCGGGGACTGGGACCCGATGGGCGCGGTGGCGGTGGGCCACGCGGCGGCCCCGCCGAAGGACCGGCCGGCCCGGGAGGCGGGGACGTTCATCGAGGTGCGATGACAGGGCTGCCGGCCTACAGGCGGGCGATGTCCCGGACCGGCATACGCGGAGCGCGGCGCGGCGGGGCGTGACCGCCGAGCAGGATCAGCCGGGTCGCGCGGTGGCGCTGGCCCGCGTAGGGAGCGAGCAGCTCCAGCATCGCCGCGTCGTCCGCGTACCGGTCACCCGCCAGCGCGTGGCCGACGATGCCCGGGAGATGGAGATCGCCGACGGTGACGGCGTCCGGGGCGCCGTTCGAACGCTGGACGACCTCCGCGGCGGTCCAGGGACCGATGCCCGGGATCAGCTCCAGCCGGGCGGCGGCCCGCTCCGGGTCCATCGCCGCGGCCTCCTCCAGCCGGCGGGCGACACGGACGGCGCGCAGGATCGTCGAGGAGCGCTTGGCGTCGACACCTGCCGTGTGCCACTCCCAGGAGGGGATCAGCGCCCAGGTCCGCGGGTCGGGCATGACATGGAGCCCCTCGGCGGCGCCGGGCCCCGGCGCGGGCTCGCCGTGCCTGCGTACCAGCAGACGCCAGGCGCGGTACGCCTCGACGGTGGTGACCTTCTGCTCCAGGACGGACGGGATCAGCGACTCCAGCACCAGCCCGGTGCGGCAGAGACGCAGCCCCGGGCGGTGCCGCAGGACCGTGACGAACAGACGGTGGCGCGGAGTGAACGCCTCCGGCTCGTCGGACTCGCCGAGCAGCTCGGGAAGCTGTTCCAGCATCCACTCCGCGCCGGCGCCCCATGCCTCGGCCTCCACGGCGCCGCCGCGTGCCACGACCCGCAGCGTCCCCGGACCGGCCGGCGTCCTGGCGGTCCGCCAGACGGAGCCGTCGGAGCAGGCCCGGAACGTCGGATCGCCGGGCCCCCGGCGCAGCGGTCCAAGGACGAGCCCGAGGTCGTACGGTCCCGCTGGAGGCGTCCAGCGTCGCCGGATCCCGTCCACGGGACCGGGGGGACGCGGCACGGACGGGTGCGCGTGCGCCGTCGGCGCGGGACGGGATCGGGGAACGAAGCGGCCTGCCACGGATGAGGTCCTCGGAGTCGGGGTCTCTCCCGAGAGTAGGCGGTACGGACAGACGCGGCCGGGGCGGGAGGGCCTCCTGCCCGGACGCGCTCCTGGCTGCCCGGGTCGACCGGCCGCCCCGGTCGGCTCGCCCGCCCGGCGGTTCGTCCCGCGCGGGCTACTCGTCCGAGGAGAATCGCACCGACGCCGGCGGGAGGATCGCGTCGCACCAGACGCGGACCCCCTCCCGAAGTTCGTTGTCCGCCCCCACCTGGGCGCCGTCCCCGACGACCGCGCCCGTCAGCACCGTACGGGCGCCCACGCGCGCCCCCGCGCCGATCAGCGAGTCCGTGATCACCGCGCCCTGTTCCACCACCGCGCCGTCCAGCACCGCACTGCCGGTGATCCGCGCCCCCTCGTGGATGACCGCGCCCGCCCCCACCACCGTGCCGCCCGTGAGCTTCGCGCCCGGCGCCACGGAGGCCGTCGGCAGTATCAGCCGGTCGCCGCAGCGGCCCGGGACCGCCGGGGACGGGGCCCGGCCGAGCACCAGGTCGGCCGAGCCGCGGACAAAGGCGTGCGGTGTGCCCAGGTCCAGCCAGTAGGTGGAGTCGACCATGCCCTGGAGATGCGCGCCGGCGGCCAGCAGATCCGGGAAGGTCTCCCGTTCCACCGAGACCGGCCGCCCCGCCGGAATGGAGTCGATCACCGAGCGCCGGAACACATACGCGCCCGCGTTGATCTGATCGGTGACGATCTCCTCGGGTGTCTGCGGCTTCTCCAGGAAAGCCGTGACCCGTCCGCTCCCGTCCGTCGGCACCAGCCCGAAGGCCCGGGGGTCCTCGACCCGCGTCAGATGCAGTGAGACATCCGCCCCGGAGGACGCGTGCGTCGCGACCAGCGCCTCGATGTCCAGGCCCGTCAGGATGTCACCGTTGAAGATCAGCACCGGATCGTCCGGGCCGGAACGCAGCCTGGAGGCGACGTTGCGTATCGCCCCGCCCGTACCGAGCGGCTCCCGCTCGGTGACGTACTCCAGACGCAGCCCGAGTGACGAGCCGTCACCGAAGTACGGCTCGAAGACCTCGGCGAGATAGGAGGTGGCGAGGACGATGTGTTCGACGCCCGCCGCACGCGCGCGGGCGAGCTGATGTGTGAGAAACGGGACGCCTGCCGCCGGGACCATCGGCTTGGGAGTGTGCACCGTGAGCGGCCGCAGCCGGGTGCCCTTGCCGCCGACCAGGAGGATCGCTTCTGTCACCGTGTCGTCTCTGCTTCCTGCTGGGGCCGGCGCTTTCGCATGTACGCATATACGTACCCGTGTACACGCGTACATGGGACCGGCAGTGTATGCAGCCTGTGCGGTGCGTCCCGGGCCAAAGCCTCGATCAGCGGGCCCCGATCGGCGCCTCCTGTCGCTGGTGCGGATCATTGGCACAGCTCAGCGGCCCTGGTACCAGGCCGACGAACGCCGCGCCTTGCCGAGCTTCTCGTAGAGGCGGGTTCCTGGACATTCGGTGGCGAACCCGTCCCGGTGCCCCGAGATCGTATTGAGCCTGACCCGCATCCCCCTCCGGTACTTGTCGCTCCCCGCGGATGTGAGCGTGACCTTGCCGCGCGGGTTGACCCCGTACATCCCGAGCTTCCACGCGGTGAGCCTGGCGATGGCGGTCGTGGTGGCCGCCGGTGGTCTCATCCTGTTGTACGTTCCGAGGACGGCGATGCCCATGCTGTTCGTGTTGAAACCGAGCGTGTGGGCACCCACGACGGACCTGGCCACTCCCCCGGCCCGCCCTTCGTAGATGTTTCCGCACCTGTCGATGGCGAAGTTGTAGCCGATGTCGCGCCAGCCACTGCTCTTGACGTGGTAGCGGTAGATACTGCGCAGGACGGACGGTGCCTGCGCGCAGCGGTAGTTGTTGCCCGTCCCGGTGTGATGGACGAAGGCCGCCTTGACCACGGATCCGGTGTAACCGAAGTCCCTCTCGCGCATCCGCTCGTTCGCGCCCCAGCCCCGGCGCGTGATGATCCGCGGGCGCGGGCCCACATGCGGCCGGGAGTAGCGGAGCGCGGCCATCGTCTGCTTCCTGGACAGGGCCGGGATCTCGGTGCCACCGCGGATGGTGAGCCCCGCGTTGGCGGACCTCGGGTCGTTCGGGACGGCCGCGCCGAGGGACCGGTGCTGTCTCCCCGGCGGACGCCCGGCCGCGCCGTCGCCGACGATGTCGTCCGGGGTCACCCCGATCTCCGCGACCGTCCCGCCGGAGGACGGCAAGCCGTTGCCCGGGTCGACCAGTTCCAGGCGCAGCCCCTCGGGCAGCCGCGCGCGCGGCGCTCCTGCCGCGCCCGCCCGGCCGGCCGGCCGTACCCGGACCTCGACACCGTCCGAGCCGCCGACCCAGAGCGGGGCGGTGGAGCCGCGCACCGTCCCCGAGTCGCGCTCCTCCGTACCGCGGTCGGCGCCGTGCTCGTGGTTGTGTGTCTCCAGTTCCTGCCAGGGGGACCACCGCCGCGTCCCGGACGCGCGGGTGCGGACCTGGACCTTTCCGTCGAGTTCTTCGTCGGCGCTCTCCCAGACGAGGCCGAGCAGCGAGAACGACCCGACATCCCGCCGGGTCACTCCCTGCTGCGCGGCCGAGCCGAGCGCCCGGTTCCGGCCGAGCGGGGCCAGCGGAAGCGACTGGGTGGAGCCCGGCGGTTCCGCCGTGTCCGCCGTGTCCGCCGTGTCCGCCGGGACAGTGGGCTGCTGGGAGGCCGCTCGCTGGGGTACGGCATGCGGGACGGCGGCCCCCGGAGCGGCGACCGCGTCCGACGGCAGCGACAGCGGGAGGATCAGGGCCGCGGTGCACGCGACACCGATCGAGGTTGCAAGGTAGGCACGCATGGGGTGATCCTGACGGCGTCCCGACGATCCCGCCCGCCGGGAAAACTGACGGACCGTCGGGCCAACCGGTGGGCGCCGTCACCGGTACGGCGGTGGGCGAACGGCGTGGCGGCGTACCCTTTCCCGGGTGAACGCCAGCGACCGCACCCCCGCCGACCTGCTGCGATCCGCTCTCCTCAGCGATCCGGCCCGCCCCTTGGTCACTTTCTACGACGATGCCACCGGTGAACGCGTGGAATTGTCCGTGGCCACCTTCGCCAACTGGGTGTCCAAGACCGCCAATCTGCTCCAGGGCGACCTCGCCGCGGCGCCCGGCGACCGGCTCGCGCTGCTGCTGCCCGCGCACTGGCAGAGCGCCGTCTGGCTGCTCGCCTGTTCCTCCGTCGGTGTGACGGCCGAGATCGGCGGCGACCCCGCCGGAGCGGATCTTGTCGTCAGCGGCCCCGACACCCTGGACGCGGCGCGCGCGTGCCGCGGGGAGCGGGTGGCACTGGCGCTGCGTCCGCTGGGCGGCCGTTTCCCGCAGCCACCGGCGGGCTTCGCGGACTACGCGGTCGAGGTGCCGGGCCAGGGTGACCGCTTCGCGCCGTACGCCCCGGTGGACCCGGAGGCGCCGGCGCTCGTCGTCGACGGCACGGAGCTGACGGGGGACCAGATCGTCGCGCGTGCGCGGGCGGACGCCGGGGAGCGCGGCCTCGCGCCCGGCTCACGGCTGCTGTCCGGACTCGCGTACGACACCTGGGCGGGGCTGTCGGCCGGGCTGTTCGCCCCGCTCGCGGCCGGGGGGTCGGTGGTGCTCTGCCGTCACCTCGAACAGCTCCCGGCAGCGGCGCTCGAAAAGCGTTTCGAAAGTGAACGCGTGACCGACAGGGCGGTTTGACCGCCGCCAGGCAGGAAAGATGACAAGCCGCCGGAGGCCACTCGACCGGCGCACAGCAGGACCCCGGATGTCCAGGACCGGCACTCAACCGCAGTACATGATCGGCGATACGTGCCCCCCGCAGCACAACCAAGCGCGGGGTTCGCCCGTCTACCCCAGCAACCGGCGGCCCAGCGCGTCGCCGACGCCTTGTAAGGATGGACGCAGACGTGACCGACAGTGCTGGCACGCCGGCCGAACCTGAGACCCCGGCCGCGAACAAGCCGGCGACAGGAACGCCTGAGCCCGACGACGAGAGCCCGGCGCGCGAGCCGGCGCCCGGGGACGCCGACACGCCCCCCGGCGAGCGGGAGACAGGCGGGGAGGGGACGGACGGCCCGGCGGTGGCCGGGGCCACCCCGCCCACCGACGCGACCGACACGACCAGCACGACCGCCGCCGACGCGACCGGCGACGACGACGCCACCGGCGGCGACAGCGCGACCGCGACCGCCGGAAAAAACGTCTCTTCGCGCCCCAACCGCAAGAGCCACTGGGTTCGTTGGACCGCCCTCGGGACCTCCGTCGTCGTACTCGCCGCCGCCGCTGCCGGCTGGTGGCTCTACGAGAAGCTCGACGGCAACATCACCACCGACACCACCGCCGCCGCCGAGCTGCGGACCTATGAGAAGGACCGGCCGACTCCCGTCGTCCTGAACGCGCAGAACATACTGCTCCTCGGCTCCGACACCCGCTCGGGCAAGGGCAACGGCAAGTACGGTCAGGACGACGGCGGATCGCAGCGTTCCGACACCACGATCCTGCTGCACCTCGCGGCCGACCGGCAGAGCGCCACGGCCGTCTCCATCCCGCGTGACCTGATGGTGGACATCCCGAGTTGCCGCAAGCCGGACGGCACCCGCACCGGCGAGCGCTACGCCCAGTTCAACTGGGCCTTCGAATTCGGCGGCGCGGCCTGCACGATCCGCACGATAGAGAAGCTCACCGGCATACGGGTCGACCACCACATGGTGATCGACTTCAGTGGCTTCAAAGATGTCGTGGACGCGGTGGACGGCGTCCAGGTCTGTCTCAAGGAGCCGGTCGACGACAAGCAGGCGCAGCTCAAGCTGCCCGCCGGCACCCCGACCCTCAATGGGGAGCAGGCTCTCGGCTTCGTACGCGCCCGCCATGACATCGGCGACGGCAGCGACACGCAGCGCATGGAGCGGCAGCAGCGCTTCCTCGGCGCCCTGTTCAAGAAGGTGCAGAGCAACGGGGTGCTGCTCAACCCGACCCGGCTGTATCCGGTGCTGGACGCGGCCACCAAGGCCCTCACCACCGACCCGGGGCTGAACAGCCTCCAGGACCTCTATGACCTGGCGCGTTCCATGCAGAGCGTCCCGACGGAGAAGGTGCAGTTCCTGACCGCTCCCCGGGAGCCCTACAGCGCGGACCCGAATCGCGATCAGCTCCAGCAGCCCGACGCCGGAAATCTTTTCAAACAACTGCGCGACGACCAACCCGTCTCGGTCACACCGGCCGGGAAGTCCGGCGACTCCGCCAGGAGCGAGGACTCCGGTAAGAGCGAGGAGCCCCGGAAGAGTTCCGAAGACGCCACCGGCGGCATAAGCACCGGCGACGGCGCAGGCGGCGGGGAAAACAATTCTTCGACCGACGAGAAGTCTGGCGATTCCGCGCCGGGAAACGCTGGCCGGGTGCCCACATTCTCGGGCTCAAATGCCGCTCAGGGCCCGTGCGATTAGAACGGTGAGCGAAAAGAACCCGTCCGCCGCGGAGATGGGGCGGAGCGTCGGCTTGTAATGCGTGTGGAATTTGTCAAGGTCGTCGTCCGATGCCGAACTGTGCAGATAGTGTGACGTGATCCGTGCATCCGTGAGTTCACGCACTGCCGGATCGAAAGACCGAGCGCCTTCGGGGGAAGGCGCCTCGCGTGGCACCGACGGAGGATTCAAGCAACCGTGGATGCGCAAGACCGTGGACAGGCGGGCGAATTCGACTCCGCCGATCAGTGGGTTCTCAACCCGCGGACCGGCCATTACGAACTGCGGCTGGACCGGTCCCCGGAGCAGTCCGCCTCTTCCCGCCCGCGCGGCGCCGGAGGGGGCGCGCCGCGCGCGGAGGCGCCGGACCCGGGCGGCCCGCGTAACGGCGCCGCCCAGAACGGTCCCGCGCGAACGTCCTCCTCCCGGGCCGAAAACGGACCGGGCCCGGCGCCGGGGGCCGCCGAGCGCGCCGGCGCCGCGCCACGCCCCGATCTGCCCGCGCAGCGCAGCCGCCGCGCCCGGGACGCGGCCGACGCCGCCCTCGCCGCGGGACGCCGCAAGCGCAGACCCGGGAAGCCGGGCAGGAGAAGGGCCCTGCTGTGGAGCGGCGGCATGCTGGCGCTGCTGATCGCCGGCGGTTCGGTCGGCTCGTACCTCGTCTACCAGCACCTCAGCGGCAATATCGACACGATCGACATCGGCGGCGCGGGCAGCGGCGGCTTCAAGAAGGACCGGGCCGTCAATGTCCTGGTGATCGGCACGGACAAGCGGACCGGATCGGGCAACGAGAGTTACGGCGACAAGGACAGCGTCGGCCATGCCGAGACCACGATCCTGTTCCATGTGTCCAAGGACCGTACGAACGCGACGGCGCTCTCCATCCCCCGCGACATGATCACCGACATCCCGGACTGCGTCACCAGGACACCGGACGGCATCAGGGTCATCGCGGGGACGGCGGAGACCCGGTTCAACCAGAGCCTCGGCCAGCTCGACCGCGATCCCGGCTGCACGATGCGCACCGTCACGAAGATCACCGGTCTGACGGTCGATCACTTCATGATGGCCGACTTCAACGCCGTCAAGACACTGACGACGGCCCTGGACGGCGTCGAGGTCTGTCTCGCCAAGGACGTCGACGACCCGTCCTCCCGGCTCCGGCTGACCGCGGGCGACCACAAGCTCCAGGGCGAGCAGGCACTGGCCTTCGTGCGGACCCGTAAGAGCTTCGGCAACCGCAGCGACCTCGACCGGATCCAGACACAGCAGCAGTTCCTCGGCTCGATGATCAGGAAGATGAAGTCCGGCGACACCCTGACCAGTCCCGGCAAGCTGTGGAAGCTGGCGGAGGCCGCGACGGAGGCGCTCACGGTCGACACCGGTATCGGGACGATCGAGAGGCTGCGCGATCTCGGTACCGAAATGGCCAAGGTGGACCCGAAGAACATCACCTTCGCGACCGTGCCGGTGGTCGACAGCGAGGACGGCGCGACCGTGCTGCTCAACGAGGCCGAGGCCGAGCCGCTCTTCGCGCTGATGCGGAGCGACACCTCCCTGTCCGAGGTGAAGCAGAAGGAGGCGTTCGCCAGGAGCGAGCGGGAGAGGCTGCTCAGGGGTCCCCGGGCGGACCCGGCAGACGTACACGTCGATGTGTACAACGGCGGTGGTCCGCAGGGTGCGGCGCAGGAGACGCTGGCCTGGCTGCAGGACGAACAGGGCGTACCGAGGTCCGCCAACCGGGGCAACGCCCCGGCGAGAGTGCCCAGGACGACCCTGGAGTACGCGCCCGACCAGGCCGGCCAGGCGCGGGCGCTCGCGGACATGATGGGCCTTCCCGCCGCGGCGCTGAAGCGGACGGCCGGGGGCCGGGCCGGGCTCCGGCCCATGTCGCTGACGCTGGGGCCGGACTTCAGAGCCGCGGGAGTGTCCGTCGGCGGGCCGGCGGAAGTGCCGGAGGGGGTACGGCGGATGGCGGCCGACAAGCGCGTCTGCGCCAAGTGACGCCTGGTCAGCGGCGCGGCGGGGGCCGCCCGTACGGGCCGGCGCCCGAGGCACCAGGAGCGGGCCACGGGCGCCGTACGGCCGGATCGCGGCGCCGAGCCGGGGAACCGGACAGACAGGGAGACCGGACGGACAGTCAGGCCGGACGGACAGTCAGACCGGGCGTCAGACGGCGGTGGTGTCGGTCCGCACCGGGGAACGGCGGCTCGCGATGACCTTCTTCGCCAGCGAACGAGGGCTGGTCAGAAAGCCGTACCCCCACGACATGTGCATCGTGGCCAGCGCCACCGGGATCTGGAGCCGGGCCTTGAGCGGCAGGCCCTTGCCCGCCGGGACCGAGCCCGCGATGATCGCGGCCAGATAGCCGGCCGGGACGACCAGGCCCCAGGGCGTGAGCACCACACCGACCACCACACCGGCGGCGATGGCGCAGACGGCCGCCGGCGGAGCGAGATAGCGCAGGTTGATCGAGCCGGAGTGGTAGCGCGCGACGACATGCCGCCAGCGGCCGTACTCCTTGTACTGCTTGGCGAGCGCCCGGACCGAGGGACGGGGCCGGTACTGGACCCGCAGCTCGGGGGAGAACCAGATCCCGCCGCCGGCCTCCCGGATACGGAAGTTCAGCTCCCAGTCCTGGGCGCGGATGAACTCCTCGTTGTAACCGCCCTGCTGCTCCAGCGCCTCGCGCCGGAAGACACCCAGATACACGGTTTCGGCGGGCCCCGCCTCGCCCCCGGTGTGGAAGGCCGCGTTGCCGACGCCGATCTTCGAGGTCATGGCGGCGGCGACCGCGTTCTCCCAGTCGTTCTCGCCCTCGGCGTGCATGATTCCGCCGACGTTCTGCGCGCCCGTCTCCTCAAGCAGTCGGACGGCGGTCGCGATGTAGTCCGGCGAGAGCATACCGTGGCCGTCGACCCGCACCACGACGGGGTGCCTGGACGCCTTGATCGCCGCGTTCAGCGCGGCCGGCGTGCGGCCCGACGGATTGGGGACGGTGTGGACCCGGGCCCGTTCGTTGGACGCGGTCTCGCGCACCAGTTCGGCGGCGATCTCGTCGGTGCGGTCCGTGGACGGGCCGAGCGCGATCACCACCTCCATCTCACCGTCGTACTCCTGCTCCAGGATGTGCCGGACGGAGTTCCTCAGATGGCGTTCCTCGTCGAGCACCGGCATGATCACGGAGACCGCGGGCGGCAGAGCAGGCATGTGGTCCTTCGGGGGTCCTTCGGGCCCGGGGACCGGCCTCGGCCAGGGCTTCACACGGACCGTGGCCGGCCTTCGGGGAACGGCGGTATGACCGCCACGTTACCGCGAACGGGGGACAGCGACGCGCGCCGCCCTGTCGCCGTCCCGTGTCGCTGATCGTATCGGCCTACCTTGCACACGGTCCCCGTCCCCGCTGTCACGCTGTCACCGCGGAGGTGTTTCCCGTGCCCACGCCGCCCCGCTCTCCCGGCCGCTCCGCCCACCGCTCCTCCGCCAGTTCCCACCGCCGGCCCGCCCCGCTCCCCCGGCCCGCCGGCCGGCCGGGACCCGGCGCGGGGCGGGGCACGAAGCGACCGCGCTGGGGCATGCGGCTGGCGACGACCCTCTCCGTACTGGTGCTGGGCGCCGGCGGCATCGGGCACGCGGTGATGACCAGCCTCAACTCCGGTATCGGCCGGGTGGACGCGTTCAAGGACATGAAGAACCGGCCCGACGAGGGCCACGGCCTGAACTTCCTCCTCGTCGGCACCGACGGCCGCGACAAGATCACGGAGAAGGAGCGGCAGAAGTACCGGCTCGGAGGCGCTCCCTGCCACTGCACCGACACGATCATGCTGGTCCATCTCTCGGAGAACGGCGAGCGCGCCAGCGTGGTGAGCGTGCCGCGCGACAGTTACGCGGAGCTGCCGGAGCACACCGATGTGACCACCGGCAAGCACCACAAGCCGCACCCGGTGAAGATCAACGCGGCCTACGCGGAGGGCGGGCCGAATCTGACGGTCCGGACCGTGGAGCACATGACGGGCGTGAAGATCGGCCACTATCTGGAGGTCGACTTCACCAGCTTCATGAAGACGGTGGACGCCCTCGGCGGGGTGGAGATCTGTACGCCCAGGCCGCTGAGCGACGCGTACACCGGGCTCGACCTGACACCCGGCACCCACAAGCTGGACGGCGGGCAGGCGCTCCAGTACGTACGGTCCCGGCATGTCGACGGCACCGCCGACCTCAGCAGGATGGAGCGCCAGCAGCGGTTCGTGGCCGCCCTGATCAGCCGCGCGACCAGCAGCGGTGTCCTGCTCAATCCGGTGAAGCTCCGGGACATCACCTCGACGATGCTGAGCTCCGTCCGGGCCGACTCGGGCTTCGGTACGGAGGAGATGCTGGCCGTCAACGAGGCGATGCGCGGCTTCTCTCCCTCCGCCGCCGAGTTCACCTCGGTGCCGGTCACCGGCAACAGCGTCGCGGTCAAGGGCATCGGCGCCACGGTGAGGTGGGATCCGGTGAAGTCGAAGAAGCTCTTCCAGGCGCTGCGCGAGGACAAGCCGCTGACACCGGCCGAGACCCCGCGCACGCCAGTGCCCATGGAGACCACCGAAACCCTGGCGAACCGGGCGAGCCTCCGGATCCCCCGGACCTCGCTGAGTCCTCCGGTCTCCCCGGGCCCGGAGATCTCCCGGAGCGCTCAGGTCTCCCGGAGCCCGGGGGCCGCCGGGGGCGGGCCGGGTGATCTCCCGGTCGGGCGGAGTCCGCAGCCGCGGGGGGACGTCGCGCTGGTCGAGGTGAAGCCGCAGCGGATCCGGGTGCAGGTCATCAATGGGACGCGGACGGACGGACTCGGCAAACAGGTGGACGACGCGCTGCGCGCCACCGGCTTCAACACGACCCGGACGCCCCTCACCTCGGACGGCCGCGATGCGCGGCGCACGGTTGTGCTCTACGACCCGCGCTGGGACCGCTCGGCGAAGTCCCTGGCCGCCGCCCTGCCCGGCAGCGAGCTGCGCCCGGTGCGGAAGCAGGGCGCGGTGCTCAAGGTGATCGCGGGGTCGGACTACAAGGCCGTGCGGCCCGTACGTGTGGAGGAACCGCCGAAGGGCCAGTTCGGCACGGTCACCGGGGACCAGGTCGCCTGCCCCTGACCTGCTGACCGGCCGGCCCTGCCGCACATGGGCGGTAGCCGGGCGCCGCGACGGGCACCGCGCGGCTCACTGGTCGTCGATGCCGTCCGCCGCGCGCTTCTCCCGCAGCTCCTTGATGGCGCGGCGCCGGGCGAGCCGGTGCGTACGGCGGATCTGCGCCTCCTGGTAGCGGCGCCGGTCCCGCTCCGTCTCCGGCACCACCGGGGGTACGGGACGCGGCTTGCCCTCCGCGTCCACGGCCGTGAAGACCAGATACGCGCTGCCGACCTGGGTCGCGGGGGTCGACTCGTTCCAGCGCTCCGCCAGCACCCGCACGCCGACCTCCATGGAGGACCGGCCCGTCCAGTTGACCTGTGCCTTCACATGGACCAGGTCGCCGACCCGCACCGGCTCCAGAAAGACCATCTCGTCCATGGAGGCGGTCACCGCCGGGCCGCCGGAGTGCCGTCCCGCGACGGCACCCGCCGCGTCGTCGACCAGCTTCATGATCACGCCACCGTGCACCGTGCCCAGGAGATTGGTGTCACTGCCGGTCATGATGTGGCTGAGTGTGGTCCGGGACGCGGAGGTGGGCTTGCCCGCTATCTCGGTCCCCGGGGAAAAGACCTGGTCTGTCATGCGCTCCACCCTATGCGGCGGCCGGCGCGGGAGGGCATTGCATCAGCTTGGCAACAGCCCCGACCCGATTTCCCACCTGCTCTGTTTGGCGCCGGGGCGGGCCCTGCACACTGGTCCGCATGAATGAATGGCCCGATGGATGGAACGGCGACCGCGGCGCGCGCCGCGACCGTTACGGGCGCGGCAGCGCGGGCGCGCAGCCCGAGAGCGCGCGCGTGATGCCCCACGTACCGCCGGGGAGCGTCCCCCAGCAGCCCGGAGGGTACGGCCAGGGCCATGCCCAGACGTACGACAGCGGATACAACACCGGTCAGGTCTACGGCCGGCCGCCGAGCGGCGGCAACGGCGGAGCGCCGCCCCCGCCGGGCTATTCCTCGCCGCGCAGCGCGCCGGACTGGCGCCGCCGCCTCAAGGTCGGCTCACTGGTGCTGATCGTCGCGATACTCGGCGTCTCCATCAGCACATACTTCTGGGCCGACTCCAAGCTCCAGCGCGAGGTCGACCTCTCCAAGGTCATCGAGCGCCCGGAGGCGGGCGACGGCACCAACTACCTGATCGTCGGCTCCGACAGCCGCGAAGGCATGTCGGCGGACGAGAAGAAGAAGCTCCACACGGGTTCGGCCGAGGGCAAGCGCACCGACTCGATGATGATCCTGCACGACGGGTCCAACGGCCCGACGCTCATCTCGCTCCCGCGCGACTCCAATGTGACGATCCCGTCGTTCCGGGGTTCGGAGTCCGGCAAGTTCTACGCGAACACGGGCCGCCAGACCAAGCTCAACGCGGCCTACGCGTCGGACGGCCCCGAACTGCTCGTCCGTACCGTCGAGTACAACACCGGCCTGCACATCGACCACTATGTCGAGATCGGCTTCGCGGGCTTCGCCAATATCGTGGACGCGATCGGCGGGGTGGAGATCGACATCCCGAAGGCGTTCAAGGACAAGCACTCCGGCGCCGACTTCCAGGCGGGCAAGCAGACGCTGAACGGCGAGGAGTCGCTGGCCTTCGTACGGACGCGGTACGCCTTCGCCAACAGTGACCTGGACCGGACGAAGAACCAGCAGAAGTTCCTGGCGGCCCTGGCCTCGCAGACGGCCACGCCCGGCACGATCCTCAACCCGTTCAAGCTCTACCCGACGATGGGCGCGGGCCTGGACACGCTGATCGTGGACAAGGACATGTCCCTGTGGTCCCTGGGCCAGATGTTCTTCGCGATGAAGGGCGTCACGGGCGGCGAGGGCAAGTCCATGAACATGCCGATCTCGGGCAGCGCGGGCGGCAATCTCGTCTGGGACAAGGCCAAGGTCAAGGAGCTGGTGAAGCAGCTCAACAACGACGAGAAGGTCACGGTCTCCCAGTAACCCCTGGAGCCGTGTGGAGCGGGCCGGTGGCACCCCCCGGGGGGTGCAGTGTCTGCTCAACAAACAGGCCGGCAGGAAGATCGTGGAGGTGGACGGGGTCTTCGGTCCCCGCACCGAAGGCTGGGTCGAGA
>NZ_JBEYIF010000004.1:36951-169229 GCF_040635655.1 Streptomyces sp. NPDC006923
GGAGCGTCCGGCCGCCCGGAAGCTGGTGGAGGCTGCCGCCCGTAGCGAGCTGGCCCGGGTGGTCGGCCTCCCCCCCGGGGGGTGCCACCGGCCCGCCCGCGTACTACGGAAGGTTCCGCGCCATGACGATCCGCTGGATCTGGTTCGTGCCCTCGTAGATCTGAGTGATCTTGGCGTCACGCATCATGCGCTCCAGCGGGTAGTCCCGCGTGTAGCCGTAGCCGCCGAGGAGCTGGACCGCGTCCGTCGTTATCTCCATGGCGGCGTCCGAGGCGAAGCACTTCGCCGCGGCCCCGAAGAAGGTCAGGTCCTCCTTGCCGCCGCCCCCGGAGACGCGCTCCGACCGGGCCGCCGCCGCGTAGGTGAGCTGGCGCGCGGCCTCCAGCTTCATCGCCATGTCGGCCAGCATGAACTGCACGCCCTGGAAGTCACCGATCGGCTTGCCGAACTGCTTGCGCTCCTGGACATAGCCCTTGGCGTAGTCGAGAGCGCCCTGCGCGATACCGAGGGCCTGGGCCGCGATCGTGACGCGTGTGTGGTCCAGGGTCTTCATCGCCGTGGCGAAGCCCGTGCCCTCCTCGCCGATCAGCCGGCCGGCGGGGATACGGACGTCGTCGAGGTAGACCTCGCGGGTCGGGGACCCCTTGATGCCGAGCTTCCGCTCCGGGGCGCCGAAGGAGACACCGGGGTCGGACTTCTCCACCACGAACGCGCTGATGCCCTTGGTCCGCCTGTCCGGGTCGGTGACGGCCATCACCGTGTAGTACTCGGAGACACCGGCGTTGGTGATCCAGCGCTTCACGCCGTTCAGGACGTAGTGGTCGCCGTCCCGCACCGCCCTGGTCTTCATGCCGCCCGCGTCGGAGCCGGCGTCCGGCTCCGAGAGGCAGTACGAGAACATCGCGTCGCCCTTGGCCAGCGGGCCCAGATACTTCTTCTTCAGGTCCTGGGAGCCGGCGAGGATGACGGGCAGCGAGCCGAGCTTGTTCACGGCCGGGATCAGGGAGGAGGAGGCGCAGACCCGCGCCACCTCCTCGATGACGATCACGGTGGCGAGGGCGTCGGCGCCCGCGCCGCCGTACTCCTCCGGGACATGGACGGCGTGCAGATCGGAGGCGATCAGCGCGTCCAGCGCCTCCTGCGGGAAGCGGGCCTCCTCGTCCACCGCGGCGGCGAACGGCGCGATCTTCGCCTCGGCCAGCGCGCGCACGGTGTCGCGGAGCATGTCGTGTTCCTCGGACGGGCGGTACAGGTCGAAATCAGCCGATCCGGCCACGGTCTTTCACTCCCCTGGATGCTAACTACCGTTAAGTAACTCAATTTTAGGGGCGGAGCCGCCGTCGGTGAAGGTGAGTTTGCCGACAACGGTCCCGCAGCGGCATCACCCACCCGTGAGAGGCAGCAGCGAGGCCCCGGCGGCGCGCGGCTATGCTCGGGCACCGCACTCCCGCCCGAACTCTCTGGAGTACCCATGGCCCTCAAGATCACAGTGATCGGCACCGGCTACCTCGGCGCCACGCACGCCGCGGCCATGGCCGAGCTGGGATTCGAGGTCCTCGGACTCGATGTGGTGCCGGAGAAGATCGAGATGCTGTCGGCGGGCCGGGTCCCGATGTACGAGCCGGGCCTTGAGGAGCTGCTGCGCAAGCATGTCGCCGGGATCGAGGGATCGACCGGCCGGCTGCGCTTCACGATGGACTGGGCCGAGATCGCGGAGTTCGGCGATGTGCACTTCGTCTGTGTGAACACCCCGCAGAAGCACGGCGAGTACGCCTGCGACATGTCCTACGTCGATTCCGCCGTCGAGAGCCTCGCCAAGCATCTCGCCAGGCCCGCGCTGGTCGTCGGCAAGTCCACCGTGCCCGTGGGCAGCGCGGAGCGGCTCGCGGCCCGGATCGCCGAACTGGCCCCCGCGGGCGGCGAGGTGGAGCTGGCCTGGAATCCGGAGTTCCTGCGCGAGGGCTTCGCCGTACAGGACACGCTGCGTCCGGACCGGATCGTGGTGGGTGTGCGGAGTGAGCACGCCGAGCGGGTGCTGCGTGAGGTGTACGCGAAGCCGGTCAGCGAGGGGTCACCGTTCGTGGTGACGGATTTCCCGACCGCCGAGCTGGTGAAGACCTCCGCCAACTCGTTCCTGGCCACGAAGATCTCGTTCATCAACGCGATGGCCGAGCTCTGCGAGGCGGCGGGCGGCGATGTGCAGAAGCTGGCGGAGGCGCTCGGGCACGACGAGCGGATCGGCAAGAAGTTCCTGCGCGCGGGCATCGGCTTCGGCGGCGGCTGTCTGCCCAAGGACATCCGGGCGTTCATGGCGCGGGCGGGTGAGCTGGGCGCGGACCAGGCGCTGACGTTCCTGCGCGAGGTCGACTCGATCAATATGCGGCGCCGCGGTCATATGGTCGAGCTGGCGCGCGAGGCCGTGGGCGGCGACTCGTCCTTCCTGGGCAAGCGGGTCGCGGTGCTGGGCGCGACCTTCAAGCCGGACTCCGACGACGTACGGGACTCGCCCGCGCTCAACGTCGCCGGCCAGATCCATCTCCAGGGCGGCCAGGTGACGGTGTACGACCCGAAGGGCATGGAGAACGCCAAGCGGCTCTTCCCGACGCTGGGTTACGCCGACTCCGCGGTGGACGCGGTGCGCGGCGCGGATGTGGTGCTGCATCTGACGGAGTGGCGCGAGTTCCGCGAGCTGGACCCGGCGGTGCTGGGCGAGGCGACCGCGCGCCGGCTGATCCTGGACGGCCGCAACGCGCTGGACCCGGAGCTCTGGCGCGCGGCGGGCTGGACGTACCGCGCGATGGGACGCCCGCGCGCCTGACACCGGCCACTCCCGCGCCCGGCTTACGCGGGCCCGTCCTGCCGCGTGCGGCGGGCGCGGTAGGCGCGCATCTTGGCGCGGGCGCCGCACACCGACATCGAGCACCAGCGGCTGCGGCCGGCCGGGCTGCGGTCGTAGTACGCCCACTCGCAGTCGGCCGCCTCGCACGCCTTGAGACGCGCCCACGTACCGTCGGCGACCGCCGCCGCGATCGCCGCCGCGACCCGGGAGAGCAGCGCGTCCGGGGCGGCGGCGGGACGGAGCGCCGCCAGGCCCCGCGCGTCGACCGTGAGCCGCAGCGGGGCGCCCGCCAGCAGGTGGTCGAGGACGGCCGTCGAGCGGCCCGGCGGGTGATGGCCCGCATGGGCGAGGCAGACCGTGCGCAGGGCCTCCCGGAGTTCGCGGGCCCCGGAGACGTCCCGCTCGGTGAGCCCGAAGGGAGCGCGGCCGTCCTCCGTGTCGAGGGCGTCGGCGCCCGTCTCGATGTCGAGCGTGTTCACCAGCGCCTCGACCAGGGCGAGCCCTCCGGGTGCGGGCGGTCTGTCCGTCATGCTTGCGACGTTACCTCTTCTGCGGGAGCATGCAGTAACGGTTACCGGCGGCGACTTTTTGACGGTAACCGAGCGGCACTCCATGACCAGCACGCGAAGCGCCGGAACTCACAGCGCCGGACGGTGTAATGAGAGGGAAAAGACATGGCCATCGCCACTCTGGGCAGCGTCGTCCTGGACTGCCCCGACCCGGTCGCACTCGCCGGTTTCTACTCCCAGGTGCTGGGCGGTGAGATCGAGGACGACGGCAACGGCTGGGTCGATCTCACCGGCGCTCCCGGCGCCCCGCTCGCCTTCCAGTCGGCGCCCGGCTTCGTACCGCCGGTCTGGCCCCGCCCCGACGGCTCGCAGCAGTTCCATCTGGATCTGACCGTCGAGGACCTGGACACGGCGGAGAAGCAGGTGCTCGCGCTCGGAGCGACGCTGCTGGACGCGGCCGACCCCGCGCGCAACTGGCGGGTCTACGCCGACCCGGCGGGCCATCCGTTCTGTCTCTGCGCCGCCTGACACGGCGGACGTACGCGCCCGCTGTCGCGGTCGGCTGCGACAGCGGGCGGAGGTACCGTCAGACGGCCGTGCCGTCCAGCTCGCCGATCGTCGCCAGTGACGGTCCCCGCTCGGCCCGGAGGCTCCGGGCCACGTCTTCCGCCGCCCGCAGCGCCCGGACCGCGTTCTGCCAGGTCAGCTTGGACAGGTCCGACGCGGACCAGCGACGGGACAGCAGCTCCGCGATCAGGTTCGGATAGCCCGCGACATCCTCCAGGCCGGCCGGGGTGAACGCCGTCCCGTCGAAGTCCCCGCCGATGCCGATGTGGTCGACGCCCCCATGAGCGAGGCGATCCTGCCCTCGCCGCGCGCGGTCTCCATGTCGTCCGCCGTGAGCGCCCGCGCCAGCTCCCGGGGATGGCGGGCGAGCAGCCGGCCGACCACGTCGATCTGTTCCAGCGTCGCGCTGACCGCGTCGTCGCCGGCCACCGACCAGAACTGTCCGCCGACGCCGCCCCGGCGCAGCCGGGGGATGTCCGTGTGCAGCCGGCCGGTCTGGTCACCGGCGATGTCGAGGCGGTCGAGGTCGTAGCGGACGTGCTCCCGCAGCGCCCACGGCAGGTCGTTGTGACCGTCGACCACCGGGAAGGCGGCCAGCAGTTCGCGTGCCTCGTCGAGGAAGTCCGCGGCGGCCACCGGCGTCACTTCCCGAATCCGAAGTGGTCCGCGCCCTGGACCTTCGAGCGGAGCCGCTTGCCCTTCTCCGTCGCCTGGTCGTTCAGCTCCTGGAGGAAGTCACGCATCCGGGTCTGCAGCTCCGGGTCGTGGGACGCGAGGATCCTGGCGGCCAGCAGGCCCGCGTTCCGCGCACCGCCGACCGAGACGGTGGCGACCGGCACACCGGCAGGCATCTGGACGATGGACAGCAGCGAGTCCATGCCGTCGAGGTACTTCAGCGGTACGGGCACACCGATCACCGGCAGCGGGGTCACCGAGGCGAGCATGCCCGGAAGGTGCGCCGCTCCGCCCGCACCCGCGATGACGGCCCTGAGGCCGCGCCCGGCCGCTCCCTCGCCGTACGCGATCATCTCGCGCGGCATCCGGTGGGCGGAGACGACATCGACCTCATAGGCGATCTCGAACTCGTCCAGGGCCTTCGCGGCGGCCTCCATCACGGGCCAGTCGGAGTCGGAGCCCATCACGATGCCAACAACGGGGGAAGTCATTCGGTGATCGTTCCTCGGAGGTAGCCGGCGGCATGGCGGGCGCGTTCCAGTACGTCGTCCAGGTCGTCGCCGTAGGTGTTGACATGACCCACCTTGCGGCCGGGCTTCACGTCCTTGCCATACATGTGGATTTTGAGCTGCGGGTCCCGGGCCATGCAGTGCAGGTAGGCCGCGTACATGTCGGGATAGTCGCCGCCGAGGACGTTGCACATGACCGTCCAGGGCGCGCGCGGGCGCGGGTCGCCGAGCGGGAGATCGAGCACGGCCCGCACATGGTTGGCGAACTGCGAGGTGATCGCGCCGTCCTGGGTCCAGTGGCCGGAGTTGTGCGGCCGCATCGCCAGTTCGTTGACGAGGATGCGGGAGGTGCCGTCGTCGGAACGGACCTCGAAGAGCTCCACCGCGAGATGGCCGACGACACCCAGCTCGGCCGCGATCCGCAGCGCGAGCTGCTGGGCCTCGCCCGCCAGCTCGTCCGAGAGGCCGGGCGCGGGCGCGATGACGGTGTCGCAGACACCGTCGACCTGCTGCGATTCGACGACCGGATAGGCGACCGCCTGGCCGTGCGGTGAGCGGACGATGTTCGCCGCCAGCTCCCGTACGAAGGTGACCTTCTCCTCGGCGAGGACCGGGACCCCGGCGCGGAACGGCTGCTCGGCGTCCTCCTCGGAGCGGACGACCCAGACGCCCTTGCCGTCGTAGCCGCCGCGCACCGTCTTGAGGACGACCGGGAAGCCGCCCACCTCGGCGGCGAAGGCCGCGGCGTCGGCGGGGTCGGAGACGATGCGGTGGCGCGGGCAGGGGGCGCCGAGCTCGGTGAGCCTGGCCCGCATCACCCCCTTGTCCTGCGCGTGCACCAGCGCGTCGGGGCCCGGCCTGACGGGTATCCCGTCCGCCTCCAGGGCGCGCAGATGCTCCACCGGCACATGTTCGTGGTCGAAGGTGATCACGTCACAGCCGCGCGCGAAGGCGCGCAGCGTGCCGAGATCGCGATAGTCGCCGATGACGACCTCGTTCACCACCTGGGCCGCCGAGTCCTGCGGGGTGTCACTGAGAAGCTTGAATCTGAGGCCGAGGGGGATGCCCGCCTCGTGGGTCATACGGGCGAGCTGACCGCCGCCGACCATGCCGACTACCGGGAACGTCACGTCCCCAGGATATCCGCCGCCCGGACCCGGCCGGTCGCCGAGCGGCGGCGGTGCCCGGCGTCAGGGCGCCGTCACCGCCGGTAGCGGGGCGACCCATGGGCGACGCCCGGAGCCGCTCGTTAGCATGGCGGGTACTGACACTCGACCGGACGGGGCTGAACGGGCCAATGAGCGAACGGGGCGCACTCCGCGCGCGACTGGGCCGGCTCGCGCGCGAGGTGGCCAAGTTCGGCGCGGTGGGCGGCGCGGGGGTGCTGGTCAATCTCCTGGTCTTCAACCTCGTACGGCACACCACCGGGCTGCCCGTGGTGCGGGCCAGCATCCTGGCCACCGTCGTCGCGATCGCCTTCAACTACGTGGGCTTCCGCCACTTCACCTACCGGGACCGCGACAAGAGCCGCCGCACCAAGGAGCTGACGCTCTTCCTGGCGTTCAGCGCGGCCGGTCTGGTGATCGAGAACGGCGTGCTCTACACCGCGACCTACGGCTTCGGCTGGGACACCCCGCTGCAGAGCAATGTGTTCAAGTTCCTCGGCATCGGGATCGGGACCCTCTTCCGCTTCTGGTCGTACCGCACCTGGGTCTTCCGGGCGCTGCCGCCCGCCGGGGCCGGTGCGCCGGGCGAATCGTTCCTCGACGAGCAGCGGCCCCAGCCCGGCCGGGTCGGCGGCTGATCCGCGGCGGGGCGCCGTCGCGCGTCAGCGGACCGGCCGCTCCGGCTCCTTCGCCGCCTTGTGGGTACGGGCCTCGCGGCTGAGGAAGAGCGCGAAGACCGGCGGCTGCTGCTGGAGCAGCTCCAGCCGTCCGCCGTCCGCCTCCGCCAGGTCGCGGGCCACGGCGAGACCGATCCCGGTGGAGTTGCGGCCGCTGATGGTCCGCTCGAAGATCCGTGCCCCCAGGTCCGCCGGTACGCCGGGGCCCTCGTCGGTCACCTCGATGACGGCCTGGTTGCCGGTGACGCGGGTGCGCAGGGCGACCGTACCGCCGCCGTGCATCAGTGAGTTCTCGATCAGCGCGGCGAGCACCTGGGCGACCGCGCCGGGTGTGGCGACGGCCCGCATCCCGGAGCGGCCCGAGCAGACGATGGCCCGGCCGGCGCTGCGGTAGGCGGGGCGCCACTCCTCAAGCTGCTGTTTGACGACCTCGTCGAGGTCGAAGGCGACGGCCGAGCCGGTACGCGGATCGCGGGCGTTGGTCAGCAGCCGCTCCACCACGTCGGTCAGCCGCTCCACCTGGGCCAGCGCGATCGTCGCCTCCTCCTTCACGGTGTCCAGATCGTCCGTGGCGGAGATCTCCTCCAGCCGCATGGACAGCGCGGTCAGCGGTGTACGGAGCTGGTGCGAGGCGTCCGCGGCGAGCCGCCGCTCCGCCGTGAGCATCCGTGCGATCCGCTCGGCGCTGGAGTCGAGGACATCCGCGACCCGGTCCAGCTCGGGCACCGCGTACCGCTTGTGACGCGGGCGCGGGTCGCCGGAGCCGAGCCGCTCCGCGGTCTCCGCGAGGTCGGTGAGCGGCGAGGCCAGCTTGTTGGCCTGGCGTACGGCCAGCAGGACGGCGGCGATGACGGCGAGCAGTGCCACCATGCCGATGATCAGCAGGGTGCGGCCGACCTCACGCGTGACGGAGGAACGGGCCTCCTCCACGGTGACGACCTCGCCCTCCTCGCCCTCCTCCGTGCCCCGGATGACGCTGCCCTCGGGGCGCACACCGATCTCGACCGGGGCGCGGCCCGGGATCTCGATCCTGGCGTAGCGCTCGTTGTCGACCTGTTCGGCCAGGATCTGGGAGGTGATGTTCTCCCCGCCGAGGAGACGGCTGTCGACGATGCTCACCAGCCGCAGCGCCTCGGAGTCCACGCTCTCCTGGGCACTGCTGCTGATCGTGCGGGTCTCCACGATGACAAGGGAGACCCCGAACACGGCGATGACGACGAGCACCACGGCGAGCGTGGAGTTGATCAGACGACGGCGCAAGGTGCCCTCCGGGCGGGTGACGCGATGGCGGTGGTGCCCCTCCGAGCGTAAGCACCCGTGGCGGTCCCGGAGCCGCGGCCACCCGCCGGGCCCTGTCGGCGCCGGCTCTTCCCGAAGGCGTCAGCCTCTTCCCGGGGAAGGCGTCAGCCTCTCCTCGAAGACGTCTTCCCGAAGGCGTCAGCTCTTCTCGGAGGCGTCAGCTCTTCTCGAAGCGGAAGCCGACGCCCCGTACCGTGGCGATGTAGCGCGGATTGGCGGCGTCGTCACCGAGCTTCTTGCGCAGCCAGGAGATGTGCATGTCGAGGGTCTTGGTCGACGACCACCAGGTGGTGTCCCAGACCTCCCGCATCAACTGATCCCGGGTGACGACCCGGCCCGCGTCCCGGACCAGGACCCGCAGCAGGTCGAACTCCTTCGCGGTGAGCTGGAGCTCCTCGTCACCCATCCAGGCACGGTGCGACTCCACGTCGATCCTGACGCCGTGCGTCGCGGGGGCCGGGACGGGGTCGGAGGCGCCGCGCCGCAGCAGCGCCCTGACGCGCGCCAGCAGTTCGGCGAGACGGAACGGCTTGGTCACATAGTCGTCGGCTCCGGCGTCCAGGCCGACCACGGTGTCCACCTCGTCGGCGCGGGCGGTCAGCACCAGGATCGGCACCGCGTGGCCCTCGGCGCGCAGTCGGCGGGCGACTTCGAGGCCGTCCATCCCGGGCAGTCCCAGGTCGAGTACGACCAGGTCGACACCGCCCTGAAGTCCGGCGTCCAGCGCGGTCGGACCGTCTTCACGGACCTCGACCTCGTAACCCTCCCGACGCAGGGCGCGGGCCAGCGGCTCCGAGATGGAAGCGTCGTCCTCGGCGAGCAGTACACGGGTCATGGGGTGATGGTAGACCGCACGGGGCGGGCCCAGGGCCCTGCTCCGCAATGCCTTGAGGTAGGGGGTTCAATCCGAGGAACCACCTTCGGATATAAGCAGTTAGTTCCCTCGGACCCTGTGATCCATCTCTCAAAACCGTCATATCCCACTCCATCACGCCATGGGTCGATGACATGGATGACGTACCACCTGTGGACCTTTACCCCGTTGAGCGCCATAAGTCTCTTTTCCGTACCGCGTCCGGTCCCGGTCCCGCCGTGACCCGGCGGCAGCGAAAAAGAGCACGCCCCGGGGACGTGCTCTCGCTCACAAGGAGTGCCGGTGGCGGACCGGCGCGACGCGCTACTCCGGTGCGGCCAGCTCCGCCCAGACGGTCTTGCCGGTCTCACCCGGCGTCCTGACGACACCCCAGTCGAGGCAGAGCCGCTGGACGATGAACATGCCGTGGCCGCCGGGGCGTCCCGCGCGGTGCGGGGTGCGGGGCGCCGGCTGTCCCGCACCGAGGTCCGCGACCTCCAGCCGCAGCACCTTGGAGGTGGCCGATACCAGCAGCGACTCGGGCCCCTCCGCGTGCAGACACGCGTTGGTGACCAGCTCGGAGACGACCAGCAGCACATCCTCTGCCGCGGCACGCCGGTCCGCGCTCTCGCCCGGGAGCCATCCCCAGTCGTAGAGCGCCTGGCGGGTGAAATCGCGCGCCAGCGGTACGACACCGCTGGCGCCGGACAGCGCGAGCGTCCGTACCCGCCTGTCGGACGTCGCGGAAGGGGGTACCGCGCCGCCGGACTCGGGGCCGATGTCGCCCGGCTGAGGCTGCCGGGTGGTGCTCATCAGCGCTTCACCTCACCGATTCACCAATTGCCAGTTCATCAATACAGAGAGTGCAGGGTCCTGAGTGGCCTGCCGGGGGTCTTCTGCCCCTCCGGCTCGCGACAACACTTACTCCGCGATCCGGAAGTGGTGACGCGAGCGACACGCGGTGCGCCCAGGTCGGCGCGGGGCTCAGCCGGCGAGGGCCTCTTCGACGGTGGCGTGGACCGTGAAGACGGCGTCCGCTCCGGTGATCTCGAAGACTCTCGCCACCACGGGCAGCATCCCGGCCAAATGGACCCCTCCCCCGGCGGCGTCCGCCTTGAGGCGGGCACCGAGCAGCACATTGAGTCCGGTGGAATCACAGAACTCAAGCCGTGAACAGTCGACCACCAGCCGTACGCGGCCCTGTTCGATCGCATCGTCCAGAGGTTCGCGCAACAGTTCGGCCGTATGGTGATCCAACTCACCGGCCACTGTCACAACCTCGCTCCGGCCTTCGGTCCGAACTTCGACCCGAAGCCGGCCCCGGTTCGTGCTGCCGACCGTCTGGCGGTCCATGCCCGTCCCTCTTCGCCGTGTCGTGCGTCGTCGTCAGTTGGTGGTGTCTACGCCATCACAGTCGATGACGCCGGTCGAACATTACGCCTTTCGCACGCCCACCGGTAGCCGAACTCCCCCACAATACAGACATATAGAACAATTAGCACTTGCAACTGCCCATGCCGACCGGGTAGGGCTTGTAGGGACACACCCGAGACGGCCGGCTTCGGAGGCGCCCGCAGACCGCGGCAACACGTAGTGGCTTCGGCAGCCATATGCCGAGGACGATGGAGGAGACCATGTCACCCCGGCTCGACGCGACGCGTACCCCCCACGTGCCGTCGACAACTCCGCCCGTACCCGATGAGGCCGGTCTCACACCGGCCGCCGGCGCCGAGGGCCTGGAGGATCTGCCCGAGATCCCGCCCTTCGCCGAGGTGGGAGCCCTGGACGCCAGGGCCCTGTCGAAGACGCTGTTCGCCCGGCTGGAGACCCTCGAAGAGGGCACACACGCATACGCGTACGTCCGTAACACCCTGGTGGAACTGAACCTGGCCCTGGTGAAGTTCGCGGCCTCCCGGTTCCGCACGCGCAGCGAACCGATGGAGGACATCGTCCAGGTCGGCACGATCGGCCTGATCAAGGCCATCGACCGGTTCGAGCTGAGTCGCGGCGTCGAGTTCCCCACCTTCGCGATGCCGACCATCGTCGGCGAGATCAAGCGCTTCTTCCGCGACACGTCGTGGGCGGTGCGCGTGCCGCGCAGGCTCCAGGAACTCCGCCTCGACCTGGCCAAGGCCGGCGACGAGCTGGCGCAGCGCCTCGACCGCTCCCCCACGGTCGGCGAACTCGCCCAGCGGCTCGGCATCACCGCCGAAGAGGTCGTCGAGGGCATGGCCGCGAGCAACGCGTACACCGCCAGCTCACTGGACGCACAGTCCACCGACGACGAGAGCGAGGGCGCGCTCGCCGACCGGATCGGCTACGAGGACCACGGGCTTGAGGGCGTTGAGTACATCGAGTCGCTGAAGCCGCTCATCGCGAGCCTTCCCGCCAGGGACCGCAAGATCCTGTCCCTGCGCTTTGTCGCCAATATGACGCAGTCGGAGATCGGCGAGGAGCTCGGCCTCTCGCAGATGCATGTGTCGCGGTTGCTTTCGCGCACCCTCACCAGGCTCAGGAAGGCTCTGACGGTCGAGGAGTGAGGGCCGGCCCGGGCCCTTGGCCGCGCCGGTCGTTCGCCGGCGCGGCCCCGCACCGCACCCAGTCGTCGGCCCCGGTCCGGCCGGTCGGGCGGCGCGAGCTCAGCGGTCGGCTGCCGGCCGCGGCAGTTCGCCGGCCTCGGAGCGCGGCAGGTCGGTGCAGTGCGCCACCGTGGCGTCGTCAGGGACCGGAACGTCGGGGCCTCCGGGGGTGCGGGCCTCGGCCTGCCGGACGCGGCGGATGATCTCTGCCGGGCCGTGGGCGCCGAGCAGTTCCACTACGCCGGGCCAGTCGGTCAGGCCGTAGGGGTTGACGAGGCGGCCGGCGCCATTGCTGAGCAGCGCGAAGCCGTCCAGGTCATGAAGAGGCCGGCTGCCGGTGACCGCTTCCTCCGCCGCTCGCGGATCGTCCTTGGCGATCCAGTAACCGCCCGGCTGGTTCCGGCGAGCCCGCAGCGCCTGGACGCAGGATTCCCGGACGCGGTCGTACTCCGGTGTACCCGGAGGAATGCCGTCCAGCGGCTCCGAGCAGACGCGCCTGGCGGCGACCTCGCGCTCGTCGGTGATCACCTCCGGGCCGCCGCGGACCTGGTCGAGCAGGAGAAAGGAATCCGCGAGCAGGAGATGGTCCAGGCGGCCCCGGTCGGCGCGGACCATCAGCACCGTCGCCTGCGGGCTGCTGGGGTGCGCGAGGTCGCAGGTGGCGCGGTGATCGGCGGCCGTCTCACCGATCGCGGCGGCGAGGATCGCCGCGAGGTCCCGACCGTCGGCACGCGACAGCCGGCCGAGCAGCGCGCCGCCGAGGCGGTGCGTGTACCAGGCGACCCCGTGGGAGCAGACCGACTCACTGCCCGGGATGCCGGCGCCATCGAGCAGCACAGCGGCGCCGGGGACGGCGCCGACGAAGTCCTCGTTCGGCCGGTTGGCCCTGCCGGCGCTGGTCGCCATGCTGACACGCACTCATGGGCTCCTGAGTCAGAGGCGGGCGGGGACGGGCGTCGCTGTGCGGGAGGTGCGGGCAGGTCGTGGTCCTGCGCCGAGTGTGAACGAGTGGCGCCGCCGGGTGGGCCGTATTGACGGGGCCGTCCGGTATGGGCCACATTGAGCCGGGCAGGGGGGAACGGAATGGCTCTTGGGGAGAGCTGCCCGGCGGAGCACTCGGCGTACTCGGCGTTGGAGACGCTGATGCGCCATCGCCTCGGCAGGGAGTGTCTGTATGTGCCGTCGTGCCGGCTCGGGTTGTATGTGGCGCTGCGCCACTGGTGCCCGCCCGGCGGACGGGTTCTCATGTCGCCGGTCAACGACGATGTGATCTTCTTTGTGGTGCTGGCCGCCGGGCTGCGTCCCGTGCAGGCTCCGTTGGACGCGCGGGACGGTTCGATCGACATGGCGGCCGTTCCGGAGTCCGACTGGCGCGGTCTCTCGGCCGTCCTCACCACCAATCTGTACGGGAATCCCGATCCGGCGCCGGGACTGCGCGCCCGCTGCGACGCGTTGGGGATCCCGCTCATCGAGGACGCCGCCCACGCCATAGGGAGTGAGGTGGGAGGCCGGCCGGTCGGCGGTTTCGGTGACGCGTCCGTGTTCAGCCTCTCCAAACACGTGGGAGCGAAGACCGGTGGCTTTCTCACCGTCGCGGACCCGGCGCTGCGTAAGGGACTGGCGAAGGCCAGGGACGAGCTGCTCTCACCGTCCAGGCTGGGCGCCGAGATCCGCTACGCGTTACGGCCGTACGCCGAGGCCGGGGTGCGCGGGCTGCGGATGGTACGGGCCGCGCACGCGGCGCTGCGGCTGCTCGGCCAGGAAGAGCGTGAGGACATCCGGATGCCGCTGCGCCCCGGCGAGCTGCGGCGGGCGCTGGCCGGAGCCCCCGGGCTCACGGACTTCCACTCCTGGGTCCGGGTGGACATGCACGACTACCGGCTCCGGCCCGGCCGGACCCGGCTCAGAAGGACGGAACGGCTGCTCGCCGGGCTCGACGAACGGCTCGACGCCCACCGGAGAGGCACCGAACGGCTGTTGGCCACCGCGTGGGCGGCGCCCGCTGCCGAGGGCCCCGTACAGCCGCTGTTCCGGGTCCCGCTGCTGGTCGAGGACCGCGACGCGGCCATCGCCGCGCTCGCCGGACACCGCGTCAGCACCGGCTATCTCTACGATCCGCCGCTCGACGCCTACGCGGGCGCGGCCTTCACCGATCCTTCGCCGTCGCCGGGCCCGGCCGCCTGGTTCGCCCGCCACGCGCTGCCGGCCGATCCGCGCCGCGCGGACCAGGTGATCGCCGTCCTCACCGAACTGGGCGCCAGGCCCGCCGTGCGCGGAAGGGCCGGGGTCGGTGGCTGACACCGCCCGGATGGGGAAACCGGCCCCGGCCGGTCCAGCCCGGAGCGGCGAGCCGGCTCGGCCGCCCGACGGCGACTCGATGTTCCGCAACGCCTATGCGCTGATGCTCTCCACCGGTGTCTCCGCCGCTCTCGGACTGGGCTTCTGGCTGGTCGCGGCCCGCTACTACACGGAGGAGGCGGTCGGCCAGGGATCGGCCGCCATCGCCGCGATGCGGCTGCTGGCCTCGATCACCGCCACCACGATGATCGGCGCGGTGGTGCGGTATGTGCCCAGGGCCGGCCGGGCCACCGGTCCGCTGGTGTGGCGGGTGTACGCCATCAGTTCGCTGGTGGTCTGCGTCGCCTGCGTGGTGTTCCTGCTGACGCTGGAGCTGTGGGGCCCGTCCTACGCGCCGCTCGACGGGCTCACGGCGGGGCTCGTCTTCACCGCGTCCTGTGTCGCCTGGGCGCTGCTCACCCTCCAGGACGGGGTGCTGACGGGGCTCAGAAAGGCGTTCTGGGTGCCGGTCGGCAACGCCGTGTTCTCCCTCGGCAAGCTGCTGATGCTCGCCGCGTTCGCCACCGCGCTGCCGGTCCTCGGCGTCTTTGTCTCCTGGGCCGCCGCCATCGCCCTGTCCGTGCTGCCGCTCGGCTGGCTGATCTTCCGCAGGCTCATCCCCCGCCAGGCCGCGGCCGATCACGACCGGGAGCCGCCGCAGGCGCGGGACATCGGGCGGTTCCTCGCCGGTGACTCGGTCGGCGCGCTGTTCAGCCTGGCGATGATCAATCTGCTGCCGGTGATGGTCGCGGTCCGCTTCGACGCCGCGCACAACGCCTTCTTCTACACGGCGTACACCGTCGGCGGCACCATGGAGTTCATGGCCATCAACATGGCCTCCTCCCTCACCGCGCACGCCTCGCACAGCCCGGACCGGCTGGCCGAGGGCGTACGCGGGGCGCTGCGCCGGATGACCGTGCTGCTGGTGCCCGTCGTGCTGGTGCTGGTGGTGTTCGCACCGCGGGTCCTCGCGCCGTTCGGCGACGACTACGCGCGCCACGGCACCACGGTGCTGCGGCTGCTGGCCGCCGCGGCCCTGCCCAGGGTCGTGGTCGAGCTGTACATCGGAGTGCTGCGGGTCCAGGGCCGTACGGGCATGCTCGCCCTGCTCCAGGGCGTCATGTGCCTGCTCGTGCTGGGCAGCGCGCTGTTTCTGCTGGGCCCGGCGGGGATCTCCGGCGCGGGTCTGGCGATGCTGCTGTCGATGACCCTGGTGGCGCTGGTCGCGGCGCCGGGGCTGCGCGCGGCCCTGCGGGACGGCCACCGCCCGGGCGGCGACCTGAGCGGCGAAAGCCCGGAGGAGTACGGCACGCGCTGGGCCCGCGAGGCTGCCGGGCACGGTCCCGAGGCGGCCGGGGAGGCGGCGGCGTACGGCGCGGTCCTGGCCGGGTATCCGCACGGCCCGCACGACACCCCGCCCCTGACCGCAGGCCCGCCCGCGCCCGGCGGGCGGCCGGGCGGCGCGGAGTCCGTCGGCGGCGGCCGGCTGGTCACCCTGCTGTGGCTGCTGACCGGGCTTGCCGCCGGGCTGTTCTGGACCCCGCTGGTCCGCGCCGGGGACACCGGCCACGACCGGCTCGGCGGGGTCCGGCTCCTGGACGCCCTCCACCCGCTCACCCTGGTCGCCGGGATTCTGCTGGTCCTCGTGCAGGGCGCGGCGGTCTCGCTCGCCCGGCCGCGCCCGGTGCTGCTGACGACGGGGGTGCTGCTCACGTTCGCCGCGCTGCACACCGCGCTCCCGCTGCTGGGCACACGGCCCGACCCGGTGTCGGGCCACTGGCACGGCCCGGTCGCGGACCTCCTGGCCGCGCTCGCCCCACCGGCCGGTACCGACGCGCTGCTCAGGGCCCTGCCCGTCGCACTGCAACTGCTCTGCCTGGGACTGACCGCGGTCACCCTGCGGGCACTGCGGACGGATGGCCGGATCGCCGCCGCTGTGGTGTGGGCGCTCGCGGTGTGCGGCTGGGCGGCGCGGGACACGTTCGCGGCGGCCGCCCTGCCGCTGTCCCTGGGACTGGGACTGGGGCTCGCGGTGGTGGCCGCCGGCGCGCTGGGCGTACGCCGCTACCGCGGCGGCAGCGGCTGGTTGAAGTAGTCGGCGCGGCCCGCGTCGCGGTATCCCTCCAGCGCCGGGCCCTTGTCGACGGTGAGATCGCAGTTGTCCCCGGGCACCGGCCGGTTCCAGTGCACCAGCGCCTTCACCTCCGGCAGAGTCGGCGCCACCTGCGGGATCCGCCGGTACCAGTCGCGCTGCCGGTCCGGCCGCGCCGGGTCCGGCGCCGTACTGAACTCGGAGAGCATGTAGGGCTTCGTGTCGGAGATGTTGGCGCGCAGCCACTCGTAGGAGGGCCGCTGGCTGCGCTCGAAGTCCAGCCAGTCGGGCGAGTCGTGGCAGAGAAAG
The DNA here is from genome assembly GCF_040635655.1 of Streptomyces sp. NPDC006923. Classification (NCBI taxonomy): domain Bacteria; kingdom Bacillati; phylum Actinomycetota; class Actinomycetes; order Kitasatosporales; family Streptomycetaceae; genus Streptomyces; species Streptomyces sp. NPDC006923. Next base: position 53,363 of record NZ_JBEYIF010000004.1, read on the forward strand.
TAGTTGTACTGATCCATGCCGATCCAGTCCACGTACGCGTCGCCGGGATACAGCGACTTCATCAGCGCGGCGTTGCCCAGATAGCCCGAGACCGTCCACACCCACACCACGTTGTCCACGCCGAGCTTCTCGAACCGGTCGTGGACATGGCGGTAGGCGGCGATGAACTCCTCGGGGGTGCCGGCGTCCGGCGTGCGGAAATCGGTCTCCTGGTCGAAGGAGAAGAAGATGGTCCTGCCGTACTCCTTGATGCGCCGGGCCCCGGGATCGATGATCTTCGCGTCGAACTTCCCGGCGGCGACATCGCGCCAGCCGAGCTGGGTCTCGGTCCAGTTCCGGTGGTGCGGCTCGGTCCATACGGTGGACTCCCAGGCCAGCATCAGCATCCGGTCCCGGCCCAGTTCCCGCTCGTCGGGGGTGAGCAGCACGCCGTCCCGCTCGGTGTTGGACATGTCGTGGTAGTTGTAGACGAGATCGAGCCTGCGTCCGATCTTCTTCTCGAAGCCGTACACCGCGTCCTTGAGCGAGCCGTTCTCCGCGTACGGGACGTACGCGCCCCACCAGGCCCCGCACGGCGGTTCCAGGATCGCGCTGGGCGCGCACCGGCTCTCCTTCTCCTCCCGCGCGGTCCACCACACTCCGGCGACCGCCAGCAGCGCGCCCACCGCGGCCAGGGCGAGAGCCAGGCGGGTACTCCGGCGGGCGTCCTGGGCGTACTGTCCGCTCACCGGCCGGTCCAGGGGCCCGGTTTGACGCGCTCGGCCGCCCCCCGGGTCGCGGCGGGCAGCGGTACGGCGGGCAGCGGCGCCGCGACCGTGCAGATCACCGCGAGCGCCACCAGGAAGACCGTGGCCGAGAACGACTCGGCCAGGAAGAGCGCGGTGGCGGTGAGCGTCGCGAGGGAGAGGCTCAGCGGCGCCGCCAGCGCCAGCGTCTCCAGCCGGGCGGCGGGCCGGGGCGCGGCCGGTCCTGGGAGAAGCAGCGCGAGTCCCGGGCCGAGGGCGACGAAGAGCAGGACCGGGATCCAGCGCAGGGGCGATCCGCCGGGCAGCGCCGTCACCGCGAGCGCCGCCCATCCGGAGAGCGCGACGGCGGCCCGGGTGCGGCCCTGGCTGCCCGGCGGGGCGGCGTTCTGTGGCATGGCTGCGACCTCCGCGTAAGTCATCGAGTGGGTGCGGCCGGTACGTGTTCCAGTACGAGCCCGTGCGCGTTCTCCTCCACCACCCGGAAGAGCGGCGAGCGCCGCAGCGCCTCGCTCATCCGGTCGAACCCGCCGGCCGGCAGATATCCGTCGCCGGTGGTGGCCTGCTCCTGGGTCGGCGTGAGGATCACATACGCCGGGCGCCCGTCGGGGACACCGGCGTCGAGATACGCGGCGGGATCCTTGAGCATTTCCAGGTTCTCGGGCACTTCCTGTTCCGTGAAGAACCAGCGCTCGAAGTGGTCGTACCGGTAGTAGGCGCCGGGGAACGAACCGGTGGTGGCGAGGATCAGCGCGCCGTCCGGCGCCCGGTCGTAGGCCCGTTTCACCAGTGCGGTCTCCGCAGGCGGGGCGTACTGCATGCCCTCCTTGCCGTAGTACGACGGCAGGAAGCCGGCCAGCAGGGCGAACAGCGCCACGGGCAGCGCCACCACGGCGGTCCTGCCCGCGAGGCGCCGGGCCCTCCCGGCCCCGGCGGCGGCCGGGACGAGCGCGGCTGCGGCGAAGAACGCCGTGCCGGGCAGGCCGAACAAATACACCCGGAAGAGCATCTCGCCGCCGTAGTCGTTGACGGCGAACAACGGCACGGGCGCCGCGGCGGCCAGCAGCAGCGGCAGCGCGCTCCGGACGAGCCGGCGGCGCAGCAGCACCGCCGTGCCGGCCAGTCCGCCGAGCAGGACCACCATCAGGATGTTGGCGTCGCCGACCAGTTCGGGCCCCGGCCCCGTCGGTTCACCGGCGAAGCCGGCCCGGGAGTTGTTCAGCAGGTCGCCCGCCGAGTCACGCAGGGTGCTCAGGGTCTCCAGGAACAGCACCCGGCCCATGGTCAGGTCCCAGACGAGCATGATGACGCCGGTGACCGCCAGCAGCCCGACATTGCGGTAGCGGCGGGTGAGGCAGAGGGCCAGCAGGGTCATACAGAGCATCACCGGGGTGAGCTGGTGCGAGGCGTTGACGGCCACGACGAGCGGGACGAGCAGCGCCACACAGACCGCCCGCTGCCGGTTCCCGGTGGGCGGTGGCACGGAGGCCGCGGCCGGGTCGAGCAGGGAGCGGTCACGCAGCCGTCCTGCCGTTCCCGGCCGTACGAAGTGCCGTACGACCACGGCGAAGACGGTCAGGAAGAGCAGATAGGCGAAGCCCTGCGGGGAGAGGTAGTCCTGCCCGACCCAGTTGGCGAGCTGGAAGATCCACACCGCGGTCCACACCAGCCGCCGGTCGTCACTGAAGGTGCGGTAGATCAGCACCAGGACCGGCATCATCAGCAGGCCGAACGCGACGGGGGCCCAGTTGGTGTACGAGGCGGCGCCCGTCACCCCGAAGCCCCTGACCAGCGCCGCGTTGAGGGAGAAGAACCCGGGCCACTGGTCGTACGCGGACATCCCGCCGGACAGTTCGACGGAGGGACGGACCGTCCCCTCGGTCAGCAGCCGGGCGATCACGGCGTCGTGCTTGGACGCCCAGGGGTAGCGCACGGAGTCGTAGAGCAGGGCCGGCGGCGCCTTCAGCGCCACCAGCATGGCGACGCTGTAGACCGGGGGCCACCAGGGCGCGGCGGCCGCCCGGCGCAGGCTGATCAGAAAGCCGGCCGTGAGCACGGCCAATGAGGCGTAGAAGGCGATCGGGAAACGGTCGAGGAGTCCGAAGTCCCCGATGTCACGGAACCCGATCCGGGGTAACGACCAGGCCCAGAGGGCCGCCGCGACCGCCAGCGGCAGCCAGCGGACCAGGACGTGCGGCCGGATCAGCGCGGAAGGGGCCGGTCGGCGGCGGCGTGCCGCGTCCGGCGCGGCGGGCGGCTCGCCCGGGTCCGGACCGGACTCGGTCACGGCCGGCGGCTCGCCGCTCCCCGTGACCGGCGTGGGCACACGTTGCTGCACGGTGCGACTCCCCCCACAGATGTGGTCGCGGCCGTCACGCCGCTGTCCCTGAAGTGAAGTATAGGAACTGTCTACGTTTTTGTGTGGCTCTTGAACGTCTGCGTCGCACCGGGGAGTTGACCCGGGCCGGGTCCGCCCGCCACCGGGATCCGCCCCGGGGGCCGTCCCTCAGCCGGGGAACTCCGGGCCGCGCAGCCGGGCCCGCGCCGCGCGGTAGAGACGCCAGCCCAGCGTGGCCGGCGAATCCGGGAACGGAGCGACCCTGACCCGTTCGCCCCGGGCCGCCCCGCCGGCCATCCAGGAGGCGACGTCCGCCGCCGTGTGGTGCCGGCGCACGATGAGCCGCGCGATGCGGTAGCTCTCGTCCCGCTCCGAACTGAGCGCGTGGCGTACGGCGACGGCGGAGGCGTATCCGGCGCGCGCGGCGGCCCGGCGCACGGCGCGGCTGTTGTAGCCGTGCGGATAGGCGAGGTGCGCGACCTCGTGGCCGAGGACGTCCTCCAGCGTCTCCTTGGACTCGCGCAGCTCACGGCGGAGTGCCGCGGCCGGGAGCGTGTCGAGCTGGGCATGGGTGACGGTGTGGGCGCCCACCTCGATGCCGTAGGACCGCTCCAGCCGTGGCACCTGCGCGAGCGTCATCATCGGGGCCGGTGGCAGCAGGCTGGTCCGGCCGGGAGTGATGGCACCGGTGGTCAGATAGGCGGTGGCGGGCAGGCCGCGCGCGGCGAGCGCCTCGGCCGTGGCGCCCGGCAGATCGGCGAAACCGTCGTCGAAGGTGAGGACGACGGGGCGGGACGGCAGCGGCGCGCCGCCGGCCAGCCGGTCCGCCAGCGCGCCGGCCGGGACCGGGGTGCGGCCGCTGGCGACGACGGCGTCGAGCTGGGCGGCGAACTCCCGCGGGGTGACGGTGAACTCGGCGATCCATGCCGGTGGGTCGTCCGTCACGGCGTGATAGAGCAGCACCGGTACGACGGGGGCACCGGGCGGCTCGGGCGGGTGGGTCATGGCTGTCCTCCGTGCGTCGTGGCGTGCCCGGCATCCGTCATGGCTTCCCTCCGCCGCGCAGTCGTCCGCGCGCCATCGCGTAGCCGAGCGGCCCGTACAGCATCCCTCTGCGCTCCAGCCGGGAGAGGCCGCGCGGCCAGGGGTGGGCCCCGGCGCCGTGCGCGCCGGGCGCCGTCCCGCCGCCTTCGGCCCGGTGGGCGGTGATCGCGCGGGCGTGGGCCAGACCGCGCGGCACCTTCGCGAGCAGCGCGGGCAGCAGCGCGGGCCGGCGGACCAGCAGGGCGGTGAGACAGGCGGTCAGCCCGGCGCCGTAGCCGTACGCCTGGTTCCGCAGGTCCTGCCAGGTCTCGCGGTGGTGGTGCCAGACGAGCGCGCCGGGTGTGTAGCGCAGCCGGTGTCCGGCGGTCAGGATCCGGACGAAGGCGTAGAGGTCGTCGCCGCCCCTGGCGGGGGTGCCGGTGCCGGTGGCCGGGTCGAAACCGCCCACGGCCCGCAGGGCCCGGGTCCGGAACGCCATATTGGCGCCGGAGCCGAAGCTGCCCGCCGTGAACGGGAAGAGCGGTTCGTCGGCCGGCGGTCTGGCCGGGTCGTACAGCCGGGGCTCGAAGCCCTTGGCGAAGCCGCCGTGGCTCTCCAGCAGGATCTGCGCGGGGGTGGTCAGCCGGGCCGGGAGGATCAGGCCGGTGACGCACCCGAGGCCGGGGTCCGCCGCGAAGGGCGCGGTGAGCGCGGTGAGCCAGTGCGGGTCGGCGATCACATCGTCGTCGGTGAAGGCGAGCACCTCGCGGTCGGGGGCGGTGGTGAGGGCGCGGTTGTGCGCGACGGCCAGTCCGGGGACCGGCTCATGGACATAGCCGACGCGGCCGGCGTAGGCGCCCTCGACCAGATCGCGGGTGGCGGTCGTGACGGGCGCGTTGTCGACGACGAGGACACGGAAATCCGGATGATCCTGGGCGAGAAGCGAGTCGAGGGCGCGGGCGAGCGGTGCGGCGCGCTCCCGGGTGGCGACGACGACGGTGGTGGAGGGCGGGACGACGGGCTCGTCCGGCGGCGGTTGCCCGTACCGTCCGCCGCGCGCGCGGAAGGCCGCGGTGAGGACCTCGGCCGGGTCCTCACCAGGGGCCACCCGGCCGAGCACGGTGGCGGCGGGCCGGCCCCGGAGCCGTACCAGGGCGTAGATCCCGCCCGCGCCGAGGGCCGGGCCGCCGGGCACGGGCCGCAGGGAGAGCACCCTGCCGTCGGGCCCGTCGAGATCGAGCTCGGCGACGGCGATGGACGACAGCTCAGGCCCCCTCTCCGGCGCGTACGGCTGATTCGGCGTGCGTGCTGTGTACGGCATCGGCTCCCCCGTTCGTAGTGCCCTGGTGGTCCCGCGTCAGCCCCGGCTCAGTCGCGCCGCAGCCGGCCCGCCCGGCTCAGCGTCCGCTGCGCGTAGCCGGCCAGCCTCGGCCGGTCGCGCACAAAGCCATGGGCTCTTCGGAACGGCTCACGGCTCAGCCAGTGGAGCGCCGCCCCCGGTCCTGGCCGCACCGATGAGCCCTCGTACACCCGCAGCCCGCCGGTCTTGAGCGCGTCCTTGTACTCGGCGGCCCCGCGTCCCAGGTCGAGCATGCCGATGCCGTCGGCGGCGGCGGCCCCCGCCATCCGCAGATGCAGGATCAGCCCCGGCGAGTACCTGGCGAACTCCGGGTCGTACGCCGGGAACCAGCAGGACAGCACCGTGCGCGAACGCAGCCCGAAGTGCGCGGCGACGGGCCGGCCGGCCGCGTAGAGCACGGAGAGCACACCGGAGCAGCCGGGTGTCCGGGTCCCGGCCAGCGCCCGCACCAGTTCGCTGATCCACTCCTGGGCGAACCGGTCGCGGCGCCCCGTCCTGCGGTACTGCGCGGACTTCCACTCCATGAGGGTGCGCAGCACGGCGGGATCGCGTTCGTCGAACACGAACCGGACCTCGCCGGCCTGGCGGCCGAGTCTGCGTTCCTTCGCCGCCGTCGTCCTGAAGAACTTCGGCGACCGCTCGCGCAGACCCCTCTCGAACATCTCGGCGCCCTGCCCGACATCGATGACCGGGGACTCGAACTCCCCGGCGGCGGACGGCACGAACAGCTCCTGTCCCGCCTCCAGGTTGTCGAACTCCCAGGCCGACAGCGAGCAGGCCCTCAGCAGTTCACGGGCCGGCAGCCGCAGACCGGCGCGGAACACGGCGCCCTGCGCGTCGGACACCCCGAGGCCGATGGCCCGGCCGTGTCCCCAGGGCCCCTTCTCGTAGGGGAAGAAGCCGGCGAGCTCCTCGCCCTCCCGTATGACGGCGACCCGTGCCGCGGGCCGCACCCGGCCGACGGCACGGGTGAACTCCGGTTCCATGAACGGATTGGCCGGCGCACCGGACTTGACGCGCAGCTCGCGCCAGGCCTCGGCCTCCGTCTCGTCCAGCTCCTCCGGCAGGACCACACGCACGCGTGCGGCGGTGCGTTCCTCACTCAACTCGACCCCCCGGTCGCATCCCCCCGTGAGCCCGCTTCCCCACCGGCTCACGCACGCCCCACAGGACGGTACCGGCCCACATCCCTCCGGGACAGTGCCAGTCGCCCACCGTGTGACGGATCAGTGGAAAACGTGCGCCGGGTGAGGTCCGGGGGGCGGAGGGGACGGCCGAGGATGTCCGAAGAGCGCCCACCGGGGGCCGAACAACTACTGCCCGAAGTCGTGTGGTTGCTCATAGGATTGGACCGCCCGTGGCGCACCGCGCGGGCTCCGGCCGTCCGTTGGCCGGGTCGGCCGGCAGTCCGCGCCCGGGGAGGTGAGCTCCGTTGACCGCGTCACACCGGATGGATCCGGCGGGCGGCTGCCCGCACGCCGCCAACGCCGAGCTGCTCGCCGCCGGCGCGGTGGCCGGGGTGGCGCTCCCCGGTGGCATACCCGGCGTGGCGGTGCTCGGGCACGAGGCGCTGCGGGAGTTCCTCGGGCATCCGGATGTCGCCAAGGGGGCCGAGCACTTCACCGCGCTGCGCGAGGGACGGATACCGGACGGCTGGCCGCTGAAGACCTTCGCCACGGTACGGGGCATGACCACGGCGGACGGCGCCGACCACCGGCGGCTGCGGTCGCTGGTGAGCAGGGCGTTCACCCTCGCCCGGGTGGAGGCCCTGCGGCCGGGGATCGAGCGGCTGACGGCCGGACTGCTGGACGGTCTTGAGCGGGCCGCCGCCACCGGGGACGGCGTCGTGGATCTGCGCCGGCTCTTCGCGCTGCCGCTGCCGCTGGGCGTCATCGGCGAACTGCTCGGTGTGAACGAGGAGTACCGCGAGCGGCTGCATGAGCTGTCGACGCTGGTGGTGAGCACCGACACCGGCCCCGAGGAGGCCGTCGAGGCCAACCGTGAACTGCTGGCGCTTCTCGGCGCGGTCGCGGTGGCCCGTACGGCGGATCCGGGCGACGATCTCACCAGCGCGCTGATCGCGGCTCGCGAGGAGGACGGCGACCGGCTCAGCGAGCCCGAACTGATCGGCACGCTGCTGCTGATGATCGTGGCCGGGCACGAGACCACGCTGAGCCTGATCACCAACGCCGTCCGCGCCCTGTGCGCGCACCGCGATCAGCTCGGCCTGCTCATGGAGGGCCGGGCCGACTGGGCGGACGCGGTGGAGGAGACCCTGCGCTGGGACAGTCCGGTCAGCTTCTTCCCGTTCCGCTATCCGGTCCGTGATCTGACCGTGGACGGCACGGTGATCCCGCGCGGCACTCCGGTCCTGGCCGGTTACTCGGCGGCGGGCCGCGATCCGTCGGCGCACGGCCCCGACGCGGACCGGTTCCGGGTGACCCGGCAGGGGCGCCGTCATCTCTCGCTCGGCCACGGCGCCCACTTCTGTCTGGGTGCGCCGCTGGCGCGAATGGAGGCCGTGACAGCCCTGCGGCAGTTGTTCGTCCGCTTCCCGGAGCTGGATCTCGCGGTCCCGGAGCGGGAACTGCCGCGCCACCCGAGCTTTGTGGGCAACAGCGTCCGGGAACTGCCGGTGCGGCTGAGGCCGTTGGCCGGCGCCGGCCGGACGGGGGGATGACCCGGCTGCGGGGTCAGTCCCGGAGCGCGGGGCGCGACGCCGGGACCTCGCGGACGCTTCGCGCCGGGCTCACCGGGCCGTTCTTCGGCCGGGCCGGCGTGGCGATCATGGGCGGCAGTCCATGGCGGGCGATGAACACCCGGGCGGGCGGGTTCGCCGGGGCGGGACGTCGGGGCTGTTCGGGAGACGGCGGAGGTGCTTCGTCGGTCATGGTCGGCGTCGTCCTTCTCGTTCACGCAAGTAGTCCATGAAGGTACGGCACATACGGGCCATGGCGCGCATATAGACCCAGTTCGCCATGGCTCCCTCGCCGGGTCCGCCCCCGATCAGGTCGTGCCAGTCCTTCAGCGCCCCCTTCGCCCGGACTGTGTGCTCGGTCTCGGGGAAGCCGTTGACAATGTCGACGAGCAACGCGCCGTGGGTGATCAGCCGGGTGGTGAGATCGGCGATCTCCGCGGGCGGGGGCATCAGCCGGTGCGGCGCCAGGGCGCGGTCGGCGTCGAAGGCGACAGCGTCGTGGTCCAGTGCCGCGGTGTGCGCGTTTTCGCCTGTGCCACCTGCTCTGTGGTCTGTCACTGTGGTCACCTTGGCCCCCGTCTTCGTGTGATCAGCGTCCTCGAAGAGAGAACCGTGTAATCGCACTCCACGAGTACCGTGGAGAGCAGGTCTGATGATGAAAGCCATGAACGCTGTGGGGGAGTTGAAGGCATGGCGAGTAATTCACGCATACCCAACACCGGGCTGGCCCTCCTGCTTGAGCAGGCGCGGTGGTCCCGTTCGCAGTTCGCGCAGATCATCAACCGGATGGGCGCCGAAGCCGGTCTTGAGCTTCGTTACGACCAGTCGGCAGTGTCCCACTGGGTCGCGGGTACAACACCGAAGGAGCAGGTCAGGGCGCTGATCGTCGAGGCGTTCGCGCGCAAGCTGAAGCGTCCGGTCACTCATGCGGAAGCCGGCCTGCCGGTCGCGCCGTCCGCTCTCGCCTCCTCCCGCGTCGACACCTTCGAAGAACTCGTCGACATGGGAAAAGCCGATATGGACCCGTCGCGGCGGGGTCTGATCGCCGCGGGGCTGTTCTCCGCCGCCGTCGTGGTCCCGCTCTTCCCCGATCTGGCGCACGCGGCCACCGCGCCGGTCCCGCCTCCCGGGAAGCGGACGGTCCGGATCGGCGCGGCGCAGGTCCAGGCGGTGCGCACGATGACGGTCCGGATCGCGGACATACTCGACGAACTCGGCGGCGGTCACGCGCGTCCGATGGCCGCCGCGTTCCTGGTCAACACGGTCATGCCGTGGCTGAAAGCGGAAGCGGCCGGCGGAGTGCGCAACGACATGCTGGCCGCGGCGTCCGACCTGGTCTATCTGACCGGGTGGATGGCGATGTACGAACGGGCGCACGGGCTCGGCCAGCGGTACTACCTCCGGGCCCTGGAGCTGGCCGGCGCCGCCGAGGACCATGTCACGTACTGCCGCACCCTGCGCGGCATGTCCCTCCAGGCGTCGAACCTCGGCTACGGCAAGCGGGCGCTGGAACTCGCCGACTCGGCCGCCGAGGCGTCACCGAAAGCGGAACCGGGACTGCAGGCGTTTCTGTCCGGGCAGCAGGCGCACGCCGCGGCGATGGTCGGCGACAAGCGCCAGGCGTTCTCCCGGCTCCGGCAGACCGAGGCCGCTCTCACCAAAGCGGAGAACAGACGGGAGTCCATCGGCGGCTACGACCAGACCTCGTATCTCTTCCATGTGTCGCATGTGCTGTACGAGTGCAAGGACCTGCCGGGCTCGATCGCCGCGCTCCAGCAGTCCCTGAAGGCACAGCGCAAGAACGAGCGTCAGGGCCGGGTCCATTTCCTTGCCGTACTGGCCCAGCGCCAGTTGGAATTCGGCCATCTTGAGGCGGCTTGCGGAAGCTGGTCGCAGTTCCTCGACGACTACGAACACGTGTCGACGGCGCGTGGTGACGAGCACTTCGAAACGCTGCGGCGGCTGCTGAAGCCGTACGCGAAGACGCGTGCCGTACGGAGGCTGCGGCCGAGGATGGACGAGGTCGCCGCGCTGAAGGGGTGACGTCGGGCGTGCGCCGGGCCCCGCCCGGCACACGCGCGCGGCACACGCGCGCGGCACACGCACGCGGCACTCAGTGGACGCGTTCGCCGCGCCGCCACACCGCGGAGACCAGGGGGACTCCGGGGCGGTAGGCGAGATGGACATGGCTCGGGGCGTCGAGGAGGGCGAGGTCGGCGCGGGCGCCGGGGGTGAGGCGGCCGATGTCCTGGCGACGCAGGGCCGCCGCGCCGCCGGCCGTCGCCGACCAGACCGCCTCGTCCGGCGTCATGCCCATGTCGCGTACGGCGAGTGCGACGCAGAACGGCATGGACGAGGTGAAGGACGAGCCGGGGTTGCAGTCCGTGGAGAGCGCGACCGTCGCGCCCGCGTCGAGCAGCCTGCGGGCGTCCGGCCAGGGGGCGCGGGTGGAGAATTCCGCGCCGGGCAGCAGCGTCGCCACCGTGTCGCTGTGGGCGAGGGCGTCGACGTCCGCGTCGGTGAGATGGGTGCAGTGGTCCGCCGACGCGGCGTCGAGTTCGACGGCAAGCCGCACTCCGGGGCCCCGGGTGAGCTGGTTGGCGTGGACGCGCGGACGCAGGCCCCTGGCCCTGCCCGCGGTGAGGATCGCACGGGCCTGGTCGCCGTCGAACGCTCCCTCCTCGCAGAACACGTCGATCCAGCGGGCGTGCGGGGCGCAGGCGTCGAGCATCTCGCCGGTGACGAGCGCGACATAGCCCGCGGGGTCGTCGGCGTACTCGGCCGGGACGACATGGGCACCGAGATAGGTGACTTCGTCGGTGTGTTCCCGTGCGACACGGAGCGCGCGGGCCTCGTCCTCGACGGTCAGGCCGTAACCCGACTTGGTCTCCGCGGTGGTGGTGCCCTGGCGGAGCGCCTCGGCCAGATAGCGCGCGACATTCGCGCTCAGCTCGGCGTCGGTCGCGGCGCGGGTCGCCGCGACGGTGGTGCGGATGCCGCCGGCGGAGTAGGGGCGGCCGGACATCCGGGCGTTGAACTCCTGGGTGCGGTCGCCCGCGAAGACGAGGTGGGAGTGGGAGTCCACGAAACCGGGGACGACGGCCCTGCCACCGGCGTCGACGGCGTTGTCAGTGGCGGGTGCTTTGCTTGATTCACCGACCCAGACGACACGGTCGCCCTCGATGACGACGGCCGCGTCCTGGATCAGACCGATGGGGGTTCCGTCTCCGAGGGAGGGATCGTTGGTGACCAGGCCGGCGATGTTGGTGATGGTGGTCGACGCGGCCGGCGCGGTCGGCGCGGTCGGCCCGGTCGGGGGGTTTGTGCTGCTGGTCGTCATCGCGGGGATGTTCTCCTTCGGCGGCTTCGGTCCCGTCGGTGGTGATGGCGTCGGTGGTGGCGGTGGCCGGGTCATGGGCGGTGCGGTCAGCCGCGCAGGGCCCCGATGGACGCGGCGAGGGCGGCGGGGACGTCCGGGACAAGGGTGTGGACCCCGTCCCGTACGAGATGGCGCCCGGCCACGACGGTGTGGCGTACATCCGCCGCGGAGGCGGCGAATACGGCGGTCTCCGCTCCGAGCCTCGGCGGCGGGCCGGCCGTTCTGACCGAGTCCAGGGCGATCGTGACGAGGTCGGCGAGCGCGCCCCGCTCGATGCGGCCCGCCTCGGGCCAGCCGAGCGCCGCGTGACCGTCGGCTGTGGCGGCGTGCAGCAGTGCCGCCGCCGTCCAGTGCCCGCGGGTGCGGGAGCGCAGGCGTTCGTCGAGTTCCATGGCGCGGGCCTCTTCGAGGAGGTCGATCACGGCGTGGCTGTCGCTGCCGAGCGACAGGGGCGAGCCCGCGCGCTGGAGTTGGGCGGCGGGGCCGATGCCGTCGGCCAGATCGCGTTCCGTGGTCGGGCACATGCAGGTGCCGGTGCGGGTGGAGCCCAGCAGGGCGATGTCCTCGACGGTGAGATGGGTGTTGTGGACACCGGTGGTGCGGGCGTCCAGCACACCGTGGTCGGCGAGGAGCTGGGTGGGGGTGCGGCCGTGGACGGCGAGGCAGGCGTCGTTCTCCGCGGTCTGTTCGGAGAGATGCACATGGAGCGGCGCGGCGCGCTCGCGCGCCCACGCGGCGACGGTGGCGAGCTGGTCCGCGGGTACGGCGCGTACGGAGTGGATCGCCGCGCCGATCCGGGCGTGGTCGCTTCCCCGGAGGGCCGAGGCGCGCTCGGCCCAGGCGTCCGCGGTGCCGTCGGAGAAGCGGAGCTGGCGGCGGTCGGGCGGCGCCCCGCCGCGCCGCCCGGTGACGCCGGAGGAGACATAGGCGGTGTCGAGGAGCGTGATCCTGATCCCGGCCTCGGCAGCCGCCGCGATCAGGGCCTCGCCCATCGCGTTCGGATTGTCGTAGGGCGTGCCGCCCGGGGCGTGATGGAGGTAGTGGAATTCCCCGACGGAGGTGATGCCGGCGAGTGCCATCTCGGCGTACACGGCGCGGGCGAGCGCGTGATAGGAGTCCGGCGTGAGCCGGGCGGCGACCCCGTACATCACTTCGCGCCAGGTCCAGAAGGTGCCGGAGCCGACCTGGACGGTGCCCCTGAGGGCCCGGTGAAAGGCGTGGGAGTGGGCGTTGGCCAGGCCGGGGAGGGTCAGTCCGCGCAGGACGGTGGCGCCGGCGGGCGGGGTCTCCGTCCCGGAGCGGACCTCGGTGATCCGGCCGTCCGCGACGAACACGGCCACGCCGGGCTCGACATGGTTGTCGAGCCAGGCGTGCTCCAGCCAGTACGCGGCGCCGCCGCGCGTGTCCGGGGTCGCCCGCGCGCCGGATGTCTCCTGGGTGCTGTGTGCGGCCCGCGGCCCGCGCGGCCCCGCTGTGGACCCCGTCATGCGCACGCGAGTCCTTCCAGTACGTCGGCGAGTGCCAGCACTCCGGCCACGCAGTCGTCCTCGGCCGCGTATTCGGCCGGCGAGTGCGAGACCCCGGTGGGGTTCCGCACGAACAGCATGGCGGTGGGGACGGAGGCGGAGAGGATACCGGCGTCATGTCCGGCGCCGGTGCCGAGGACGGGGAGCCGCCCGCCGAGGATCTTGCCCAGCTCGTCCCGCAGGGCGTGCTCGAACTCGACGACCGGGGTGAAGGACTCCTGGACGACCCGCAGCTCGACACCGGCCCGGTCCGCGTGTTCGCGGGCGGCGGCCTCGATACCGGCGACGACGGTGTCCAGGGCGGCCTGGTCGGCGGCGCGGGAGTCCAGCCAGCCGCGGACGAGGGAGGGGATGGCGTTGACGCCGTTGGGTTCGACGGAGATCTTGCCGAAGGTGGCGAGGGCTCCGGCGAGTTCGGCCTCGCGGCGGGCGGCGAGGACGGTCTCGGCATAGGTCAGCATCGGGTCGCGGCGGTCGGCGAGACGGGTGGTGCCCGCGTGGTTGGCCTCGCCCCGGAAGTCGAACCGCCAGCGGCCGTGCGGCCAGATCGCGGAGGCGATACCGACGGGGTCGCCGGACAGGTCGAGCGCGCGGCCCTGTTCGACATGCAGCTCGATGAACGCGCCGATCCCGGCGAGGCGTTCGGAGTCGGGACCGATGGCGGACGGGTCGTGGCCGGCCGCCTCCATCGCGCGGGTCAGCGGGACGCCCTCGCCGTCGCGCAGCTCATGGGCCTTCTCGACGGTGAGCTGTCCCGCGGTGAGCCGGGAGCCCACGCAGGCGAGCCCGAAGCGCGCGCCTTCCTCGTCGCCGAAGTTGGTGATGGCCAGCGGCTTGGCGAACCGGGCTCCCCTGCGGCGGAGTTCGTCGAGAGCGGCGAAGGAGGACACCACACCGAGCGGCCCGTCGAAGGCGCCGCCGTCGGGCACGGAGTCCAGATGGGACCCGGTGACGACGGCGTCCCCGGCGGACGGGTCACCGAGCCAGGCCCACTGGTTGCCGTTGCGGTCGAGTTCGTAGGCCAGCCCACGGGTCTCGGCCTGCTCCCGGAACCACGCCCGGCAGTCGGCGTCGGCCCCGTTCCAGGCGTACCGCCGGTAGCCGCCGCTGCCCGCGTCGCGTCCGACAGGGGCGAGATCCCGCCACATCTCCTGGAAGGAGGGCGGCTCGAACGAGCCGGTGCCCGCGCGGTCCGCCGTGGTGCGTGCCCCCGCCGGTCCCTGGTCCCGTGTCACTTGCCCTCCCGCATCGGGACCCGGACACCGCGCTCGTCCGCGACCGCTTCCGCGATCTCGTAGCCGGCGTCGACATGCCGGATGACGCCCATGCCCGGGTCGTTGGTGAGGACACGGCGGATCTTCTCGCCCGCGAGCTTCGTACCGTCGGCCACCGTGACCTGGCCGGCGTGGATGGAACGGCCCATGCCGACACCGCCGCCGTGGTGGATGGAGACCCAGGAGGCCCCGGAGGCGACATTGACCATGGCGTTGAGAAGGGGCCAGTCGGCGATGGCGTCGGAGCCGTCGAGCATGGCCTCGGTCTCGCGGTACGGGGAGGCGACCGAGCCGGCGTCGAGATGGTCGCGGCCGATGACCACCGGCGCCGCCAGTTCGCCGCTCGCGACCATGTCGTTGAAGCGCTCGCCGGCCCTGTCCCGCTCGCCGTAGCCGAGCCAGCAGATCCGGGCCGGCAGGCCCTGGAAGTGGACGCGTTCGCCGGCCAGCTTGATCCAGCGGTGCAGCGACGCGTTCTGGACGGACTCGTCCTCGGGGAAGAGGTCGAGGATCGCCCGGTCGGTCTTGTGGATGTCGGACGCCTCGCCCGAGAGCGCGGCCCAGCGGAACGGTCCCTTGCCCTCGCTGAACAGCGGCCGGATATAGGCGGGCACGAAGCCGGGAAAGGCGAAGGCCCGGTCATAGCCAGCGAGCTGGGCCTCGCCCCGGATGGAGTTGCCGTAGTCGAAGACCTCGGCCCCCGCGTCCATGAAGCCGACCATCGCCTCCACATGCCGTGCCATCGACTCACGGGCGCGCTGGGTGAAGTCGGCGGGCTTCTCGGCGGCGTAGGAGGCCATGTCGGCGAAGTCGACGCCGAGCGGCAGATACGCCAGCGGATCGTGCGCGGAGGTCTGGTCCGTGACGATGTCGACCGGGGCGCCCTCGGCGAGCATCCTCGGCAGCAGCTCCGCCGCGTTGCCGAGCAGTCCGACGGAGAGCGGACGCCGGGCGTCCCGGGCCTCCGTGGCGAGCTGGAGGGCGTGCTCCAGGCTGTCGGCCCGCACATCGAGATAGCGGTGCTCGATCCGGCGGTCGATGGCACGCGGGTCGCAGTCGATACAGATCGCGACGCCGTCGTTCATGGTCACGGCGAGCGGCTGGGCGCCGCCCATGCCGCCGAGACCGGCGGTGAGCGTGATCGTCCCGGCGAGCGTGCCGCCGAACTTCTTCGCGGCGACGGCGGCGAACGTCTCGTAGGTGCCCTGGAGGATGCCCTGGGTGCCGATGTAGATCCATGAACCGGCCGTCATCTGGCCGTACATGGTGAGGCCCAGGGCCTCCAGACGCCGGAACTCCTCCCAGTTCGCCCAGTCGCCGACCAGGTTGGAGTTGGCGATCAGCACGCGCGGCGCCCACTCGTGGGTTTGCAGCACGCCCACCGGACGGCCGGACTGGACGAGCATCGTCTCGTCCTGCTTGAGCGTCCGCAGCGTACGCACCATGGCGTCGAAGGAGCGCCAGTCACGGGCGGCCCGGCCCGTGCCGCCGTAGACGACGAGCTTGTCGGGGTGCTCCGCGACCTCGGGGTCGAGGTTGTTCTGGAGCATGCGGAGGGCGGCCTCCTGCTGCCATCCCAGGGCGCTCAGTTCCGTACCGCGCGGTGCCCGTACGGGGCGGGGTCCTGACATGGCGGTGCCTCCTCCATGGTGGGCCTGTTGGCTTATCTATTCACATCCTGACTGGATGAATAGTTGTAGTCAACAGCTGCGGGGCCGCCCGCCCGGTGATTGGCTGACGCCCATGGCTTCGGATCAGCACAACGGTCAGAACACGGATCACGGCACGCCGGGCGCCCCGGACAGCGGCAGCGGCGCGGCGGCCCGCCGCCACCGGGCGGTGCGCGCGGCGGTGGAGCAGGGGCTGATCTCCGGGACGGAACCCGTCGTGGCGCTGCTCGACGTGGCGGGAATCCGCTCCTCCGCCGCCGCGCTCCGCACCGCCTTCGAAGAGGTCACCGCGCCTGGCACCGCTGTCCTGCACGCCTTCGCGGTAAAGGCCGCGCCGCTGGTGGCCGTCCTGCGCCTGCTGTCCGAGCAGGGCATCGGCGCCGAGGTGGCGAGCCCGGGAGAGCTGGCCCTCGCGCGCGCCGCCGGCGTCCCGGCCGGCCGCACCGTCCTCGACTCCCCCGCCAAGACCACCGCCGAGCTGCGTGAGGCGCTCGCCCAGGGCGTCGCCGTGAACGCCGACAACCCGCAGGAGCTGGCGCGGATCGACGCGCTGATCAGCTCGGGCGCCAGCCGCTCCCCGCTCGGCCTGCGGGTCAATCCCCAGCTCGGCGCGGGCTCCATCGGCGCCCTGTCCACCGCGACCGCCACCTCGAAGTTCGGCGTCGCGCTGCGCGACGAGGGCGCGCTCGACTGGATCGTCCGGGCGTTTCTGGACCGCCCCTGGCTGACCCGGCTGCACACCCACTCCGGCTCGCAGGGCGTTCCGCTGGAACTCATGGCCCAGGGCGTACGGACGGTCTACGAGCTGGCCGAGGAGATCAACGCGGCCGCCGGCCGCCGGCAGATCGACACCGTCGACATCGGCGGCGGCCTCCCGGTCAACTTCGGCTCCGACGAGGAGACCCCGACGTACGCGGACTACGCCCGGCTGCTCAAGGAGACGGTGCCGGGACTGCTGGACGGCCGCTACGGGCTGGTGACGGAGTTCGGCCGCTCCCTGCTCGCCAAGCACGGCCTGGTCCTCGCCCGGGTCGAATACGCCAAGTCCGCCGGCGGCCGGCCCATCGCGGTGACCCACGCGGGCGCCCAGGTCGCCGCCCGTACCGTCTACGTCCCCGCCTCCTGGCCCCTGCGCATCGCCGCGTACGACGCCGGGGGACGGCCGAAGCAGGGCCCCGCCGTGGCCCAGGACATCGCGGGCCCGGCCTGCTTCGCGGGCGACCTGCTCGCCGAGAACCGGCCGCTGCCGCTGCTCGAACAGGATGACCTCGTCGCGGCCCTCGACACCGGCGCCTACTACTTCAGCAACCACTACGCCTACAACAGCCTGGCGAGGCCCGGCATTCACGGCTTCACGACGGCCCCCGAGAGCGAGGGCGGCGGGGTGCGCTTCGCGACGGTACGGGCCCCGCAGACGGTCGAGGAGATCGTCCACGAGTCGGGCGGCACCTACCGCGACGCGCTGCTCGGCGGCTGACCGCGCCCGGGGCCTCGATCTGGCGGTCGCCGCGGCCGGCAACACCGATGTCGTCCGCGCCAAGGTCCGCACCATGGAACTGCTCGGCATCAAGGACGAGATCGAGGACATCCTGATCACTCTCGGCGGCCAGTACCACCTGATCCGGCTGCTCAAGGGACGCGGCAACGCCGGTCTCTTCCTTTATCTGGCGCTGGACAAGTCACGGGCGAATCTGGCGATGGCACGCCATCAGCTCATGAAGATCGAGGCCGGTCTGGAGGTCTGAGGCGGACGGCGCCGCCCCGCCGGTTCAGCGGCGGCGCCGTGCCCCGCCGGGCGCGGCGTCACCGGCTCCGGTCCCGGTGGTCCGGTAGCCCTTCACCAGCTTGCCGGTGGGCCGCCCGGCCCCGGCCCAGTCGGTACGCACCCACAGCAGCGCGTCGTCCCGGCGCTCACGGCGGCCCAGCCACACCGCCTTGAGCCAGAGTCCGGCGCCCGCGCCCGCCAGGGCCGCGCCGCCCGCCACCGGCAGCGCGAACGAACTCGCCACGGCCAGCAGGAAACCGGCCGCGAGCCACCAGCGGTGCGACCACCGCCAGTTCCGCAGGGTCACGGCGCGGTCCTGGAGGTAGTCGAACTTCCCGGCGCGCGAGGCCCGTTCCGCCCACGCCGTATATCCACGCCGGCGTACGAGCGCGACCACGGCGGCGCACACCACAAAGAGCGCCGCGCCCGCGTAGACACCGATCCTGCGCCCGGTCAGTCCGGGGATCAGGAATCCGATCCCGGCGGCGAGCACCCCCAGCCACCAGAGCGGGACCGCGCCCGCCCGCACGATCACTGCCACCCGTGCCAGAGACTGCCCTCCGCGCCCCACTGCCTGCCTCCTCATGCCTGTGTGTGGCGGCAGATTAATGGCGTTCTCTGAGCATTTCGTGAGAACGAGGGAAGCTCACCCGGGCTCGCCCTCACACACCCGGCTCCGCTCCGGCTCACGCGGGCGCGAGGGCTCCCGCCATTCGGCTGTTCGACTGTTCGGCTATGCGGCTATGCGGCTATTCGACGAACAGCCCGCGCGCCGCCGCGCGCGCGTCGAAGTCCTCCAGCCGCGCCTGCGCGTCCGGCAGGTCGTCGCACATCGCCTCCAACAGCACCCGTCCCAGCAGCATCGGCGCACACGCCGTGTCGAAGGCGAGGCCCGTGCCGACGGCCGCGGGGATCAGCAGATCGCTGTGTTTGGCGACCGGCGCGAAGGCGGAATCGGCGACGGTCACCACCGTCAGTCCGGCCGACCGCGCGTACGCCAGCGTCTCCACGACCTCCTTCGGATGGCGCGGCAGCGCGAAACAGAGCAACGCGCTGGCGCCCGCGTTCAGGGCCGCGTCGATCCGGTCGGGCAGCATCGTGCCGCCCTCGTCCAGCAGCCGTACGTCCGGATGGACCTTGGCCGCGAAGTACGAGAAACCACGGGCTTGCGAGGAAGCCGCGCGCAGCCCCAGCACCGGCAGCGGACGGGAGGCGGCGAGCAGCCGGCCGGCCCGCTCGACCGGCGCCGGGTCCGCGAGAAGCTCGGCGAGGTGCCGCAGATTCTCGATCTCGCCCTGGACGGCCTGCTGGTACTCGTTGTACGCGGACTCGCCGCCCGCCGGCTCGGCGGGCGCCACCTCCCGCAGATGTCTGCGCAGCGCCGGATAGCCGTCGAAGCCGAGGGCGACCGCGAAGCGGGTGACGGACGGCTGGCTGACCCCGGCCAGGTCCGCCAGCTCGACGCTCGACAGGAACGGCACGTCCGCGGCCCGCCGCACCATGCTGTGCGCGATGCGCCGCTGGGTGGGGGTCAGCCGGTGGCCCTCGAAGAGCTGCTGGAGTCGGGCGGCAGGGCTGTCGCTCATGCGATCCCCCTTGTGGTGTCGTGGCTCTGGTGGTCCGCCGGATCCTCCGCCGGACCGGACCGCGGGCCGTCCACCAGACCGGCGAACCGGTCGAGCAGCGCGGCTGCCGCCGTCACATCATCGGTCAACGGCCGGTCGGAGACCGCCTCGTCGAGCACGGTCTCGGCCAGCCCGAAGGCGCGGCCGACCGGAAGACCGGGCTCCGGCCGCAGCCCGCGCTGGCGCAGCGCCCTGACGGCGGCGACGAGTTCGCAGCCGACGACCAGGCGGTACGCGTTGCCCGCCCGGAGCGTCTGGCGCGCGGCCAGCGAGGCGAAGCTGGCCTGCTCCTCCACGCCCCGGGACAGTACCGCGTGGCCGAGCGAGGCCGGTGCGGAGTACGCGCGCAGATCGCCGAGCGCGGCCCCGGCCGCGTACTCCAGGATCATCACGCCGGAGCTGGCGGGTTCGGCGTCGGCGAGGAAGGGCCGCAGCCTGGTGAAGGCGGGTTCGTTCAGGGCCGAGAGCCGGGACGTGGACAGGCGCGCGGTCTGGACGAGGGAGAGCCTGAAGTGGTCCAGCGCCAGCGCGAGTTGGGCCAGATAGAAACCACCGTGGTGATAGGCGGCGGGGATCGGGTCGGCCTCCGTGCCGGCGATGATCAGCGGATTCTCGGCAGCCGCGTTGATCTCGACGGCGAGCGTGCTCTCCAGCGCGTCGGCCGCGTCGCGCGCCGGACCGTGGATCTGCGGTACGCAGCGGAAGCCGTACGGGTCCTGGATCCGGCCGAGCGGCGGCCCCGGCCGCGCGGGCGCGCCGAGGATCCGGCGCATCCGGGCGGCGACGGCGTACGAGCCCGGGTGCCGGCGGGCCGCGTGCACGGGCTCCGCGTACGCCTCGTAGGAGCCGTCGACGGCCAGCAGTGAGAGGGCGGCGACCAGTTCGGTGGCGGCGATGAGCCGGCGCAGCTCGTCGAGGGCGAGCGCGGACTGCCCCAGTGTCAGGGCGTTGCTGCTGATCAGCGCGAGGGCGTCGTTGTTGTCGAGAGGCTGTGGCTCGGGCGCCCGGCCGCCGCGCCAGGGATGTTCGCCGGCGAGGGCGAGGCCCAGCTGGGCGAGGGCCGCGATGTCGCCCGTGCCGACCGAACCGAATTCGTTCACCACGGGATGGGCGCCGTGCTCCAGGGCCTGGCAGAGCGCGGTGACGACGGTCGGCCGCAGCCCCGCGCCTCCGGCGAGGAGCTGATTGGCCCGGACGGCGAGCATGGCCCGGACCTCGCGGGCGGGCAGGGGTTCGCCGATCGCGCCCGCGTGGCTGCGCAGCAGACGCAGGCCGTGATCGGCGGCGGCCTCGGTGGGCACGGCCTCGGTGCGGTTGGCGCCGACGCCGGTGGAGCGTCCGTACACCCGGCCCGAGGCGGCCAGTTCCCGCGCGACGTGCCAGCTCCGCTCGACACGCTTCATCGCCTCGGTGCCGGGTACGGGACGGGCGGCGCCGTCGGCCAGCCTGACGACATCGGCGACCGGGAGGCTCAGTCCGTCCAGGACGACAAGGGCCGTGCTCGCGGCCGGCGAGTCCATCATGTGGGACGACATCATGCGCGAATGCCTCCTATTCGGACGCGATGTCTTGCCTCGCGGTCATCCGTAACCAGCGATTTACCCGCGGGCATTGACAATCTATTCAGTCACCAAGAACTCTGCATGACTATATGCAAGCCGGGCAAGGGACGAGTGATGATCGAATTCGACACCGTGCACAAACGCTTCCCCAACGGCACCACGGCGGTCCACGACCTCACGCTGGAGATGCCGGAGGGCGGTATCACCGTCCTGGTGGGCTCCTCCGGATGCGGTAAGACGACCACGCTTCGCATGATCAACCGGATGGTCGAGCCGACCTCCGGCACCATCCGGGTGGGCGGCAAGGACGTCCTGCGGCAGGACGCCGCCGAGCTGCGGCGCGGTATCGGCTATGTCATCCAGCAGTCGGGCCTCTTCCCGCACCGCACGGTCCTCGACAACATCGCGACCGTTCCGCTGCTGCTGGGCTGGGGCCGGAAGAAGGCCCGGGCAAGAGCGGCGGAGCTGCTGGAGACGGTGGGCCTGACGGCGGAGACCGGCAAGCGCTACCCGCACCAGCTCTCCGGCGGTCAGCAGCAGCGCGTGGGCGTCGCCCGGGCACTCGCCGCCGATCCGCCGGTGCTGCTGATGGACGAGCCCTTCGGCGCGGTCGACCCGGTCGTGAGGACCCAGCTCCAGGACGAACTTCTCCGCCTCCAGCAGGAGTTGAACAAGACCATCGCCTTTGTCACCCATGACATCGACGAGGCGGTACGGCTCGGTGACCGCATCGCCGTCTTCCGCACCGGCGGCCATCTCGTGCAGTGCGCCACACCCACCGAGCTGCTGGCCCGGCCCGCGGACGACTTCGTCGCGGACTTCCTCGGCGCGGAACGCGAACTCAAGCTGCTGTCGCTGACCACCCTCGGCGGCCTGCCCCGGCAGCGGGCCGTCACGGTACGGGCGGACGAGCCCCTCCCCCGGCCCGGCTCCGGACCCCATCTCGTCGTCTCCGCCCGGGACGAACCACTCGGCTGGCTCGACCCGGACACCGCGCGCGACGCGGACCGGTCCGGCGACGCGCCGCTGGGGCCGGTCCGTCCGCTGCGCGACACGGATTCCCTGCTCGCGGCCCTCAACGAGTCGATCGCCTCGCCCGCCGGCCTGATCGCCCGGGTCGACACGGACGGCGTCCTGACCGGCGTCACCTCCCGCGAGACGGTCCACGAGCACGCGGGCCGCCGCCATCAGGAGGCGGCGCGGGGCGCGACGCCCGTCAGGGCCGCCGCCACCACCGGTGACGGGAGCGCGACCGTATGACCATCGAGTGGGCGTGGATATCCGACCACGCGGGCGATCTCACCACCCTCACCCTCTCCCACCTCCAGGCCGCCCTGACGGCCGTCCTGCTCGGGCTGCTGATCTCACTGCCGCTGGCCGTCCTCGCACACCGGGTCCGGCCGCTGCGCGGCTTCCTCCTCGGGCTCTCCAACGTCCTGTTCACGATCCCGTCCATCGCGGTCTTCGTGCTGCTGCTGCCCGTCTCGGGACTGACCAGGACCACCACCGTCATCGGCCTGACGATCTACACGCTCGTGGTCCTGCTGCGGAACACCGTCGAGGGGCTCGACTCCGTCCCGGCCAGGGCCCGCGAGGCCGCGGTCGCCATGGGCACCCGGCCGCTGCGGACACTCCTCACCGTCGAACTGCCCCTCGCGCTCCCGGTGATCATGGCGGGCGTACGGATCGCCACGGTCATGTCGATCTCGCTCGTCAGCGTCGCCACCTACATCGGCGACGGCGGCCTGGGCCAGCTCTTCACCGACGGTTTCCAGCGCGACTTCCCGACACCGGTGATCGCCGGTGTCGTGCTGACCCTGCTGCTCGCCCTGGTCGCGGACGCGCTGCTGGTGGCCCTGCAGTACGTCCTCACGCCCTGGACCAGGCAGCGGCACACACAGGGCGGGAGGGCCTGACCCGACATGGACGAACTCTTCAAGAACCTCGGCTCCTGGCTGGTGTCGGGCGAGCAGTGGACAGGCCCGGACGGCATCGGCCACCGCCTCGCCGAGCACCTCCAGTACTCCCTGATCGCGACCCTGATCGCCGCCGCCATCGCACTGCCCGTCGGACTGCTCATCGGACACACCGGGCGGGGCGCGTTCCTCGCCATCAATCTCGCCTCGTTCGGGCGGGCCCTGCCGACCGTGGGCCTGGTCGTGCTGGTCTTCCTGGCCGGCGGGCTGTCCATGACCCCGGTGTATGTGGCGCTGGTCGCCCTCGCCGTCCCGTCCATCGTGACCAACACCTACGCGGGCATGACCGCCGTCGACCCGGAGGTGAAGGACGCGGCACGCGGCCAGGGCATGCGCGGCCGCCAGGTGCTGACACGGGTCGAGATCCCGCTCGCGCTGCCGCTGATCATGACCGGGCTGCGGCTCGCACTGATCCAGGTGGTGGCGACGGCGACCATCGCCGCGTACGTCAGCTTCGGCGGACTCGGCCGGTATGTCTTCGACGGCCTGGCCCAGCGCGACCTCGTCCAGGTGCTGGGCGGCGCGGTGCTGGTCGCGGCCGTCGCCGTCGTCCTCGATCTGGCGCTGTCCGCACTCCAGCGCGTCCTCTTCCGCCACCGCACCGCCTGAGGAGAACCACACATGAACCGCAGGACTCTGCTCGGCGGCCTGTTCGCCGCGGCCTCCGTACCCGTTCTCGCCGCGTGCAGCAGCGGCATCACCTCCCTGGAGGGCCAGGGAGGCGGCGGCGCGGGCGGCGGCTCCAGCGCCGGCGGCATCACCATCGGCACCGCCAACTTCACCGAGAACCAGATCCTCGGCCATCTCTACGCGGTCGTGCTCGAAGCCGCCGGTGTGAAAACGACCGTCCGGCCCAACCTCGGCACCCGGGAGATCCTGATCCCCGCGCTCAAGGGCGGTGACATCGATCTGCTCCCGGAGTACCAGGGCGCGCTGCTGCACTATCTCGCGCCCAAGGCGACCGCGACCGAGGAGGGCGAGATGCAGAACGCCCTGGCCGTCGCGCTGCCGACGGGCCTCCAGGTCCTCCCGTACGGCAGGGCCGAGGACTCCGACGCCTTCGCCGTCACCCGCGAGACCGCCGCGAAATACGGCCTCAAAACCCTCGCCGACCTGGCGAAACAGAACGGCCGGCTGGTGATCGGCGCCGCACCCGAGGTGAAGACGCGGGTCGTGGGCGTCGTCGGGCTGAAGGACGTGTACGGCGTGGAGTTCAAGGAATTCAAGTCCCTGGACTCCTCGGGCCCGCTGGTGAAGGGCGCGCTGAAGAAGGGCGACGTGGATGTCGCCAATCTCTTCACCACCGACACCGACATCGCCGCCGAGGGCTGGGTGGTCCTCTCCGATCCGAAGAATCTTGTCCCGGGCCAGCATGTCGTCCCGCTGATCGCCGACCGCAAGGCGGACTCGACCGTGCGCAAGGCGCTGGCCCGGCTGGGCAACGCGCTCTCGACGGAGGACCTCACCGAGCTGAACCGCCAGGTGGACAAGGACAAGAAAGACCCTGAGGACGTGGCCGCGGCCTGGGCCGCCGATCACGGGCTGACGAAGAAGGCGTAGCCGACACTCCCCGGACGGGGATGTCCGTGCGCGCTCCCTGTGCTCCGTGCGCGCTCTGTGCGCTCCGTTCGCGCTCCGTGCACCCCGCCAACCTAATCGAATAAACATTTTGCCTAAACATATTAGGCCAGCTAGCCTCGCTCGGCGTGAGACATCTGACCGAGACCGATATCCGCGCGTCCTTCATCAACTGCTCCAAGGGCGAGGCCCAGCGGCTGCGTATCCCCCATGACCTGGAGGAACGCCCCTGGGACGACCTCGACTTCCTCGGCTGGCGAGACCCCGGCGCCCCCGAACGCGCCTACCTGGTCGCCGAACACGGCGACGGCCTCCTGGGTCTGGCGCTGCGCGCGGTGACCGCCGCCTCGCGCGGCTTCACCTCCCGCAGCATGTGCTCGCTGTGCCTGACGACCCACACCGGCGGCGGTGTGGTGCTGATGACCGCGCGCCGCACCGGCGAGGCCGGCCGCCAGGGCAACACGATCGGGCAGTACCTCTGCACCGACCTGGCCTGCTCCCTCTATGTCCGGGGCAAGCGGCGCACGGCTGCCGGGCGGGGCTTCGAGGAGACACTTTCGACGGACGAGAAGACAGCCCGCACCCGGAGCAATCTGACCGCCTTCATCAGCACGGTAACCGCGTGACCGCGCGGCGCCGGGGGCCTGTCCGACGGACAGGCCCCCGTCCCGTCAGTCCCCGTCCCGTCAGTTCTTGGTGCCGTCCACAATCACCGGCGCGCCGTTCGCCCCCGTACCGCAGGGCACCGCGTACACGGCGTTCGCCTTCGCGGCCTCCTTGAACGCCTCGATGCACTGATTCTTCAGCACCCGGTCCGTAAGCGACCGCTCCAGGATTCCATTGGCCCTGGCTATGCCCTCCGCCTCGATACGCCTGCGCTCCGCCTCCGCCTTCGCCGTGCGCGACGCCTCGACCGCGCGCTCGGTGGCCTGCTCCTGCTGGAGCTTCTTGTCTATCTGCTGCTGAAGCTGGTCGGACGGCCGCACATTGCGCAGGTTGACATGGGTGACATCGATACCGCGGGGCTTCAGCCGTTCCTTGATCAATGACTCGATCTCCGAGGCTATGGGCCCCCGGCCGGAGGCATAACCCTCCTCGCTGCTGTGCTTGGCGAAGACATCACGGACGATCTCCCGGCTGTCCGGCAGCACCAGCCGCTCCTGAATCGCCTCCTGGCTTCCGGCCAGCCGGTACAGCTCCACGGCGTTCGACGGTGTGACCGCCCACTTGACGGTGACATCCGCGTACAGCACGCCGCCCTGCGCGGAGCGGACCTCGACCACGTCCTTGTCGTTGAGGTTGAGGTCCACCGGGCGGGTGGAGAAGGTCGTCACATCGGTGAAGGGCGTCTTGAGGTGCACCCCGGACCTCAGCGGGGCGCCGGTCTTCCCGAAGAGGACCGGCACGCCGACCTCGTAGGCGCTCACCACATAGACGCAGCTCAGGACCGCGAAGGTCAGCCCGGCCACTCCGGCGAGCGCGGCGCCGAGCTTCCAGCCGCCGGTGCGGCTGCGGGCGAGTACGGCCAGTACGACGGCCGCGACGATAAGCACGATGGACAGCGCGAACATAAGACAGGTCCCCCCGGGTGATGTGACGTACGAACGCGGCCGGCGCCCACCAAAGTGGCTCCCCCCGCCACGAGTTGGCGCATCGTAGCCGGGCGGACACCCCGACCGGGCGACGAGACGCTGTACGAATCCCTACAGCCGCGTCACAGTTCGACGCCCCCGATCACCGCCCGGCAGCGAGCCGGCCGCCGTCGCGACGGCGGTCGCCGGAGCCGGACCGGACGTAAGGTGAGAGGAGATTCTCCTGACCCTGCCGGGCCATCGAATGGAAGCCGTATGACCGGCGAGAAGAGAAGCAGCGTCACGACCGGCGACGGTGTGCGCATTTCCTGTGCCGAAGCCGGCGAGGGCGCCCCCTTGCTGTTGATTCCCGGTATCGCGCAGAGCGCCGCCGAATTCCGGAAACAGATGGACGATCTCAGCCGGGACCACCGTGTGATCGCCATGGACCCTCGCGGGCACGGCGAATCCGAGAAACCGGACCACGGTTACCGGGTCTCCCGGCTCGCCGCCGATCTCCGGGATCTCATCGAGACGCTGGAACTTAGGGACATCACCCTGCTGGGCCACTCACTCGGCTGCTCGGTGATCTGGTCCTACTGGGACCTGTTCGGCGGCGACCGCATCAGCAGGCTCGTCCTGGTGGACGAGCCCGCCGTGGTCGCGGCCGACCGGGTACCGGAAGAGCGGGCTGCCGAACTGGGCGCCATTTTCTCCGCCGAGACGGCTCTTGGAATAGCCGCCTCCCTCCGGGAGGCCGACGGCGCCGACTTCTGGCGGTCGCTCGTCCACACGATGCACACCCCGTCGCTCAGCGCCGCGGATTTCGACTGGATCATTCAGCAGAACGCGCGGCTCCCGCTGGAGCACACCGCCACCCTGCACCTCGACCATTGCGGAAACGACTGGCGCGATGTGCTGCCGCGGATCACCGTGCCGACCCTGGTCATCGGCGGTGAGGTGAGCATCTTCCCGCCGGGCGTCGCGCGATGGACGGCTTCGCGGATTCCGGGCGCGGAGGCGCGTGTCTTCTCCGAGGCCGAGGGCGGAAGTCATCTGATGTTCTGGGAGAACGCGGAACTCTTCAACGCCGTGGTCCGCGACTTCGTCTCGCGCACGGGCTCGCCCGGCGCGCGGCCGGCCTTCTGACAAGGGACCCGCCCGAGCCGGTGCGGTCCGGCGGCACAGATGCCCGGCGGCTCACATGTCCTGCGGAGTGGCATAAGTGTCCTCCTCGTAGCGGCTGCCGGCCGGAGCCGCCAGGGAGCTGAGCCGGTCGATCTGTTCCGGGGTCAGTTCCACGTCCAGGGAGCCCAGGTCCTCCTCCAGCCGGGACACGCGCTTGGTCCCCGGGATGGGCACGATGTCGTCCCCCTGCGCCAGCAGCCACGCGATGGCGACCTGCGCGGGCGCGGCTCCCACGTCCATCGCGACGGCCCGGACCTCGTCGACGATCCGCGTGTTCCGGTCGAAGTTCTCGGCGCTGAACCGCGGATTGTTCCGGCGCCAGTCGTCCGTACCGAGGTCCTCCCTGGAACGGATCCTGCCCGTCAGGAACCCCCGGCCCAGCGGGGCATACGCGACAAATCCAATGCCCAGCCGCCGCAGCAGCGGAAGGATCTCCGCCTCGGCATGGCGCGTCCACAGGGAGTACTCGGTCTCCAGCACGCTGATCGGATGTACGGCGTTCGCCCGGCGTATCTGGTCCGGCGGCGCCTCGGAGAGCCCGAGGTGCCCGGCCTTTCCCTCGATCACCAGCTCGCCCATCGCGCCCACGGTTTCCTCGATCGGGATATCGGGATCGACGCGGTGCAGGTAATACACATCGACATAGTCGGTGCCGAGCCGCCTGAGCGATCCCTCCAGCGCCAGCCTGACATTCTCCGGACTGCCGTCGAGAGTGTCCGTCCTGTCGCCGTCCGGATGCGAGATGAAGCCGAATTTCGTCGCCACCACCGCGCGGTCACGGCGGTCCGCTGTCGCGCGGCCCACCAACTCCTCATTCGTATAAGGACCATAGGCTTCCGCGGTGTCCAGCATATTGACACCGAGGTCGAGCGCCCGGTGGATGGTGCGGATCGACTCGTCGTCATCCATGGGGGATTGCGTGTAGAACGCCGACATCCCCATGCATCCGAGGCCCATGCGGGAAACGTCCATTCCGGGAATCACGGCGTGCTCCATATGATCAGCCTCCTCCTCGGGAACAAATCACAAGTTTAGGTCCGGCCTGCCCGCACAGCATTTCCTCCCGCCGGAATTCCGTACCCGGCGGTCACCGGCGCCGGAATCGACGGCCGGAAACGGTTCTTGGCCGGCCGCGGCGGTACGCGGCGCGGTGTCCCGTACCGGCGGGAAACGGCGGTCCGCCCGCCCGGCCGGGGACCCGGTGCGCCGGGACAAACGCCGGGCCAAAGAGGGGTGCTAGCCCCACTGTGCGGGACGCTTTCCGCTTTCTACCGTGGCTTCATGGAACCCCGCGATCCTGAGCTCAAGAAGGAGCTCGACGCCACCCTTCAGGCCCGCAGAGAGCTGGGAGCGGAGTACGAGTCCGCGCTCATCGAGTCGTTCCTGGAGAAGATCGAGCAGCGCCTCGACAGCACCACCGACCGCCGCGTCCGGCGCCGGCTCGCCGAGCAGCAGATGGTGGTGGCCCGGGGCGCCCGTTCGCCCGGCCCGGCGGAGGGGTTCGGTGAGCGCTTCGGATTCGGCGTCATCTCGCTCATCCTCGCCATCCCGCTCTCCACGATCGCCGCCGTGCAGACGGGCTTCAAGGGCCTGGTCGTCTGCTGGCTGGGCATTGTCGCGGTGAACACGGTGCACGCGGCCCGGCAGTGGCCCTGGCGGCCGCGCGGGCGGCGCGAGACGTCCGACTGGGAGAACTGAGCGGGGCGCCCGCCGGGGAAAAGAATCCGCCGGGCCGTTCTGCCCAGCGAGGGCCACCGGGACAGCGTGCTACCAGGACAGCCGGGAGAGGGATAGTCGCGGGGACCGCCGCACCCCCGTTGCCGGGGGGCGGGACGACGGCGGTCCCCGCGAGGGACACGGTCCGGGTCAGGGCCGACTCCGTGTCCAGGCGTCCATGGAGGTCCGGGAGCCGCTCCGGAGGTCCTTGACGCCGACAACCACCAATGTGCCGGACGCTTGTTAAGCGGGTGCTGCGCGGACGTGTCGCGCTCGTACCACTTTCGCGAATCCGCGTTCCGTCGCTGGTTACTTCACGCCCTTGGAGAGGTACGCCAGCAGATCCTGCCTGCTCACGACGCCTGTCGGCTTGCCCTCGACCAGCACGATCGCGGCGTCGGCGCCGTCCGATCCGCTCAGCGCGGCCATCAGGTCCGCCACCGGTTCGCCCGAGCCGACCTGCGGCAACGGCGGGGACATGTGCTTCTCCAGCGGGTCTCCGAGCGAGGCCCGCTGGGTGAACAGCGCGTCCAGGAGTTCACGTTCCACGACGGAACCGATGACCTCCGCGGCCATCACGTCCGGATGCCCGGCGCCGGGCTTCACGATCGGCATCTGCGACACGCCGTACTCCCGCAGGACCTCGATGGCCTCGCCGACCGTCTCCTCGGGGTGCATGTGGACGAGCGTCGGGATGGGGCCTTCCTTGTACTGGAGGACATCCGCGACGCGCGGCGCGTCGCCGTCCTGCTCCAGGAAGCCGTAGTCGTTCATCCACTCGTCGTTGAAGATCTTGCTGAGATAGCCGCGGCCACTGTCCGGCAGCAGGACGACCACGACATCGTCCGGGCCCAGCCCCTCCGCGACCCGCAGCGCGGCCACGACCGCCATCCCGCAGGAGCCGCCGACCAGCAGGCCCTCCTCCTTGGCCAGGCGCCGGGTCATCTGGAAGGAGTCCTTGTCGGAGACGGCGACGATGTCGTCCGTCACCGTACGGTCGTACGCGGTCGGCCAGAAGTCCTCGCCGACGCCCTCGACCAGATAGGGCCGCCCGGAGCCGCCGGAGTAGACCGACCCCTCGGGGTCGGCGCCCACGACCCGGACACGCCCCCCGCTGACCTCCTTGAGATAGCGGCCGGTGCCGGAGATGGTGCCGCCCGTGCCCACACCCGCGACGAAATGGGTGATTTTCCCGTCCGTCTGCTCCCACAGTTCCGGACCGGTCGTCTCATAGTGCGAGCGAGGGTTGTTCGGATTGCTGTACTGGTCGGGCTTCCAGGCGCCCGGCGTCTCGCGGACCAGCCGGTCCGAGACGTTGTAGTACGAGTCGGGGTGCTCGGGATCGACCGCCGTCGGGCAGACGACCACCTCGGCGCCGTACGCCCGCAGGACATTGATCTTGTCCGTGGAGACCTTGTCGGGGCAGACGAAGACGCACTTGTAGCCCTTCTGCTGCGCCACGATGGCAAGGCCGACGCCGGTGTTGCCGCTCGTCGGCTCCACGATCGTGCCCCCGGGCTGGAGCTCACCGCTCTGCTCGGCCGCCTCGATCATGCGAAGGGCGATACGGTCCTTCACCGAACCGCCGGGGTTGAAGTATTCGACCTTGGCCAGGACTGTCGCCTGAATGCCCTTGGTCACGCTGCTCAGCTTCAGCAGCGGGGTATTGCCAACCAGACTGATCATCGAGTCGTGGAATTGCACCGTTGTCTCCGGGGTCTCCGTGATGGTCCGGCCAGCGTATGCGTCCGCGCGTGAGATTGGGCGACGGTCCCGACGGGGCAGTACGTACTCATAAGTACGGCAGGGAGGAGGCTCGGACTGTGTCGAGGGCGAGGGTGGCACGGCGGATCGCCGCCGGCGCGGCCTACGGCGGCGGGAGCATCGGCCTGCTCGGGGCGGCGGGCGTCGGCGTACTGCTGGCGGAGGTACAGCTTGCGAAGCGTTCGGTGGGCGGCGGGGTCGCACCTCTCCCGCCCAGCGGGGACGGGTGGTACGGGCTGGCCTACGGGCACACCGAACCGCTGCGGATGGGGATGCTGGGCGACTCCACGGCGGCGGGCCAGGGGGTGCGCCGGGCGGGGCAGACCCCGGGCGCGCTGCTCGCCTCGGGGCTCGCGGCGGTCGCGGAGCGCCCCGTCGACCTGCGCAATGTGGCACTGCCGGGGGCCAGGTCGGACGACCTGGACCGCCAGGTGTCACTGCTGCTGTCGGACACAGCCCGGGTCCCGGACGTCTGCGTGATCATGATCGGCGCCAATGACGTGACCCACCGGATGTCGGCGACACGCTCCGTGCGCTATCTGGCGGCGGCGGTACGGCGGCTGCGGACCGCCGGGGCGGAGGTGGTCGTCGGCACCTGCCCTGATCTCGGCACCATCGAGCCGGTGTACCAGCCGCTGCGCTGGCTGGCCCGCCGGGTGAGCCGCCAGCTCGCGGCGGCCCAGACGATCGTGGCGGTCGAGCAGGGCGCCCGCACGGTCTCCCTGGGCGACCTGCTGGGCCCGGAGTTCGCCGCCAATCCGCGCGAGCTGTTCGGCCCGGACAACTACCACCCGTCGGCGGAGGGCTACGCCACCGCCGCCATGGCCGTGCTGCCCACCCTGTGCGCCGTACTGGGCCTGTGGCCGGAGACGGACCGCCTGGACGCGTCCCGCGACGAGGACATGCTCCCGGTGGCGAAGGCGGCCTCGGCGGCGGCCTCGCAGGCGGGCACCGAAGTCACCGGCGCACGCGCTCCCTGGGCGCTCCTCAAGCACCGCCGGCGCCGTCATCTCCCGACGACGGCGGAAGCGACCCCGACGGAAGTCCGCCCGGCATAGGGCTCCACTGAGCAAGCGCTTAGAAAAGAGGTCCGCATCACACGTCCGGCCCGGTGACCCGGGCACTACGTACGGGTAACTTCCCCCTCAGTACCGCCCTCTTCCCAGCCCGTCGCCCGACCGCCGGCCGCACCCCCGCACGGCGCCGGGGCGCAACCCTCTCTGGAGCCGTGATGCCCGAAGCCGTGATCGTCTCTGCCGCCCGCTCCCCCATCGGCCGGGCCTTCAAGGGCTCGCTCAAGGAACTGCGGCCCGACGACCTGACCGCCACGATCATCCAGGCCGCGCTCGCGAAAATCCCCGAGCTCGACCCCCGGGACATCGACGACCTGATGCTCGGCTGCGGGCTGCCCGGCGGGGAACAGGGCCACAACCTCGGCCGTGTCGTCGCCGTGCAGATGGGCATGGACCATCTCCCCGGCCTGACGGTCACCCGCTACTGCTCCTCCTCCCTCCAGACGACCCGGATGGCGCTGCACGCCATCAGGGCCGGCGAGGGCGACGTCTTTGTCTCGGCCGGGGTCGAGATGGTGTCGCGTCAGGTCAACGGCTCGTCGGACGGCATGCCGGGCACCCACAACCCGCTCTTCGCGGACGCCGAGGCCCGTACCGCCGCCGTCGCGGGGAGCGAGGGCGCCGAGTGGCACGACCCGCGCGAGGACGGCCTGATCCCGGACGCGTACATCGCGATGGGCCAGACCGCCGAGAACCTGGCCCGGCTCAAGGGCGTCACCCGCCAGGACATGGACGAGTTCGGCGTACGGTCGCAGAACCTCGCCGAGGAAGCCATCAAGAACGGCTTCTGGGAGCGCGAGATCACGCCCGTCACCACCCCTGACGGCACGGTCGTCAGCAAGGACGACGGCCCGCGCGCCGGCGTCACCATGGAGGGCGTACAGGGCCTCAAGCCCGCCTTCCGCCCGGACGGCCTGGTCACGGCGGGCAACTGCTGCCCGCTCAACGACGGCGCCGCCGCGCTCGTGATCATGTCCGACACCAAGGCGCGCGAACTGGGCCTGACCCCGCTGGCCCGGATCGTCTCCACCGGTGTCACCGGCCTGTCGCCGGAGATCATGGGATACGGCCCGGTCGAGGCGTCCCGGCAGGCGCTCTCCCGCGCCGGGCTGACCATCGGGGACATCGACCTCGTCGAGATCAACGAGGCGTTCGCCGCCCAGGTCATCCCGTCGTACCGGGATCTGGGGGTCCCGCTGGAGAAGCTGAACGTCAACGGCGGCGCCATCGCCGTCGGCCACCCCTTCGGCATGACCGGCGCCCGGATCACCGGCACGCTGATCAACAGCCTTCAGTTCCACGACAAGCAGTTCGGCCTGGAGACCATGTGCGTCGGCGGCGGCCAGGGCATGGCGATGGTCATCGAGCGGCTGAGCTGAGGGGCGCGCCGCGACACCGTGACGCCATGACGCCGTGACGCCATGACGCCATGACGCCGTGACGCCGTGACGCCATGACGCCGTGACGCCGTGACGCCTCAATGAAGAAACGAAACAGCAAAAAACAGCGGAGGGTAGCCGGCCGATCCTGCACCGTACGCGCCAACCCCACCGATCCCCAGTCGTGACTGAATCTCCCCCAGGATGTGACCTATCTCCGGGGGAGATTCATTTGCCCAGGTCAGATAGGCAATCAGACTAAACATAAGGCCCAAAGACCTGTCCAATTCGTGACGTAATGCACTGACAGCGGGCGCCCACCCCCGACAAGCTGAGGTAGGAAGTCGGGGGTATCGATTGGAATCGGGAGTAGTCAGTGAGCGCCATGTCTCTTGCCTTGCTGCTGACCACGGCCGCCGCCACGGCTGTGGGCGTGGCCGCCCTGCACGCCGCCCATGGGCTGCGTCAGCAGGTCACCGCCCTGCGCGGCGAACTGGCGGCGGCGAACCCGAGCGGCCTCACCGCCGCCGTACCGCATGCCAGAAGCGCGAACCACACCGATGACATACGGACCGCCGTGGCGGAGGCCCTCGCCGAGGAGCGTGAGCGCGAACTGGCCGAGGCGCGTGCCTTCTGGGCCGCCCAGGAGGCCAGGGACGCCACCGACGCCCCCTCCCTGCTGAGCGGGCTGCCCGGCCTCGGCACCGACGACGCCGGGTTCTATGTCCCCCGCCAGGTGGACTTCGTCGGCGTGGAGGCCCTTGATCTTGACGCCGCCGAGGGATTCGATGACTTCGCCGACTACCCGGACCTCACCGAGGTCAGTGGTGTGAGCGAGGCCGGTGAAAGCACCGAGGAGTCGTCCGAGCTGGCCGCCGCCCGCCGCAGGCACCCGTCGCACCCGGATTTCGTGCCCGTACGGACACCTGTTGTCAACGACCATGAGCGCACCGTGGCGCGGCTCGAAGAGCTCGCCGAGACCCGTATGGCCCTCGCCGACGTACGTCCGGGACCGCTGGGCACGCTCGATGTCTATGTCTTCGCCGACGGCACCACGCTCTGCATGACCCCGGGCCACCGCGAGACCGCGGAACGGCTCGCCGACGCGCTGCGCGCGGGCGACGCCCCGTTTCTGCTGGGCGGCTCCGGCGTCTCCGGCGCGTACACGCTGACCTTCTCGTGCGGTCGGGCCGACGACGCCGACACCTCGGAGCACATCTACATCCTGGCGGACCGCGTCATAGCGTCGCTCTAGCCGCCGCCCTGCCGACCGACCGCACGGCCTCGTCCAGCTCCGCCACGGACGGGGCCGTTCGCAGTGCCTCGGCCAAGTCTCCGGCCGCGACGGTGAGTTGGTCGGCGACCGCGAAGACACCCGCGTCCGGCATGATCCTGGGCTCCTCGCCGGGAGCGTCGAGCCGCTGGGCCCGTACGGAGAGTTCCCTGGCCAGGGCCAGTGCCTCCGCGGCGGCTCCCCGTTGCAGCCGGCTCTGCGGAGCGGCCCGCAGCCGGTCGGCGAATCGGTCCACGGCGGCCGTCAGCGGCGTTGTATCAAGCACATCGTGACCCTACGCGGCCGTCCCGCACTGTTGCCAACAGGCAAACGCTCAGGCACGGTGGCGTGAAGGACCAGTACGTGCGAAAGCGTCCGGAGGCGCCGATGTCCCTTGTCTTCTCCGAAGAGACCCATCGCAATCTGCTCTCCCGCATCCCTGACCGCACCGGTCGCGAGATCTCCGACTGGCTACGCACCATGGAGGAAGGCCCCTCCCTCGTCCGCTTCGAGGAGAAGGTGAGCTGGCTGCGGAGCGAATACGACCTGGCGTACGGACACGCGAAAGCGATCGTCCACGAGTACGACCTGAGGCGGGCGGCCCGCCGCCTGCTCTGACCCCGGCCGGGCGGCCCGGCGGCGGCCCGGCGAGGACAGCAACAAAAAGGGGTCCGCGGGCCGATGCCCGCGGACCCCTCGCCGTCGCGATCGCTCGCGGCGGCCGATGTCAGTCGTTGCCTTGCAGGATGGAGAGCAGCCGCAGCATCTCCAGGTAGATCCACACCAGGGTCACGGTGAGGCCGAAGGCCGCCAGCCACGACTCCTCGCGCGGCGCGCCGTAGGCGACACCGTCCTCGACCTGCTTGAAGTCGAGGGCCAGGAAGCAGGCGCCGAGGATGATGCCGATGACGCCGAAGAGGATGCCGAGACCGCCGCTGCGGAAGCCGAGGCCGTCACCGCCGCCGAAGGCGGCGAAGATCAGGTTGACCACCATCAGGAGCAGGAAGCCCATGGCGGCGGCCATGACGAAACCGTAGAAGCGACGGGTGACGCGGATCCAGCGCATCTTGTACGCGATGAGCACACCGGCGAAGACCGCCATCGTGCCCAGCACCGCCTGCGCCACCACGCCCGGCGCGATGTAGGTGCTCACCGTGTTGCTGATGACCCCGAGGAAGACACCCTCGAAGGCGGCGTACGCCAGGATCAGCGCCGGGACCGGCTTGCGCTTGAAGGACTGGATCAGCGAGAGGACCAGCGCCACCAGCATGGCGCCGATCGCGATGCCGTAGGACTTGCCGAGGTTGTTCTCGTCGATCGGCAGCAGGAACCACGAGAGGACCGCGGTGAGCACGACCGTGCCGAGGGTCATGGCGGTACGGGCCACGACATCGTCGATCGTCATGACACCGGCGCGCGCGGGCGCCTGCGGGCCCGCTCCGTACTGGGTGTCCTGCTGCGGCGCGTAGGGGTTGGTCGCGTACGGGTTGGTTCCAACAGCGGCGCCCCCGGCCTGCGGCGTCGCGTTGAAGCCCGCGTGGCCGTTGTCGCGGCTGAAGCCCCGTCGCGAGAAGACCGGGTTACTGCTCCTCATCTCACTCCTCCATGGCGGCCACCTTGCGCGGCCTTGCGTCAAGAGTAATAGGCGAGCAAAGGGAACACCCTAGTGCTCGGGGAGGATCTTTCCAGGATCGTGACGTCAATGGCGTGCTACGCGTCACACCTGTCCGCCTGAGACGGGCTCACACCCGGTGCGCCGCCGCCGTCATGGCCGTGCGGGCGCCCCTGCGGTCGGCCGGGCCCGCCGAGCGGGTGCGGGCGGACCCCCGCCGGGCGCGTACCGCCATCGGAGCGACGGCGGCGGGCGTCATGGCCGCGCCGGAACCGGCCGAACCGCCGGATACGGGGCCGGAGCGGGCCGCGTACCGGGGCCGCGTCCACACGGGCCGGGGCGTCACCGGCGGAGTCCGCGCTGCCCGTGCCCGGAAGGGTCGGCGGGCGCCGGACGTACCGTCCCCGCCTGCCCGTCGGCGCTGACCGATGTGGTGCCCGGAGCCGGACTTGAACCGGCACGCCCGCGAGGGCAGCGAGGTTTAAGCTCGCCGTGTCTGCATTCCACCATCCGGGCAGGGCGCGCGGCTCCGCGTTGGCACACGAGCCTATCGGGACGCACCCGCCCGAACAGCCGAGTGACAACCCGATGTTGTCTTATTTTATTGACGTCTGAGGGTGCGTCAGCGCACGTAACGCGCCATCGGCACATGCCGGGAGCGGATGGTCATGTCGTACCGCGGCGTACGGGAATGACGAAAAGTCGCCGCCCGGTCACTCATTTGGCACCGTCGCCCTCACGGTGGACGTGCCCGGCGCCGGTGTCATACCCGAGGAGGACGGTCCGTCCCCGCGGTCAGACCCAAGGCTGTCCCGGGAACGGGTACGGGGGCTGACGCCCCGTGGCGGCGCGGCCATGACGATGGAGTGGTTCCCGCAGCGCGTCCGACAGGAGTGTCCTCCCGTGACCACCACCCCGATCGCCCACCGCGCCACCGCCGTGGCCGCCCGCGCCTCCGATCTGTCGAAGGTCTACGGACTGGGCGAGACCCAGGTGGTCGCCCTTGACCAGGTGTCGGTGGACTTCCGCCAGGGCGAGTTCACCGCGATCATGGGGCCGTCCGGCTCCGGCAAGTCCACCCTGATGCACTGCGTGGCCGGCCTGGACAGCTTCAGCGGCGGGTCGGTGCGGATCGGTGAGACCGAACTCGGCTCGCTCAAGGACAAGCAGCTCACCCAGTTGCGCCGGGACAAGATCGGCTTCATCTTCCAGGCCTTCAATCTGCTGCCGACCCTGACGGCCCTGGAGAACATCACGCTCCCCATGGACATCGCGGGGCGCCGGCCCGACAAGCAGTGGCTGGAGCAGGTCATCACGATGATCGGACTGTCCGACCGGCTCAGCCACCGGCCGACCGAACTCTCCGGCGGCCAGCAGCAGCGCGTCGCCGTCGCCCGCGCCCTGGCCTCGCAGCCCGAGATCATCTTCGGTGACGAGCCGACCGGAAACCTGGACTCGCGCTCCGGCGCGGAAGTGCTGGGCTTTCTGCGCAACTCCGTACGGGAGCTGGGTCAGACCGTCGTCATGGTGACGCACGACCCCGTGGCCGCCTCCTACGCGGACCGCGTCATCTTCCTCGCCGACGGCAGGATCGTCGACGAGATGCTCCACCCCACCGCCGACGGTGTGCTCGACCGGATGAAGGCGTTCGACGCCAAGGGCCGTACGAGCTGACGCCCCGTCCGCCGGCGCTCTCCGCCGGCTCCCGCCAGCCGCGTCCCTCCGCCCGCCCGGCCCATCCCACCAGGACTTCCACCATGCTCCGTACCGCCCTGCGCACTGTGCTCGCGCACAAGGCCAGGCTGCTGATGACCGTACTCGCCGTCATGCTCGGCGTGGCCTTCGTCTCCGGCACCCTGGTCTTCACCGACACCCTCGGCAACGCCTTCCGCAACCAGTCGGCGAAGAGCTACCGGGACATCGCCGTCGCCGTCACCTCGTACGACGGCCGCGACGACCGCGACGCCGCCGACGGGGCACAGACCCCCGGCGTCAGCGCACAGCTCCTCGACAGGATCGGCGCCGTCGACGGCGTCGCCTCCGCCGTCGGACGCGTCGACGGTTTCGCCGGGGTCGCCGACCCGGACGGCAGGCTCATCGGCAACGGCTGGTCCAACAGCGGCGCCAACTTCGCGCCCGGCAAGGACGGCAAGGACCCCGCCTACACCTTCACCGACGGTTCGGGTCCGGTGCGGGACGACCAGATCGCACTCGACAGGGCCACCGCGGCCACGGGGAAGTACCGGGTCGGTGACCGTGTGCGGGTCGCCACCAACGGGCCGGTGAAGGAGTACACCCTCACGGGGGTCTTCACGACGGAGGACGGCGCGGTCAACGCGGGCGGCAGCCTGGTCCTGTTCGACACGGCCGTCACCCAGAAGCTCTATCTGGAGCCCGGCTTCTTCAAGGACGTCTCGGTCGTCGCGGCGCCCGGCGCCTCCGACGGAGAGATCCTCCGCGCCGTCAAGAGCCTGCTGCCGGAGAACGCCACGGCACAGACCGGCCGGCAGCTCGCCGACGACCAGGCGGCCCAGATCGAAGAGGGTCTGGGGAGCCTCAACCAGATGCTGCTGGCCTTCGCCGCCATCGCCCTGTTCGTCGGGGTCTTCCTGATCTCCAACACCTTCACGATGCTGGTCGCCCAGCGCACCAGGGAGCTGGCGCTGCTGCGCGCCGTCGGTGCCTCCCGCCGCCAGGTCAAGCGCTCCGTGCTGATCGAGGCCGCGGTGGTAGGTGTGATCGCGTCGGTGGTCGGCTTCGTCCTCGGTGTGGGCCTGGCGACCGCGCTGCGGTCCGCGATGGGTGTCATCGGCGCGAAGGTCCCGGCGGGTCCCCTGGTGATCTCACCGACCGCGGTCGGCGCGGCCCTCGGCGTCGGTGTGCTGATCACGCTGCTCGCCGCCTGGCTGCCCGCCCGCCGGGCCGCGAAGATCCCGCCGGTCGCGGCGATGAGCAGCGTGCACGCCGTGGCCACCACCCGGTCGCTGGTCGTGCGCAACTCCATCGGCGGCGCGCTGACGCTCCTCGGCGCCGCCGGAATCGTCGCGGGCGCCTCGGCGGGCTCCGACGGCCGGATGACCGTCGGCGCCGGCGCGTTCCTGGCGATGATCGGCATCATCGTGCTGATCCCGCTGCTGTCGCGTCCGGCCGTCGCGCTGATACGGCCGCTGCTGCTCCGGTTCTTCGGGGTGTCGGGCAAGCTCGCCGCGCAGAACGCCGTCCGTAATCCGCGCCGCACCGGAGCCACCGCTTCCGCGCTGGCCATCGGTCTCACCCTGGTCACCGGGCTGTCGGTGCTCGGCGTCACGATCGGGCAGGCCGTCGACAGGATGACGACCGACAACATCCGGGCCGACTACATGGTGACGATGGCGGGCGGCGGCACGCTCGACGCGTCGGCGCTGGCCGCGCTGGAGAAGACGCCCGGCGTGAGCGCGCTGTCGCCGGCCCAGAGCGCCGGACTGAAGCTGGCGGACGACTCCGTCCACGCCGCCGCTGTCACCCCCGGGGACATCGAGAAGGTCTTCAACCTGACGGTGGTCTCCGGCTCGCTGGACACGCTCGGCCGGGGCGGACTCGCGGTCGACGAGAAGGCCGCGAAGTCCGGCGGCTGGAAGACCGGTGACACCGTGCCGGTGACGTACGACGACGGGAAGACCGGCTGGCTGGAGATCGGCGCCGTGTTCGCGGAGAACCCGCTGCTCTCGCGGGTACTGATCTCGACCGGCACCGTCGCCCCGCACGAGCCCAGGCCGCACATCTCCGAGATCTGGGTGAAGGCGGACGGCGGCGCGAGCGCGGCCCGTGAACAGGCCCTGGTGGACGCGCTGGGCGACAACCCGGCGATCAGCATCCAGGACCGGCAGGACATCCGGAACACCTTCAGCGGCTTCATCAGCACCGCGCTGAACATCATGTACGGCCTGCTGGCCATGGCGCTGATCATCGCCGTCCTCGGTGTCGTCAACACCCTGGCCATGTCCGTCTTCGAACGGCAGCAGGAGATCGGCATGCTGCGCGCGATCGGCCTGGACCGCGGCGGGGTCAAGCGGATGATCCGGCTGGAGGCGGTGGTGATCTCGGTCTTCGGAGCGGTGGTCGGCGTGGCCCTGGGCACCTTCCTGGCCTGGGCGATCGGCCAGACGGTCAAGTCCGGGATCCCCGGCTTCGCGCTGGTCGTCCCGTGGGACCGGATCGCGGTCTTCCTGGTGCTGGCCGGGCTGGTGGGTGTGCTGGCCGCGCTCTGGCCGGCCCGCAGTGCCGCGCGGCTGAACATGCTGACGGCGATCAAGACCGAGTAGCCCGGGCGCGGCGGCGGACGCCGCACACGGGACAGGGCCGGACTCCGGGGAGTCCGGCCCTTCCGGTTCGGTCCGCCGCGCTGCTCCCGGGGCCGTCAGCCGCCCCAGACCCGGGCGCGGGCCGGCATCCCGGACGCGCCGCTCTCCGTCGTCTTCACGGCGAGGATCTGGTTGACACCGATCTTGTTGCGTTCGAACGAGATCGCGGACGCCGCCATGTAGAGGCGCCAGACGCGGGCGCGGCCGGGCGAGGTGCTGCGTACCGCCCGGGCCCAGTGCTTCTCCAGATTGCTCACCCAGCGGCGCAGGGTCAGGGCGTAGTGCTCCCGGATCGACTCGACGTCACGGGCCTCGAAGCCCGCCTCCTCCAGGGTGGCGAGGGTCCGGCCGAGCGGCGCCAGTTCGCCGTCCGGAAAGACGTACGCGTCGATGAAGTCGTCGATGCGGTACTCGTCCTCGTTCTGCTCGGGGCGCCGGGCGATCTGGTGATTGAGCAGCCGCCCGCCCGGCCTGAGCAGGGCGTAGAGAGCGTCGGCGTACTCGCGGTACTGGACCGAACCCACGTGTTCGGCCATACCGATGGAGGAAATCGCGTCGTACGGGCCGTCCCTGACATCGCGGTAGTCCTGGACCCGGATCTCGATCCGGTCGGTGAGCCCCTCCTCCGCGATGCGCTTACGGGCGTACGCGGCCTGCTCCCGCGAGAGGGTGACGCCGGTGACGCGGGCGCCGTAGTGACGGGCGGCGTGGATGGCCATGGAACCCCATCCGCAGCCGACGTCGAGAAGCCGGTCGCCTTCCTTCAGAGCGAGCTTGCGGCAGATCAGGTCGAGCTTGTCGCGCTGTGCGTCTTCGAGGGTGAAGTCGGCGCCGGAGTCCCAGTACGCGCACGAATAGACCATGGACGGGCCGAGCACCAGCTCGTAGAAGTCGTTGCCCACGTCGTAGTGATGGCTGATGGCCGCCTTGTCGCGGCGCTTGGTGTGCAGCGCGCCGTGGCGCCCCCTGATCTCCTCGGCGGGCGGTGCGGGCGGCGGCCAGGGGCCGGCGATCTGGACGAGCCCCAGCGCGGCGGCCCGCATCCGCGGGTCGCGTACCGGATGGACCGTGTCCTTGGCGTCCGCGCCGCGCTCCCAGATGAGCCCGGCGAGCTGCTCCAGAACCGCGTACAGATCGCCCTCCACGTCGATCTCGCCACTCACCCAGGCCCGGGCCAGGCCGAGTTCACCGGGCTTCCACAGGAGGCGGCGCAGGGCGCGCCGGTTGCGGATGATCAGAGTAGGGGCGTCCGGAGGGCCCGATTCGCTGCCGTCCCAGGCGCGGATACGGACCGGGAGCGGCGCTCCCAGCAACTCTTCGGCAAGAGTGGTCAGCCGCAGCGCGGCGTCGGCCATGGCGTACACCTCCGTGGTGGTGGATACCGGACATGCTCAACACCACGTAAACACCGGCGACGTGCCGATGCAGTCCCGTCCGCACGCAATGGGACGGCAAAATGCCTGCATGCACCACACAGTCTGGTGCGCCGTGCGTCCTTTCTCCCGGGGCTCGTTG
Source organism: Streptomyces sp. NPDC006923 (assembly GCF_040635655.1). Classification (NCBI taxonomy): domain Bacteria; kingdom Bacillati; phylum Actinomycetota; class Actinomycetes; order Kitasatosporales; family Streptomycetaceae; genus Streptomyces; species Streptomyces sp. NPDC006923. Next base: position 95,311 of record NZ_JBEYIF010000004.1, read on the forward strand.
GACCGGGCACCGGCCGGAGAACCGCTCCCGGCGGGCCTCCGGGCCGCGCAGCGGACCCCGGCCCGCTGGGCCGTCCGGGCGATCCCGCCGGCCCCTGTGGCGGCGCTCCTGGCACGCGCCGCGACGGCGCGCGAGCACCGGGGCGGGCCGGGCGCGCGGGACGCCGCCGGACACACCGGAGGGCCGCCCGCACCACGGATGGCGGACGGCCCTCTGGGAGTTCGGCGCGACGGGGTCAGGAGGCCTTGGCCCGCTCCGGCGCGGGCTGGGCCGCTGCCGCCGGGGCCGGCTTGGCGGCCTCGTAGAACTCCTCGCGCGGCGTCTCCATGGCGCCCAGCGAGACGACCTCGCGCTTGAGGAACATCGCGAGCGTCCAGTCCGCGAAGACCCGGATCTTGCGGTTCCAGGTCGGCATGGCGACACCGTGGTAGCCACGGTGCATGTACCAGGCCAGCCGGCCCTTGAGCTTGATCTTGACCTTGCCCATGACGATCATCGCGACGCCCTTGTGCAGGCCGAGACCGGCGACCGCACCCTTGTTGGCGTGGCTGTACTCCTTCTGCGGGAAGCCCCGCATACCGGAGATCACGTTGTCACCGAGCACCCGCGCCTGACGCAGCGCGTGCTGCGCGTTCGGCGGGCACCAGGCGTTCTCGACGCCGGCCCTGCGGGCGGCCATGTCCGGGACCTGGGCGTTGTCGCCCGCGGCCCAGATGTAGTCGGTGCCCTGCACCTGGAGCTTCTCGCTGGTGTCCACGTGGCCGCGCGGACCGAGCGGCAGACCGTAGCGCGCGAGCGCGGGGTTCGGCTTGACGCCGGCCGTCCACACGATGGTGTTGGAGTCGACCTCAAGTCCGTTGTTCAGGACCACATGGCCGTCCACGCAGGAGTCCATGCCGGTCTTGAGGTAGACCTCGACCCCGCGGCCCTCCAGGTGCTCCTTGCCCCAGGTGCCCAGCTTCGGGCCGACCTCGGGAAGGATCTTGTCGGCGACGTCGACGAGGACGAAGCGCATGTCCTCGCGCTTCACGTTCGAGTAGTACTTGGCAGCGTCCCGCGCCAGGTCCTCGACCTCACCGATGGTCTCCGCGCCGGCGAAGCCGCCGCCCACGAAGACGAAGGTCAGCGCCTTGCGGCGGACCTCCTCATCGGTCGTCGAGTCGGCCTTGTCGAGCTGTTCGAGGACGTGGTTGCGCAGGCCGATGGCCTCCTCGATGCCCTTCATACCGATGCCCTGCTCGGCGAGGCCGGGGATCGGGAAGGTACGGGAGACCGCGCCGAGCGCGACGACCAGATAGTCGAAGGGCAGCTCGTAGGCCTCGCCGACGAGCGGCGCGACCGTGGCGACCTTGCGGTCCTGGTCGATGGTCGTGACCCGACCGGTGAGCACCTCGGCCTTGGGCAGCACGCGTCGCAGCGGGACGACGACATGCCGAGGCGAAATGCTGCCGGCGGCGGCTTCGGGGAGGAAGGGCTGGTACGTCATGTACGAGCGAGGGTCGACAACCGTGACGGTCGCCTCCCCGTAGCGCATCTTCTTCAGAATGCGACGAGCTGCGTACAGGCCTACGTACCCACCGCCTACAACGAGGATCCTGGGACGCTCCGTGGTGCTCATGCCATCGAGTATCCACCCCTCTCAGAGGGGTGGCTCGTGAGCCCCTTCACAAGGACCTGCGCACCTGGTGCTACACTGCGCGGCCCTCATGATCGCGGTCATGATCCGGCAAGGGAACCGGGCGGTGGCGCCGGCCCGTGTCCACCCCTTGTGAGCTGGCCCTCCACCCTTTACACGGAGTGGACCACCCGAACAGTTCATGGGGCTGTAACGCGCCCGGAACCGCCCCGTCCAAGGGTGCGGGGGCCCTCCGGAGCCCCCGGAGGGCCCCCGGAAAGCGGAACGCCACCCGGGGGAGCCAATTTCCTTGTGAAGAACTTCACGAACTTTTAGCGGGGACCCCGCCGGAGGGCCGCCGAACGGCCCCGGGCGACCGCCCGGACGGCGCCGTCGGGCTCGCCCCGCCGGAGTGCGGCGCGGGTAATTCCGCCACGTCTGAGGGCGGCCCCGAGCCTGCGAGCGGCGTCCGCCCCGCGACGTCAGCCCGCGTCTTCCGCCGCGCTCCAGGCGATCCCGTCCAGGATGTCGTGCTCGCTGACAACGACCTCCCGGCAGCCGGTCCGCTCCATGACAGACAGCAGGATGAGGGCCCCGACGCCGATGACGTCCACCCGTCCCGGGTGCAGTACGGGGATCGCCGCCCGCTCGTCGTGCGTGGCCGCGAGCAGCCGGCCGGTGATCTCCTCGACCTGTTCGTAGGAGATCCGGGAGTGGTGGATCGCCGCGGAGTCGTACTCCTTCAGTCCGAGCGCGATCGCGGCGACGGTGGTCACGGAACCGGCCAGCCCGACCAGGGTCCGCGGTTCGCGCAGCGGGACGGTCTCCTCGGCCAGATCGAGCGCCGCCTCGATGTCGGCGCGGATCGCGGCGATCTCCTCCGGCGCCGGCGGATCGCTGACCACGCCGTCCCGTACGAGATGCCGCTCGGTCAGCCGTACACAGCCGATGTCCACGGACCGGGCGGCCCGCACCCGGTCCTCCCCCACCACGAACTCGGTCGAGCCGCCGCCGATGTCCACGACCAGATAGCTGTCCCGCCCCGGCAGTTCCCTGGTGGCGCCCGTGAAGGAGAACTCCGCCTCCTGGTCACCGGTGATCACCTCGGGCTCCACCCCCAGGATGTCGAGGACACCGCCTATGAACTCGTCGCGGTTCTCGGCGTCGCGCGAGGCGGAGGTGGCGACAAAGCGGATCCGCTCGGCGCCGTGCGCCTCGATGGCTGCGGCGTACTCACGGCAGGCGGCGAAGGTGCGCTCCAGTGCCTCGGGCGCGAGCCGGCCCGTCCTGTCCACTCCCTGTCCCAGCCGGACGATCTCCATCCGCCGGTCGAGGTCGGTCAGTTCGCCCGTGCCGGGATCGGCGTCGGCGACCAGCAGCCGGATGGAGTTCGTACCGCAGTCGACGGCCGCGACCCTGGTCATGCGCTGTCCTCCCGCTTGTCTTCCGCCGCTTCTCCGGCCCGCGCCACGCACGGCGTGACACACGGGCCCTTGCTCCACCACTCGGGCAGCATCGCCAGCGCCTCGTCGCCCAGCGGGTTCACCCCGGGGCCCGCCGCCAGCGAATGGCCGACCAGGACATGCAGACACTTGACCCGGTCCGGCATACCGCCCGCGCTCGGGAAGCCCGCCAGCACCTCGATGGCGTCACGGCGCGCCAGGTAGTCCTCGTGGGCCGCGCGGTACGCGGCGGCCAGCTCCGGGTCGGTGGCGAGGCGTTCGGTCATCTCCCGCATGACGCCGTTCGCCTCCAGCGTGCCGATGGCCGAGGCCGCGCGCGGGCAGGTCAGATAGTAGGTCGTCGGGAAGGGGGTGCCGTCGGGAAGACGCGGAGCGGTCTCGACCACATCCGGCTGACCGCAGGGACAGCGGTGCGCGATGGCGCGCAGTCCGCGCGGCGGGCGGCCGAGCTGTTCCTTGAAAGCCTCGACGTCCGCGTCGGTGGGCTCGGTGCGTTCGGTCTGCGGAGGGGGCGTGTCCATGCCTGCCTTGGTTCTACGGTGCGGTTCTGCGGTGCCGCGTGAATTCGGGTTCTGGTCTGTGCCGGCCGGTGGCGCCGGTACCGGCCGGCGCTAACCGGCCGGGCGGTCGGCGGTGTCGACGCCTTCCAGCACGTTCGAGTACCAGGGACGGTCGGCCGCTCCCTGCTCCTCGCGCTCCTGCTCCGCCGCGCCCGGGTCGATCACCGTGTAACCGGTCTCTCCCGGCAGCAGATAGTGCAGATGCTCGCGGGCCAGCCGCTGGATGTACGCGTCGTCCTGGAGCCTGGCCTTCTCGTCGCGCAGCTCCTCGACCCGCAGCCGCGCCTCGCGGGCCAGCCGTTCCTGCTCGGCGATCTCGTTCCGCTGCGACACGTACTGCCGCATCGGATACGCGAGCGCCAGCACCAGCGTGCACACGATCAGGGCGAGAAAGGCCGCCCGGCCGGTGAGCCGGGACCGCTGGTCCTGCCTGCGGTTCTGCGAGCGGTAGACACGGGCGGCGGTCTGCTCGCCGAGCAGCCGCAGCCTGGTCGCGGTGGAGAACCGGTCCCGGTTCCCGGCCATGGCTCGCCTCCACTGTTACGTGCGTACGTCCCCGGACACGGTACGGGACCGCGGCCGGGGACGCGTCACTACGCTCCGCCTGTGTGCCCTGTCCGGTCTCCCGGACACCGGGCGCGGACGACGGGCCGGCCGGCCCTCGCCCTCGTACCGCCTGCTGAAGTCCGCGCTTACGCGGAACGGAAGCGCGGGAAGGCGCTGCGGCCCGCGTACACCGCCGCGTCGTCGAGGATCTCCTCGATGCGCAGAAGCTGGTTGTACTTGGCGACGCGCTCGGAACGGGCCGGGGCGCCGGTCTTGATCTGACCGCAGTTGGTGGCGACGGCGAGGTCGGCGATGGTGACGTCCTCGGTCTCACCGGAGCGGTGGGACATCATGCACTTGAAGCCGCTGCGCTGGGCCAGCTCCACGGCGTCCAGGGTCTCGGTCAGCGAACCGATCTGGTTGACCTTGACGAGCAGCGCGTTGGCGGCGCCCTCCTCGATACCGCGCGCCAGACGCTCCGGGTTGGTGACGAACAGGTCGTCACCGACGATCTGCACCTTGGCGCCGAGCTTGTCCGTGAGGATCTTCCAGCCGGCCCAGTCGTCCTCGAACAGCGGGTCCTCGATGGAGACCAGCGGGTAGGAGGCGACGAGGTCCTCGTAGTACTCGGTCATCTCGGCGGCCGAGCGGGACTTGCCCTCGAACTCGTACGAGCCGTCCTTGTAGAACTCGGAGGCGGCGACGTCGAGCGCGAGCGCGATGTCCTTGCCGGGGGCGTAACCGGCGGCCTTGATGGCTTCGAGGATCAGGTCCAGCGCGGCGCGGTTGGAGTCGAGGTTCGGCGCGAAGCCGCCCTCGTCGCCGAGGCCGGTGGAGAGCCCCTTCTCCTTCAGGACCTTCTTGAGCGTGTGGTAGACCTCGGCACCCCAGCGCAGCGCCTCCGAGAAGGACTCCGCGCCGATCGGGGCGATCATGAACTCCTGGATGTCCACGTTGGAGTCGGCGTGCGAGCCGCCGTTCAGGATGTTCATCATCGGAACGGGCAGCAGGTGCGCGTTCGGGCCGCCGAGGTAGCGGAAGAGCGGGAGGTCCGAGGCCTCGGAGGCGGCGTGCGCGACGGCGAGGGAGACGCCGAGGATGGCGTTGGCGCCGAGCGACGACTTGTCCGGGGTGGCGTCCAGGTCGAACATCGCCTGGTCGATCAGGCGCTGCTCGGTGGCGTCGTACCCGACCAGCTCCGGGCCGATCTGCTCGATGACGGCGAGGACGGCCTTCTCGACACCCTTGCCCTGGTAGCGGTTCTGGTCACCGTCGCGGAGCTCGAGGGCCTCGAACGCACCGGTGGACGCACCGGAGGGGACAGCAGCACGACCGGTGCTGCCGTCGTCGAGGCCGACCTCGACCTCGACCGTGGGGTTGCCTCGGGAGTCGAGGATTTCCCGGGCTACGACGACGTCGATGGACGGCACGAGCATCTCCTTCTGGGATGTGACGCTTGAAGTGCAGGGTCTTCTTGGCCTTGCGACATGAGCCTAACCGGCCCGGGGTCGCCGACTGGCCGGTGCCCGCCCGCTGGGACGAAATGCGGCACGAATCCCGGTCGGAGCGGGCGGAGCGGATGCCGGGATTCCGTATGGAAGGGCCGGTGACAGCGGAAACCCCGGCCCGGCGCGTACGGGGGAAGCGCGCCGGACCGGGGTGACCCGCGCGGCCGCGGGGACGGCCGCCGCGGGGCCGGCGGGGGCAGCCGGCCGAGGCCGGCCTGGAGGGGTCGCCGGCCCGGGAAGGGGTCAGCTCAGATGGAGCTGCTGACCCGGGAAGATCAGATCGGCGTCGTGGACGATGTCCTTGTTCAGGTCGAACAGCTTCTGCCAGCCGCCCTTGACGTCATGGGCCCGGGCGATCTTCGAGAGCGTGTCGCCGGGCTTGACCTTGTACTCGCCGTCGCCCTTCTGCACGGCGGGGCGGGCCTCGCCGCGAGAGGCGGGCTGCGCCTCGCCCCGGGCCGGCCGCTCGGGCCGCGACTGCTGGGGCTGGGCCTGCTCCGGCTGAGACTGCTGAGGCTGCTCCGGCTGCGACTGCTCGGGCTGAGACTGCTCCGGCTGCGACTGCTGGGGCGTACCGGAGTCGGCGGAGCCGCCGTCATAGGGGGCGTTGGACAGGTTCACGCCGCAGGTCGGCCACGCGCCCTTGCCCTGGCCGGCGAGGACCTTCTCGGCGACGGCTATCTGCTGTGCCTTGCTCGCCTGGTCGGCCCGGGGCGCGTAGGCGGTGCCGCCGTATCCGGCCCAGGTGGAGTTGGTGAACTGGAGCCCACCGTAGAAACCGTTGCCGGTGTTGATCGACCAGTTGCCGCCGGACTCGCACTGGGCGACCTGGTCCCACTCGCCGGCGGTCGCGGCGGAGGCGGACGTGGCGCCGATCAGCGGGACCGCGACGGCGGCACCGGTGATTCCGGCGAGGGTGGCGTAGCGGGCGGTCTTGGACGGGCGGCGGTGCTTGCCCTTGCTGGAACGCGGCATGGAACATCTCCTCACCGACGCCTACGAGGTCAGCTGTCGGGTTCGGGCCAAGTGAGTTGCCCGGCCGTGTGCTCGCGCACACGACTTCACCCCTAGCCGGTCGTCAGCCGTCTCTCGACAGCCGGGCCCGGCGCCTTCCTTGGGTCCCCCGCTCCTGCCTTCGGCGCTTGACGCGACGACTACTCCCTTCGACCGACGGCAGGATTCGGCGTGACGGTCGACGGGGCCCGCGGTGCGAGCGGTTCAGACCGTAATCACAGGTCTCCCCGTTGTTCAATGGAGCACAACCAGGGGTAAATCGCCCTTATCTCTCCTTGACGTGACCGCGTTTCCGCAGGTGAGAGACGGATCAGCCACACCATGAGCCCAAAGGACCCCAGTTGTGGCGAAGAGACCCATCTCTCACTTGCACAGAAGCGGACATACGGGGGCCAATTCCCGCTACTTCACGCTGAGATCAAGGCTCTGGCCAGGGAGGATCAGGTCGGGGTCGGAACCGACGGCCTCCTTGTTCGCCTCGTACAGCGCGGACCATCCGCCGGGCACCTTCCGCTCGTCGGCGATCTCCCAGAGGCAGTCCCCGGCCTGGACGGTGTACTCGCCGGACGCATCCGACACCCCGGGCGCGTCGGACGTGCCGGACGCGTCGGCCACCACGCCCGCCTCGTCGGTGATGCCGTCCGCGTTACGTGTCGATCCGTCACCCCGTGAGGCATGACGGCCGGATTCACGGTCTTCACCCGAATTGCCCGCTGTGGAATCGTCCGGGGCCGCGCCGCCGCGGTGCTTGCCCTTGACGGAAGCGACACCGCCCTCGCCGGATCCGTCCTCGGCGGAGTCCTTCGCGCCGGAGCCGGTCGTGGACTTCGGCGCTCCGGGCGTGGCGGCGGAGGCCGGCTCGTCCGTCCTGTCCGTCCGCTGCCTGTCGGCCGTGGAGGTCTTGGCGTCCGCGGTGGCCGAGTCGTCGTCGGAGGGACCGGCGTCCCGCTTCCCCTCCGGAGTCCCGGTCACGCCGGCGGCGGCCCCCGGGTCGACCGCGGGCGCGGCACCGTCGTTCGTCAGCCCCGAGACGGACGCGCAGCTCGACCACGCGTCCGGGCCCTGTGCGGCGAGCACCTTCTCGGCTATCGCGATCTGCTGGGCGCGGCTGGCGAGGTCGGCGCGGGACGCGTACTTCCCGCCGCCGAAGGTGTCCCAGGTCTCCTGGGACATCTGGAGCCCGCCGTAGTAGCCGTTGCCGAGGTCCGCGCTCCACATGCCGCCGCTCTCGCATTCGGCGACATGGTCCCAGGTGGAGGCTTCCGCCGCGCCAGCGCCGGTGGCACCGAGCAGCGGGATGGCGATGGCCGATCCGGTCACCCCCGCCGCGACGATCAGAGCCGGTGCCTGGCGAGGTCGACGGTGTCGGCCGTTCCCGGAGCGCATGCGATTGCCTTCCGTGTGACTGTCAAAACGACTACGGCGTGTGGCTGCCGAGTCGTCGGTGAACGTAGCGGTACTCGAACGCTTGTCACAAGTCGATGCAGCGGAGATCACGTGAAAGTCACATTCCTGACGGTACGTCAGTTGTGCTCTGATCATCCGTCAGCCGGACAATGGCGTGAACTGCACCGGAAGTGTGCGCAATCCACGCATGATGAGCCCACCACGCCAGCGCAAATCGGCAGGATCCTCCGCAAGCCGTACATCCGGAAGGCGGGTCAGAAGCGTGGCGAGTGCGGTCTGTCCCTCCAGCCGGGCGAGCGGCGCGCCGAGGCAGTAGTGGATGCCGTGCCCGTATCCGAGGTGCTGATTGTCACGCCGTGCGAGGTCGAGCGTGTCCGGATCCGTGAACCGCGCCGGATCGCGGTTGGCGGCGGCGAGTACGACCAGCACGGGATCGCCCGCCGCGACGGACTGCCCGCCCAGCGTCAGCGGTTCGGTCGCGAACCGCCAGGTCGCCAGTTCCACGGGGCCGTCGTAACGCAGCAGTTCCTCGACGGCCGTCGCCAGCGCCTCCGTCTCCCCGGCGTCGAGCGAGCCGCGCAGCAGGGCACGCTGCTCCGGGTTCCGCAGCAGGGCGTACATACCGTTGCCGATCAGATTGACCGTGGTCTCGAATCCGGCGAAGAGCAGAATGAAGGCCATCGCCGCGGCCTCGTTCTCGGTCAGGTGCTCGCCGTGGTCGCTGGAGCGGATCAGTCCGGAGATCAGATCGTCGCCGGGGTTCTCCCTCTTACGGTGGATGAGTTCGGCGAGATAGCCGCGCATCTTCTTCACCGACCGCGCGACGCCGCCGCGCGGTCCCCCGCCGTGGCGGATCATCATGCCCGCCCAGTCCCGGAAGTCGTCCTGGTCCTCACCCGGCACCCCGAGCAGATCGCAGATCGCGTAGATGGGCAGCGGGAACGCGAAGTCGTGGATCAGATCCGCCTGCCCCTTCCCGGCGAAGTCCGCGATGAGGCGGTCCGTCAGTTCCTGTACGCGCGGGGCGAATTCGGCGACCCGGCGCGGTGTGAACGCCTTGGACACCAGGCGCCGCAGCCGGGTGTGGTCGGGCGGATCGATATTGAGCAGGTGTGTCATCAGTTCCGCGCCGCGCTCACCGGGGATACCCGTCTTCGCCTTGGCGTGCGCCGTGCCCGCGTGATGCGTGGGGTTCTTGGAGAGCCGTGTGTCGGCGAGGGCCTGCCTGGCGTCCCCGTACCGCGTCACCAGCCATGCCTCGACCCCACTGGGCAGCGCGGTCCGGTGCACGGGCGCGTGCTCGCGCAGCCAGGCGTATGCGGGGTACGGATCGGCGGCGAACTCCCAGGTGAAGAGCTCGGGCACGGGCGATGTGGACATCCCCCGACAGTAACGCCGCCGCGGGGCGCGGCCGGAACCGAGCCCGGCGGGATCCGGACGGGAGGCCCCGGGCGCGCTTCGGACGTCCCGGCCGGCTCAGGGCGCGCGGCGGGCGGGCGACGCTACTTCTCCGCCACGCCCCGGCTCTTCCGCTCCTCGGCGGCGCGGATCGCGTCCCGGTAGGCGCGGGCGGCGGCCCGCAGCGCGGTCTCCGGGTCGACACCGGCCTCCTCCGCCCGGACCGCCAGCGCGAGCAGCTCGTAGCCGACGCCCTGGCCGCGCGGCAGCGGCACGTCCAGTCCGGCGGCACGGACCCGGCCGCCGAGCTTCGAGGCCAGGGCGAGACCGGGCTGGCCCAGCGGCACTCCGTCGGTGACCGAGTCCCGCTGCTTCTCGACCGCCTTGGTACGGAGCCAGTGCGCCTTGACCTCTTCCGGTGTGTCCGCCTTCTCGTCTCCGAAGACATGGGGATGGCGGTGGATCAGCTTCTCCACGATCGTGGCGGCCACGTCGTCGATGGAGAACGGCTCGATCGCCTCGTCCAGACCGTCCTGCGCGATACGGGCGTGGAAGACGACCTGGAGGAGCACATCGCCCAGCTCCTCGCGCAGTTCGTCGCCGTCGCCGTCCTCGATCGCCTCGACGAGTTCGTACGCCTCCTCGATGCCGTACTTGGCGAGGCCCTGGTGCGTCTGGGTCGACGACCACGGGCACTCGACCCTGATCCGGTCCATGACCTGGACGAGATCGAGGAGCCGGGCGCCCGGCAGGTCGTACGAGCCCGGCAGCAGCTCCAGGTCCGGCATCCGGAACCGGCCGGAGCCGGCCAGCCGGGCCAGGCCGTCGGTGAGCGCCGCGTCGGTCCCGTCGCCCTCGCCGGAGGGGACGACCACGACGGTGCGGCCGCCCGCGCAGTCGTCGACCAGTTCCCGCGCGGTGGGCGCGGCCCGCTCGACGGTGATGCCGGCCTCGCGCAGATACGGAAGCTGCGGATGGCCGGCATCGGCGCACAGGACCCGGTCGGCGGCGCGCAGCGTCTGCCAGGCCGGCCAGGACAGCAGACCGGGCGCGACCCGGTGGCTGGCGGTCAGCAGGACGATACGGCCGGGGGCGGCGGGAGCTTCGTCTGTCACGTCTCGAACCTACCTCCGGCCCCGGACCGCCGGTCGGGCACCGTCCCTGTCAGGCGCCCGTGGGCTCCTGCTCCGGCGCCTGGCGGGTGACCTGGGTGATCCAGGGCGTCTTGGCCTCGCCGAGCTGGACCTTCTTGTAGTCCCAGCTTCCGTAGCGCGGATTGACGTCGATGCCGAGCTGCTCGGACGTCTTCGTCAGCGTCGCGAGGACCTGCTGCTGGCCCTGCGGCGAGGTGGTGTTGGCGCCGATGGCCCGGGCCAGCTTCGTCAGCAGGACCTCGCGGCGGACCGCCGCGTCGATCTGGCCCGAGGAGAGCGCGCCCTGCTGGAGCAGCATCGAGGCGAACTGCTTCTCGCCGCCCGACTGCGCCGCGGCCTGCTGCCGGGTGCTCTGGATCTCCTTGCGGCTGATCCGCACCCCCGCGTCGTCGGCGGCGCGCTGGAGAATCCGGTCGAAGATCATGCTGTTCAGCTTGGCCTGGCTGAGCTGTCCGGTGTTCTTGATGAGCTGCGCGGCTTCCGGTGAGGCGTCCTGCGCGTCCCGGACGTCCCGTACCTCGGCCTGGAGCGTGGACACCTCGATCCGCTGCCCTCCGACGACCGCGGCCGCTCCCGGGTGGGCGTCACTTCCGCAGGCGGTGAGGAGAGGGGCCGCGGCGAGAAGCGCGACGGAGACGGAGAGCGCGGTGCGACGGCGGCGGTGCAAAGGGGGCCTCCCGGTGATTGTGCGGCGATGCACAAGGCCTTGCAGTGATCGATGTTAGGCAGTCGGCGTGGCCTGGGCCACTGGTTCGACCAACGATTCACCGGGAGATTGGGGTGCGCGGTGCGACGTGTCCGCCACACGGGGCCACCGGAGTGAGTCATGGCCACGGCCCTACCTACAGTTCACTTGACCGTCACCCGTACGGAGTACTTGTTCATCCAGCCGATATCGCACCGTTCATCGGATGCCGCCTAGCGTCTTCCTGCCGGCGCCTGCCGCCGTGCCACCCTCCACAGACCCCAGGAGTGCCGCCCGGGCGACGGGCCGGACTGCCCGCGACAGGTGCCGGGCCCCCCACACCGCACCGCCGCATCCGGCCCGGCCCGGGCGTACTCACGCGCATCGCGCGCGCAGACGCCTACGGACGGAACGAACGGAATGACTCAAGCGACCCTGGCTCGGCTGCCGGATCCGGTGCCGGGACCGGAGAGCCCGTCGGTGCCCCGGGCGACACCCTCGCCGAAGCACGACCGGATGCGCGCCCTCGACGGCCTGCGCATCCTGGCGGCGCTCAGCGTCTGCGTCTACCACTACGCGGGACGGGGCGGCCAGATCAGTGAGGTCTGGGGCCAGTCGCCGAGGGAGCTGTTCCCCGATCTGTCGGCGGCCGCCGCCTACGGCTGCCTGGGCGTGCAGGTCTTCTTCGTCATCAGTGGCTTCGTCATCTGCATGAGCAGCTGGGGCCGTTCACTCGGGGACTTCTTCCGCTCGCGCGTCTCCCGTCTCTACCCGGCGTACTGGGCGGCCGTCGTCCTGATCACCGCCGCGTGCGTCGTGCTCCCGTCGGTCAGCGAACCGCTGCGCGTCAACGAGGTACTGGTCAACCTGACCATGCTCCAGCAGCCGATGGGCGTGCACCGGGTGCTCGGCGTGTGCTGGACCCTGTGGGTCGAGGCGCGCTTCTATCTGCTCTTCGCGCTCTTCGTGGTGTGGAAGGGCGTCACCTACCGCCGGGTGGTGATCTTCTGCTGCCTGTGGACCGTCGCGACCGTGCTGGCGGTCGTCGCCGACACACCGCTGCTCGACGAGATCGTGATGTCGCAGTACGCGCCGTTCTTCATCGGCGGCCTCGCCCTCTACCTCATCCACCGGTACGGCAGTGATCTGCTGCTCTGGGGGATCGTGGGCACGAGCTGGCTGCTGGGCCAGCGCTTCGCGACGGTCTCCCTGTGGAGCCCCGACGCGCACAACGTCTTCTACGAGCGTTCCCCGTACGTGATCCTGCTGATAGTCACCTTCGCCTTCGCGTCGGTGGCCGCCGTCGCGCTGGGATGGCTGCGCTGGGCGAACTGGCGCTGGCTGACGTTCGCCGGGATCCTCACCTACCCGTTCTACCTGGTCCACGAGCACCTCGGCTGGTTCGCGATCACCATCCTGCGCCAGCACGCCGGCCTGGACGCGCGACTGACCCTCATCACCACCATCGTCTCGATGCTGGTGCTCGCGTGGCTGCTGCACCGGCTGGTGGAGAAGCCCTTCGGCCCCCGCCTCAAGCGGGCGATGAAGCTCCAGTCCGAGCGGCTGCGCGCGTAGGCGCCCTCGGGCTCGGTTCGCCCGCTGGGCGCCTTGTGCCCCGGCGCTTCACTCACCCGCACCGGCGGTCATCGGGCCGGCGCGCCCTCCGGGTCGCGCCGGCTCCGGTCGTTGTCGGGGCGGAGCAGGATCGTCCTGGAGACCACGAAGGTGATCGGGACGGCCGCCGCCGCCGCGAACAGCGGCGCGTAGCGGCTGCTGAAGTGCAGGACGTCCACCAGCAGATAGACCCCGCTCGTGGTGATCACGAAGTTCGCGGCGTTGGTGAGCGGGAAGAACAGGAACTTCCGCCAGGTCGGCCGGGTCCGGTAGGTGAATCTGCTGTGCAGGAAGAACGAGCCGGTCATGCTCAGCAGAAAGGCCACGACGTGCGACACGACGTACGGCAGCCGGTTCAGCAGCAGCAGATAACAGGCGTAGTACGTGCCGGTGTTGACCACGCCGACAAAGGCGAATCTGACCATCTGGACCCGGACCGTCATCTGCGTACGAGCTCTCCCTGACTCAGCGGGCCCTGTCACCGGAGCGCGGTAATGGCCACCAGGAGTGTGGCACAGCCGGACGCTTTCACCCGGCGTGCCCGTGCGGCGCACGCCGACTTCCTCCGCCGGACGCCCCGAATGCGGGTCCCCGGCCGGGCGCCGCCGCGCGTGCCCAGGGCCCCGGCGGCGGTCTCAGAGGCCCCGGAACCGCTGCTGGTGGTCGAGCGCGCGGCGGAGCTCGGCGGCGAGCGGGTGGTAGGGGCCGTAGGCCCGCTCGGCGTCCCACAGCAGGGACTGCAACTGCATGCGGGCCGCCGTGTGATCGCCCACCGCGAGCAGCAGATGGCCGATCCGGTGCCGGATGTCGAACGCCCGGCCGGGGTCGGTGCCGGGCCCGAGGCCCTGCTCGTAGTACGGCAGGACGGCGCGGTACTCGGCCAGTGCGGCGGCCGCCTCGCCGAGCTGCTCCAGGCACTGCGCGGCGTCGTAGCGGAACTGGAGCGCCTGGGAGTCGGCCGGTCCCGCCTCCGCGGCCCGGTGCTCGGCGAGACGGCGCAGCTCCGGCAGCGCGCGGCGGTACTGGCCGTCGTTCATCAGCGTCGACGCGTACTGCTTGCGCAGGATGCGGACGACCGGCGAATGCTCGCCGTGTTCGGCGGCGGCCGCCGGGAGTATGCCGCCGAGGATGTCCACGGCCCGGGTGATGCTGCCCTCGCCGAGGAGGCGTTTGACCTCGTCGACGGCGGCCGCCACATCGGGCCGTTCCGCCGGGACGGGCGGCTGCTGGGGTGCGGCCACGGACGGCGGCGTGCTGACCCGGTCGGGCCAGGGCGCGTGCGGACGCAGGAAGGGGCGGCTCGGGTCGAGCGGACCCGCCGCCGCGCCGCCGCGGGACGGCAGCAGCGCCGCGAGGTCCTCGTACACCTCCTGGGCTCCGGACGGACGGGCTCCCGGGTCCTTGGCCAGCAGCCGCAGGACGAGTCCTTCGAGCGGCTCGGGGATCTCGGGTCTGAGTCGGCGGACGGGCAGCGGTGGCTCGTACAGATGGCGGTGGAGCACTCCGAGGACGGTGGATCCCGCGAACGGGACAGTGCCGCTGAGGAGTTCGTGCAGCAGGACACCGAGGGCGTAGAGGTCGGTGTACGGGCCGACGGCGCCGCCCATCGCCTGTTCGGGCGCCATATAGGCGGGGCTGCCTAGGGGAGAGCCGGTGTGGGTGAGGCGGGTGGTGTCGGTGTCGATGACGGAGGCCACCCCGAGGTCCAGGACGATCACCGTGCCGTCGGGCTTGACCATGACATTGCGCGGCTTGAGGTCGCGGTGGACGATGGGCACCGCGTGCACGGCCGCGAGCACGGCGCAGAGCTGGGCGGCGACCGAGACGGCCCACGGCCACGGGTACGGGTCGTGTTCGGCGAGATGGTCCGCGAGGTCGGCGCCCTCGACGTACTGCATGACGAGATAGAGATCCTCGTCGTCACTGCCCGCGTCATGGACGGTGACCAGACCGGGGTGGTCGACCTGGGCCGTGACCCGGCACTCGCGCACGAAGCGGCGGCGCATCTCGTCGGCGCCCGTGGCGGCCGCCATCCGGTCGGGCCGGAGCAGTTTCACGGCGACGCGGCGGTCGAGCCGCTGGTCGTACGCCGTCCAGACCTGGCCCATGCCGCCCTGGCCGATGACGGTGGACAGTTCGTAACGGCCCGCTACCACGCGTCCCTTCAACGGTCCTCAGGTCCTTTGCCCTTGCGCAGGATGTCGCTCAGCTCGTCCAGCTCCGCGCGCACCTGGTCGAGGCCGCCGGGAGGCCGCGGCGGCTGGTGCGCGGCCGGCGGCTGCGCCGGGACCACCGGGTCCGCCGGGGGACCCATGGGCGGGTAGCCGTATCCGTACCCGGGCGCTGCCGGTGGGGGCTGCACCGGCGCCGGATGCGCGCCGTAGCGCGGGTAGCCCGGCGCGGACCGCTCGTAGTGGCGTATGTCCGCCACCAGGTAGTACGTGATGCCGCCGCAGACGAGCGTCAGCAGTCCGACGATCAGCGTGACGGCCTGCCCGTCGGTGAGCTCCTCCGATTCGCCCGTCGCGACCATGAAGGCGAACAGGGCCGCGTCCAGCAGGATCGCCACCCCGAACACCATCCAGTTGAGCCGGCTGCGGGTCACGATCGCGAGCCGCAGGAGCGCGGCCCAGGCGAGCACTCCACAGGTCAGGAATGTCGCCACGGAGAAAATCACGCGCAGCGTGACCAGCGTGCCGTTCGACGGGCGGCGCCGGTCCTCCCGCGGTGGTGGGGCATAGCCGTGGCCCTGCAATTCTGCTCCTGGGGAAGCGCGTACGGACGTGTCCGGTGAGGATCCGAGCGTATACACCGACACGGACAACGGCCCCTGGGTTGTACTGAACCGTTGTCGTCCCGGTCACGTCGCGACGGTGCCGTCCGTCAGGCCGTCGTACATCCCCCGCACCATCGTCTCGCCCAGCCGTCCCACGCGGCGCAGCGCGTCCTCGAAGGCGGCCAGGGCCCGGAACTGTTCACCGTATCGGCGCTGGTCGGCGAGAGGAAGCCGGGGGAGCTGGAGGCGGCGCACATCGAGCCGGGTCGCGGTCGACGCATAGCTGCTCGCCTGCCGGTTGTTGGCGGTGCCGCGCAGGAATCCGGCCAGGAACCACGGGTCCAGCTCGGCCGGGTCCGGACGCAGCAACTGGAGGTTGCGGCCGAGCGCGGCGCCGGCCGTCGCCGCGTCGACGACGCGCGCGACGGATCCGCCGCCGAGCACGGGCACGATCACATCGCCGGCCCGGACCAGGACGGGTTCTTCGCCGGGGCCCTCGGGGAGGGTGCCGGAGGGGCCGGTGCCACCGAGGACGTCCTGCTCGGTGAGGACACGGCCCGGCCCTGTCCCGGTGCCGCCCGCGCGCAGCTCCAGGGCGCCGGCCCGGGCGAGTTCGCCGACGGTGACACCGGGCCGGCGGCCCGGCTCCGACGGGCCGGGGCGGACGGGCGGCGGGGTGAGTTCGACGGTGAGCCGCAGGGTGTCCGCGAGCCGCTCCCGGACCTCGGCCAGTTCGGCCGCGCCGCCGCCGGCGGCCGGTGGCGGCAGATGCCGGGCGGGGGCCAGGTCCACGTCGTCGTCGAGGAGTTCGATGACGGGCAGGGCGCGGCTGACGCCCGGCCGTTCCCCGGTCGTGCCGTCGCGGTCGAAGGGCCGCCAGGCGTCGAGGACGCCGGTCTGGACGGCGCCCCAGTCGAGTCCCTCGCGGCCGCCGCGCGGGGACAGCTCCGCGGTGTCGACCAGCAGCAGCTCCGGCGAGGTCCGCTCGCCGGAGGCGGGCTTGCGCAGCACCCAGATGTGCAGCGGGACGCCGTACGGCGGCGCGGCTCCGGCGGGCAGCGCGACCACGGCGCGCAGCGCGCCGCGGCGCAGCAGATCGGCGCGGACGCGGCGGCCCGAGCGACGGGACGCGGCGGCCGGCGGCATCAGCAGGACGGCGGTGCCGCCGGGGCGCAGCCGGGCCAGCGCGTGCTGGACCCAGGCCAGTTCGGACTCCGTACGGGCCGGGAATCCGTACTCCCAGCGCGGGTCGTAGGCCAGCTCGTCATGGCCCCAGTTGCGCTCGTTGAACGGCGGATGGCAGAGCACGGCGTCGGCGGCGAGGTCCGGGAACGCGTCCGCCCGCAGGGTGTCACCGGCGCGCGCGCGGATGTCTGCGTCCGTGTGGAGGGCGAGGCGCAGCGCGGTGAGCGCGGCCAGCTCCGGCGACGCCTCCTGTGCGTACAGGGCGGCCGGATGCGGGACGGCGTGCAGCAGGGTGCCGGTGCCCGAGGCGGGGTCGAGGACGGTCACGCCCTCGGCCGACGCGCCGGCGAGCGCCGCCATCAGCGCGGCGGCCTCGGGCGGAGTGAGGGTGTACTGGCGCGGGTTGGCGTCGAGGTACCGGCCGAGCAGGAACTCGAAGGTCGCGCGGGCGCCCGTCTCGGCGGCCAGTTCGGCGGCGCCGCGCAGCAGTGGTACGGAGGCGAGGAGTTCCGGGGGCGGCGGGGTGTGGACGGCCCGGCCGGCCGCCTCCGCGAAGCGCGGTACGAGGACCTCTTCGAGGGCCGGGGGCAGCAGCTCGGTGAGGCGGGCGTCGGAGGCGGTGGCCAGCTCCCGCCACCGCGCCGGTCGCTCCCGTACGAGCAGCAGGACGCTGCCCACGCGGACCAGCGCGGTGGCGGCGCCCGCGGGGTCGGCGGTGAGCTGCTGCCAGATCCGTTCCCGCGGCGGCACCTCGGCGATCTTTCCCTGGTCACGCAGCCACCGCTCGATCTCGCCGAGCGCGAAGGACGGGCTGGTCTCGGTGCCGCCTACGGGCTGCGGGAAGTCGGCGTGCCGGCGCCGCCAGTTGCTGACCGCCGCGCGCCCCACCCCCGCGAGCCTGGCGATCCCGGCAGCCGTCACTTCTGCTGCGTTCTCCGGCACCTGACTGCCTCCTTCACCACGCGGCTGCTGTGGCGTCGAGCATAGCGGCGACCGCGAGACAGATCGATTCACAGCGCGGACACGAGTAACGAGGGCTTTCCATGTTGACTCGGTTCACAGGCTCTGCTGTTA
The DNA here is from genome assembly GCF_040635655.1 of Streptomyces sp. NPDC006923. Classification (NCBI taxonomy): domain Bacteria; kingdom Bacillati; phylum Actinomycetota; class Actinomycetes; order Kitasatosporales; family Streptomycetaceae; genus Streptomyces; species Streptomyces sp. NPDC006923. Next base: position 113,310 of record NZ_JBEYIF010000004.1, read on the forward strand.
TTGACTCATCGCTACACCAGCACGTCCCGCCGAAGGGCAACCCACGAGATCCACCGGGGCCCCGCCCCTGACTCGTGCCCGCGTGACCTGAAGCTCCGCCTCCCGGCCCCGGGCCGGCCCGCCCGCTCACGTCCATCCTCAGCGTCTTCCGGAGAACCCTCATGTCCCTCACCGCCTCTCCTCGTGTCCGTCGTGGCGTACTCGGCGCGCTCTGCGCGGTCGCCGCCCTGACCCTGCCCGCCTGCGGCCCGCTCGGCCAGGACGCCAAGGACCCCGGCAAGCCCGCCGGAAGCCGCACCGACAAGAAGCCCGCGCCGTTCGCGGATCTCTCGGGCCCCGAGATAGCCGACAAGGCGGTCAAGGCCACCCGCGGCGCCTCCTCACTGACCCTCAAGGCCGATCTGCGGGACCCGGAGGAGGGCCACATCGTGTTCGACATGGCCCTCTCCACCAAGGGCGACTGCACGGGCACCCTGTCGATGAACGACGAGGGCACCGTGATCATCACGAAGGTCGCCAAGACCGTCTACATGAAGTACGACGAGGAATTCCTGCGGGCCCAGGGCAAGGGAGAGCCGAAGGCCGACACCGACGCGGTGGTCAAGATGCTCGCCAACCGCTGGGTGAAGACCGACGCCTCGTCCGCCGACGCCAAGGACTTCACCGGTTTCTGCGACCTGGACCAGCTCCTGTCCGACTACGAGGGCGGCTCACTGGCCCGCAAGGGACCTCTGAGCACCGTGAACGGCCGGCCGGCGATGTCGCTCAAGGAGGTCGACGCGAAGGACACCTACACGATCCATGTCGCCACGGAGGGCGAGCCCTACCTGCTCAAGATCGTCTCCACCGGCAGTGACCCCGCCACGATGGTCTTCAGCGACTACAACAAGCCGGTGCCCGCGAAGGCTCCCACCGACAAGGACATCCTGGACCTGGACAAGCTCGGCGGCTGACGCACCGCTCCACACACCGGGGAGGCCGCCGGAGGGGGGCGGCCTCCCCGGCTCCCCCGTGCCCGCGTCAGCCGCCGGTCAGCCGCCGGTCAGCCGCCGCACTGGCGCTGCATCATCCGCTTGTCCGCCGCCGTCACCGGCAGCTCGTACTTGAGGGAGACCTGCGCGAACCGCACCACGTACGAGCACCGGATCCGCCTGTCCGGGGGCAGCCACGAGGCGGGGCCCGAATCGCTCTTGGAGCTGTTGGTGGGCCCGTCGACCGGAATGAGATTCAGGGGATCGTTGGCTATCTGCTCGCGCTTGTCCTTGCTCCAGTGCGCCGCGCCCATCTGCCAGTCGTACGACAGCGGCATCACATGGTCGATCTGCACCTTCGACGCCTGCGCCTTGCGCCACTCGATGGTCTTGCCGGTGTACGGATCCCGCAGCGTCATGGCGACGACCACACAGTCGGAACCGGACCGGAAGCGCAGCTTCTCGCCGTCGCGGTTCAGCAGATCGTTCCGCGTGTCGCAGCCGTTGTGCGCCAGCGGCACCCCGTCGGCCGAGTCCATCCACGCGTAGCCGAACTCGTCCCGGTCGTAGCCGGTCTTCGGCCCCCGGCCCGCGGTGTGCACCCGGGCGATGAGCTGCCGCGCGGCCTCCCGGTCGGACTCCGACGTGATCGGCGCCAGCCCCGGCTTCGTACCGTCGGGGTTGGCCAGCGGCCCGGCGCCGTACGTACCGGCCGGTGCCGGGAGACCCGGATCCGCGCCGAGTTCCTCCCCGCAGCCCGCGAGCACCAGTAGCGAGAGGACAACAGCCCCTCCACGACGACACGTTCGTGACATCTGCCCCCCAAGTCCGCCCACGTACGCACCCTACGTCTCAGGCCGGACCGTCCCGGCATCAGACGTGTGCCCCGGTCACGAACCCAGAATCGTCGTGAGAAACTCCCCCGTCCACACCAGCAGTTCACGCCCCACCACCGGCTTGCCGCCGATCTTGCCCGCCGTCGGACGCGGGACCAGGATCTGATGCGCCGCCGGCTTGATGACCGTCCGGGGATGGAGCCGCTTCAGCCGCAGCTCCTGGGACTCCCGCAGCTCCACCGGAGCGAAGCGGATGTTCGGCCCCTGGAGCACGATCTCGCCGACACCGCACGCCCGCGCGAGCATCCGCAGCCCCGCCACCAGCAGCAGATTCTCCACCGGCTCGGGAAGCTTGCCGTAACGGTCGGTGAGCTCCTCACGGACCGCCCTGATGTCCTCCTCCGTGTTCGCGGAGGCGATCGCCCGGTACGCCTGCAGACGCAGCCGCTCGCCCGGCGCGTAGTCGTGCGGGACATGCGCGTCGACGGGCAGCTCGATCTTGACCTCCAGCGGCGCTTCCTCCACCACCCCGCCGTCGAGGGAGGCGCGGTAGTCGGCCACGGCCTCGCCCACCATCCGGACATACAGATCGAAGCCGACACCCGCGATATGGCCGGACTGCTCACCGCCGAGCAGATTGCCCGCGCCCCGGATCTCCAGGTCCTTCATGGCGACATACATGCCCGCGCCCATCTCGGTGTGCTGGGCGATCGTCGCCAGCCGCTCATGAGCCGTCTCCGTCAGCGGCTTCTCCGGCGGATAGAGGAAGTAGGAGTAGCCGCGCTCCCGCCCCCGCCCGACACGGCCGCGCAACTGATGCAACTGCGACAGACCGAAGTTGTCGCCGCGCTCCACGATCAGGGTGTTGGCGTTGGCGATGTCGATACCCGACTCGACGATCGTCGTGGAGACCAGCACATCGAACTTCTTCTCCCAGAAGTCCACCACGACCTGCTCCAGGGCCTGTTCGGACATCTGCCCGTGCGCCGTGGCGATCCGCGCCTCCGGGACGATCTCGCGCAGCCGGGCGGCGGCCCGGTCGATCGACTCGACACGGTTGTGGATGTAGAACACCTGGCCCTCGCGCAGCAGCTCACGCCGGATGGCCGCGCCGATCTGCTTCTCCTCGTAGGGGCCCACGAAGGTCAGCACCGGATGGCGCTCCTCCGGCGGCGTGGTGATCGTCGACATCTCACGGATACCGGTGACGGCCATTTCGAGCGTGCGGGGGATGGGCGTCGCGGACATCGTGAGCACGTCGACATTGGCGCGGAGCTTCTTGAGCTGCTCCTTGTGCTCCACGCCGAAGCGCTGCTCCTCGTCGACGATGACCAGGCCCAGATCCTTGAACTTGGTCTCCGAGGAGAACAGCCGGTGCGTCCCGATGACCAGGTCGACCGAGCCCTCCCGCAGGCCCTGGAGCGTCGCCTTCGCCTCCGCGTCCGTCTGGAAGCGGGACAGCGCCCTCACGACGACCGGGAACTGCGCGTACCGCTCGGAGAACGTGCCGAAGTGCTGCTGCACCAGCAGCGTCGTCGGTACCAGCACCGCGACCTGCTTGCCGTCCTGGACGGCCTTGAAGGCCGCCCGTACGGCGATCTCTGTCTTGCCGTAGCCGACGTCGCCGCAGATCAGCCGGTCCATCGGGACCGTCTTCTCCATGTCCTCCTTGACCTCGGCGATCGTGGAGAGCTGGTCCGGTGTCTCCACGTACGGGAAGGCGTCCTCCAGCTCCCGCTGCCAGGGGGTGTCCTGGCCGAAGGCATGGCCGGGCGCGGCCATCCGCGCCGAGTAGAGCTTGATCAGGTCGGCGGCGATCTCCTTGACCGCCTTCTTGGCCCGCTGCTTGGTCTTCGTCCAGTCCGCGCCGCCCAGCCGGTGCAGCGTCGGGGCCTCGCCACCGACGTACTTGGTGACCTGTTCGAGCTGGTCGGTGGGGATGTACAGCCGGTCGCCGGGCTGGCCGCGCTTGGCGGGGGCGTACTCGACGAGCAGGTACTCACGGGTCGCGCCCTGGACCGTACGCTGCACCATCTCCACATAGCGGCCCACGCCGTGCTGCTCGTGGACGATGAAGTCGCCCGCCTCCAGCGTGAGCGGGTCAATGGTCTTGCGTCGCTTGGCCGGCATCCGCTGGCCGTCCTTGCCGGCCGCCTTCTGGCCGGACAGGTCCGTCTCCGTGAGCACGGCGAGCTTCAGCGCCGGGTCCACGAAGCCGTAGTCGATCGAGCCGCAGGCGACATGCACGACGGACGGGCTGATCTCGGCGAGACCGGCGGCGCTGCGCGCGCCCGGCGTGTCCAGCCGGGCGGGGATGCCCTCGCCGCCGAGGACCTCGACGGTACGGGACGCCGTGCCGTGGCCCTCGGTGACGAACACCGTGCGCCAGCCGTCCGCCAGCCAGCCCTTGGTGTCGGCCAGCGCGCGGGCGGTGTCGCCGCGATAGGTCTCGGGCGCGCGCATCCCCAGCGTGATGGACTCCTCCGTGATCTCCTCGTCGACGGCGAACGGGGAGACCGACCACCACATCATGCCCAGCTCACGCGCCCGGTCCCGGACGTCCGCGATGGACCACAGCGAGGCCGCGCCGACATCGATCGGGGCCTCTCCGCCGCCCGCGCTGGCGGCCCAGGACGCCTGGAGGAACTCCTGACTCGTCGCCACCAGGTCCGACGCCCTGGTCCGCACCCGCTCCGGGTCGCAGACCAGGGTCATGGAGCCCTTCGGCAGGACGTCCAGCAGGAGTTCCATGTCGTCGACGAGGACCGGCGCGAGGGATTCCATGCCCTCGACCGCGATCCCTTCGGCGATCTTGCCGAGCAGCTCGCCCAGCTCCGGGTGGAGCTCGGCGAGCGCGGCGGCCCGCTGCCGTACCTCGGCCGTCAGCAGCAGCTCACGGCAGGGCGGTGCCCACAGGCCGTGCTCGGCGACCTCCAGGGACCGCTGGTCGGCCACCTTGAAGTACCGGATCTCCTCGACGTCGTCGCCCCAGAACTCCACCCGCAAGGGGTGCTCCTCGGTGGGCGGGAACACATCCAGGATGCCGCCGCGTACGGCGAACTCACCGCGCTTCTCGACCAGCTCCACCCGGGCGTACGCGGCGGCGGCCAGCGCCTCGGTGACCTCGTTCAGGTCGGCGCTCTGCCCGCTGCGCAGGGCGACGGGCTCCAGCTCGCCGAGCCCCTTGACCTGCGGCTGGAGTACGGAACGCACGGGCGCGACCACAACGCTCAGCGGCCCGGCCGCCGGGTCGTCCTGCGCGGGATGCGTGAGCCGGCGCAGCACGGCGAGCCGGCGTCCCACGGTGTCCGAGCGGGGTGAGAGCCGCTCGTGCGGCAGGGTCTCCCACGACGGGTACTCGACGACGGTGTCCGGGTCGAGCAGGGAACGCAGGGCCGCCGCCAGATCCTCCGCCTCCCGGCCCGTGGCCGTCACCGCCAGCACCGGCCGTCCGGCCTCCCGTGCCAGCGCCGCCACCGCGAACGGCCGCGCGGCGGGCGGTCCGATCAGGTCGACATGCATGCGGTGACCGTCGGTGGCGGCCTTCACCGCTTCGGCGAGCGCCGGGTCACGTACTACGGCGTCCAGCAGACCGTGCAGGCTCATGAAGGGGGTTCCGTCCGGGTGGTGAGAGGCGAGGCGATGGAACGTGCGATGAGAGGCGGTGGTGAGGCGGGAGGGAGGCGGGAGGGATGGACAACGCGAAGGACCCGACACGTCTCACGGGCCGGGGGTTGTCCAGCGTACGACGCCGCCGGGCCACTCGCGGTCGCCGCCCGCCGCCGGTTGCCGCCGCCGGCCGCCCGGCCCCGCGGCCCCGGGTCGTCCCCGGCCGGGCGCGCCGCCCCGGGGCGGACAGCACTCCGGCCCCGGTGGGCGTTGGAGGACGCCCACCGGGGCCGGAGGGCCCCTACGGTATCGCCCTACTCGGTGGCGATCGCGTTGAGGACGTTCATCCGTCCGGCCCGGAAGGCCGGGACCAGCGCCGCGAACAGTCCGACGAAGGCCGAGGCCACAAAGACCGTCAGGATCGTCGGCCACGGGATCTCCAGCACTCCGAGCCCCTCCAGCGCCAGCAGCTTCTGCGCCGCCGTGCCCCAGCCCATGCCCAGACCGAGGCCGAGCAGGGCACCGAAGAGGGCGATGACCACGGACTCCAGCCGGATCATCCGGCGAAGCTGGCGGCGGGAGAGCCCGATCGCCCGCAGCAGACCGATCTCGCGGGTCCGCTCCACCACCGAGAGGGCCAGGGTGTTCACCACACCCAGTACCGCGACGATGATCGCGAGAGCCAGCAGGCCGTAGACGATATTGAGGAGCTGGCCTATCTGGTCCTTGAGATCCTGCTTGAAGTCGGTCTGGTCCTGCACCTTGTACTGCGGATACGCGGCGAGCGAGTCCTTCAGGGCGGCGTACGCCTCCTTCTCCTTGCCGTCCTCCGCCGCCGCGAACATGATCATGTTCTTGGGCATCTTGTCGGCGGGCACATACAGCTCGGCGGTCGTGATGTTCGTGTACATCGCGCCCTTGTCGACGCTTGTGTCGTCCGAGGTGATCGCCGCGATCTTCAGCCCGGCGGTCTTTCCACCCGGGAAGCTGACGGACATCTCGTCACCGACCTCGATGCCGTGCTCCTTGGCATAGGCGTCGCCGACCGACATCGCGTTCTTCCCGTACGCCGCCGCCAGCTCCCCCGCGACGGTCTCCCGCCGCAGGTCCTGGGCATAGCTCGGATCGGCGGCCACCAGCCCCACGTCGTCGGTCTTCCCCGACGGATCCGTCAGCTTGACGTCGACCCACTTGTACTCGGTGACATGCGCGAGGTCCGGAGTCTTCTCCAGCGCGGCCTGCGCCTGCGGCATGATCGGCTGGCCGTTCCCCGACTGGATGATGAAGTCCGCGCCGACCGACTTGTCCAGCTCGTCGGTGGCCGAGGCGACCATGGAGGAGCCGACCACCGAGAGACAGGCGACCAGCGCGAGCCCGATCATCAGCGCGGCGCCCGTCGCTCCCGTGCGCCGCGGATTGCGCAGCGCGTTGCGCTCCGCCATCCGGCCGACCGGGCCGAACATCCGCAGCACGACCACGCTCAGCACCCGGACCAGACCGCCCGCGAGCAGCGGACCGATGACCACAAAGCCTATGAGGGTGAGGACCACCCCGGCACCGAGGAAGAGTGAGCCCTCGCTCGCCTCGTCGGCCCCCGCCGATGTGAGGAGAGCGGCGGCGCCGGCGCCCGTGAGGACCAGTCCCAGGGCCGCCCGGATCCAGCCGGCCCTGCCGTCCGCCGGGGTACCGGCGTCACGCAGCGCGGCCATCGGTGAGATCTTCCCCGCCCGCCGGGCCGGGACATAGGCCGCGAGGACAGTGACCACGACGCCGAGCACCAGCCCGATCACCGGGGTCGTCCACTTCACGGTCAGATCCTGCGTGGACAGCTCCATGCCGATGGCGGACATGACCTTCATCAGTCCGACGGCGAGCCCCACGCCGGCGCCGACACCGGCCACCGAGCCGACGATTCCCAGCAGCACGGCCTCCAGCAGCACCGAGCGGTTGACCTGCTTACGGCTGGAGCCGAGCGCCCGCATCAGGCCGATCTCACGGGTCCGCTGGGCGACCAGCATCGAGAAGGTGTTGACGATCAGGAAGATGCCGACGAGGAAGGCGATCCCGGCGAAGCCGAGCATCGCGTACTTCATCACGTCGAGGAAGGAGCCGACGTCCGAGCGGTTCGCGTCCGCGGCCTCCTGCTGCGTCTGGAGCTTGTAGGGACCGGAGCCGAGCGCGGCCGCCACGTCCCGCTTGAGCCGGCTGTCGCTGACGCCCTGCTCCGCGGTCACAAAGAGCTGGGTGAACCGGCCCGTGTCGCCGAGCAGTTGGCGCTGGGCGGTGGCGGTGTCGAAGTAGAGGACCGTCGCGCCCGGGTTGGTGACCTTGAAGGTGGCGATACCGGCGATCTTCGCCGTGAAGTCACCCGTGACCGCGATGGTCCGCAGCGAGTCACCGAGGGCGAGGTGGTGCTTCTCCGCCGTGTCGGCGTCGACCATCACCTCGGTGGGGCCGCGCGGCGCGTGGCCCGAGGTGATCTCCATCGAACGGAGGTCGTTGCGGGTCCAGTTGCCCGCGATGGTCGGCGCGCCACTGGTCGCCCCGACGTTCTTGTTGTCGGCGTCGACAACGGTCACGCTCATGCTGCTGACGGCGCCCTCGACGGACTTCACACCGTCCGCCGCCCCGACCCTCTCGACGGCCGAGGCGGGCAGCGTCTCGGGCTTGCCCGTCTGCGAGGTCTCGTTCGCGCCCTTGGCGGCCTTGGGGCTGACCGTGACATCGGCGGAGGTCGCGGCGAAGAGCTTGTCGAACGTCGTGTTCATCGTGTCGGTGAACACGAGCGTGCCCGACACGAACGCGACCGACAGCAGGACGGCCACGGCGGAGAGCGCCATCCGCCCCTTGTGCGCGACGAAATTGCGCAGTGAGGTCTTGACCACGGTCACGACGTCCGCCCCCGCGCGTCGAAGTCCTTCATGCGGTCGAGGACGGCGTCGGCCGTCGGCCTGATCATCTCGTCCACGATCCGGCCGTCCGCCAGATACAGCACCCGGTCCGCGTAGGACGCGGCGACCGGGTCGTGCGTCACCATCACGATCGTCTGTCCCAGATCGTCGACGGACCGGCGCAGAAAGCCCAGCACCTCGGCGCCGGCGCGCGAGTCCAGATTTCCGGTCGGCTCGTCACCGAAGATGATCTCGGGGCGGGCGGCGAGCGCCCTGGCCACCGCGACCCGCTGCTGCTGTCCCCCGGAGAGCTGGGTGGGCCGGTGCTTGAGCCGGTCCGCGAGCCCCACCGTGTCCACGACCTGCCGCAGCCACGCGGGGTCCGGCTTACGGCCGGCGATGTCCATGGGCAGAGTGATGTTCTCCAGGGCGTTCAGCGTCGGCAGGAGGTTGAACGCCTGGAAGATGAAGCCGATCCGGTCCCTGCGCAGTTGGGTGAGCCGCTTGTCCTTGAGCTTCGTTATCTCCGTCGCGTCGAGGTGGATCTCCCCCGAGGTGACGGTGTCCAGACCGGCGAGGCAGTGCATCAGTGTCGACTTGCCGGAGCCCGACGGGCCCATGATCGCGGTGAACTGCCCCCGTGCGATGTCCACATCGACATGGTCGAGCGCGACGACCCGCGTCTCCCCCGAGCCGTACGCCTTGACGACCTGGCGCGCTCTCGCCGCGACGGCCGTAGGCCCTCCAGTACCCCCGTGCCTGGGAATGGTCACAGCCGTTGTCACGGTAAATCTCCTATGTCAGTCGATACATTGATGGAAGCCGCGACAGCCGGTGATGAGGTCGAATCACCGCTGTCGTCCTGTGTGCTCTGAGTCTGCTGACTCCGGGGCCCCGGCGCGCTGGTGCGCAGCGCAGTCTTCGCCTGAGGTTTTCCCCACCCCCCTGCTCCGGTGAGCCCCCGCCGGACGCCCGCGGGCCCTCCGTAGCCGTAAGACAAAGTTAAGGAACGGGCGGCCGTCTTCTCGTCGTCCGCCGGGACGAACGACCCCTGGCCGTAGGTAAGGAGAACCCCCTAGGGGACCCGGCCCCGAGGGAAGCCCCCAGAGAAGGACGCGGGCGGAGAGCACGGACAGCCCCGGGGCGCGGCACCGGCCGGGACCCGCGCCCTCCCGCACCACGCCACGCGGGTGAGAAGGTGTCCCACGGAAATACATGCATAGGGAAGGGATCCCGTGAGCGGCGCCGGCGGAAGTACCGAGGACACCGGACGTACCGAAGCGACACCGGAGGCCCCGGCACCCGCGGCCGTCCCCGCGCCCCCCGGCCCCCGAAGCCGCCGCGGCAGCCGGCCGGACGGCGAGCGGGGCCGCGGGCCGGTCGTCGCCGCACTGATGCTCGCCATGGCGCTCGCCGCGCTGGACGGCACCATCGTCTCCACGGCCGTCCCGCAGATCGTCGGCGACCTCGGCGGATTCGCCGTCTTCTCCTGGCTGTTCTCCGGCTATCTGCTCGCCGTGACCGTCACCCTGCCCGTGTACGGCAAGCTCTCGGACACCTTCGGCCGCAAACCGGTCCTGATCGCCGGGATCGTCCTCTTCCTCATCGGCTCCGTGCTCTGCGCGACCGCCTGGAACATGGCCTCCCTGATCGCGTTCCGCGTCGTCCAGGGCCTCGGCGGCGGCGCGCTCCAGGGCACGGTGCAGACCATCGCGGCCGACCTCTACCCGCTCAAGGAACGCCCCAGGATCCAGGCCAAACTGTCGACGGTCTGGGCCATGTCGTCCGTCGCGGGACCCGCTCTCGGCGGGCTGCTCGCCGGATACGCGGACTGGCGCTGGATCTTCCTGATCAATCTGCCGGTGGGCGCCGTCGCGCTCTGGCTGGTGGTCAGGCACCTGCGGGAGCCGGGCCGTACCCCTGCCCCCACAGCCGGTGCCACGCCGGCCGTCCGGAAGGACGCGTCCCCACCGCCCGCCGGCACGTCCGGCCGCGCCGCCCGCACCGTAGGGGCGCCCCGCCCCCGTATCGACTGGGCGGGCGCCCTCGCCGTCTTCGCCACCGGCGCGCTGCTGCTCACCGCCCTCGTCCAGGGCGGCATCGCCTGGCCCTGGCTGTCCGCGCCCTCGTTCGCCTTCCTGGGCGGCAGCGCCGTGCTCGCCGCCCTCACGGTGGTCATCGAGCGGCGCGCGGCGGAGCCGATCATTCCGGGATGGGTCTGGCGCCGCAGGACCATCGCCGCCGTCAATCTCGCACTCGGCGCCCTCGGTCTGCTGATGGTCGCCCCGACCGTCTTCCTCCCGACCTACGCGCAGTCCGTGCTCGGCCTCGGCCCGATAGCCGCCGGCTTCGTCCTCTCCGCGATGACGCTGAGCTGGCCGGTCTCCGCGGCCCTCGCCAACCGGCTCTACAACCGCATCGGCTTCCGCCGGACCGCGATCACCGGAATCTCACTGGCGATGCTGGTGCTGCTGGCCTTCCCCCTGCTGCCCTTCCCCGGCAAGCCCTGGCAGCCGGCCCTGATCATGCTGCTGCTCGGCGGCGCGCTCGGGCTGTTCCAGCTCCCCCTGATCGTCGGCGTCCAGTCGACCGTCGGCTGGTCGGAGCGCGGCACGGCCACCGCGTCCATACTCTTCTGCCGCCAGGTCGGGCAGAGCGTGGGCGCCGCGCTGTTCGGCGCCGTCGCCAACACCGTCCTCGCCGCCCGGCTCGCCGACCCGCCCACGCCGGGACTCCCCGACGACCTCGACTCGGTCTCGCGCGCACTGGAGAACCCCGGCGCGCTCACCGCCGAAGCCGCGGACTATCTGCGCCGGGCGGTGGACGCGGCGGTCGACCACGTCTACCTCGGCGCGGCCGGGGCCGCCGCCGTCGCCCTGCTGGTGCTCCTCTTCGTGGCACCGCACCGCTTCCCCGTCATCGCGGAGAAGGACGGCGACTGACACACGCGCCCGCCGGCGCACGGCACCGGGCCCCCGCCGGCTCAGCCCGTCACCGGGACGCGCCCGGTCAGCGCCGCCAGACTGCTCCGCACCTGCGCCAGGTGCGCCCGCATCTCCTCACATGCCTCGTTGTGCTCCCGCAGCACCCGCTCCGTGTCCCGCGCGATCCGGTCCGCCCGCGCCCGCGCCTGCCCGACCAGATCGGCGGCCCTGGCCCGGGCGTTCTGCTGACCGGACCGCGCCCGCTCCCCCGCCTCGAAGAAGAGCCGCTGCGCGTGCATGAGCCGGACCTCCGCGTACGCCGCGAGTTCCGCCTGCTGGAGCTCCACCGCGGCCTCCCGCTCGGCGAACTCCCGCTCCGCCGCCACCAGCCGCTCGATCTGCCCCTGCTGGGGACCGCCGACCGCGGCCTGGGCCCGGCGGCGTGTCTCCGCCAGCATCTCCAGCGCCGCCTCGCGCTGCTCGTCGGCGTCGCGGCGCGCCTCTGCCAGCTCCGCGTCGGCCGCGCTCCTGGCCGCCTCCAGCACCCGACCCGCGTAGTGCTCCGCCGCCGCCCCCACGGAATCCGCCTGGGCGCGGGCTCTCTCCCTGAGCTGGTCCGCCGTGGCCCCCGCCCCATCGATCACCGCCCGCGCGTCCTCGTGCGCCCGGGCCCGTACCGCCTCGGCCTGCTCCACGGTGAGAAGCAGGATCTGCTGGGCACGATGGCCGAGCGTCTCGTACGACTGCGGCGCCAGGGACGCCACCCGCTTGCGCATCCCCGCCGTCTCGTCCTCCATCCGCGTGACGATGCCGGTGAGGCGCGCCGCGCGCTCCCAGGCATCGGCACGCTCCCGGTACAGCGCCGTAACCCGCTGATCGACCTGCGCCGGGCAGTAGCCACGCCCCCGTACCGACGCGAAGCCGTGCGCCGACAGCCATGCAGCACCCATCGTTGAAACCCCTTTCCGACACAAAACACCATCCGGAGTAATCCTGTCGGAAAGGACCGAACTGCCCATACCGCGACACTCCCCCCGGCCGGCCAGGTCCAGGACACGGCTCGCGGTGCACGGCACCGGAAAACGCGAACGGCCGAGGCGCCCACCGCATCTCGCGGGGAGCGCCTCGGCCGTTCACCTGTCGCGCGGCCACCGGGCCGCGGTCAGCTCAGAGCAGACCGTCCCACATCTGCTCCAGCAGCACCGACCACCAGCTCTCCGGCGACGACAGCGCCGCCGGATCGAGCACCGAGAGCTGCGCCTGGAAGTCGACCGTCCAGCGGCCCGCCTGCTCCGGGTTGAGACCGAAGCGCAGCCGCCACATCCGGCCGAGCAGCGCCAGCGAACGCGCGAACTCCGGCAGCCCGGTGTTCACGAACTGCGCCGGCAGCGACTGCCCGCCGGGACCGGCCTCGACCGGCACCGCCATGATGTGCGCCGTGCCGTACTGGACACAGATCGCCCGGCCGAAGTCGCTGCCCATCACCAGATACGAGTTCGCGTCCGGCGCGGCCGGCACCTGCCGCTGCGCGGCCAGCTCCGCCAGCGTGGGCACCACCGGCTGCGGCGGCTGGGCCCAGAAGAACGGCCCGAAATCGGCCGGCAGACCCGCCCACACCAGCGTCCGCGCCACAATCTCCGGCACCCCCTGACGGGACACCGCCCGCTGGTCGAACCGGCAGATGCCCGCCGGGCCGAACGCCCCCATCAGCTCCTGCGCGACGCCCTCCGGCGGGACGGGCGGCGCGGGGGGCAGCGGCGGCAGCGGCGCACGCACCGGCGCGGGCCGCGCGGGGCCGTCCGCGACCTGATGCAACTCACCCTGATGAGTGAGGAGATGCCGCATGCCCTGTTGCCGGCCCGCGTGGTCCTGGCCGTACGGGGCGACGCTGGTGATCCGCACCTGCGGCCAGGTCTCCCTGATCATGCGCGCGCAGTAACCGCCGGGCAGCTCGCACGACTCCAGCTCCGTATGCAGCTCCAGCACCTGCTGCGGCGGCACATTCAGGGCGCGCAGCTCATGCAGGAGCTGCCACTCGGGATGCGGAGTGCCGGGCGCGGAACGCCTGATGAGCCGGGCCTCGGAGCCGTCGGGCGCGCGATAACGCAGCACGGCCTGATAGCCGGGGCCGACCGTCGGAAGCGCGGGCGGCTGCTGCGGATAGCCGTACCCCGCCGGGACCGGCGGCGGCACGGGGCCGGGACCGGCCGGCGGCACACCGGGCGGCCCGGGAGGCGCCGGCGGCGGACCCGCCCGGCCGGGACCGGCGAGCATCGTCTCGGCGTGCTGCGCGCCCCCCGGGACACCCGGCGGACCGGGCGGACCCGGCACCTGGGGCGGAGCCGGGGGCGGGACCTGCCCGCCCCGCGCCGGGCCCGCGAACATCGTCGGCGCGTGATGCGGCTCGCCCCCGGGCACACCGGAAGGCCCGGGCGCACCGGGCGGCGGTGCGGCCGGAGGCCCGGAAGGCCGCGGCCCGCCGGGACCTGCCTGCGGGACAAGCTGCGTCGGCAGATAGCCGCCCGCCGGAGCACCGGGCGCACCCGGCCCAGAAAGCGGCGGCGGAACGGACGGCCGCGCGCCCGGCACCCCCGGAGCACCGGGCGGCGGCGGAGGCGTCGCTCCGCCACCACCGGGACCGCGCCGCGGTGCCTGCGCCTTGCTCGTCGCGGCGTCCGCGATGTCCGCGGCCCCGGGACCGGCCGGCAAGGGCGCGCCAGGACCCGCCGCCCCGCCGCCCAGCACCGGATTCACCGTGGTGGGCGGCAGCTCGCCGCCGCCCGGCAGAAGCGTCGTCGGCGCGTCACCGGGCGCCACGGGCGATGCGGCACGCACCTCGTCCGCCGCCGGGAGCGGCGCCGCGAAGACCGTCGCAGGCAGCGGCACGGAACCGTCCTCCGCCGACCCGGGCGACGCGTTCGTGTCGGTACCGGCCCAGGGTGTGGCCCCGGCCGGCACCCCGTCGTTGGCGGTGGGCACGTACGCCCCGCCGCGACCGCCCGGCGCACCCGGCGCGGCCCAGGGAGAGCCGCCGCCCGGCGCGTTCGCCGCCGTACCGGCGCCCGAAGTCGGCCCCGAGGACGGACCAGAAGCCGCCGCGGCACCCGAAGAGCCCGCAGAACCCGGAGCGGTTGCCGGCCGCCGGTCCGAAATCCCCAGCCTGTCCGCCGCCTCCTGGAGCCACTCGGGCGGAGTCAGCAGGAACGACGTCTGATTCAGATCGATCCGCTGCGGCGGCTCGGCCGCCGAAGGCGCCTCGACCGGCGCCCCGTACTCCTCCTCGTACCGCCGGATCACCTCACCCACCGGCAGCCCCGGCCACAGCGTCGCCTCACCACTGTCCCGGGCTATCACCAGCCGCTGCCGCCCGCCGTCCGACGTGGGACCGTCCTCGCGGTCCTCCGCCCACACGACAAAACCCAGCTCGAACTCCCGCACCCGCACCTCACGGTGCTGGTAACCCGGCACATCGCCATTGACCCAGTCGTCCGCGCGCTCCTGCGCCTGTGCGAAGGTCACCATCGCGCTCACCCCTCCACCGGGACGGCGCGCGCGAAGCCGCCGTCCACCATCAGGTTCGCCACGGTCTCCAACTCGGGCGGACTGCCCGCCAACCGCCCCAGAAAGACATCGAAATCGTCCCCGCAGGGCAGCAACAGCCGCTCCACCCGCTCCCGCACATCCCACTCGCCCCGGTCCCGGGCGTCGTCGTACGCACAGAACCAGACCGAACCGCGCCGCTCACCCTTCACCTTGACCGCGAGAATGCCACCCTGGACAAAACCGACACCCAGGTAATCCTTGGTCACATGGTCCCGCAGGCACTTGTTGACATACACCAGGTCATTGACCGCCGCCTCGTCCCGCACCGTGAAAAACGGCTGATCCACCAGCAGCCCCAGCTCCGCGTCGAGCGCCACCCCCACCGGCGCGCACCCACCCGCCGCCTTCAAAAACGCGCGATAGGCACCCGGCAGCCGATACCCCAGATCCTCCTCCACCCCCAGAAGCTGCTGCTCACTCACCGACAACGACGCCTTCGGCAGCCCGAAATGCACCGGCCGGGTCTCCCGCAACGGCCGCGTACCGCGCTTGTCATGATCCACACGCGTCGTCGCCAGACCACCGTGATGCCGCAGCAACGCCTTCACCTCAACAGGCACCAGCACCAGCCGCCGCGAAGCCGGCACATGGTGCCAGGTCAGACCATGCGGAGTGGCCACCGGGGGAATCGTGTCCCACAACTCGTGCCCCGCCGCGTGCAACGCCGTGTTCGCCGACACATAGTCCGTGAGCCGCAACTCGTCCACGCCGAACCCCTCCGGAGGATCCGCGATCTCCGCGGCGGCGCGCGCGTACGGCGAGAAATCCGGATAGCCGTCCTCGTCCACCCGCACCCCCCTCGGATGGCGAGCGGCCCGGACCGGGTCCGGAAAATGCACGACCTGCCCGGCATAGGCCGCGTTCGGTGGCGCGGCTTGCTGCCCGAGCCGACCTGTCGTCATGGCGGTTGCCCCCTGCTGCTTCCGGCTGGTTCAGCACAGCCCTGGTTCAGCACAGCCTATTCGGTGGGGCAAGAGGGACTCAGGTACTTCTCCCAGCCGCCGCCACACCCCTTCGAACCCGTGACCAACCGTCACTCAAGAGTGACCCAGAGCCGACACAACCCCCCGAAACGCGCCCCAGCTTCCCCACGGCCCGTCACATTTGGCAGGCTGTCCCCGCAAACTCGGGGGACGTGACACCAGCGGCTACCCGCCGCGGGCACGGGAGGGACAGCACCTTGCACACAGCACCGACCGGCACATCCGGTGACCCACGCCTCAGTTGGAGCAGCACGGAACCAAGCCGGCCGCCCGCACTCCACCGGCGCCGCGACGGCATCCTGCCCGCCGTCGCCGCCGCACTCTCCGTCCGCGGCGAAACCCTCACCAGCACCGCGGGCAAAGGCGACCAGCCACCCACGCTCCACCCGCTCGTACAGGACTTCCTCGACACCCTCATCAGCGGTCAGCGAGAGCGCTTCACCGGCCGCTGCCCCGAAGCCATACTGCTCTCCCGCCACCTCACCGCCACCGAGGAGAACCGCTCCAAACGAGCCCGGCGAAAACCCCTCACCCACAGCGAGGCACGCCGCTCCCTCAAACACTCCAAACTCACCGCCCGCCACATCCGCGAGGACGGCGACCCCCTCCACGGCAGCTACGCCCCGCCCTGCCGCTCCTGCACCCCGCTCCTCGCCCACTTCGGCGTACGGCCCGTCGACCCCACCGAGAACGGCTGACCATGCCCGACCTCAGCACCACCCGATTCCCCGTCCCCGTCGACGCCGCACTGCGCGAAGCCGGCTGGCAGCCCGGCCGCTGGGACATAAAGCAGGCCGAGGAATGGGCCGACACCCTCAGCGCCCACATCACCCCCGCGGGCCACCGCCACACCGTCCTCCCCGCCGCCGTCGAAGTCTGGGCCGAATTCGGCGGACTCCGCATCACCGCCTCCGGACCAGGACGCCAAATCGCCCCCGCCACCCTGCGCATGGACCCCATGGCCGGCATCCACCTCGCCCGCACCCTCGCCGACCTCGGCCGGTCCCTCGACACCCAGATCAGCCCCCTCGGCGAAGAAGGCGAAGGACAAGCCGTCCTCGCGATCGACACCGCAGGCCGCGTCTTCAGCATCGACCACACCGGCGACTGGTACCTCGGCCCCGACATCGACCACGCGCTCGGCACCCTGCTCACCGGCCTGGAACCCGCCCGGCTCACCTCAAGCTGACCCCCCACCCCGGAAACCCCACCCCAGGGGCCCGCACAACCGGACCGCCGCGCCCCCGCTCAGGCAGCCGCACCACGATCCGGCAGCACCGCCGACACCCGGAAACCCCCCGCGTCCGTCTCCCCCGACACAAACGCCCCACCCAGAGCCATCACCCGCTCCCGCATCCCCACCAGACCATTACCGCCACTCGGCAACCCGGCGTCCTGCGCGCCACCGTCCGAAGGCCCGTTCTCCACCTGCATGGCCACCTCCGCGTCACGATGCGCCAGCCGGACCCTCACCTTCGCGCCCGCCGCGTGCTTGTGCACATTGGTCAACGCCTCCTGCACCACCCGGTACGCCGTCTGCTCGACCTCCCGCGCATACGAACGCCACTCCCCCTGCACCGACAGCTCCACGACCATCCCCGCATCCCGGGACTGCCCCACCAACGCCTCGATGTCCCCCATGCCCGGACCGTCCTCAGCCGCCGCCGCGGCCGCGGCCGCCGCAGCCGCGAGCCCCACCGCCGCCAACGGCACCGAAGCAGGCGGCCCCGCATCCGCCGCCTTCCGCGCCGCCACCTGCTCCCCCGCCCGCAGCACCCCCAGCATCTCCCGCAACTCCGTCAACGCCTGCCGCCCCATGTCCCCCACCAGCGCCGCGTTCTTCACCGCCTTCGACGGATCCTTCAACGCCACCGCCTGCAACGCCGCCGCATGCACCACCATCAGACTCACCCGGTGCGCCACCACGTCATGCATCTCACGGGCGATCCGCGTCCGCTCCTCCGTACGCGCCCACTCCGCACGCTGCTCCGCACGGTCAGCCAGCAGCGACAACTCCTGCTCCAGGCTGTCCGCCCGCTCCCGCAGACTCTCCATCAACCGCCGCCTCGCCCCCACATACAGCCCGAACAGCACCGGCGGCGCAGTCATCCCCACCGACATCAGCACCGCCACCAGCGGCACATACCACCGGCCCGAATCGAACCCCGTGTCCGCCACGTTCTGCCGCGTCCGCACAAACGTCACGATCAACGTCCCCACCAGCGACATACCGGCCAACGCGACAATCAACCGGCGCGGAGTCTCCGAAGCGGCGAGCGTGTACAGCCCCACCAGCCCCATCAGAAAACCCATCTCCGCCGGCGTGATCGCGATCGTGACAAGCACCACCGCCAGCGGCCACCGCCGCCGCACCAACAGCACCGAACCGGCCAGCAGCCCGAACATCACCCCCACCGGCACCGGCAGCGCCGCCGTGTCCGCGAACCGCACCCCCTCCAGCCCGCACTCCAGAGCCGACACCACCGCCAGCCCCACATCCAGCACGACACTGCGCCGCCGCGCCCACCACCACAGGCCGCGAGCGGTCTCGCCCGCAGCGTCCTGGTGTGCCCCCGTTGTGGTCATGTCTCCCAGCCTACGGGCGCCCGCGACCCAATTTCCGGCGACCGCGACAGCACAGAAAGCGACCACACACGCCACGAACAAGCATCGATCCCTCGAACTGGCGAATCGCCCAGACATTCGAGCCGGACGTCCGTATTCCGGACGATGATCTCCGACATGACAGCGACCCACGGCACCTACGCCGACTTCGAGGGACTCCGCGAACAAGCCGTCGCGCTGCGCCGGGAGGGGCTCAGCCTGCGCCAGATCCGCGACCGCCTGAAGATCCACAACAACGACATCCTCAACCGCCTCGTCAAAGGCGAACCACCACCGGACTGGACGAAACGCCCGAACGCCAAGGACGACCTGCGTGACAGGGCCCGCGAGCTGCGCCTTGAGGGCCTCACCTACGACCAGATCCAGCTCGAACTGGGCTGCTCGAAGAGCTCGATCTCGCTGTGGGTGCGGGATCTGCCGAAACCGGAGCGGCGCGACTCCGTGGAACAGGCGAAGCTGGCCGCCCGGAAGCGCTGGGACCACGAGCTGGCGGTCCGGGAGGAGGAACGCCGGCGGACGAAGTCGGCGGCCACCGACGACATCGGGGCGATGTCCGAGCGGGAGCTGTTCCTGCTGGGGGTCGGGCTCTACTGGGCCGAAGGCTCAAAGGCAAAGCAGCACCGCCCCCAGGAACGGGTCACGTTCATCAACAGCGATCCACACATGATCGAGGTCTTCTTCGCATGGCTCGATCTGCTGGGCGTCGGCCGCGACCGGCTGCGCTACCAGGTACAGATCCACGAGTCGGCCAATGTCTCCGCCGCCGAGCGCTTCTGGGCGGACGTCGCGGGCGTCGATGTGGCGGCCCTCGGGAAGACCACGCTCAAGAGGCACAACCCGAAGACTGTTCGAAAGAATGTCGGCGAGGACTATCGCGGCTGTTTCGCCATTCGGGTCCTGCGAAGTGCCGACTTGTACCGTCGCATCGAGGGCTGGTGGTACGGCATAGTAGTTGCTGCACTCACGCCCGATCCCAAAAATCGGACATAGGCGGCAAACTATCCCGGGTCGTCTAAAGGCAGGACAAATGGTTTTGGTCCATTGAATGAGGGTTCGATTCCTTCCCCGGGAGCAGCTCGTCACGGGTCCCGACCACACCGGTCGGGACCCGTATTCGTTTCCACTCCGAGACCCCCCGGTATCCTGCGGTTGTCCACCACTCGAAGCCGAAGGGCATTCCCGTGAGCGCCAACCGCCCGGCAGCCGTCATCGTCCTCGCAGCGGGTGAGGGAACCCGCATGAAGTCGAAGACTCCCAAGGTCCTGCATGAGGTCTGCGGGCGCTCGCTCGTCGGACATGTCGTGTCCGCGGCCCGTGAGCTCGATCCCGAGCATCTCGTCGTTGTTGTCGGCCACGCCCGTGAGCAGGTCGAGGGGCATCTCGGCGACGCCTACCCCGGTGTGCGCACCGCGCTCCAGGCGGAGCAGAACGGCACCGGCCATGCCGTCCGGATGGCGCTCCAGGAGTTGGGGAGCACTCCGGACGGGACCGTGGTCGTTGTGTGCGGGGACACTCCGCTGCTCTCCGGGGAGACGCTGAACGCGCTGGCCGCGGCCCACGCGGCGGACGGCAACGCGGTGACGGTGCTGACGGCCGAGGTGCCGGACGCCACGGGGTACGGGCGGATCGTCCGGGACGGCGCGAGTGGCGCGGTGACGGCGATCGTGGAGCACAAGGACGCCACCGAGGCGCAGCGGGCGATCCGTGAGATCAATTCGGGGGTGTTCGCGTTCGACGGGCAGTTGTTGGCGGACGCGCTGGGGAAGGTGCGTACGGACAACAGTCAGGGTGAGGAGTATCTGACTGATGTGCTCGGGATTCTGCGGGGGGCGGGGCACCGGGTGGGTGCGGCGGTGGCGGCGGATCACCGGGAGATCGTGGGGATCAACAACCGGGTGCAGCTCGCGGAGGCGCGCCGGTTGCTGAATGACCGGTTGTTGGTGCGGGCGATGCTGGCGGGTGTGACGGTGGTGGATCCGGCGTCGGTCTTCGTCGATGTGACGGTGACGTTCGAGCAGGATGTGGTGGTGCATCCGGGGACGCAGTTGCTGGGTGGGACGCATCTGGGCGAGGGGGCCGAGGTGGGGCCGAATTCGCGGTTGCGGGACACGTCGGTGGGTGCGGGTGCGCGGGTGGACAACACGGTGGCGGACGGCGCGGTGGTGGGTGAGGCGGCGACGGTGGGGCCGTACGCGTATCTGCGGCCGGGGACGAGGCTTGGCGTGCGGGCGAAGGCCGGTACGTATGTGGAGATGAAGAACGCGACGATCGGTGAGGGTACGAAGGTGCCGCATCTGTCGTATGTGGGGGACGCGACGATTGGTGAGTACACGAATATCGGCGCGGCGAGTGTCTTTGTGAACTACGACGGCGAGTCGAAGCATCACACGACGGTCGGCTCACACTGTAAGACGGGTTCGGACAACATGTTTGTGGCGCCCGTCACGGTGGGGGACGGTGCTTATACGGCGGCGGGGTCGGTCATCACGAAGGATGTGCCGGCTGGTTCGCTGGCGGTTGCCCGGGGCCAGCAACGGAATATTGAAGGCTGGGTGGCCCGGAAGCGTCCGGGCAGCGCCGCGGCGCGGGCGGCTCTGGCCGCGCGGGAGGCGGGTGGGTCGGCTGAGATCGAAAGCTGACCGGAAACAGGTGCGTCGTTCTCGGCGTACCGTGATATCTGCACGATTCGGCTGGCTCGCAGGGACGCGCGGGTGCAGTGGCCGTCGACACGTCTGAGGAGACTGTGCTGTGACCGGGATCAAGACGACCGGCGAGAAGAAGCTGATGCTCTTTTCCGGCCGCGCCCACCCCGAGCTTGCGGAGGAGGTGGCGCAGCAGCTTGGTGTCGGGATTGTGCCGACCAAGGCGTTTGATTTTGCCAATGGTGAGATTTATGTCCGTTATCAGGAGTCGGCTCGTGGTGCGGACTGCTTCTTGATTCAGAGCCATACCGCTCCGATCAATAAGTGGATCATGGAGCAGTTGATCATGATCGATGCTCTGAAGCGGGCTTCGGCCCGGAGCATCACGGTGATCGTGCCGTTCTACGGTTACGCGCGGCAGGACAAGAAGCACCGTGGGCGGGAGCCGATTTCGGCCCGTCTGGTGGCTGATCTGATGAAGACGGCGGGCGCTGACCGGATTCTGACGGTGGATCTGCACACGGATCAGATTCAGGGCTTCTTCGACGGTCCGGTTGATCATCTGTTCGCGCTGCCGGTGCTGGCGGACTATGTCGCGGGGAAGGTGGACCGGTCCAAGCTGACGGTGGTGTCCCCGGACGCGGGCCGGGTGCGGGTCGCGGACCGCTGGTGTGACCGTCTCGGGGCGCCGCTGGCGATCGTGCACAAGCGGCGTGACAAGGATGTCGCGAATCAGGTGACGGTCCATGAGGTCGTCGGAAATGTGGCCGGCCGGGTGTGTGTGCTGGTGGACGACATGATCGACACGGGCGGGACGATCTGTGCGGCGGCGGACGCGCTGTTCGCGCACGGTGCTGAGGACGTCATCGTGACGGCGACGCACGGGGTGCTGTCGGGTCCGGCGGCGGACCGTCTGAAGAATTCACAGGTCAGTGAGTTCGTCTTTACGAACTCACTGCCGGATCCGGGCAATCTGGACCTCGACAAGATCACGGTGCTGTCGATCGCGCCGACGATCGCGCGTGCGGTGCGTGAGGTGTTTGAGGACGGATCGGTGACCAGCCTCTTCGAGGAGCAGGCGTAGTCGTACGGCTGTGCCCGGTCGTGTTCCGGGTGCGGAAGATCGATTTCTGGGGCGGCCTTCCCGCCGGGTAGACTCATGGAGTTGCTCGGCGAGGGAGGCCGCACTTCTGTGCGGCGGTCCGTTATCGGCGCGCTCTTCGTAGCAGGCCTGTTGTGGCCGGGTGACGGCCGACTTTTCTGTCACCTACTACGAGGAGTGCATCATGGCTGAGCTGAAGCTGACCGCCGAGACCCGTACCGAGTTCGGCAAGGGCGCTGCCCGCCGTACGCGTCGTGCCGGCCGGGTTCCCGCGGTGATCTACGGTCACGGCGCCGACACCGTTCATGTCACGCTGCCGGGTCATGACCTGATGATGGCGCTGAAGACCGCGAACGTGCTGATCGGTCTGGACCTTGAGGGCCGCCAGTCGCTGGTGATCCCGAAGGCCGTGCAGCGTGACCCGGTCAAGGGTTTCATCGAGCATGTCGACCTGCTCGCGGTGAAGCGCGGCGAGAAGGTCACCGTCGAGGTGGCCGTGCACACCGAGGGTGAGCTGGCCCCGGGCGCGAACCTGCTGGAGCACGTGCTGTCGACGCTGACCGTCGAGGCCGAGGCGACGCACATCCCGGAGTCCGTGACGGTGTCGATCGCGGGTCTGGACGCGGGTGCGTCGATCCTGGCGAAGGACATCCCGCTGCCGTCGGGTACGACGCTGGTCATCGACGAGGACGCGGTCGTCCTCCAGGTCCTGGCCGCGCAGGCCGAGGAGCCGGCCGCGGACGAGGCCGGCGAGGGCGAGGGTGCGGGCGCCGAGGCCTGATCCTCTGCTGTGCCCCACGGGGTGGCGGGCCATGGCCCGCCACCCCGTTCGCCTGTTCGGGACCGCGGGCCGTCCGGGGCCCGTGCGGGATTTCTGATTCACCTGATGCCGGTATGTGAGGAGACGCTGCGCGGATGACGACGGATGCGAATGCCCCTTGGCTGATCGTGGGTCTGGGGAATCCCGGGCCGGGGTACGCGGCCAACCGGCACAACGTCGGGTTCATGGTGGCCGATCTGCTCGCGGAACGTATCGGCGGTTCGTTCAAGCGGGCGCAGAAGGCGCAGGCCCAGGTGATCGAGGGGCGGCTCGGGGCACCTGGTCCTGCGGGCCGGCGGGTGGTGCTGGCCAAGCCGATGTCGTTCATGAATCTTTCCGGTGGCCCGGTGGTGGGGCTGCGTGATTTCTACAAGGTGCCGACAGAGCGTGTGGTGGCGGTCCATGACGAGCTGGACATCGACTACGGCGTGCTGCGGGTGAAGCTGGGCGGCGGGGACAACGGGCACAACGGTCTGAAGTCGATGACGAAGGCGATGGGTGCCGAGTATCACCGGGTGCGGTTCGGAATCGGCCGGCCGCCGGGGCGGATGCAGGTGGCCGATTTCGTGCTGAAAGATTTCTCGTCGGCGGAGCGCAAGGAGCTGGGTTATTTCGTGGATCGGGCGGCCGACGCGGTGGAGTGCCTGGTGACGGAGGGGCTGGAGCGGGCCCAGAGCGCGTACAACTCCTGACAAGGCCCCGCATTCGGGACCACAGGTTGACCGAATGTGTTCCCATGGCCAAAGATCGCGCTCCATGAAGCGGAGTTCGCCCCATCCTTTGCTGTCGTTCGGCCGTCGGGCCGCACTGGGCTGTGTCGTCCTTCTGCTGCTCGCGGCGGGCGTCTGGTCGTCCTGGGGCGCCGCGCAGCATGTGATGCTCGCGAAGGGGCGTGAGCACGGCATGTTTTCGGTCACGGGCTGCGAGGACGGGACATGTACGGGGTCGTACGACCCGGAGGGCGCCGCGCCGCCGCGCGGCGGGATGACCGTCGAGCAGTCGGTGGCGGTCAAGAAGGGCGGCCGGTTTCCGGTCGTGGTGAAGCCGGACACGCATGAGCTGGTCCGTACGGGCACGCCGGGGCTGCTGTACGCGTGGGTGCCGTTGGGCGGCGGTCTGCTGCTGGCGTCCCTGGTGATCGGCGGCGGGCTGCGTCTGACGCGGACGGCCTGGGGGGCGGCGCTGGCGGGCGGGGCGCTGCTGCTGGCGGCGTTCTTCGCGCTCTGACGGGCGCCGCCGCGTACCACCCGCGTACCACCCGCGTGCCGGCTGCTCACCACCCGCGTATCTCCGCGTATAGAAGAGGCTGCCCCCGCTCCGGAGGTCCGGAGCGGGGGCAGCCTCTTCGTGTGTGCGGGTGACGGGACGGGTCAGCCGGTGTTGCGCAGACCTGCCGCGACCCCGTTGACCGTCAGGAGCAGCGCCCGGGAGAGCAGCGGGTCGGGGTCTTCCTCGCGCGCCGCGGCGGCGCGCTGGCGGGCCAGCAGCGAGACCTGGAGGTAGGAGATCGGGTCCAGGTAGGCGTCCCGGATCGCGAACGTCTGCTGGAGGGCGGGGTTGGAGTCGAGCAGTTTCTCACCGCCGGTGATCCGCAGTACCTCCCGCACGGTGAGGGCGTGCTCGGCCTCGATGTCGGCGAAGACGTGCTTCAGCTCGTCGGGCACGAGGGTGTCCACATAGTGGCGGGCGATCCGCAGGTCGGTCTTGGCGAGGGTCATCTCGACGTTGGCGAGGAAGTTCTGGAAGAAGTGCCACTGGCCGTACATCTCGTCGAGCACGGTGTCGGGGCCTGCTTCGCGCAGTGCCTTCAGTCCTGAACCGACGCCGAACCAGCCGGGCACGATCTGCCGTGACTGGGTCCAGCCGAAGACCCAGGGGATGGCCCGCAGGCCGTCGAGGCCCGCGCCGGAGTCGGGCCGCCGGGAGGGGCGGGAGCCGAGGTGGAGATCGGCGAGCTGGTCGACGGGGGTGGAGGCGAAGAAGTACGCGGGCAGGTCGGGGTCCTCGACGAGCTTGCGGTAGGCGCCGTGGGCCGCGTCGGAGACGGTGTCCATGGCCGCGTCCCAGCGGGCCAGTGCTTCGTGGGACTGGCGGGGCGCGGTGTGCAGCGCCGATGCCTGGAGGGTGGCGGCGACGGTCAGTTCCAGGTTCTCCCTGGCCAGGGAGGGGATCAGATATTTGTCGGAGATGACCTCGCCCTGTTCGGTCACCTTGATCTCGCCTTCGAGCGTGCCCCAGGGCTGGGCGAGGATCGCGTCGTGCGAGGGGCCGCCGCCGCGGCCGACGGTGCCGCCGCGGCCGTGGAAGAGCCGCAGTCGCACGCCGTGGCGGTGCGCGACGTCACGGAGCCGCCGCTG
The DNA here is from genome assembly GCF_040635655.1 of Streptomyces sp. NPDC006923. Lineage (NCBI taxonomy): Bacteria > Bacillati > Actinomycetota > Actinomycetes > Kitasatosporales > Streptomycetaceae > Streptomyces > Streptomyces sp. NPDC006923. Next base: position 138,673 of record NZ_JBEYIF010000004.1, read on the forward strand.
CGCCCGGTGGATCTCCCACTGGGAGGTGGTGATACCGCCGAACTTGGAGGAGTCGGAGTAGCCGAGCATGACTTCCTGCACGTCGCCGCGGAGGGAGACGAGCAGGCGGTAGGAGGGGTCGGCGAGCATCTCGTCGAGGATGACGTCGGCGGCGCGCAGTTCGTCGGTGGTCTCCAGCAGCGGCACGATGCCGATCTTGGCCCAGCCGCCGTGCAGGTCGAGCAGGCCGGCCTCGCGTGCCAGAACGGCCGCGGCGAAGACGTCGTCCGCGCCCTGGCACATGGAGATGATGTACGACTCGATGACCTCGGGGCCGAACCGTTCGAATGCCTGCCGGACGGTGTGGAAGACACCGAGGGTCTTCTCGCCCGCGGCGTCGAGCGGTGCGGGGGTGGGCGCGAGCGGGCGGCGTGAGCGCAGTTCCTTGGCGAGGAGCTTCTGCCGGTACTCGCGCGGCATGTCGGCGTAGCGCCAGGACTCCTCGCCGAGGCGGTCGAAGAGCTGTCCGAGCGCGTGGTGGTGGGCGTCCGCGTGTTCGCGTACGTCCATGGTGGCGAGCTGGAGGCCGAACGCGGCGAGGGTGCGGATGGTGCGGTCCATGCGGCCGTCGGCGAAGAGGCCGCCGCGGTGTTCGCGCAGGGAGGTCTGGATCAGGGTGAGGTCGTCGAGGAGTTCGGCCGTGCCGAGGTAGTCGCGGCCGGCTTCGTGCGGGGTGTTCCTGGCGAGGCGTTCGCGGGTGTTGACGAGTTTCTGGCGGACGCAGGTCGCCTTGAGGCGGTAGGGCTCCTCGGCGTTGAGCCGCTTGTAGCGGGGGCTGATCTCGGGGAGGAGTTCGAGGTCGGTGCGGAGCGAGTCGAGCAGTTCTTCGGTGGCGCCGGTGTAGCGGATGGAGTTGGAGAGCAGGCCGCGCAGGTAGTCGATGAGTTCCAGGGCGTCGGTGATGCCGTGTTCGTGCTGGAGGATCAGCACTTCGCGGGTGACTTCGGGGGTGACATTGGGGTTGCCGTCGCGGTCACCGCCGATCCAGGTGCCGAAGGTGAGCGGGCGGGTGCCGGGGGGCAGTTCCACGCCGACCCGTTCGAGTTCGGCGACGAGGTCCTCCAGTACGTCGCCGACGGCGCCGCCGTGCAGTTCGTCGAGGTAGTAAATGGCGTTGCGGGCCTCGTCGGCCGGTTCCGGCCGTACGACGCGGAGTTCGTCGGTCTGCCAGATGAGGTCGATGGACTCGGCGAGCCGCAGGTCGTGGCGGCGCCGGTCGGCGGAGATGACCGGGGCTTCCAGCAGCTCGGCGATGCGGCGGAGTTTGTTCAGTACGGAGCGGCGTGCGGCTTCCGTGGGGTGCGCGGTGAACACGGGCCGTACGTTGAGGTTCTTGACGGTCTCGCGCAGATGTTCGGGGTCGGCGTCCTTGAGCCGGTCCGCGGTGCGGGCGAGCAGTCCGCCCTCCGCGGCGCGGCGGGCGCGCATCTCCCGGCCGCGGTGGACCTGTTCGGTGACATTGGCCAGGTGGAAGTAGGTGGAGAAGGCGCGTACCAGCTTGGCGGCGGTTTCCAGGTCGGTGTCGCCGAGCAGCTCGGCGGCGGCTTCGCCGTTCTCGCGCGTCAGTGCGCGTACCCGCTCGACGAGCTCAAGGAGCTCGGGGCCTTCCTGGCGTACGAGGGTCTCGCCCAGCAGGTCACCTAGACGGCGGATGTCGGAGCGCAGCTCCGCGCTGGCGGATGGGGTCTGGTCGGCACTGCTCACAGGTGCGGCTCCTTGCAGTGTTTGAGCACGTCTGGAGGGTTCTGGAGACTTCGCGGACCGCGCTGTCCGACGACTCCAAGGATAGGTGGCCTTTCCCCGGCGTTATCCACAGGTCTCTTGTCGCGGCGTGGGACGCTGCCATACTTACGATGCCGTAGGTTACGCACCCGTATCCGGGCATCAGCCGTATTCCTCACCCCGAGGGGACCCCCCATGACGACGACCCCCGACGACGTGATCGAAGACTCCTCCACTCCCCCATCGCCGGCTGACGGCGCCCCGCTTCCCTCCGCCACTCTCGGCGCGGACAGCAAGGGGTCCATCGAGCAGTTCGCTCTGCTGCTCTTCATCGCGGTGCCCTTTGTGGCTCTGCTCGCGGCGGTGCCGCTGGCATGGCGCTGGGGCGGCGTGAGCTGGCTCGATCTGGGCCTGATGGTGACGATGTACTACATCGGCTGCCATGGCATCACGATCGGTTTCCACCGCTATTTCACCCATGGCGCGTTCAAGGCGAACCGCACGCTGCGGATCGTGCTGGCCGTGGCCGGTTCGCTCGCCGTGGAGGGCCCGCTGGTCCGCTGGGTGGCGGACCACCGCAAGCACCACAAGTTCTCCGACGCGGAGGGCGACCCGCATTCGCCGTGGCGGTTCGGCGAGACGCTGCCGGCGCTGATGAAGGGCCTGTGGTGGGCGCACATCGGCTGGCTGTTCGACGAGGAGCAGACACCGCAGCAGAAGTACGCCCCCGATCTGATCAAGGATCCGGCCATCCGCGCGGTGTCCCGGCAGTTCGCTCTGTGGACGGTCGTTTCGCTGGCGATCCCGCCGCTGGTCGGCGGACTGGTGACGATGTCCTGGTGGGGTGCCTTCACGGCGTTCTTCTGGGGGTCGCTGGTCCGGGTGGCGCTGCTGCACCATGTGACCTGGTCGATCAATTCGATCTGCCACGCCGTCGGCAAGCGTCCGTTCAAGTCGCGGGACCGTTCGGGCAATGTCTGGTGGCTCGCCGTGCTGTCCTGCGGGGAGTCGTGGCACAACCTGCATCACGCGGATCCGACGAGCGCACGCCATGGCGTGCTGCGGGGCCAGATCGATTCCAGTGCCCGGCTCATCCGCTGGTTCGAGCTGCTCGGCTGGGCGTCCGACGTCCGCTGGCCGAGTGCTTCACGTCTGGACTCCCGGCGCAAGGGCGCACCCTCCAACGCGGCATGATGGGCATTGTGGCGATCGACGGCAGTACGAACAGCGCGGGCGGTACCGACAAGGGCCGGGCTCCGGTGGGCCGACGGGCCCGGCGGGTGCGCATGACCGGTGCGGAGCGCCGCGAGCAACTGCTGGACATCGGCCGCACCGTCTTCGCCGAGAAGGGTTTCGAGGCCACCTCGGTCGAGGAGATCGCCTCCAAGGCCGGGGTCTCGAAGCCCGTCGTCTATGAGCATTTCGGCGGCAAGGAGGGGCTGTACGCGGTGGTCGTGGACCGTGAGATGCGCCAGCTCCTGGACATGGTGACCGGCGCGCTGACCGCCGGTCACCCGCGTGAGCTGCTGGAGCAGGCGGCCTTCGCTCTCCTCGACTACATCGAGACGTACACGGACGGCTTCCGCATCCTGGTGCGTGACTCGCCGGTCGCCCAGTCCACGGGCACCTTCGCCTCGCTGATCAGCGATATCGCCACTCAGGTCGAGGACATCCTGGGCATGGAGTTCAAGGCGCGCGGTTTCGATCCGAAGCTCGCTCCGCTGTACGCGCAGGCCCTGGTGGGCATGGTGGCGCTGACCGGCCAGTGGTGGGTGGACGCCCGCAGGCCGAAGAAGTCGGAGGTCGCCGCGCATCTGGTGAATCTCGCCTGGCACGGTCTGGAGGGCCTGGAGCCCAAGCCCCGGCTGATAGGTCACCGCAAGTCCTGAGCCGCCCCCCCGTCACCCCGGGACACGGAGATGACCGTGGTGCTGGACCGGCGGTGAGGCCGGGCCCGGCCTCACCGCCGGTCTCAGCTCTCCTTGCGGGCGACCGCGAAGATCCGGCGGAACGGGAAGACCGTGCCGTGCGGGCCCGGCGGATATGCCTCGCGGAGCAGCGCGCGGTACTGGCTGGTGAACTCCTCGGTGGCCTCCCGGTCACCGTCGAGCGCGGTGAGGACGGGCCGCAGCGCGGTGCCTTTCACCCAGTCGAACACCGGGTCGTCGCCGGTGAGGAGCTGGACATAGGTGGTCTCCCAGACGTCCGTGGCGCAGCCGAGGTCCATCAGGCGCGCGAGGTAGTCGGCGGGCTCCAGGACATGGCCGGGGTGTGCGCCGGTGAGGCCGAGCCGCTCGCGCCAGGGCGGGGCGGCGATCAGTCCGGCGAGCAGGGTGTGGCTGGGGGCGTTGAAGTTGCCCGGGACCTGGAAGGCGAAGGTGCCGCCGGGCGCGAGGCTCTCGATCCAGCCGGCGAAGGAGTCGGGATGGTTCGGCACCCATTGCAGGGCCGCGTTGGAGACGATCAGGTCGTACGGTTCTGCGGGTGTCCAGTGCGTGGCGTCGGTGCTGCGGAAGGTCATGGTGCCGCCGCCCGGGGTGGGGCCGGCGTACTCCTTCCGGGCGCGGTCGAGCATGTCCGGCGAGTTGTCGAAGCCGGTGATCGAGGCGCCGGGCCAGCGGTCGGCGAGGAGCGCGGTGACATTGCCGGGGCCGCAGCCGAGGTCGGCGATCGTGGCGGGCGCGCCGGACGGCGGGTCGGGGACACGGGCGAGCAGGTCCAGGAACGGGCGGGTGCGGTGCCCGGAGTGCCTGAGGTACTGGTTCGGGTCCCAGGTCGGTGAGGAGTGCACGGTTGAGCTCCCTTGCGGGTACAGAGCGTCCTGCCGCGCGCCGGGCGGTGGCGGCACGGACCAGCCTGCACGCATATGTATCTTGACGTCAAGAGACTTCATGTCGAGGGACCCTTTACACTGACCGTTATGGAGGACGAGGTCGACCGACTGGTCGCAGCATGGCGCCGGGAGCGCCCCGACCTCGACGTGGAACCACTCGAGGTGCTCAGCCGGGTCAGCAGGCTGGCCCGCCATCTTGACCGCGCGCGCCGGATCGCGTTCTCCGAGCACAGCCTGGAGCCGTGGGAGTTCGACGTCCTGACGTCGCTGCGGCGCGCGGGAGCGCCGTATCAGCTCTCCCCGGGCCAGTTGTTGACGCAGACCCTGGTCACATCGGGCACGATGACAAACCGCATTGACCGGCTGGCCAAGAAGAGCCTGGTCGAGCGGTTGCCGGATCCCAGCGACCGGCGCGGTGTGCTGGTCCGGCTCACCCCTGAGGGGCGCGACCGCGCGGATCAGGCGCTCGCCGGGCTGCTCGCCCAGGAGCGCGCGATCCTCGCCGAGCTCTCCCGGGCGCAGCGTGGTGAACTGGCCGCCCTGCTACGCCAGTTGACCGCCCCGTTCGACAACGTCCCCAGCTAGCTCGGCCGGCCCGACGCCGGCCCGGCGCGCCAGGGCGACGGCGGCCAGCGTGGAGTGCACGCCCAGCTTTCCCAGCACGTTCTGCATATGGGTGCGGACGGTGTGCGGAGAAAGATACAGGCGCTCCGCGACGGCCTTGCGCCCGAGCCCCGCGACCATGCAGCGCAGTACTTCGCGCTCGCGCGGGGTGAGCGACTCGACGAGCTGCTCGCTCTCCGTGCGGTGCTTGCGCGCGGCCGTCAACTCCCGCAGTACGCCCGTGAGCAGGGCGGGCGGCAGATGCGTCTCGTCGCGCAGGACGCCTCGTATCACGGCGAGGAGCCGTTGCAGCGAGCAGTCCTTCGCGACCCAGCCGGAGGCGCCCGCCTGGAGCGCCAGGGCGGCGCGGCGCTGGTCGTCCTTCTCGGCGAGCACGACCGTACGGACGGACGGCTGGCCCGAACGGACCCCGGCGACCAGCGAGATGCCGTCGACCGGCGCCACTTCGCCGTTGTCGGGCACGGCGCGGGCGACCGGCACCTGAACCGGTCCCGCGGCCGCGCCCAGGTCGGCGTCGACGAGCATCACATCGAATCTGCGGCCCTCGGCCGCCGCCCGTTCCAGACAGCGCAGCGCGGCGGGGCCGCTGCCGGCCGCCGCGACGTCCACGTCCGGCTCGGCCGCGAGAGCTGCGGCGAGCGACTCGGCGAAGATGCGGTGGTCGTCCACGACCAGGACCCGGATACGTACCAATGGACACCCCCTGAAGGTGGGGAGCGGACTGCGCGGGTGCGGCGCCCGGTGCGCGGTGGATCCGTCAGTGGCACGGCCGCCGCCGTGTGATCACCGCCACCTGCCCCGGGCGTCGACCCGACTTGTCTCCACCCCTGAACAGCACCGGCCCCCACCGGTGCTGTGCATCAGGGTACGGCTGTGGGCCCGTAGCGGAAGGAATTTCGCAGAACTCATCGGCGGGTCTGTTTAGGGTGAGACCCATGTTCCGTATGGAAACAGAAGTCGACAAGGAATGGCGTTCCGTGCTCGGTGAGCGGCTGCGTGAGGCCAATGCCGACCGTTCGCCGGTGATGCGGGCTCTGCGCGACGGGCCCATGGGCGAGGAAGTCCCCCTCCATGTCTGGCTGCTGGACGACTCCTCGGGCGAGCTGGCCGGTGGCCTGACGGGCCGGACCTGGGCCCGCTGGCTCCATGTGGATCTGCTCTGGGTCGACGAACGCCACCGGGGCGCGGGCCTCGGGACGCGACTGCTGGCCGAGGCGGAGCGGGTGGCACGGGCGGAACGCGGCTGCGCGCGGGCGCGCCTGGAGACCTGGGACTTCCAGGCGCCGGTCTTCTACCGGAGGCATGGCTACGAGATCGCCGGTCAGGTCCCCGACTATCCGCCGGGCGTGACGGAGTACATCCTGGTCAAGACCCTGGCCTGAGCCGGCTGGCGCCGCCGTCCCGCGCCGCGCGCGGCCCGCCCGCCGGGCGCGGGAGGGCGGGCCGCGCGCCGGGGTCAGACCAGACGGTGAGCGCCACGCGCCGGGATGGCCGGGAAGACGCGCGGCGCCGTGTGGCCCGCCGCGGCGAACGCCTCGGTCACCGACTTCGACACCGCGTCCGCGTCGGACTCCTCGACCAGCACGATCGCCGAACCGCCGAAGCCCCCGCCGGTCATCCGGGCGCCGAGGGCGCCGGCCGCGGTGGCGGCGGTGACCACCAGGTCGAGTTCCGGGCAGGAGACCCGCAGGTCGTCGCGGAGGGAGGCGTGGCCCTCGGTGAGGACGGGGCCGACGGCGCGGACATCGCCCGCGTCCAGCAGTCCGATGACCTGCTCCACCCGGCGGTCGTCGCTCACGACATGCCGGACATAGCGGCGGACGTTCTCGTCCTCCCCCGACAGCCGGTCCAGCGCCGCCGGCAGCTCGCCGTACGCGATGTCGCGCAGCGCGCGGACCCCGAGGGCCCGCGCGCCCGCCTCGCACCCCGCGCGCCGCTCGGCGTACGCGCCGTCGCCGAGCGCGTGCTTGACCCTGGTGTCGACGACCAGCAGCCGCAGTCCGTGGGCCGCCAGATCGAACGGCACCTGACGCTGCGTCAGGTCACGGGTGTCCAGATACAGGGCGTGCCCCTCGGTGCAGCACGCCGACGCCATCTGGTCCATGATCCCGCACGGGACGCCGACGAAGTCGTTCTCGGCGTGCTGGGCGAGCACCGCCAGCTCCGCCCCCGACAGGCCCAGTCCGAAGAGGTCGTTCAGGGCGAGGGCGGTGACGACCTCCAGCGCCGCCGACGACGAGAGTCCCGCGCCGGTCGGGACGGTCGAGGCCAGATGGATGTCGGCGCCGGTGATCGGGTGGCCCGCTTCTCGCAGCGCCCAGACGACACCGGCCGGATAGGCGGCCCAGCCGGTGTCGGAGCGCGGGACGAGGGCGTCGGGGCCGAGCCGGACCACGCGCTGGGAGACATCCGCGGAGTGCACCCGCAGGACCGAGTCCGTACGGCGGGACACCGCGGCGACCGCGGTGTGCGGCAGCGCCAGCGGCATCACGAAGCCGTCGTTGAAGTCGGTGTACTCCCCGATCAGGTTCACCCGGCCCGGGGCCGCCCAGACCCCTTCCGGCTCGGCCCCGTACAGCCGCCGGAAATCCCGCGCGACCTGCTCCGCCCCGACGCTGTCACTCACCCTTGGTTCTCCTTCCGGCGTGCGAACGCCCACGCGTCCGCGACGATGCCCGACAGATCGGCGCGGCTCGGGGTCCAGCCGAGGCGGCGGTGTGCCGTCTCCGCCGACGCGACCAGGACGGCGGGGTCGCCGCCGCGCCGCCCGGCCACGACCTCCGGGACGGGATGCCCGGTGACCTTGCGTACGGTCTCGATGACCTCGCGGACCGAGAAGCCGTTGCCGTTGCCGAGGTTGCAGATCAGGTGTTCGCCCGCCACCGCCGCGTCCAGCGCGCGCAGATGGGCCTCTGCGAGGTCCGCGACATGGATGTAGTCGCGGACACAGGTGCCGTCCGGCGTCGGGTAGTCCTCGCCGAACACCGAGATCGACTCCCGGCGGCCGAGCGCGACCTGGAGGACCAGCGGAATCAGATGCGACTCGGGGTCGTGGCGCTCGCCGCTGTCGCCGTAGGCGCCCGCGACATTGAAGTAGCGCAGCGAGACGGCCGCGAGGCCGTGCGCGGCGCACTCGCCGCCGATCATGTGGTCGACGGCGAGTTTCGTCGCGCCGTAGGGACTGGTCGGGGCGGTGGGGTCGGCCTCCGTGATGGGCGTGGAGACCGGCTCGCCGTAGGTGGCGGCGGTGGAGGAGAAGACCAGTGTGCGTACGCCGGCGGCGCGCATCGCGGCGAGCAGCGCCATGGTGCCGCCGACGTTGTTGTCCCAGTACTTCTCGGGCTTGGCGACGGATTCGCCGACCTGCGAGAACGCGGCGAAGTGCAGCACCGCGTCGTACGAGGAGTCCACCCACCTGGCCGCGTCCTGGATCCGGCCCTCGATGAACTCGGCGCCCGCCGGGACGCCCTCCCGGAATCCGGTGGAGAGGTCGTCGAGCACGGTCACCTCGTGCCCCGCCTCCAGCAGATGTGCCGCCACCACGCTGCCGACATATCCCGCGCCACCCGTGACCAGGTACTTGTTGCTCACTCGCTCGCTACCTCTCGCAGTCGCTCGGCCGCGGTCTCCGGCGGCACGTCGTTGATGAACACACTCATGCCGGATTCGGAACCCGCGAGGAACTTCAGCTTGCCGGAAGTTCGGCGAACGGTGAAAAGCTCGAGGTGAAGTGCGAAATCGTCGCGCCCGGCGGCCCGGAACGGCGCCTGGTGCCAGGCGGCGATGTACGGCGTCGGCGGTTCGCCCTCGCCGAAGATCCGGTCGAAGCGCTTCAGGAGTTCGAGATAGACCCGGGGGAACTCGGCGCGCGCCGCGTCGTCGAGCGCCCGCAGGTCGGGCACCCGGTGGCGCGGGTAGAGATGGACCTCGTAGGGCCAGTGCGCCGCGTACGGCACGAACGCGACCCAGTGCTCGCTCTCCAGCACCACCCGGGTGCCCGCCGCGGTCTCCCGTCCGACGATCTCGTCGAAGAGATTGCGGCCCGTCTCGGCGCCGTGCTCGCGGACCGAGCGGAGCATCAGCTCGGTGCGCGGGGTCACGAAGGGGTACGCGTAGATCTGCCCGTGCGGATGACCGAGTGTGACGCCTATCTCGGCGCCCCGGTTCTCGAACACGAAGACCTGCTCGACCTGGGGCAGTCCGGCCAGTTCGGCGGTGCGGTCGGTCCAGGCGTCCAGCACCAGCGCGGCCTGTTCCTCGCTGAGGCCGGCGAACGAGGCGTCGTGGTCGGAGGTGAAGCAGACGACCTCGCAGCGTCCGGCGTCGCCGGCGAGCGAGGGGAAGCGGTTCTCGAAGACGGCGACGTCGTAGCCGGAGTCCGGGATCTCGCTGAGCCGGCCGTCCCGGGAGGGGCAGAGCGGGCACTGGTCGGCGGGCGGCAGATAGGTGCGGCCCTGGCGGTGCGAGGCGATGGCGACGGCGTCCCCGAGCAGCGGGTCGCGGCGGATCTCCGAGGTGGTGGCGACCGGGCCGAGGGGCCGCCGGTCGACGGCGTCGCGCACGGCGTCGTCCCGGGAGTCGTAGTAGATCAGCTCGCGGCCGTCGGCGAGCGTCGTCACCGTCTTCTTCATCGGTTGCCTCCCGGCCCACACTCAAACATAACCGAACACAACAAACCACAACTCAACAGATGCGTCAACGCTCGAACGGCGGGCATACGAGCAGACGCCACGCACCGCGTACAGGGACGATATGTCCGGGATAAACCGATATAGCTGCCAACTCGATCACAGTCGAACAAAGAACACCAACAGAACTGTTCATTTCTTGAACGCGGAGGCGTAGGTTCCGGCTGAGTTATTTATTGCGACGAAGCGAGTACCCCATGCGATACCTGGCCGAAGGGCTCCGGCTCCCCACAAACGGGCTCGATTACACCATCCTCGCGATCTACTTCGTGGTGGTCCTCGGCATCGGGTTCGCGGCCCGCGCCAGTGTGAAGACCAGCCTCGACTTCTTTCTCTCCGGGCGCTCCCTGCCGGCCTGGGTGACGGGCCTCGCCTTCGTCGCCGCCAACCTCGGCGCCACCGAGATTCTGGGCATGGCCGCCAACGGCGCCCAGTACGGCGTGTACACCGTGCACTGGTACTGGATCGGCGCGATCCCCGCCATGGTCTTCCTCGGCCTGGTGATGATGCCCTTCTACTACGGCTCGAAGGTGCGCTCCGTACCGGAGTTCCTGCTGCACCGCTTCGGGCCCTCCTCCCACCTGCTCTCCTCGATCATCTTCGCGGTGTCGTCCGTGCTGATCGCGGGCGTCAACCTGTACGCGATGGCGATCGTGCTGGAGGCGCTGCTGGGCTGGCCCGAGTGGGTCGCGATCGTCATCGCGGGCTTCTTCGTCCTCGCGTACATCACCATCGGCGGCCTCTCCTCGGCGATCTACAACGAGGTGCTCCAGTTCTTTGTGATCCTCGCGGCGCTCATACCCCTGACCATCGTCGGTCTCAAGCGGGTCGGCGGCTGGGACGGGCTGACCGACTCCCTCACCGGCTCGCACGGCGGCGCCTTCCTCAGCGCCTGGGAGGGCACCGGCGTCGGTTCGCCGAACCCGCTCGGCGCGAACTGGCTGACGATCGTCCTCGGTCTCGGCTTTGTGATGAGCTTCGGCTACTGGACCACCAACTTCGCCGAGGTGCAGCGCGCGCTGTCCGCGAAGAACCTCTCCGCCGCCAAGCGCACCCCGCTGATCGCGGCCTTCCCCAAGATCTTCATACCGATGGTCGTGGTCGTGCCCGGCCTGATCGCGCTCGTCATGGAGCCGACGCTGGGCAAGACCGGCAGCGGCCTCCAGTACAACGACGCCATTCCGGTCCTGATGCGCGATCTGCTGCCCAACGGCGTGCTGGGTATCGCGGTGACCGGTCTGCTGGCCGCCTTCATGGCCGGTATGGCCGCCAACGTCTCGTCGTTCAACACCGTCTTCACCAATGACATCTGGGGCGCGTACCTCAAGAAGGACCGCGAGGACGCCTACTACCTCAAGACCGGACGCGTCGTCACGGCGGTCGGTGTGCTGATCGGCATGGGCACGGCGTTCATCGCCTCCAGCTTCAGCAACATCATGAACTACCTCCAGACGCTGTTCTCGTTCTTCAACGTCCCGCTGTTCGTGGTCTTCATCATCGGCATGTTCTGGAAGCGGACGAGCCCCGCGGCCGGTTTCTGGGGCCTGCTCTCCGGCACGGTCGCCGCGATGGTGAACTACTTCTGGTTCTACAAGCAGGGTGTCATCGACATCCCCAGCGACCAGGGCGCGAACTTCGTCTCCTCCATCGTCGCGTTTGTCGTCGGTGCCGTGGTGATGGTGATCGTCTCCTACGCCACCAAGCCCAAGCCGGCCGAGAAGCTCGCCGGCCTGGTGTACGGCACCCGCTCGCCCGGGATGGACGAGCTCTCCGCCGAGGGCGACGACGCGTGGTACCGCAAGCCGGCCCTGCTGGGCTGGGGCGCGATCGTCCTCGCCGCCATCTGCTACGTCCCCTTCTCCTTCTGACCGGCTTCGACCGAGGCTGAGAGGAACGCATCACCATGAGCGAGTATCAGAACCAAGTCCAGGAGCTGGAGGCCAAGTCCGCGACGGCGGCGCGGCTCTTCGACATACGCCGCATCATCGGCGGACTCTTCGTGCTCTACGGGATCATCGTCACGATCGCGGGGATCACCGCGTCCGACGCCGATCTGAAGAAGGCGCAGGACATCAACATCAATCTGTGGACGGGGCTGGGCATGCTGGCGCTCGGCGTGTTCTTCCTGGTGTGGCTGAAGCTGCGCCCGACGGCTCCGCCGACCCCGCCGGCCGGGGATCACCCCGTCGACTGACGGCGGGCCGGTGTCTTCCGGCGGGGCCGGACCTCACGCGCGGAAATCGCGCCGGTCCGGCCCCGCCGTCGTGTCCCCGGGGCCGCCGTCCGGCGCGGCCCGGTCCAGCAGTCCCGTACGCGCCGCCAGCGCGGCGGCCTCCAGCCGGGAGCCCACTCCCAGCTTCATCAGCACCCGCTGCACATGGGTCCTGGCGGTGCTGGGCGCGATACGCATCCCGGCGGCGATCAGCCGGGTGTCCTCGCCCTCCGCGACCCGCACCAGCACCTCGATCTCGCGCGGTGTGAGCATGCTCAGCAGCCGCTGTCCCTCGTCGTCGGGCTGGGCCGCCGGATTGAGCAGCTCGGTGAAGGCGCCCTGGAGAAGCTGCGGGGCGACCGCGGCCTCACCCGCCCGTGCCTTGGCCATGGCCCGCTCGACGCCCTCGATGCGCTCGTCGTGGCGTACATACCCGGAGGCGCCCGCCGCGAAGGCCGCGGCGATCCCGCGCGGGCTGGGCACCGGCCCGAGCACCACCACCGCCACCTGGGGGCGCTCCCGCTTGATCCGTACGATCGGGTCGAAGACCCCCGGCTCGGCCGGCATCGCCGTGCCCATCAGACAGACCTCGGGCGCCCTGCTCACCACCAGCTCCGCGACGCCCGCGGTGGGCGCCGCCGCCGCGAGCACCCGGTGTCCGCGCAGTTTCAGCGCCGAGGCGAGCGCCTCGGCGAGCAGTCTGTGATCATCGACCACCATGAGCCGCACGCCCATCGGCCAACCCCCCGTCACGGCTCCGGCCCGGCCCCCGGCCTCTTGACCCGGCAAGCTACACGCTTGTTCGACATTGCGCGCCCCTTACCGGTAAGAAGCCCCCGGATTGCCGAATTCCCAGCCATTCGGGACTGGTTCGGCGGACACGGTCACGGAGAGTCGCTCACCACGGGGCCCCGGCCGCGGGTTGTCCGCGACCGGGGCCCGCACCGGCCTCGCCGGTGGCGCTATGTGGTGCTGAACGCGAGGACGAGATACGCCTTCTCGTCCTGCGCCGAGGCCGACGGCTTGCTCAGCATGACGTCGGAGAGGAACAGCCGGCCGCCCCCGTAGAGGATCTCCGCGTAGTCCGCGGAGAAGCCGCTCTCCGCGTCGCGCGAGGTCTCGTCGGCCGGATTCTCCATCAGCAGCGTCTGTTTGAAGGTGCGGCCGTCGATGGAGACGATCTGACCGCCCTTGTCGTACGGCGGCCGCTTGTAGGCGATGATGTCGCCGCCGTCCATGCGCAGCGGAAGCATCGTGTAGCGGTCGCCCGCGTCGGCGCGGTCCGAGGTGGCCTTCCCGGTGGCCAGGTCGAAGGAGAGGATCTCGTTGGTGTTGCCGTACTCCCCGCCGCCCTCGTGCTCCTCGGTCGGCAGATAGATCCGCCCGTTGCCCACCACCAGGTGCTGGCAGGACTCGACCTCGGTCGACGCGCAGCGGGCCGCGTACGTGTCGGCGTCGGCCGGGATCTTGGCCCGCAGCTTGCCGGACTTCTCGTCGATCGAGAAGAGGTCCGAGATACCGCTGCCGTCTCCCGCGGTGTCGCCGACATCGGCGGCGACAACCAGCGGCTTGGTGGAGACGATGCTCGCGTACTCCACTCCGGACGGCATCTTGTACGAGGAGACCGGCGCGCCCGTGAGCGGGTTCAGGTTCTCGATGCTGAGCCGCGGGTCGTCGTACGAGCCGCACTTGCGGACCGCGACGAGCCCGTCGCCGCCGCCGTACCCCATGTCGTAGCAGCCCTCGGCGCTGACCTCGGGCTTCCAGAGGATCTTGCCGGTGGCGAGGTCGAAGGCGGCGCCGCCGTCCGTGCCGCCGGCCGCGATCGTCGTACCGCTGAGAGTGATCTCGGAGAACCGGACCTTCTCGTCGCCCGCGTTGGAGCCCTTCGCGGACTTGGTCCAGAGCAGCTTGCCGGTCTCCAGGTCGATCGCGCCGACCTCCGTGCACGGCTGGTAGTCGGTGGCGGCGGTCCGCTTGGCGGCCTCGAAGGCGATCGCGGTCCTGTGGTCCTTGCTGGCATGCCGTGATGCCGCGCAGAGCTGGCCCGGCAGCGGGATCGCCCAGAGCTGGGTGCCCTTGGCGGGGTCGTAGCCGACGATCTGGTTGACGCCGGTCTTCACATAGGCGGTGTCGGTGAGCCAGGAGCCGTTGACGGCGGTGATGTCGGTGACCTTGGGCGCGGGGAGCTGGAACGCGACCTCGGACCTGGTGTCGGCCGGTGCCTTCTCCTTGCCGCCGCCACCGGTGCCCTTGCCGCCGCCGTCGGGGGCACCGGTGGAACCGCCGCTGGTGCCGGCCTCCGTGTCGCCGCCGTCGGAGGCGGCGAACCAGAGGCCGCCGCCGATGATCAGCACCACGGCGAGGGCCGCGGCGATAATGATCTGCGTCTGTGCGGTCAGTTTCCCGCGCCCGCCGCTCTGCCGGGGCGGCTGGGGCGGCTGCTGGTACGGATAGCCGTAGCCGGGCTGCTGACCGGGCTGGCCGGGGTAGCCGTAACCGGGCTGCTGACCGGGCGGGCCGTAACCGGGCTGGCCGGGGTAGCCGTAACCGGGCCCGCCCGGCGGCTGTGGCGGCTGTCCCGGCGGGCCCTGCGGCGGCGACTGCGGATAGCCGTACTGAGGGTGCGCCGGGGGCGGAATCGGCGCACCGAAACCGCCGGGAGGCGGGTCCTGCGGAGCACCGAACCCTCCGGCCGGCGGCTCCTGCGGGGCGCCGAAGCCCTCCTGCGGTGGCTCGTTGGGCGGCTGTGGCGGCTGTGGCGGCTGCGTCATGGCGTAGGTACCTCGGAAGGAAGCTCGAAGAAGCCCGCGAGGAGCGGACGTGACGGTGTCGGGGACGGAAGGAGCCGGGCCGCGGTCACTCGCCGAAGGCCATCATGGTCTTCGTCGCCCTTTCCTCGGCGTCGTTGCCGGCGCTGACCCGGCTGCCGGTCACATAGAAACGGCCGCCCGCGTAGGCGTACTTGGGCGAGTAGAAGGAGCTCTCGATCTCGGCCGTGGACGCGGGGTGCTGCTGGAGCATCCGGGGAGCGCCACCGGCCGGAGCGACGGTCGCGACCGCGCCGCCCTTGTCGTACGTGGCCTCCAGGTAGACCAGGACGTTCCCGCCCTCCATGCGCAGCGGTGTCATCATGCGGCCGGCGGGCGCCTTGGTACGCCACTTGGGCTTTCCGGTGGCCAGGTCGAAGGCGACGAGCTCATTGGTGCGGGCGATGCCGCTGCCGTCGGGCGCGGTCGACATGTAGAAGGAGTCGGCGTCGGCGGCGACGCCGACGCAGCCCTCCAGGTTCTGGCCGAAGACGACGAAGCTGCCGCCGCAGCTCGGCTGGAACGTGTCGGCGCCGCCCTGGATCTGCGAGCGCGGTGTGCCGTTCGCGTTGAGCGCGACGACGCTCCAGGACTTCTTCTCGTCGTTCTTCACGGAGATGACCAGCGGTTCGACCGAATAGACCTTGTCGACGACCCAGTTCTTGGCCAGCTTGTATGTCCACTTGGGCTTGCCGGTGACGGGGTCCAGCTCCTGCACCTGGTTCTGCGAGACGTCCAGGTCGCCGGTGGGGCAGCTCTCGGCGGCGATCAGCCTGGGGCCGCCCGCGAACGCGTAGGGCTGGCACTGGCCCGGCTGTCTGCCGAAGAGTTCCTTGCCGTCGCTCACCCGGTAGGCGTTGGAGTTGCCGGTGCGGGCGGCGGTGACGGTGTCCCCGCTGATCGCCAGGGTGATGTCGGTCATCATGTCGAAGGCGCCCTGTTCGGCGACCTCCTTCTTCCAGCCGCCCTTGCCGGTGGTGAGGTCGACCAGTTGGAGCTGGTTGCAGACGCTCTTGTCGGTGGTGCCGTTCTTGATCCCGATGACGAGCTTGCCGTCCGCGGTGGGCGCGACGGGCGCCGCGCACACCTCCGCGGGCAGCGGCAGCGTCCACCTCTTCTTGCCGTCGGCGGCGGAATAGCCCACCACCTGCTTGTACATGGCCTTGACGACGGTGTCCCCGGCGAACCACGGGCCGTACACGTCCGCGCCGTTGCGCGGCAGGTCCACGTCGTTGGTCGCCAGCCACAGCACCTTGGACTCGCCGTCCTTGCGCCCGGCGTTGAGGTCGTCCTGGGACTCGCGTCCGCCGCCGCTGCCGTCGCCCTGGTCGACCTCGGACGAGCCGCTCGGCTTGGCGTCGTCGCTCCTGCTCGGCGCCGGCTGCGCGCCGCTGTCGTCGCCGCCGCCGAGCAGCATCCAGCTACCGCCGCCGACGACCAGCAGCGCGACGGCCGCCGCGACGACGACACCGGCCGTGCTCCGGAAGAAGCTCCTGCCGCCGCTCCCGGGCGGCGGGCCGGGCGGGCCGGGGTAGTGCTGGGGCGGCTGCCCGCCCCCGTACGGATTGGGCAACTGCCCGTAGGGGCCCGGCTGGGCACCGTACGGTCCCGGCTGCTGCTGGTACGGCCCCGGCTGGGCACCGTACGGGCCGGGCTGCTGCTGGTACGGTCCCGGCTGCTGGTACGGCCCCGGTCCCTGCGGGTAGCCATATCCGGGCGGTCCCGCCGGCGGCGGCTGCGGCGGGCCGTATCCCGGCTGCGCGGGCGGCGGGCCCTGTGGCGGCTCCGGCGGATCCTCCGGAGCGCCGAAGCCTCCCTGCGGCGGTTGCTGACTGGGCGGCTGGGTCATCAGCGCGTTCCCCCTTGATCACGGTCCGCCGCCCGGTCGGCCTCCCCCGCGATTCCGGTGACTGGCCCCCGGAATGGAGCGATTCGGGCGTGGATTCCGCATCGTCACATCAGTCGAGCGGGGCCTACTTTCTATCACTCGGACAGGCGTACGGAACGGGCCGGTGCGCCCCTGTTCCCAAGGGAGAACCGGCCCGTGATGCCGCTGTTACGCGCTCCGGGCGCCGCCCCTACGCGTCCTCCGCGAGCTCCAGCCAGCGCATCTCCAGCTCGTCACGCTCACCGGAGAGTCCGCGCAGTTCCGCGTCGAGTTCGGCCACCTTCTCGAAGTTGGTGGCGTTGTCGGCGATCTGCTGATGGAGCGTGGTCTCACGGCCCGAGATCTTGTCGAGCTGCCGCTCGATCTTCTGCAGTTCCTTCTTCGCGGCCCGGCCGTCCTTGGCCGAAGCGCCGCCCGCGGGCCGCTCCGCGACGGCGGGCGCGGCGGGCACCGGGACGGTGGACTCGGCCAGCTTCCGGCGGCGTTCCAGGTATTCGTCGATGCCGCGCGGCAGCATCCGCAGGGACGCGTCGCCGAGCAGCGCCATCACCTTATCGGTGGTCCGCTCGATGAAGAACCGGTCGTGGGAGATGACGATCATCGATCCCGGCCAGCCGTCGAGGAGGTCCTCAAGCTGGTTCAGCGTCTCGATGTCGAGGTCGTTGGTGGGCTCGTCGAGGAAGAGGACATTCGGCTCGTCCATCAGCAGCCGCAGAAGCTGGAGCCTGCGCCGCTCGCCGCCGGACAGATCCCCGACCGGTGTCCACTGCTTCTCCTTGGTGAAGCCGAACTGCTCGCAGAGCTGACCCGCCGTCATCTCGCGGCCCTTGCCGAGGTCGACCCGGTCGCGTACCTGCTGGACGGCCTCCAGCACCCGCAGGGACGGCTTGAGTTCGGTGACCTCCTGGGAGAGGTACGCCAGCTTGACCGTCCTGCCGACGATGATCTTCCCGGCCTCGGGCTGCACATCGCCCTGGCTGCGGGCGGCCTCGGCGAGCGCGCGCAGCAGCGAGGTCTTGCCCGCGCCGTTGACCCCGACCAGGCCGATCCGGTCGCCGGGGCCGAGCTGCCAGGTGAGATGGGTGAGCAGCACCTTGGGACCCGCCTGGACCGTCACGTCCTCCAGGTCGAAGACGGTCCTGCCCAGCCGGGCGTTGGCGAACTTCATCAGCTCCGACGTGTCGCGGGGCGGCGGTACGTCCGCGATCAGCTCGTTGGCCGCCTCGACCCGGAAGCGCGGCTTGGAGGTGCGGGCGGGAGCGCCCCGGCGCAGCCAGGCCAGCTCCTTGCGGACCAGGTTCTGCCGCTTGGCCTCCTCCGTCGCCGCGATGCGCTCGCGCTCGGCGCGGGCGAAGACATAGTCGGAGTAGCCGCCCTCGTACTCGTGCACGGCGCCGCGCTGGACGTCCCACATCCGTGTGCAGACCTGGTCGAGGAACCACCGGTCGTGCGTGACGCAGACGAGCGCGGACCGCCGGGCCCGCAGATGCTGCGCCAGCCAGGCGATGCCCTCGACATCGAGGTGGTTGGTGGGCTCGTCGAGCACGATCAGGTCCGGCTCGCCGATGAGCAGCTTGGCGAGCGCGATACGGCGCCGCTCGCCGCCGGAGAGCGGCGCGATGACGGTGTCCAGCCCCTGGGGGAAGCCGGGCAGGTCGAGCCCGCCGAAGAGTCCGGTGAGCACGTCCCGGATCTTGGCGTTGCCCGCCCACTCGTGGTCGGCGAGATCGCCGATGACCTCGTGCCGGACCGTGGCCGAGGGGTCGAGCGAGTCGTGCTGGGTGAGCACTCCGAGCCGCAGTCCGCCGCTGTGGGTGACCCGGCCGGTGTCGGTCTCCTCCAGCTTGCTGAGCAGCCTGATGAGGGTGGTCTTGCCGTCGCCGTTGCGCCCCACGACGCCGATCCGGTCTCCCTCGGAGACGCCGAGGGAGACACCGTCGAGCAGCGCACGGGTGCCGTACACCTTGGTGACTGCCTCGACATTGACCAGGTTGACGGCCATTTCACTCCTGTACGGGGGGATCGATCGACGTCCCAGGGTAATGGCCGCGGGCGGTGCGCCGTCGTGGCGGACCGGCCCCCGGGCGCCGGGGGCCGCGCCGCCCCGTCTCACGCGTCGTCCCGGCCTCCGGTGACCCGGCGCACGACGCTCAGCAGATACTCCTTCCGGTTGAGCGGATCGTGGTCGGTGCGTGCCCGGCCGGGGGGTGTGCCGGTCACCGGCCGGTAGTGGTCGAAGGCCGCCTCCAGCACTCCCTCACCGCTGGTCAGGGTCGGCAGCAGTTGTTCCAGGCCATGCACCCGGGCCGCCGGGATGTCGCCCTCCAGGACGTACGAGGGGCCCAGCCGCGTCGTGGTGCGCGGGACGGCGCCCTGCCGGGCCAGCACCGGCAGGACCGCTCCCAGCGCGTCCGCCGGGACATCGAGGCGGAAGCGGTGCAGGGGTTCGCACACCTGGGTGCCGGCCTGCCGCAGCGCGGTCATCAGCACCAGTGGCGTCAGGATGCGGAAGTCCCCGGCGGTGCTCGACATGCTTTTGTCGAAGGTGCCGTGGGAGTGGCTCTGCCGGGGCGCGTAGCCGGAGCGCGTCAGGGTGACGGTGCAGTCGGTGACCCGCCAGCCCCGCAGGCCCTGGCCGAGGGTTTCCCGGACGGTCTCCTCGATCGCCTTGCGGAAGGCGAGCGGCAGCGCCCCGGGCTCGATCTCCAGCCGGTAGCGCACCCCGGAGCCGACGGCGGCCGGATCGACGCGCAGTCCGATCGTCGCGAGAAAGGGATTGGGTTCCTTTCCCATGATCTCGACGGCCGCTCCGGTGCCGACGGGCCGTTCGACGCAGATGGTCGTCGTCTCCCGGAATCCGGCGTCGACACCGAATTCGTTCGCCAATGTCGCCTGGATGACCTCTTTCTGCACTTCTCCGTAGAGCGAGAGCAGCATGTCCCGGCTCGCGCCGTCCTGGCGCAGATTGATCAGCGGATCCTGTTCCGCGAGCTGGGAGAGCGCGACATGCAGTGCGCCGCTGTCCGCGGGACGGCAGGGAAAGACGACCGTCTCCAGGGTCGGCGGCGCGAAATGGTGATGTGCCGCGGCTTTTCCGGAGACGCCGATCGTGTCGCCGACGCGAATGGCGTCGAGGCCCCGGAGTTTCCCGATCCGGCCGGCGGCGACCGAGTCGCGGGGAGCGGCCGGGCCCTGGCCGGGGACGTCGATCGCGGTCACTTTCCCCTCGCCGGCCGGGACCGCCTCGCCGTCCCGGCCTTCTGCGCCGTCCCGGCCTTCTGCACCGTCCCGGCCGAAGCGCACCCGGTCGCGCACCCGTACCGTGCCGGAGAACATCCGGACGTACGCGATCTTCTCCCCGGCCGGGCCCCGCTCGACCTTGAAAACGGTGCCGGAGACCGGCCCTTCCGTGTCGTCCCCGGCGGTGGGCAGCAGCTCACTGATCGCGGCGGTCAGCGCGCCGACGCCGGCGCCCGTCGCCGCGGATCCGAAGAACACCGGGTGGACCAGACCCCGCCCGGCCTGCGCCGCGAGCTCCTTCCGGAGCCTGCCGTACGACACCGGCGTCGCGTCGTCGACACAGGCGGCCAGAAACGCGTCGTCGTGGTCGGCGAGCAGTTCCGTCAGCCCGGCCGTGAAGGCGGTGTCGGCCGCGCCGTAGGGGGTGAACTCCGCGTCGCGCGTGCCGAGGCCGCGCGCCGCGCCCATTGGGACGATCGCGGGCGTCAGCTTCTCCGAAATGCCGCGCAGTACGCCTTCGTACCGCGCCCCACCGCGGTCGATCTTGTTGACGAAGACAAGCGTGGGAATGCGCAGCCGTTGCAGCGTCCGCATCAGGACGCGGGTCTGCGCCTGCACCCCTTCGACGGCGGAGATTACCAGCACGGCGCCGTCGAGCACATTCAGCACCCGTTCCACCTCGGCGATGAAATCGGGGTGGCCGGGGGTGTCGATCAGATTGACCGTGACCCCGCCGACGGCGAACGACGCGACGGCGGATTTGATGGTGATTCCGCGCCGGCGTTCCAGCTCCAGGGAATCGGTCTGGGTGCTGCCCTCGTCGACGCTGCCGATCTCGTCAATGACACCGGCGGCATGAAGGAGCCGCTCGGTCAGGCTGGTCTTACCGGCGTCCACATGCGCCAGGATCCCCAAATTCAACGTGCTCACTGAACGTCAAGTCCTCTGAATAGGCGAAAGTTCCCTTCTGAATGGACATTGACGTTCCGCGCATAATCAGCTCCCAGGTCGACCGGCGTGCGCTGGGAGTACAGCAAACCCCCGCCGCGGGGGCAACTGTTTTATCGAATGGCTCAGTGCTGTACGGCGCTCGCGTGCTCGGCTGTCGCCCGCTGCACGACCGTCGCGCCCCCGGCCGGCGCCGGAGCCACCCGGGCCGTCCGGCAGGTGCCCGAGGCGAGCAGGGCCTCCGCGATCTCGGTGGCCGCTTCCGGGTCCTTGGCCAGGAAGGCCGTCGTCGGGCCGGAGCCCGAGACCAGCGCGGCCAGGGCCCCGGCGGCGGTGCCCGCGGCGAGGGTGTCCGCCAGGGACGGCCGCAGGGAGAGCGCGGCGGGCTGGAGGTCATTGGCCAGGGCGCCGGCCAGCGCGACGGCGTCGCCCGTGCGCAGGGCGTCGAGCAGCGCGGGATCGGCGGCCGGGGCGGGGATGTCCGTGCCCTCGGTCAGCCGGTCGAACTCCCGGTACACGGCGGGGGTGGACAGGCCGCCGTCGGCGACCGCGAACACCCAGTGGAAGGCGCCGCCGACCGCCAGCGGCGTGAGCTGCTCGCCTCGGCCGGTGCCGAGCGCCGCGCCGCCGAGCAGGCTGAAGGGCACATCGCTGCCCAGCTCGGCGCAGAGGGCGAGGAGTTCGTCCTGCGACGAGCCCAGCGACCAGAGGGTGTCACAGGCCAGCAGCGCGCCGGCGCCGTCCGCGCTGCCGCCCGCCATACCGCCCGCGACCGGGATGTCCTTGGCGATGTGGATATGGACGCGCGGGTCGATGCCATGGCGCCGCGCCAGCGCGAGGGCGGCCCGTGCCGCGAGGTTCGTGGCGTCCAGCGGGACCTGGTGGGCGTCCGGGCCCGAGCAGGTGACCCGCAGTTCGTCCGCCGGCGTCACCGTGATCTCGTCATGGAGACCGACGGCCAGAAACACGTTCGCCAGGTCGTGGAAGCCGTCGGGACGGGCCGCGCCCACCGCCAGCCGCACATTGACCTTGGCCGGTACCCGTACGGTGACGCTCACGCGTCGGCCTCCCTCGTCTTGTCGTCCGGCGTCTCGTCCGACGTCCGGTACCGCTTCTCGTTGGTCTCGCGGGGCGTCTCGTCGAGCTTCGTGCCGCGTTCCGGCCCGGCCTCCGCGATCCGCGCGAACTCCTCCACCGTCAGCGCCTCACCGCGCGCCTGCGGCGAGATCCCGGCCGCGACCAGCGCGGCCTCGGCCGCCGGGGCGGAGCCCGCCCATCCGGCGAGGGCCGCGCGCAGGGTCTTGCGGCGCTGCGCGAAGGCCGCGTCGACGACCGCGAAGACCTCCGTCCTGGACGCCGTGGTCTGCGGCGGCGCGGCCCTGCGCACCAGCGAGACCAGCCCGGAGTCCACATTGGGCGCGGGCCAGAAGACCGTACGGCCGATCGATCCGGCCCGCTTCACCTCGGCGTACCAGTTGGCCTTCACGGACGGCACGCCGTACACCTTGTTGCCCGGCACGGCGGCCAGCCGGTCGGCGACCTCGGCCTGGACCATCACCAGGGTCCGTTCGATCGTCGGGAAGCGCTCCAGCATGTGCAGCAGGACCGGCACGGCCACGTTGTACGGAAGGTTGGCGACCAGCGCGGTCGGCGCGGGGCCGGGCAGCTCGCGTACCCGCATCGCGTCGGAGTGCACCAGCGAGAAACGCCCGGCGCGCGACGGCATACGGGCCTCGATCGTCGCGGGCAGCGCACCGGCCAGGACGTCGTCGATCTCGACGGCCGTCACCCGGTCCGCCGCCTCCAGCAGCGCGAGCGTCAGCGAGCCGAGCCCGGGACCGACCTCCACGACCACGTCGTCCGGGCGCACCCCGGCGGTGCGGACGATCCGGCGGACGGTGTTGGCGTCGATGACGAAGTTCTGCCCGCGCTGTTTCGTCGGGCGTACGCCCAGGGCTGCGGCCAGTTCGCGGATGTCTGCGGGGCCCAGCAGGGCGTCGGACTCAGTGGTGCTCACCCGGTCAGCCTACGGCCGCAGTGCGGCCACGGACTCGCCCCCCGCTGCACGTAGAGCTTCTTCGCCCGGAAGGTCTGTTCGGCGGCCGGGGCGTCCTGCGGGCGTCCGCTGCCGCCGAGGGACCGCCAGGTCCCGCTGTCGAACTGGTAGAGCCCGCCGTAGTGCCCCGACGGATCGACGGCTCCCGGCCGGCCGCCGGACTCGCAGGCGGCGAGCGCGGCCCAGTTCAGTCCGTCCGCACCGGCCACGGACGTCGGCCTCGGCCTGGTGCCGGCCCTGACCCGCTGGACGACCGGCTCGCGCGCCACCTCTTCGTGGACCCTCCGGGGCTTCTGCCTGACACCGTTGACGGTGCGCAGGGCGTAGGTGACCCGGCGGACACCCGGGCGGCCCCGCTGGACGACAATCTCCGTGCCGGTGAACAGCGACGGGTCCTCCGTCTTCACGGTGGTGTACGCGATGGCCTCCTCACGCACCTGGCGGCCGGCCGTGACCCGCATGACGGTGATGGTCTGGCCGTCGCGCGGGAAGCTGTCGCGCGGTACGGACGTGGTGTCGTGGCCGCGCAGGATGATGCCGGTCCGGGCCAGCGCCTCGCCCACGGTCGCCGCGTTGGTGCGGATCGTGTGCTCGCGGCCGTCTGCCATGAAGGTCACGGTCCGCTCGGTCCGTACGTCCAGGGCCAGACCGGTGCGGGAGATCGCGGAGGAGCGCGAGACCGAGAGGAACGCGCCCTCGGCGCGCACCCCGAGCTGGCGCAGCGCGCCCTCGACCGTGCGGGCCGTCGTCCACACCTGGCGCCGGTGGCCGTCGAGGGTGAGCAGGACGGGCCTGCCGTAGCGGACGACGATCTCGTCACCGCTGGCGAGATCGGCGCCGGGCCCCGGGGCGACGATGTCGTGCGGGCCGACCGTCACACCCTGGTCGGCCAGGAGTTCCCGCACGTCGTCGGCGAAGGTGTGCATGGTGCGCGGCACACCGTCGACGCTGAGCCGCACGGCCTTGTCCTCGGCGAGGAACGCGGAGGTGCCGCCGGCCAGGAAGGCGACGATCAGGGCCTTCGGGACAAGGCGGCGCAGGGGCGCCGGAGCGGCCGGATCGCCGCCGGGAGCCTGCGGGGCCCGGGCGGCCCTGTGGCCCTCGCGGCGGAATCCGGCTCCCGTCTGCTGCCGTGGCACGACAGGCCCGGGTCCGGCCGGCGGGCCGGGGGCGGCGCGGCGGACACGCGGCTCATGGCGGTGGCGCCCGGCCGCCGGTCCGTAGGACGGCTGCTCCACCGTCCCGCTGCCCCGGTGTCCGCCGCGTGCGGCACCGTCACCGCCCCGCGTATCGCTCACGACGCCTCCACAAGTCCGGTCCGATTCGCCGCGAAGGGCGTTGCGGGGCCGGACACTAGCGGAGGTCCGGTCACTCTCCAAAGCCGTTCGATTACTCAGTGTGGCGGCGGCGTTTCGCCCCGCCCCACGCCGGAGTCGGGCGGGACCGCCCTCAGTAGCCGAATGCCCGGGCCGTATTGGCCGCGACGGCCTCGGCCATGGCGTCTTCGCCGATCCCGCGCACTTCCGCCATGGCGCGCAGGGTGACGGGAATGAGATACGGCGCATTGGGCCGGCCGCGATAAGGCGCCGGAGTGAGAAAAGGCGCATCCGTCTCAACAAGAACAAGCTCCACCGGCGCTACTTTGAGCGCATCACGCAACGGCTGAGCGTTTTTGAAAGTCACATTGCCTGCAAAGGACATGTAGTAACCGGCCGCCGCACACACTTCGGCCATTTCCGCGTCACCGGAATAACAATGGAACACCGTGCGCTCCGGGGCGCCTTCCTCGGCGAGGATGCGCAGCACATCGGCGTGCGCCTCGCGATCGTGGATGACCAGCGCCTTGCCGTGCCGTTTGGCGATCTCGACATGGGCGCGGAAGGACCGTTCCTGGGCGGCCACGCCCTCGGGTCCGGTGCGGAAGTAGTCGAGCCCCGTCTCACCGACGGCCCGCACCTGCGGCAGGGCGGCCAGCCGGTCGATCTCGGTCAGCGCGTCGTCCAGCGCCTTGTCGCCGCCGCCCTCGCGGTCACCCCGCCGGGACCAGCCGTCGGGGTCGCCGTGCACGATACGGGGCGCTTCGTTGGGATGCAGGGCGACCGCCGCGTGGACGTTGTCGTACGCCGCGGCCGTCTCGGCGGCCCAGCGGGAGCCCGCCAGATCGCATCCCACCTGCACCACGGTGGTCACACCGACCGAAGCGGCCCTGGCCAGGCCGTCGGCGACCGTGCCGTCCTGCATGTCCAGATGGGTGTGCGAGTCCGCGACCGGCACCCTGAGGGGCTCGGGCAGCGGCGGGGCGGCGTCCTTCGAACTCATGGGCGCGATCCTACGAGGATCGCGCCCATGGGCTTACGTGCGGTGGTACGGCCGGCTCACTTGCGGTGGTGGAAGGGGTGCAGGAGATCCGAGAGATGCCAGTGGTGGACAGGCCCCGCCGCGCTCGCGCCTGCGGATATGCCCTCCCCCGGTCCGGCGGCTGTCCCGTCCGCCGGCCGCGCCGGCGCCTCCGCCGGCTCCGTCTTCCCCGCCCCTGTGCCCTGGGCCCGCTTGCTCTTCGCGGGCCGGTACTGCTCCATCATCAGCGCCGCCCGTACGGACGACACCTGTCCCGAACGCATGATGCGCACGATGTGCCCGCCACAATTCAGGCAGGCCGGGCTCGACAGCGGCGAGGGAACCCTCGCCCCGTCCGACTTGTAAACGACGAAATTCTGGCCCGAGCCGTCGACGTGATGCTCTATGTCGTATGCCTGCTCCCAGCCGTGCCCGCAGTGCATACAGCAAAAGGCATATGCCTCGTGGGCTACGGCGGTGCCCATGATCTCACTCATGCCAGCTCCTCTCCACTCGACCCAGTGGACGCCTTTGACGGCGGGAGCGCATCAGCGCCTGTCGATTAATGGAATGCTCTTGGCCTTCTCATGCCCAAAAGGCCCGGCACGCGGTCTGTGCTTTGCTTTTCACGATAGTCCTTTGCCGTTCGAGGGGGCGCTCTGCGCCGCGTTCTTCGCCGCCACGACGGCATCGAACACGTCCCGCTTCGGCACTCCGGCGTCGGCGGCCACCGCGGCGATCGCCTCCTTGCGCCGCTCCCCCGCCTCCTCCCGCACCAGCACCCTCCGCACCAGTTCGACCGGGTCCAGGTCGCCCGGCCCCGATTCCGGCGCGCCCTCGACGACCACCGTGATCTCGCCCCGTACGCCCTCGGCCGCCCAGGCCGCCAGCTCCCCGAGACCGCCGCGCCGCACTTCCTCGTACGTCTTGGTCAACTCGCGGCAGACGGCGGCCCGGCGCTCCGCGCCGAAGACCTCGGCCATCGCGGCGAGCGTGTCGTCGAGCCGGTGCGGCGCCTCGAAGTAGACCAGGGTGCGCCGCTCACCGGCGGCCTCACGCAGCCGGCCGAGCCGCTCACCCGCCTTGCGCGGCAGGAAACCCTCGAAGCAGAAGCGGTCCACCGGCAGCCCCGAGAGCGCCAGCGCCGTCAGCACGGCGGAAGGACCCGGCACGGCCGTGACCCTGATGTCCCGCTCCACCGCCGCGGCCACCAGGCGGTAGCCGGGATCGGAGACGGACGGCATCCCCGCGTCCGTGACGAGCAGCACCCGCGCCCCGCCCAGCAGCGCCTCGACCAGCTCCGGCGTCCTGGCCGATTCGTTGCCCTCGAAGTACGACACGACCCGGCCGCGCGTCTGCACACCGAGCGCCTGGGTGAGCCGGCGCAGCCGCCGGGTGTCCTCCGCGGCGACCACGTCCGCGGTCTCCAGTTCGGCGGCGAGCCGGGGCGGCGCGTCCGTGACATCACCGATGGGCGTCCCTGCGAGTACCAGCGTTCCGTTCACATCCGCCATCCTCGCAGGGCGCGACGCGCCCCCCGCACAGCAGTGTTCCCTACGATGGCGCGGTGACCAGTACTGCGCCAGAAGCCCTCCACGGGCACGACGCCGGCGACAAGCCGCCCGCATGGCCTCAGCGGCTGCGCCGATTCGGCCATGTGCCCCGGGAGGTGACAGGGCTGCGCGAGCGGCTGGTACCCCCGTACAACCGGCCCTCGGAGCGGCTCTGGGCCGTGCTCGGAGTGCCACCGCTACTGGCGGACCGGCTGGTCCGCTGGTCGGCGTGGGGCGGTCCGCTGCTCGTCGCGCTGGTCGCGGGTGTGCTGCGGTTCTGGCACCTGGGCAGCCCCAAGGCGGTGATATTCGACGAGACGTATTACGCCAAGGACGCCTGGGCGCTCATCAACCAGGGGTACGAGGGGAGCTGGCCCAAGGACATCGACAAACAGATCCTGGCCGATCCCTCGTCGGTCCCCGTGCCCACCGACCCGGGCTATGTGGTCCATCCGCCGGTCGGCAAATGGGTCATCGGCGTCGGTGAACAGCTCTTCGGATTCACGCCGTTCGGCTGGCGGTTCATGGTGGCGGTGCTCGGCACGCTGTCGGTGCTGATGCTGTGCCGGATCGGACGCCGGCTGTTCCGTTCGACGTTCCTGGGCTGCCTGGCGGGCGCCCTGCTCGCCGTCGACGGCCTGCACTTCGTGATGAGCCGCACCGCCCTCCTCGACCTGGTGCTGATGTTCTTCGTGCTGGCCGCCTTCGGCTGTCTGCTGATCGACCGCGACTGGACGCGGCGGCGGCTCGCCGGAGCGCTCCCGGAGGACGAGGACGGCGTGCTGCGCCCGGACGCCTCGGTCGCCGAGACCCTGCGGCTCGGTGTACGGCCCGGGCGGCTCGCGGCCGGACTGATGCTCGGCCTGGCCTTCGCGACGAAGTGGAACGGGCTCTACATCCTGGCCGCCTTCGCGCTGATGACCGTGTTGTGGGACGTGGGTGCGCGGCGGACCGCGGGCGCGGCGCGCCCCTGGTCGGCGGTCTTCCGGCGGGACACCGCGCCCGCCTTCTTCTCGACGGTGCCGGTCGCGATCGTCACGTACATCGCGTCCTGGACCGGCTGGATCGTCACCGACAAGGGCTATTTCAGAAACTGGGCCGAGACCGACGGGGCGGGCGGCCCCGGCTGGGTGCCGGGCTGGCTCCGCAGCCTGTGGCACTACGAGAACGAGGTCTACAGCTTCCATGTGAACCTCACCTCGGGCCACACCTATCAGTCGAACCCCTGGAGCTGGATCGTCCTGGGCCGCCCGGTCTCGTACTTCTACGAGGACCCGGTGGCCGGCAAGGACGGCTGTCCGGCGTCGACGGCCGGCAAATGCGCCCGAGAGGTCCTGGCGATCGGCACCCCGCTGCTGTGGTGGGCGGCGGCCTTCGCGCTCTGCTTCGTCCTGTGGCGCTGGTTCTTCCGGCGCGACTGGCGCGCGGGCGCGATCGCCTGTGGTGTGGCGGCCGGCTGGGCACCGTGGTTCCTGTACCAGGAGCGGACGATCTTCCTGTTCTACGCGGTCGTCTTCGTGCCGTTCCTCTGTCTCGCGGTGGCGATGCTGGTCGGCGCGCTCGTGGGCCCGGCCGGTTCCGACGAGCGGCGCCGTACGCTCGGCGCGGTCGGCGCGGGCGTGCTGGTCCTGCTGATCATCTGGAACTTCATCTATTTCTTCCCGCTCTACACGGGCCAGGCGATCCCGGTCGACTCCTGGCGCAACAGGATGTGGTTCGACACCTGGGTGTGACGCCCACTTGTGCGCGACCCCGGAGCGCGGCACCGGTCGTGCACGGCGCCCGGAGCGCCGGTGGTGTGCGCGCTCACGGGGGTGCGCCGGTGCGCGTCCCAGTCCGATAACGCTCGCCCCGTGTGACACACCCGTCCCGTAGAGTGCTCCTGACTACTTCCTTGAACGTGTTCAAAGGAAGCTCCTGGGGAGGGGGACTGCACAGATGCGCAGCGGAGTGAAGGTCGCCGTGATCGGCGGAGTGTTCGTGGTGGTCGCCGGCGGGGTGGGGTACGGCGCCTACAACATCTACGACGGCCTCACCGGCGGTGGCGGGGGCGCCACGACCACCTCCGCGTCGCAGGAGGTCGAGACCGGGCCGCTGAGCGCCGAGGAGATCGACAAGGCCGCGAAGGAATTCCTGACCGGATGGGCGAGCGGACGCGACGCGGCCGAGGTCGCCCAGCTCACCAATGACGCGGCGGCCGCGGAGACGGTCATCGGCGGCTTCCGGGACGAGGCCCGGGTCGTCGACGCGGTGATCACACCGGGCAAGGCGGTCGGCCCGACGGTGCCGTTCACCGTCAAGGCCACGGTGGAGCTGGACGGGACGAGCAAGCCCTGGTCGTACGATTCCTCGCTGACCGTCGTACGCGGGGTCACCACCGGACGTCCGCTGGTCGACTGGTCGCCGTCCGTGATCCATCCGCAGCTCACGGGCGAGAACCATCTCGTCACGAGCGAGGCCGCGGCGCCGCCCATCGAGGCCGTCGACCGCAACGGCGCGAAGCTGACGAAGGAGAAATACCCGTCGCTCGGGCCCGTCCTGGATCAGCTGAGGGAACGTTACGGCGCCGACGCGGGCGGCTCTCCCGGCATCGAACTCATGCTGAAGAGCAACGACGAGACCCTGCCGGACCAGACACTGCTCATCCTCGCCAAGGGCAAGGCGGGCAAGCTGCGGACCACGCTGGACGCGACCGTACAGGCCGCCGCCGAGCGGGCGGTGAAGAAGTTCAGCGAGGCGTCGGTCGCCGCCGTCAAGCCGAGCACGGGCGAGATACTCGCCGTCGCCAACAACCGCGCGGACGGCTTCAACGCGGCGATGCTCGGCAAGCAGGCGCCCGGCTCCACGATGAAGATCGTGACGGCGGCGATGCTGATGGAGAAGGGCCTGGCCGCCGCGAACAAGCCGGCGGAGTGCCCGCCGAACGTCATGTACCAGGGCCGTACCTTCCAGAACCTGGACGGCTTCTCGATCCCGAACGGCACCTTCGCGCAGAGCTTCGCCCGTTCCTGCAACACCGCCTTCATCAAGCTGATCGACGACACCGGGAACGACTCCGCGCTGAAGGAGGAGGCCGAGCAGGTCTTCGGCATCGGCCTCGACAACTGGCAGACCGGCATCACCTCCTTCGACGGCACCGTCCCGTCCGCGACCGGCGGCGAGGCCGCGGCCCAGTACATCGGGCAGGGCACCGTCCAGATGAACGTCCTCACCATGGCGTCCATCACCGCGACCGCCAAGCAGGGCACGTTCAAGCAGCCGATCATCGTGCCGCTCTCGCTGGACGACCGGGAACGGGCCACCGCCGCGCGCTCACTGCCGTACTCCGTGGCGCAGCAACTCCGCGACATGATGCGGCTCACGGCGACAAGCGGCACGGGCGCGAGCGCGATGTCCGGACTCGGCGGTGACAAGGGCGCGAAGACCGGCTCGGCGGAGGTCGACGGCCAGGCGACGTCGAACAGCTGGTTCACCGGCTTCCAGGACGATCTCGCCGCGGCGGCGGTCGTCCAGTCCGGCGGCCACGGCGGCGACGCGGCGGGCCCGGTGGTCGCGGCGGTGCTCGGGGCCGGATAGCCGGCGCCGGGCATCCGGGCTGTCAGGCCGG
>NZ_JBEYIF010000004.1:169327-573328 GCF_040635655.1 Streptomyces sp. NPDC006923
GGAGCTGTCAGGCCGGAGCTGTCAGGCCGGAGCTGTCAGGCCGGAGCTGTCAGGCCGGAGCTGTCAGGCCGGAGCTGTCAGGCCGGAGCTGTCAGGCCGGAGCTGTCAGGTCGGAGCTGTCAGGTCGGAGCTGTCAGGTCGGAGCTGTCAGGTCGGAGCTGTCAGGTCGGAGGTTCGGGCTTATCTGGCCGATAGGGGCGCATGAGGCAGCACTGGCCGCTTTCGCCCGCGTTTATCCATGCAATGGCAATCCATGGATACGCGTGGCATGGATCCCTGCCGCCTGCGGTGCGAGCCTTGGTTCAGCCCCAAGAGACACCGCTGACCAGGGAGTTCGCCGTGAAGGATGTGTCCGTACCCCACCTGACCGGGAAGCTCGCCGTGGTGACCGGCGCCAGCGACGGCATCGGCCTCGGCCTGGCCGAGCGGCTGGCCCGGGCGGGCGCCGAGGTGCTGATGCCGGTCCGTAACCCCGCCAAGGGCGCAGCGGCGATCGAGAAGATCCGCGCGGCCGTGCCGGGGGCGGCGGTCTCCACCCGGGCGCTCGACCTGGCCTCGCTGGACTCGGTGGCCGCGCTCGCGGACACACTGAACCGTGAGGGCCGGCCGGTCCACATCCTCGTCAACAACGCGGGGGTGATGGCACCGGCCACCCGGCACACCACGGCCGACGGCCTGGAATTGCAGTTCGGCACGAACTACGTGGGCCATGTCGCCCTGACTGCCCGGCTCCTGCCGCTGCTGCGCGCCGGCCAGGCCCGGGTCACCACCATGTCGAGCAGCGCCGCGCGCTCCGGCAAGATCAACTGGGACGACCTCCAGAGCGAGCGGACGTACTCGCCGGTCCGCTCATACAATCTGTCGAAGCTGGCCAATCTCCATTTCGGGCTCGAACTGGACCGGCGCGGCAAGGCGGGCGGCTGGGGCATTGTGAGCAATGTCGCACACCCCGGCACGACCCTGACGAACCTCTACGCGTCCGGCCCCAACATGGGCCGCGAGCGGCCCTCACCGTATGAGGCGATCATGACGCGGCTGGCCGGCTGGGGGGTGTTCGTGCACTCCGTGGACGCCGGGCTGCTCCCCGGCCTGTACGCGGCCACCAGCCCGGAGGCGCGCGGTGGCGCCTTCTACGGCCCCGACGGCCTCGGCCAGTTCACCGGCGGTCCGACCGAGCTGGCCGTCTACAAGTCGGCACGTGACGAGGCCGCCGCGGCCCGGCTCTGGGACATCTCGGAGCGGCTGGCCGGGGTCCGGTTCGCCACCGTCTGAGCGTTCCCACCCGGTGATCGCCGTCACCCGGCGGTCATTATCGCCCAACCTGTCCGGCATTGACCTATATAGCCACCATCGGGGGACGAGAGACTGGAACCATGGACAGAGCTCAACTCGCTGTTTTCCTGCGGACGCGACGCGAGGCGCTGCAACCGGAGGACGTGGGGCTGCCGCGCGGCCGGCGCCGGCGCACCGGCGGACTGCGGCGCGAGGAGGTCGCCATGCTGTGCGACATGTCGGCCGACTACTACAGCCGGCTCGAACAGCAGCGTGGACCGCACCCCTCCGAGCAGATACTCGCCGCGATCGCCGGCGGCCTGCATCTCTCCCTGGAAGAGCGTGACCACCTCTTCCGCCTCGCCGGCTATGCCACCCCGCAGCGGATCATGCGCACGGACCATGTCAACCCGGGCATCATGCGGATCCTCGACCGGCTGGAGGACACGCCCGCCCAGGTGGTGAACCTCGTCGGCGAGACGCTGAAGCAGACCCGCCCGGCGGTCGCGCTGATGGGCGACGACAGCGAGTACACGGGACTGGCGCGCAGCATGCACTACCGGTGGTTCACCGACCCGGCAACGCGGCTGATCTATCCCGAGGAAGACCACCCCGCGCACAGCCGTCTCATCGCGGCCAACCTGCACGGCGCCTACACCCGGGAGGGCCGGGGCTCGCGCGCGGCGACGATCGTCGACGCGTTGCTGGCGGCCAGCCCGGAGTTCGCCGCGCTCTGGCGGGAGCACCCCGTCATGGGCCCCTACTGCGCGCCGAAGCGCATCCAGCACCCGCAGCTCGGGCTGCTCGAACTGCACTGCCAGACCCTGGTCGACCCGGACCAGTCCCAGGCGCTGCTGGTCTTCACCGCCGTACCGGGCAGCGAGAGCTACGGCAAGCTCCAACTCCTTTCGGTCATCGGCGACCAGCGCCTATGAACGAACGCCGTACGCGCGGGAGGCGCCCGGCGTCGACCGCCACACCATGAGGCCGCGTTCCGGGTCTGCGGCGGCACGCAACGGGCGCGGCGTGCCGCCCGACCGCCCTCTTCGGCAGCCCGCCGCACCCTCATGCCCCTGTCCGCGTCATGCTCTCCCGCCTTCACACACGGGACGTCGGGCCGGCAAAACCCCGCCCGGGACGCCCAGGTGCCGCCCCTCATCTCGTCGTGGTCGACATCTGCGTCTCGTACGCTGCCGCAGAACGCGAGGACCTGACCGATCCGTCACCGGGAAGCGACTGGGCACCCTCGCAAGTACGCTGGCAGACGCACGCGACGCTCCTGAACAGGCCGACAGAGACGGTGGTGCCCATGGTCGGCAGGAACACCACTGCGAATTCATCCAGAAAAAGCAGAAACACCCCTATGTCGGAGTTCCCACAAGTAAGCAAAACTGCGCGCTTGGCCACGTAAAGCCGCAGCTCAGGCCCTGTGCTCCCCGCGCATGCGGGGTTGGTCCCTCAGGCATCCACTGGCACACGGACAGGTGGATGTGCTCCCCGCGCACGCGGGGTTGGTCCCGTTCCGCCGGTCATAGACGGCCTCGGGATCTCGTGCTCCCCGCGTACGCGGGGTTGGTCCCGTGGTGCGTCTGCTCGCTGCCCTGATGGAGAAGTGCTCCCCGCATACGCGGGGTTAGTCCCCCGACGGTGTTCCACTGATGGAAGAGGTTGGCGTGGTCCCCGCACACGCAGGGTTCCTCTACCCCTGGCGACAGCGCCGTCGACCGGCGGCCCTTCGCGATCAGAACGATCAGCGCGATCGGCCGCCAGTCTCCTCGTCTCTCGCACATCCGCATGGGGCAGGCAAGGCGAGCTCGCTCCGAACGACTCCTATAACGACGACCTGAAGCTAATTCCGTTCAGAAACGGTCCACATACGGGCACCTTCAATCAATCGCTGTCAGATGTTTGGCTAGCAAGCGCTCAGTGTCAGCCCACGGTGTTTCAATTCCGCAATGACGCAAGGACGTCCCAAACCTCCGGGACCCTTCGGACAACTGTCCGACGCGGCCCGGCTCGTATGGGGAAAGCACGACAGGGACACCGACGGCTGGCTGCCTCTTTGGCGGCATATGGCCGACAGCGCCGCCGTCGCGGGCAAGTTGTGGGACGAGTGGGTTCCCGGCAACGTAAAGCGGCTGGTGGCGGATGCCCTGCCGGAGGGCGAGGGAGACGCGCGCCGGCTCGCGGTATGGCTGGCGGCGAGCCACGACGCGGGGAAGGCTTCGCCGGCCTTTTCCTGCCAGGTTGACGCCCTCGCCGACCGTATGCGCGATGCCGGTTTGGAGATGCCGTACCAGAAGCAGTTCGGAGAGGACCGGCGGCTGGCGCCACACGGGCTGGCCGGGCAACTTCTCATTCAGGAGTGGCTGTCGGAGCGGCACGGATGGTCGGGCCGTGCCGCCGGTCAGTTCGCGATCGTCGCCGGCGGGCATCATGGCGTACCGCCGAGCCACGCCCAGGTCCACAGCCTTGATCTCCGCGAAGAGCTGCTGCGCACGCCCGGTGTCAGTGAGCCGCGCTGGCGTGCGGTGCAGTACGAGCTGCTCGACGCCTGTGCGGAAACCGCGCACGTACGGGATCGATTCGCCGACTGGCAGGGCGTCAAACTGTCCCAGCCCGTGCAGGCGGTGCTGACCGCCTTGGTCATCCTCGCGGACTGGGT
Source organism: Streptomyces sp. NPDC006923 (assembly GCF_040635655.1). Taxonomy (NCBI): domain Bacteria; kingdom Bacillati; phylum Actinomycetota; class Actinomycetes; order Kitasatosporales; family Streptomycetaceae; genus Streptomyces; species Streptomyces sp. NPDC006923. The sequence goes on from NZ_JBEYIF010000004.1 coordinate 173,265, forward strand.
CGCCAGTGCGTCCGAGCTGTTCCCCTACTACGCCTCCCACGGCTCCGGCAGTGACGAGGACAGGCTGGAGGCGGCCTGGCGTGGCCTCGGTCTGCCGGGGCCCTGGTCGCCGAACGCTCCGCCGGGCGAGGCAGCGGAGCTGTTCGCGGCGCGTTTCGACCTGCCGGAGGGTGCGTCGGTCAGACCCGTGCAGGAGGCGGCCGTACGGATGGCCCGCACAATGCCGGAACCGGGCTTGTTGGTGATCGAGGCGCCGATGGGCGAAGGCAAGACGGAGGCCGCCCTCGCCGTCGCGGAGATCTTCGCCGCTCGCACGGGAGCGGGCGGCTGCTTCGTGGCGCTGCCGACCAGGGCCACCGGCGACGCCATGTTCTCGCGATTGCTGAACTGGCTGGAGCGTCTGCCGGGTGAGGGGCAGCGTTCCGTCTTCCTCGCGCACGCAAAGGCCGTACTCAACGACGAATTCGCGGGCCTCCTGCGGGCGGGGGCTCGTACGATCGCGGCCGTCGAGTCGGACGGCTCCGGGAAGTTTCCTGAGCCGGGGCGAACCTCCCGGCCGAGCCCCGCCGAACTCGTCGCGCACCAATGGCTGCGCGGGCGGAAGAAGGGCCTGCTGGCGTCGTTCGCGGTGGGGACCATCGACCAGGTCCTTTTCGCCGGTTTGAAGAGCCGGCATCTGGCCCTGCGGCACCTCGCTCTGGCGGGCAAGGTCGTCGTCATTGACGAAGTGCACGCGTACGACGCGTATATGAACGCCTACCTCGAACGGGTTCTGCACTGGCTGAGCGCCTACCGGGTGCCCGTGGTGATGTTGTCCGCGACGCTTCCCGCCGGGCGGCGTCGCGCCTTGGTGAAGGCGTATGCCGGGGACGTGACCGGAGTCGACGCGTCCTTCGACAGTTATCCCCTGCTGACCGCGGCGGCTCCGGGTGCGCCGGAAGCGGTGACCGCCCGGCCGCCCGCCGCGGCCGATCGCCGTACGGACATCCAGCTGGAACCGTTCGACGACGATCTGCCACTGCTGGTGGACCGAATGGAGGAAGAGCTCACCGAGGGCGGTTGCGCACTGGTGGTCCGCAACACCGTGGACCGTGTGCTGGAGGCGGCCGCCCAGCTGAGGGAGAGGCTGGGAGACGACCGGGTCACGGTGGCACACTCCCGGTTCCTGGCCGAGGACCGGGCCCGGAAGGACACCGATCTGCTGGCTCGTTTCGGCCGGGACGGGCAGCGTCCCGCCGGCGGTCACGTCGTCGTGGCCAGCCAGGTGGTCGAGCAGTCTCTCGACATCGACTTCGACCTGCTGGTGACCGACCTGGCGCCGGTGGACCTCATGCTGCAGCGGATGGGGAGATTGCACCGCCATCCACGGCCCCGGCCGCCTCGGCTGCGCACGGCGCGATGTCTGGTGACCGGCGTCGACTGGCGCGCCGAGCCGCCGGAGCCGGTCGCCGGTTCGCTCGGTGTGTACCAGGGACGCCATACGCTGCTGCGGGCCCTGGCCGTCCTGCGTCCGCACCTGGAGGGGCTGCCGGTCCGCCTGCCCTCCGACATCAGTCCGCTGGTCCAACAGGCTTACGGTGATGAGCCGGTAGGGCCGGACGCCTGGACGGAACCCATGGCGGAGGCCCGGCGTGCGCACCGGGCCCATCTCGCCGACAAACGGTCGCGTGCCGAGGTGTTCCGGCTCGGTGAGGTGGGCCGCCCCGGGCGGCCGCTGATCGGCTGGATCGACGCCGGTGTCGGCGATGCCGACGACACCCCTGCGGGCCGGGCCCAGGTCCGGGACAGCGAAGAGAGCCTGGAAGTCCTGGTCGTTCAGCGGCGCGCCGATGGCACGCTGATCACCGTGCCATGGCTGGACGGCGGTCGGGGCGGGCTGGAACTGCCCACGGACGCCGTGCCCTCTCCCCGTGCCGCCCGCGCGGTGGCAGCGAGCGCGCTGAGGCTCCCGTATCACTTCTCCAAGCCGTGGATGGTGGATCGCACCATCGCCGAGCTGGAGCGTTTCGTCGTGCCCGCCTGGCAGGTGAAGGAGTGCCCCTGGCTGGCCGGCGAGCTGATCATGGTGCTGGACGAGCATTGTCAGACCCACCTGTCAGGCTTTGAACTCCGGTACGACCGTGCTGACGGACTGGTGGTGGCGCCCGTCGGCGCGCGCGACGCAAGGGTGGTGAATCGCGTGGCTTCTTTCGATCTGGTTTCCCGGCCATGGCTTCCGGTCCAGCGGCTCGACGGGACGACCACGGAGTTGTCGCTGCGCGATGTCTTCGTCCGGGCGGGAGAGCTGAGGCGCCTCGTCGGCGACGTGCCCACGCAGGAATTCGCCCTGCTGAGACTGCTGCTGGCCGTCGCGCACGACGCGCTGGAGGGACCGGAGGATGTGGACGCCTGGGTGGAGTTGTGGTCGGCGGAGCGGCCCTTCAGCAGGGTGCCCGCGTACCTGGACCGGCATCGGGACCGTTTCGATCTGCTGCATCCGGACACGCCGTTCTTCCAAGTGGCGGGGCTCCATACGGAAAAGGGCGAAGTCACCTCTCTGAACCGGATCGTCGCCGATGTGCCGAACGGCGAGCCGTTCTTCTCGATGCGCCGGCCCGGCACGGACCGGCTCACCTTCGCGGAAGCAGCCCGCTGGCTGGTGCACACGCACGCGTTCGACCCGTCCGGCATCAAGTCGGGAGCCGTCGGTGACCCGCGGGTGAAGGCGGGCAAAGGCTATCCGCAGGGCGTGGCCTGGGCCGGAAACCTCGGCGGAGTCTTCGCCGAGGGGAAGACACTGCGCGAGACGCTGCTGCTGAACCTGATCGCGGCGGACAACGACTCCCCCCGGACTGACAAGGACGACCGGCCGGCCTGGCGCCGGGCCCCGGACGGACCCGCCCCGCTGGAGGCCGATCCGGACACGGACGAGGAGGCGCTCAGGCCGTCGGGCCCGCGCGATCTCTACACATGGCAGTCCCGACGGGTGCGCCTGCACATCGAGGAGGATCCGGTCGCGGGCGCAGCCGTCACCGGGGTGGTCCTCGCCTACGGTGATCCGCTCGCTCCGCGCAATATGCAGCACAGAGAGCCCATGACGGGCTGGCGGCGCAGCGCGGCACAGGAGAAGAAGCACCACAAGCCGCTCGTCTACATGCCGCAGGAACACGATCCACGCCGGGCCGCCTGGCGGGGTTTGGAAAGCCTGCTTTTCGCCGGGCGGGCCCAGGAGGGAAGGGATCAGCGCCAGGACGCGGCGCCTCGGCTGCGGCCCGCGGTGCTGGACTGGATGTCCCGCCTGGTCAACGAGGGCGCGCTGCCGCGCCGTTCACTCATCCGTGCTCGCACTGTCGGTGCCGTGTACGGCACCCAGCAGTCCGTGTTCGACGACATGGTCGATGACGGAGTCACCCTCGCTGTCGTCCTGCTGCACGAGAGAGATCACCGCTACGGACAGGCTGCCGTCGGTGCCGTCGAAGACGCCGATGCCGCCGTCGGTGCGCTCGGAGCTCTCGCGGACAACCTCGCCAGGGCGCGCGGAGCCGAGCCGGGTGCGCCTTCCGAGGCCGCCCGCGACCTCGGGTTCGCCGCGCTCGACGGCCCGTACCGCCAGTGGCTGCGCAGGCTGGGCGAGAGCGACGACCCCCATCGAGCCCGCCGCGATTGGCAGGTGACGGCACACCGGGTCATCCGCGAACTGGGCACCGGCCTGCTGGACGCGGCGGGGTCAGCGGCTTGGGAAGGCCGGATGATCGACACCCGCTCGGGGCCGCGCTGGCTCAACGACACCCTCGCCGACGTGTGGTTCAAGGGCCTGCTGAGAAAGGTCCTGCCGGCCGCCGTCACCCCGCTCACGGACGAGCCTTCGGAGGCGCCCGCATGACCAGCACGACGACCACCGGCGCGCCGGACCCCACTCCCACACCGTCTCCAGGACATGAACGCCGCAGGAGCCCGGGGGTGGTGGGCACCGCGGCTGCCGCGCGTATCCGTTCCCTCCAGTACGGCTATCGCGAGGACATTCCTGGCGCGGTGTCCGCGTCGGCCCGCATCCGCAGGGGCGCGGGCAAAGCGGCCGGCGCCGTCCCCGACCTGTGGGGCATGACCGGCCTGGAGCTGCTGGACGACATGGCTCTGGACGGCCTCGACATGGACAGGGCCGACGAGGCTCTGCATATCGCGGTGACCCTGTGGGCGCTGCACCAGCAGGGCCATCGTGAGGCCAATATGCATGTCGACGGGCCTGGACTGGGCGCCGCTGTACGTCGGCTGATGCCCGAGGGCGACATCGACGAGCCCATCCGTAAGCGTTTTGTCCGGGCCGGGACGACTCAGACGCTGGACAGCCTCGCGCAGCGGCTGCGGGAGCTCGTCGTGCTGCTGCGTGCGGACGCGGTCCCTCTCGACTACGGGCTGCTCGCCGACCAGTTGTACCGGTGGCAGAAGCCCGCCGAGCGCGGAGAGATCCACCGCGCGTGGGGCCGGAGCTTCCACATCGGCCTGGCGCGCCGGGCGGACCCCTCCGCTGCGAGCTAGGGCTTGCTGCGCAAGTCCTGTCCGGACGGCAGACATCCCTCATGCGTCAACTCCACCGAAGCTCCGGCAGCAGGCATTCCGGGGCCTTTACCGCTGGGCGCTGCCTCGTCGGCGCCGACACCACCACCGACAGGGATATTTCGTGACCCGCACCATTCTTGACGTCCACGTCCTCCAGACCGTCCCGCCGAGCAATCTGAACCGGGACGACACCGGAGCACCGAAAACCGCCGTCTACGGCGGAGTGCGCCGGGCCCGTGTCTCCAGCCAGGCGTGGAAACGCGCCACCCGCAACGCGTTCCCCGCGCTGCTCGACCCCAGCGAATTGGGAGTCCGCACCAAGAAGGTCGCCGAGGCCCTGGCCGAACGGATCGTCCTCCTGGACGAGTCGCTGAAGCAGTCGGAGGCCCTGGCGCTGGCGGCCGAAACCATGCGGGCAGCCACCGGCTCAAAGATTGAGATCCCCAAGCGCAAGTCCAAGGACAGCGAGACGGCCGAGGACGAACTCGCGCCGGAGTCTTCGTATCTGATGTTCCTGAGCGCCCGCCAGTTGGAGGGGCTCGCGCGTCTGACCGTCGAGGGGGCGAAGGGCACCGGGGATCTCAAGGTGCTCAAGGACCACCTCAAGACCAAGGAGGCCAAAGCGCTGGCCCGCCAGTACGTCGACACCCGGCACTCGGTGGACATCGCGCTGTTCGGCCGCATGGTCGCCGACTCGACCGACCTCAATGTCGACGCCGCCACGCAGGTCGCCCACGCGATCAGCGTGCACGCCGTGGACAACGAGTCGGACTACTACACGGCGGTCGACGACCGCAACACGGAGTCGCAGGCCGGTGCCGGCATGATCGGCGTCGTCGACTTCAACTCCGCGACCCTCTACCGCTACGCCGCCCTGGACGTGGACCACCTCCAGCGCAATCTCGGCGAAGGGCTCCAGGAGAACGAATCGGCCGCACAGCCGACGCGGCGGGCCGTCGAGGCGTTCCTCGAAGGCTTCATCACCTCCCTCCCCACCGGAAAAATCAACACCTTCGGGCACAACACACTGCCCGACGCGGTCATCGTGAAGCTCCGCACCAAGCGACCCATCAGCTTTGTCGGCGCCTTCGAGGAACCGGTCATCACGGGCGACACCGGCGGCTTCCTCCAGCCCGCGTGCGAGAAGCTGGCCCGCTATGTGCCGGAGATCGAGAGCGCCTACGGGGCCGAGGACCGCTCCAGCACCTGGGTGCTTCGCTTCGGCGACGACACGCGTCCGCTCGCCGCGCTGGGCACGGAGAAAAATCTGCCCGGCCTGGTAGAAGCCGTGGGTTCGGTGGTCGCGGACCGGCTGGAGTCGGGTGCATGAGCGTGTTGCTCCTGCGATTGGCGGGGCCGCTCCAGGCGTGGGGGTCCGCGGCTCGTTTCGCCCGTCGCACCACTGAATCGGCGCCGACGAAGAGCGGGATCGTCGGACTTCTCGCCGCGGCTCAGGGCCGGGCCCGCGAGGCCGATCTGTCCGACCTGGCCGCGCTGCGATTCGGCGTACGTATCGACCAACCCGGCACGCGCGTCAGGGACTTCCAGACGGCGCACCACGGTGACACGGACAAGGCCATGCCGCTGTCGGAGCGGTTCTATCTGGCGGACGCGGTCTTCGTGGCTGCCGTGGAGGGCGAGCGCGCCCTGATCGACGCCCTGCACGCCGCGCTGCTCGCGCCGGTGTACTTGCCGTATCTGGGGCGGCGCTCCTGCCCTCCGGCGCGGCGGATCGATCTCCGGGTCCGCTCCGATGTCTCTTTCGGCCAGGCACTGCGCCAGGAGGAGTGGCAGGCGAGCGCGTGGCACAAGAGGCGCTACGCCCGGCACGCGACCGTCTCCCTCGGTCTGCTCACCGAAACCGCGAGCGGTCAGGATCCTGATCTCACTCTTCGTGACCAGCCGCACAGTTTCGATCCGCGCCATCGCCGCTACGGGCTGCGCGGCATCAGTACGACCACGGTGGACCTGCCGACGCGTGGGCCGGGACAGCTCGTCCACGATCCGACTGCCGCGCTGGAGGGAGCCTGATGTTCCTGACCCGTTTCCGCGTCAACACCGCACGCGCCGGTGCCCGCCGCCTGCTGAGCTCTCCGCAGCGTCTGCATGCCGCCGTCATGATGTCCTTCGCCGAGCCGCCGCCACGCGACGGCTCGGGCCCGCGCGTGCTGTGGCGCCTCGACAGCGACACCAAGGCGGAGCTCCTGCTCTACATCGTCAGCCCTGCCAGGCCCGATCTCACGCACCTGGTCGAGCAGGCGGGCTGGCCGACGAGTCCGGCCGCAGGTTGGAAAACGTACGACTACGGCGGGTTCCTCGCCACCTTGGCGGAGGGCGACACCTGGGCCTTCCGGCTCACCGCGAACCCCGTGCACAGCATCCGTCTCCGGGCGGGCGAACAGACCAAGCGCACGGCGCATCTCACCCCGCGCCATCAGGCCCGCTGGCTGCTCGACCGGCAACTCCGCGCCGGCTTCACCATCGTGGAGAAATCGGTCGAGAGCCGACTGCTGCCGGAAGGGGACGAGCACGAGCTGATCGTCCACAAACAGCGGGGGCTCCTCTTCGCCAAGCAGGAGGAGAGCTCGGGCAAGAAGAATCACGTTTCCCTGACGACGGCCACATACGACGGCCGGCTGCGAATCACCGATCCCGACGCGCTGCGCCGCACGCTCACCTCGGGACTGGGCAAGGCGAAGGCGTACGGCTGTGGCCTGATGACCCTCGCCCCGGTGCGGTGACAAATGTCGACTGTCAGCCGGAGAGGCGCGTCCTCTCCTCGCGAGCTCGCCAGGATCGGCGATCGTCTCTCCTTCGTCTATCTGGAGCGGTGCACGGTGCACCGGGATTCCAACGCGCTCACGGCGGAGGACGCGGAGGGGGTGACGCACATTCCGTCCGCCACCATCGGCACGCTCCTCCTCGGGCCGGGGACACGTATCACCCACCAGGCCATGTCCGTCCTCGGTGACTGCGGCGCGGGCGTGGCATGGGTCGGTGAGCACGGCGTGCGCTACTACGCGGGCGGACGGGCCCTGACCCGTTCCTCGGGCCTGGTGGAGGCACAGGCAACAGCGTGGGCGAACCGCCGCACCCGGCTGGAGGTGGCACGCGCCATGTACCGGCTGCGTTTTCCGGACGAGGATCCCACCGGCCGCACCCGGCAGGATCTTCTGGGCATGGAAGGCCGGCGGCTGAAGGAGTGCTACCGGCGTGAGTCCGCCCGCACCGGCGTCCCCTGGCGCCGCCGTGAGTACCACCGCGACGACTTCTCCGCCGGAGACGCACCGAACCAGGGCGTGACGGCGGCAGCACAGTGCATGTACGGAATCGCCCACGCCGTCGTCGCGGCTCTCGGCTGCTCTCCCGGCCTGGGATTCGTCCACTCCGGCCATGAGCGTTCATTCGTCCTGGACGTAGCCGACCTGTACAAGACGGAGGTCGCCATCCCGGCGGCATTCGAAGCGGCAGCCGAGGGAGCGGAGGATGTCGCGGCTCGGACCCGACGGATGCTCCGGGACCGCATCAACGAGACGAAACTGCTCGACCGATGTGTACGTGACATCAAGGACCTGCTCGGCTACGACGGCACCCGCGACACAGGCGACACCGCCCAGGACCGCGTCACCCTCCAGTCCGACGGCGACCTGCACGTCGACGGTGGCCGCAACTACGGTGACGAGATCATCTGGTGACCGTCATCGTGCTCACCAACTGCCCTGCGGGCCTTCGTGGTTTCCTCACCCGCTGGCTTCTGGAAATCTCCCCAGGGGTCTTCCTCGGCGCGCCCTCCGCCCGGGTACGCGAAGCCCTGTGGAACGAGGTCCGCCAATACGCGGGGCAGGGCCGCGCGTTGCTCGCCTACCAGACCAACAACGAGCAGGGCTACACCTTCGAAACGCATGACCACTCGTGGCAGCCCACCGACCACGAAGGGCTGACACTGATCCACCGGCCGAACCCCCATGCGCAACGCGGCACGCGGCAGCCGGCGGACCTGCCTCGGCAGGGCTGGAGCAAAGCGTCCAAACGACGGAAATTCGGCGGGAGATGAAGGAAAACACCGCCCTGGCGAGCCGAGGAGGAACCGACGTAATGATGGACGACACCGAACGGCGGGCACGTCGCCCGGAAAGAATGAATACGCGAGCTATGCCGGAATTTCGCAAAGTAAGTAAAAACAGGCTCCAGCCCGCCTGAAGCCCCAGGTCAGCTCCTGTGGTCCCCGCACCTGCGGGGTTGGTCCCACCGTCCACTCCCCCGCGATCCCCGCGAGCAAGTGGTCCCCGCACCTGCGGGGTTGGTCCCAAGCGCGCGCTGATCCCGTGGGGCGTCAAGGTGTGGTCCCCGCACCTGCGGGGTTGGTCCCTCCGCGACCAGATCGCCGTCGAGGTGCGCCGGGTGGTCCCCGCACCTGCGGGGTTGGTCCCCTCACCGGCATCCGGGGCAGGGTCGGGTACGTGTGGTCCCCGCACCTGCGGGGTTGGTCCCTGCAGGAGATTCAGATCAAAGCCGTCGTCGACGTGGTCCCCGCACCTGCGGGGTTGGTCCCTGGCCCTGGTCCTCCTGGTGACGACGCTGCTGGTGGTCCCCGCACCTGCGGGGTTGGTCCCGACGCGGACACCTGGCTCTCCCTCTACCGCCAGTGGTCCCCGCACCTGCGGGGTTGGTCCCATGGAGAGCTGGGACCGCAGCCCAGCCACTTCGTGGTCCCCGCACCTGCGGGGTTGGTCCCGGCACCTCGTCCCGCTCCCGGCCGGACCGCTGGTGGTCCCCGCACCTGCGGGGTTGGTCCCTGATTCTCTTCGCGGTCCCGGAGCGCGGCGCGGTGGTCCCCGCACCTGCGGGGTTGGTCCCAGGCCCGTGCGCCCGAAGGTCGGGGACCGGGTGTGGTCCCCGCACCTGCGGGGTTGGTCCCACCGCGCGGCACGCCAGCATTGTGGAATACGGGTGGTCCCCGCACCTGCGGGGTTGGTCCCGTCGGCGGAGGCAAAAGCGGACACGGACCCGGGTGGTCCCCGCACCTGCGGGGTTGGTCCCCACCGGCCGTCGCGTCATCAGGTGAGTCAGTCGTGGTCCCCGCACCTGCGGGGTTGGTCCCGTGACGGAGGCCCTGGCGGGCGACTCGTTCGTGTGGTCCCCGCACCTGCGGGGCTGGTCCCTCCGCCGTACCCGCGGGCGAACATCACTACCTGTGGTCCCCGCACCTGCGGGGTTGGTCCCGCGTCGGCGCGGTCGCGGGTCCACGGGGCGGAGTGGTCCCCGCACCTGCGGGGTTGGTCCCTGCCCGGTTTCGGGAGTTTCGGTCAGACCCGGGTGGTCCCCGCACCTGCGGGGTTGGTCCCCTGCCGGACTCCGTGTACTGGTCCACCAGCCGGTGGTCCCCGCACCTGCGGGGTTGGTCCCGACGCTGCAAGGCGCCGATCTGCCCTGTCACGGTGGTCCCCGCACCTGCGGGGTTGGTCCCGAACGGGCCGGCCGAACCCCAGTCAGCTCCGGGTGGTCCCCGCACCTGCGGGGTTGGTCCCGAGCACCGCGCCGAGGTGTTTCGCTACATCCGGTGGTCCCCGCACCTGCGGGGTTGGTCCCGCGAGGTACGGCAGTTGCGCGGGCGCGCGCAGGTGGTCCCCGCACCTGCGGGGTTGGTCCCGCCATCGACACCCGGGACAACGGGCCCGCCGCGTGGTCCCCGCACCTGCGGGGTTGGTCCCCGGCAGGCGCCTCCCAAATTCAAACCGGTCATGTGGTCCCCGCACCTGCGGGGTTGGTCCCTCGCCGCGGAACGGCTCGGGATCCCGCAAGCGGTGGTCCCCGCACCTGCGGGGTTGGTCCCCGGCGCCCCAACCCGTAAGAACGGCCCCCGGCGTGGTCCCCGCACCTGCGGGGTTGGTCCCGACCCGCCGCTGTCCTACCGCCGCGCCATGTCGTGGTCCCCGCACCTGCGGGGTTGGTCCCGGCCCACTCGCCGCCCGGCCCGTTCGACCGCGGTGGTCCCCGCACCTGCGGGGTTGGTCCCGGCCCGCGCCGTCCACCGGCGCGGGCCGTTGTGTGGTCCCCGCACCTGCGGGGTTGGTCCCAGGCCGTCGTATACCCGCACGATCACGGAGTCGTGGTCCCCGCACCTGCGGGGTTGGTCCCCCAACACCGGTACAACCAAACGGCTTTGGTCGGTGGTCCCCGCACCTGCGGGGTTGGTCCAAGCCACTCACCCCTTGCGTACGCCGTGCGCCGGTGGTCCCCGCACCTGCGGGGTTGGTCCTCGAGCGTGCGCCGGAAGAGGTCGCGGCGGGATGTGGTCCCCGCACCTGCGGGGTTGGTCCCGCCACCGCATCGGACATCGGAGCGCAGGTCGGGTGGCCCCCGCACCTGCGGGGTTGGTCCCGTGCACGATGTGCGGATGTTGCGGTCGTTGCGGTGGTCCCCGCACCTGCGGGGTTGGTCCCGGCGTGCTCGACCTCGACCGTACGCGGCCCGGACGGGCCTGCGAGTGGTCCCCGCACCTGCGGGGTTGGTCCCAGGCCCATCAGGCCCTCCTCCTGGTGTGGTCGGTGGTCCCCGCACCTGCGGGGTTGGTCCCGCGAGGATGCTCCCGGTGCCCCTCAGCAGTGGGTGGTCCCCGCACCTGCGGGGTTGGTCCCTCAGTGACGAGACGGAGTTCTACTCCCCGTGGGTGGTCCCCGCACCTGCGGGGTTGGTCCCGGACCGGCAAGGCTGTCGGTGCGGGCGCCGTAGTGGTCCCCGCACCTGCGGGGTTGGTCCCGTCAGACTTCGACTTCTGTTACATCCAGAGCGGTGGTCCCCGCACCTGCGGGGTTGGTCCCCTGGGCGAGATGTTCCGTCCCGGAGGTAGCGCGTGGTCCCCGCACCTGCGGGGTTGGACCCCCCACGGCGGTCTGTCGGCCGTCGGTAGCGGTGGTGGTCCCCGCACCTGCGGGGTTGGTCCCGGACCGGCAAGGCTGTCGGTGCGGGCGCCGTAGTGGTCCCCGCACCTGCGGGGTTGGTCCCCCGACCAGGCCGTAGGGGAAGGTCACGAGGCGGGTGGTCCCCGCACCTGCGGGGTTGGTCCCAGGGCAGACAGAGAGATCAGGAAGGTCGTCACGTGGTCCCCGCACCTGCGGGGTTGGTCCCAGCTCCGGGACCGGCGCCGTAGCCTCTGCGGCGTGGTCCCCGCACCTGCGGGGTTGGTCCTTGAACGGCCGCACGTACACCTATGGCCCCCATGTGGTCCCCGCACCTGCGGGGTTGGTCCCCCGGCGGACACGATGACGGTCATGTTCGGGGTGTGGTCCCCGCACCTGCGGGGTTGGTCCCACGCCGGGGTGGAAGGTGGTGCCGTACGAGTCGTGGTCCCCGCACCTGCGGGGTTGGTCCCGAGCCGCCGATTGTGAGGAACCGGATCTGAAGGTGGTCCCCGCACCTGCGGGGTTGGTCCCGCGACGATGACCAGGAGGGCCAGGCCAGCCAGGTGGTCCCCGCACCTGCGGGGTTGGTCCCGTGCCAGCCAGAATGGGTCTCGGCGTTCGGCAGTGGTCCCCGCACCTGCGGGGTTGGTCCCGTGCCAGCCAGAATGGGTCTCGGCGTTCGGCAGTGGTCCCCGCACCTGCGGGGTTGGTCCCTCGGGTCCGGTGGTGGGGCGTGTGGGCAGGGCGTGGTCCCCGCACCTGCGGGGTTGGTCCCCCAGACCTGGTGGTGGCGGCCGCCGTGCTGACGTGCTCCCCGCGTACGCGGGGTTGGTCCCCGCGGATCGCCCGGCATCCACTCCTCGACCTCGTGCTCCCCGCGTACGCGGGGTTGGTCCCAGATCCTGCATCGTGACGTCCTCGATGCCGGTGTGCCCCCCGCGTACGCGGGGTTGATCCCTCCGCGACGGACGCCGGATTGCGAGGTGTGGAGGTCCCCGCACCTGCGGGGACCACCTACGGCATGCGCGCGATCGGCGGGCGGTTGACGCCTTTCCCATCCCCCGCTTCCCGCCTCCCCGCCTCCCCGTCCGCGCGCCGATTGCGCGCCGATTGCGCCTGCGTCGACGGCGCGCTGGGCTCCCTCGGTTCCGCCGCGAAAGACAGTCGCGCATTCCCGCAGTTCTTTCACAATGCCCCGCCGCCCTCTGCCACACCGAAGCGCCAGAGCACAGAAGGGCCAGAGCACCGAGGCACCAAGGCACCAAAGCGCCGAGACACCAAAACCCCGAATCCATCGAAGGAAATACACAGCACCAGAAAGAAATTGCAATGGACGCCGCAGGACGCGCCGCCCACCGCCGCAGGCGCCGCCCGGCGGGGTTCGGGCCGCTCCGTCCATCCGTAAATGCCTTGATGTGATTGACGTCCGGTCGCGCACGCAGAGTGACTGATCGCGTCACCCCGCCCAGGGCGCTCAGCCGCCGCTCCGGCCGCCCGTACCCGTCTCCCAGGCCGAAGTGCCGTGCCGACAACGGCCTTTCGTACGGCTGTGCGCCGATGCCTGCTTCCAGTGGGCACAGAGGGTAGTTGCGCGTGTCATGTCGTCAACCTCCCTACCCTCTCCGTAGATCGCCCTGCTCAGTAATTCCCATGACCAAGGGATTTCATTTCGGAGTCCCTGAGGGGAAGAACATATGCATAGTTCGCGAGGTACTGTCGGACCCTCAATCGGAGCCAGGCTCGACAGACTGCCGGTAACAAAGCGCCACAAACGCTTTGTCAATGTCATGGCGCTCGGCAACTTCTTCGAAATCTACGAACTCTTCCTGACGAGTGTCCTCTTGAGCACTCTCAAGAAATCATTCTCCCTGAACGGCTTCTCCCTGTCGCTGTTTCTCGCGTCGACCGTCGTCGGTGGCTTCCTCGGCGCGGTCGTGGTGGGACGGGTGGCGGACAAGATCGGGCGGCGGGGCGCCTACATGATCACGCTCAGCCTGTACTCGGCGGGCACGATCGCCTGCGCCTGTGCGCCGAACGTCTGGACACTGATCGCCTGCCGCTTTGTCATCGGCATCGGACTCGGCGGCGAACTCCCGGTGACGGATTCCTATCTGGCCGACATTCTGCCGCCGGCCCGGCGCGGTTATTACGCGGCGAGGGCGTACACCTGCGCCCATATCGCCGTGCCCGTGGTCGGCGTCCTGGGCCTGCTGCTGGTCGACAAGGCCCCGTTCGGTGTGGCGGGATGGCGGTGGATGTTCGCGATCGGGTCTCTCGGCGCGCTGCTGACCTTCTTCGCCCGCAGAGGTCTGCCCGAGTCACCCCGCTGGCTGGAGACGGTCGGCAGGCGGGCGGAAGCGGACAGGGTGACCACCACCTTCGAGAAGTCCGCGGAGGCGGAAGGGTGGAGGCCACCGCTCGCCGTCATGACGGAAGAGGCGGTCCCGCCGCCGGTGGAGAAGCGCCTGCCCGTCCGGATGCTCTTCCGGGCGCCGCTGGCCCGCCGTACGGCGCTGATGGCCTTCCTGTGGGGCCTCGGCCCCATCGGGTACTACGGCTTCAGCGCCCTCGCCACGCTCTCTCTGGAAGCGAAGGGCTTCGATCTCAGCAGTTCGCTGACGTTTATGACGCTGTCGTTCCTCGGATCGCCGGTCGGCTCGTATCTCTCCATGCACATCGTGGAAAAGGCCGAGCGGAAGTGGATCCTGTGTGTGGCGCTGATGATCATGGCGGTGATCGGACTCGCCTACGGGTACGCGCAGTCAGCGGTGATGATCACGGCTCTCGGTTTCTGCTTCACCGTGGTGGCCAACATCAAGACCAACGCCACGCACATCTACCAGTTGGAACAGTTCCCCACGAGCCTGCGCACCACGGCGAACGGCTGGCTGTTCTCGCTGAACCGGCTCTCCAGCGCGGCGGCGCCCTTCTATATGGTCCCGCTGTTCTACGGAGCCGGAGTCGGCGCCGTGTTCATCGTGGGAGCGGCGGCGATGCTGCTGGCCGCGACCGCCGTGGCCTTTGGCGTCCGGACGCGAGGGCTGTCCCTCGAAAACATCAATACGGCGTCCCCGCCCGAAGGTTCACCGACGGCCATCATTCCCTCACCACACACGCGCGCCACGACCAGAAAGCCATAAGTCCGCGTCGTAGGCGCCGGGGCCCCGGGCCGCACACCGGGGCGGGCGTCCGTCCGACGCAATGTCAGGCGCGATCCCCAGGTGCCCGTAGCCGCTGCCCCTGACCGGAGCGACGCCGGGCACCTGTCATCTCTTCCCACCCGGCGTACGAACCAGCCGATGCCTCGCGTGCACCAGCCCGTGCCCCGCACGAAACGGCTCGTACGAAACGGCTCGCACGAAGCGCCCCGTCTCGTACGAAGCGGCTCGCACCAACCGCCCCGTCACCAGGCGCCCCGTCACCAGGCGCGTCGTCCCATGAGCCCGGCCCGGCCCGCGCCGGCCCGCCCCGTTACGACCGCAGCAGCTCCGCCGCCCGTTCCGCGATCGCGTAGACCGTCGCGTTGCTGTTGGCCGAGACCGGGGACGGCATCACCGAGGCATCCGCCACCCGCAGCCCGGCGAGGCCGCGCACGCGCAGCCGTGTGTCGACAACGGCCGCGTCGTCCGTGCCGATCCTGCACGTACCGCCGGGATGGTGGTAGGTCCGGAGATTCCTTCGCAGATATCCGCGCAGCGGCTCCTCGTCCTGGACCGCGCGGCCCGGCAGCACCTCCTCGTCCCGCCAGGGATCCAAGGCGCTCGTACGGCCGATCTCACGGGCCAGGCGCAGTCCCACGGTCATCCGGTCGAGGTCACGGCTGTCGGTGTAGTACCCGGGGTCGATCAGGGGCGCCGCCCCGGGCACCGCGTCGGCCGGCACGACCCGGCCCCGGCTGTACGGAGCCATCAGCGAGACGACGACGGTGTATCCCTCTCCCCCTTCGGGGCCCGGCAGCGTCTCCTCGCGCAGCGGTATGTCCAGCACCATCATCTGCAGGTCGGGGGCGTCCAGGCCGGCGTCGCCGCGCAGCAGGATCTGTGCCTCGGCGTGATTGTTTTCCGCGGCGGGGACCGGCCTGGCGGCCCGGTAGACGATGCCGGACATCGGATGGTCGTGCAGATTGGCTCCGACGCCGGGAAGGTCCAGGGCGGTTTCGATCCCGCTCTTCCGCAGGTGGGCCGGGGGTCCGATGCCGGAGAGCAGCAGAAGCTGGGGCGAGCCGATGGCGCCCGCGGCGAGCACGACCTCTCCCGAGCAGCGCGCGGTGTGCGTCCGCGTCCCCACGCTGTACTCCACGCCGGTGCAGCGCCCGCCGTCCAGCGTCACCCGGTGTGCGAGCGCGTCGGTGACCACGTCCAGGTTGTCGCGGCCCGACGCCGGGTGGAGGTAGGCGTCGGCGGCGCTCTGCCGCCTGCCGTCGACGATGTTCAGGTCGCACCAGCCCGCGCCCTCCTCCAGGCCGCTGCCGAGGTCGGCCGCCTTCGGATAACCGGCCTCGTCGGCCGCGCCCAGAGAGGCCGCCGCGAGCGGATGTCCGTGCGCGGCGGGCGCGACGGTCAGCGGACCGCCCAGACCCCGTACGGCGGGATCGCGTCCTTCGGCGTTCTCGCTGCGCCGGAAAAACGG
Source organism: Streptomyces sp. NPDC006923 (assembly GCF_040635655.1). Classification (NCBI taxonomy): domain Bacteria; kingdom Bacillati; phylum Actinomycetota; class Actinomycetes; order Kitasatosporales; family Streptomycetaceae; genus Streptomyces; species Streptomyces sp. NPDC006923. Next base: position 189,332 of record NZ_JBEYIF010000004.1, read on the forward strand.
CAGCAGGTCGTCGAATCCCCAGCCCGCCGCGCCGGCCGAGGCCCAGGCGTCATAGCAGGTGCGGTGGCCGCGCAGGAAGACCATGCCGTTGACGGCCGAGGACCCGCCCAGTCCGCGCCCCCGGGCCCAGGGGACGACCCTGCCCGTGGCCTTCTGCGGCACCGTCTCGCCCGCCCAGTCCATCGAGGTGCCCATCAGCGCGGGCCAGGCCGGCGGGACGGCGACGGTGTCCGGCACCCGTCCGCTGCCGGCTTCCAGCAGCAGCACCCGCGCGGCGCCGCCCTCCGACAGCCGGGCGGCGAGCACACAGCCCGCTGTCCCGGCGCCGACGACGATGTAGTCATAGCTCTTCCCGGCGGAAGTGCTGTTCACGGCGGACCACCACCCCTGCCGGTTCAGGACCGGCAGCCTCAGAGGATTCGCTGTCCTTCATCACGATGCGCGCCCGTGCACATTGTTTCGCGGATCGCGGCGCATGTCCGTTCGGTCGGTGTTCGGTGCCCGTAGGCGCTCCGAGTTCAGGGCTCGTCGGCGCTCGCCGGTGCCGGGCCCCGCGCGCCGCCCCGACCGCGCTCCCCCGGTCATCGGCGTACGGCGGGCTCGCCCGTCTCAGTTCTCGCCCGCGATCGCCCGCCTCAGCCCCACATTGCCCGACAGGATCCCGCCGTCCACCGGCAGTGTCACGCCCGTGATCCAGGCGGCGTCGGCGGACGCCAGGAACGCGACGGCGGCGGCGACGTCCTCCGGGGTGCCCACCCGGCCCATCGGGTAATGGGGCGCGGCGCGGGCCAGTTCGGCCTCACGGGTGGCCCAGGCTTCCGTACGGATGGTGCCCGGCGCGACGAGGTTGACGCGGACGCCCCTCGGCGCCGCATGGCCCGCGAGCGTACGGGTCAGGCTCGCCAGGCCGGCCTTGGCCGCGCTGTAGACACCTCAGGCATCCAACTCGTCAAGCCGCGCTTGTATGGGTGCTTGGGGAATCGAACACCAACGGTTCGTTCTCCTGGCTTGCGCGTGGATCTCTGATCGCGCAAGAGTTCGGCTGACGCGGAGTTCAAGGTTTGTTGCGGCAGGACGGGGAGACAGGTGTGCAGCACGGATCTGGCCGCCAAGGAGACGGCGATAACTCGGTTCCTCCAGGACTACCCGCAGGCGGTTGAGGCTGGCCGTGGTCATCCCGCCCTGCGCGGGTGTGAGGATGTCCGCTGGTCCGAGTTCCCGGAGTGCCCGGCGGCGATCCCGGTGCTGTTGCACGGTCTTTTCGATCAGGCTGCCGCGCCCGAGGCCAAGCGTGTACTCACCAACTCCATTCTCAACAGCGTCAGGGAGATGAACCTGGCTGTGCCGACAGTGCTGCCGTTCCTGTTCCGTCTTGCAAGCAACCCGCAGGTCCCTGTGCAGTCCGGCCTGCTGCATCTACTGGTTTCGATCGCTGGATTCTCCGAGCCGATCGATGGACGCAACGAAGCTATGGTCCGCTGGTTCGGCAGTGACAGCGATCATCCCGAGCGTGAACAGTGCCGGGCTGTGTTCGCGGAGAACGCGAGCGTAGTGGCGATGTTGGCGGAGGATCTGCCCCGTCCTGGCGATCGAGCGAAGCTTCGGCAGGCTGCCGGACTCGTGTGAGTTCCCGCGTTCAGGCCGCTTCCGCGACCGCGGGTGGTGATGAAGGGAAGGCGACGGCCTCATCGAACAGCGTGTGGTGCTGGAGGCAGTGGTAGAGCTGCCCAAGCATGCGGTTGAAGAGGTTGCGCTGGGCGGCGGCGTGCCAGTCTCCGTGGTCGTCGCGGCGTCGCCGGTAATGCGTCTTGGCGCCGGGCGAGGCGGTGATGGAAGAGAAGGCCCAGAGGTAGCCGGCGTGGTTGAGCCGGTCGTTTTTCACCCACCGGCGGGTGATGCTCGACTTCTTGCCGGAGGCCCTGGTGATGGGCGAGGCGCCTGCGTATGCCTTCAGGCCGCGGGCGTCCGCGAAGCGGGCCTTGTCGTCTCCGATCTCGGCGAGCACCCGGGCGCCGAGCTGAACGCCGAGGCCGGGGAAGCTGAGGATGATCTCAGCGTCCGGGTGCTGAGGGAAAGCCTCTTCGACCGCCTCGGTGAGGTCGTCGGCGGCGGTGCAGCGGCCTCTAACTGGACCAGGAGGGCCAGCATTTGCTTGCCCAGCGCGTCCTCGACCAGCGGCGGCTGGTGGGCGTAGTCGTCGCGGAAGACGCCGCGGAGCCGCTCGGCCTCGGCCGTGATGCCGCGCTTGCGGCCGGCCCGCTTGAGCGCGGCCTCCAGCTGCGTGCGGGTCAGTCGCGCGGCCCGGGTCGGCGTTGGGGCCGCCTTCAGAAGCTCCCGGGCCTCCGGCCGGCACAGGCCGTTGCGCCAGGGCTCGAAGGCCGCCAGGGCCGCCGGGTAGTACTCCCGCAGCAGCGAACGGAGCTGGTTGGACAGCTGCTGGCGGTTCCAGAGTGAGTCCTGCTGAGCACGGGCGAGGACAGCGATGGCCCGGCCGAGGTCGCTGTCGTTGGGCAGAGGCCGGTGGGCGTGCATGTCGGTGCGCAGGATGTTCGCGAGGACCAGGGCGTCGCCAGGGTCGGACTTCTTGCGCGAGACCGAGTGCCGGTCGCGGTAGCGGGCGGCGGCCATCGGGTTGATCGCGAACACCTGCCGTTTGCCGGTCCGTAGCACGGCCACGAGCAGGCCCCGCGAGGTTTCGATCGCGACCGGATCGGGTTCTCCTCGCTGTCGCCGTACTCGACAAGCAGGTCCAGCAGGATCTTGTAGCCTGCGGCGTCGTCGGTGATGTGCCGCTTGGCCAGTAACTGGCCGCTGTCGTCGACCAGGGCGACGTCGTGTGTCCGCTCGGCCCAGTCGATATGATTCAGGCATCCGCTCGGCACCCGCCGGGCCGTCACCACAAGCCGCAGGCCCGTCCGCCGCTCTGTTCTGAGAGACACCGAGTGTCCGGCTGAGTTCAGACATGACGGCCCTGCTGTTCGAACGGTCCAGGCATTCCAGCATTGGCCCGTTCCGTCCTTACATGGGGATTAGGCGTGATTGCCGAAGTCCTGTTCGCCGTTGACCGATCCAATGGAGACGATCACCCCGCGTCCCGAGGCGGCGAGGTGCGGAAGCGCGGCGCGGGCGCAGCGGAAGGCGCCCGTCAGGGTGATGTCGAGGTCGCGCGCCCAGATCTCGTCCGGTTCGTCCTCGAAGAGCGGTGCGTCCGTCCCGCACGCGTAGGCGTTGTTGACGAGGACGTCGAGGGAGCCGAAGCGTTCGACCGCGTGGGCCACCGCCGTCTCGACGGCGGCCCGGTCGGCCACGTCACAGCCGATCGACGCGGCGCCCGGGATGGTCGCGGCGGTCTCCGCGGCCCGTTTCCCGTCCAGGTCCGTGACCAGGACACGTGCCCCTTCGTCCGCCAGCCGGCGGGCGGTGGCCTCGCCGATGCCCCGGCCGGCGCCGGTGATCAGTACGCCGTATCCCTCGAATCGCCTCATCCGCCGATGATCCCGCCGGCGGCGGCGTCACACCAGAGACCGTGCTCCGGCGGTCCCGGGGGTCTGGCTGAACCACCGGCGCCCGCCTCAGGTCGCCGAGCGCACCGCCCGCACCAGGGCCTGCGCGCGCGGGTCCGCCGTGACCCCTTTGCGCATCCCGTTGGTGACATAGCCGAAGGCGATCCCGGACTCGGGGTCCGCGAAGCCGAGGGAGCCGCCGCGCCCGGGGTGCCCGAAGGAGCCGGGGCCGAGCAGCGGCGCGGCCGGCCCGTGCAGCATGAAGCCCAGGCCGAAACGGGTGGCGACGACCAGGACCCGGTCCGGTCCCGCGGACTCCTCTGTGCGGGCCAGGGTGAGGGTGGCGGGTGCGAACAGCCGGTGGCCGTCCACCGGGCCGATCATCGCGGCGTAGCAGCGGGCCAGTGCGCGGGCGGTCGAAATGCCCGCGGAGGCGGGGAGTTCGGCGGCGCGGTACGCCGGGTCGTTCTCGTCGGGCAGCGGATCGATGACGCCGAACGCCCGCCGGGTGAGCGACTCCGGGTCCTTGTACGCCTCCGACACGGAGCGTTTGGGCCGCAGCCGGAGTTCGCCGCCCCCGGCCGAGGGCTGCTCCACCGGGCCGATCCGTCCCACCCGGTGCGCCTCCTCCTCCGGCAGGCCGACCCAGAAGTCCAGGCCGAGGGGGCGCGCGATCTCCTCGGCGATCCAGCGGCCGATGCTCCGGCCGGTGACGCGCCTGACCAGTTCGGCCATCAGCCAGCTGTAGGTGTGCGCGTGGTAGCCGTGGTCGGTGCCCGGTTCCCAGACGGGCCGCTGGGCGGCCAGCGCGCGGGCGCCCGACTCGCCGTCGACGGCCTGGGCCGGGGTCAGCGGCCGGTCGAGTACCGGCACTCCGGCGCGGTGCGAGAGAAGATGGCGGACGAGTGCCCGCTCCTTGCCGGCCGCCTTGAACTCCGGCCAGTACGTGCCGACCGGGGCGTCGAGATCGATCTGTCCGCGCTGGTGCAGCAGCAGGGGTACGGCGGCGGCGATGCCCTTGGTGGCCGAGCGGACCACCTGCGCGGTGTCCACGGCCCAGGGTTCCCGGCCGTCCACGTCCCGGGTGCCCGCCCAGAGGTCGACGACTTTGCGGCCGTCCCGGTAGACGGCGACCGCCGCGCCGCGTTCACCGAGCTGTTCGAAGTTCCGTACAAAAGCGTCCCTGACCGGCTCGAAGCCCGCCTCCACCGTGCCCTGGACGTCCACGCCCGCACTCCCGCCCGTCGTCCCGCCACGCCCCGGCGGCGCGACCCCCTCTATGGTGCAACGTGCCCCGGCGAGACGGAACGCGGGTCGAACCCGAACGGCAGCTCCAGCCGGTGCGCGCCCATCAGGGTCTCGTCGCCCAGGAGTTGCTGGGTGGGTCCGTCCGCCACGATGACGCCTTCGCTGAGGATGACCGCGCGGGGGCAGAGTTCGAGAGCGTACGGCAGATCGTGTGTGACCATCAGCACGGTGATGTCCAGCGACCGCAGAATGTCGGCGAGTTCACGCCGGGACGCCGGATCGAGGTTGGACGAGGGTTCGTCGAGGACGAGGATCTCGGGCTCCATCGCCAGCACGGTCGCCACGGCGACCCGGCGGCGCTGGCCGAAGGAGAGATGGTGCGGCGGCCGGTCGGCGTACTCCGCCATGCCGACCCGGGTCAGCGCGGTGACGACCCGGGCCTCCAGTTCGGGGCCGCGCAGTCCGGCGGCGGCAGGGCCGAACGCCACGTCCTCCCGGACCGTCGGCATGAAGAGCTGGTCGTCCGGGTCCTGGAAGACGATGCCGACCCGGCGGCGGATCTCCGCCAGATTCCGCTTCTCGACGGGCAGTCCCGCGACGGCGACCGTACCGGCGCCCGCGGTGAGGATGCCGTTGAGATGCAGGACGAGCGTGGTCTTGCCGGCGCCGTTGGGTCCGAGCAGCGCCACCCGCTCGCCGCGCCCGACGGTCAGATCGACGCCGAAGAGCGCCTGGTGGCCGTCGGGATAGGCGTACGCGAGGCCGCTGACCTCAAGGGACGCCGGAGGGGCGGGCAGGGAATCCACAGTCATAGGGTCCAGCCAAGCAGACAGACGGCGAGCGCCGACACGGGGAGGGCGGCGGCGTATGACCACTGCGCCCGGGACGCGGTCACCTCGTCGATGACCGGCATGGTGCCCGCGTAGCCCCGGCTGACCATCGCCAGATGCACGCGTTCACCCCGCTCGTAGGAGCGGATGAAGAGGGCGCCCGCGGTCTTGGCCAGCACGCCCCAGTGCCGTATGCCGCGTGCCTCGAAGCCGCGTGAGCGCCGGGCGATCGACATCCGGCGCATCTCGTCGGTGATGACATCGCCGTACCGGATCATGAAGGAGGCGATCTGGACGAGCAGGGACGGCAGCCTGAGCCGCTGGAGTCCCAGCAGCAGCGAACGCAGTTCGGTGGTGGAGGCGAGGATCACCGAGGCGGCGACGCCCAGGGTGCCCTTGGCGAGGACGTTCCAGGCGCCCCAGAGGCCCGGGACGCTCAGGGAGAGACCGGCGACCTGGACCTGGTCGCCCGGGACCACAAACGGCATGAGCACCGCGAAGGCCACGAACGGGACCTCGATCAGCAGCCTGCGCAGCAGGAATCCGGCGGGGATCCGGGCCGCCGCCGCGACCGCCGCGAGCAGCACCGCGTACAGGCCGAAGGCCCAGACCGCCTCGCGCGGGGTGGAGACCACCACGACGACAAAGCAGAAGACGGCGGCGAGCTTGCAGTGCGGGGGCAGGTCGTGGACCGGCGAGTGCCCGTGCCGGTAGAGCTTGTGGGCGTGGCCCGCGCCCATGTCAGATCTTCCCGCCGGCCACGAGGGTCCCGGTGGAGCCGGCGTCGGTACGGCGGCGGCGGACGGCCCAGAAGATCCCGCTGCCCACGACGACGGTGGAGCCGACACCGATCACACCGGCGAGACCGCCGGAGATCCGCGCGTCGGAGATGTCCCGGACGCCGTAGTCGGCGAGCGGGGAGTCGGCGGTGTGGTGCGGCTCCGTCTTCCTGTCGATGCCCTTGTCCGCGGCGACCTTCTCCAGGCCGTCGGGGTTGGCGGAGGCGTAGAAGGAGACGAAGCCGGCCAGGACGAGCGCGGTGACCAGGCCCGCCGCCCAGACCTTGCGGGTGGAGCGGGCCGCCGCCGGCGCGGCGGCGGGCGCGGGCGCCGCGTCGACGAGTTCGCCGCCGACACGCAGCTTCAGCGGTGCGGAGAGTCCTCGGGCGCCGTGGACGAGGTCGGGGCGTACGGCGATGACGGCGCCGACCGTCAGCGCGGTGATCGCGGCCTCGCCGATGCCGATGAGCACATGGACGCCGACCATCGCGGTCAGCACATTGCCGATCGGGATGTCCGTGGTGCCGCCGACGGCGTAGAGGGCGGTGAAGGCGAGGGCCGCGGCCGGTACGGAGACCAGCGCCGCGACAAAGGAGGAGACGGTCACGGTGCGGCGGGTGCGGGGCAGGATCCTCACCAGCCCGCGGAAGATCGCGTAGGAGACGACGGTGGTCACCACGGCCATGTCGGTGATGTTCACGCCGAGAGCGGTGAGTCCGCCGTCCGCGAAGAGGATGCCCTGCATCAGCAGGACGACGGAGACGCAGAGGACGCCCGTATAAGGGCCGACGAGTATCGCCGCCAGGGCACCGCCCAGCAGATGGCCGCTGGTCCCTGCCGCGACCGGGAAGTTCAGCATCTGTACGGCGAAGATGAAGGCGGCGACGAGTCCGGCGAGCGGTGCCGTGCGCTCGTCCAGTTCGCGGCGCGCGCCGCGCAGACTGACGGCCACGGCGCCCGCGGCGACGACACCGGTGGCGACCGAGACGGGCACGTCGATGAATCCGTCGGGGACATGCATGCGGGACTCCGCTTCCTGCGGGTGAGTTCGGCGAGGACCGTCTGATGATAGAGCCCTATTGCGAACGTCTTGCAAGAGCAGGTTGTATGCGGACTGCCGGGACGGTGTTGTGCGGATGTGGCGTCGGCAAACTTATGGGTAAATTGATTTAGTTTGTAGACTTAAGTGAATGACGCCCCATTGGTGCTGTTTGTGTGGTTCGTATCACATGGATCGCCCCCCGAATCGGCGTCATGCCGAGTTCCCGACCGGGTCGAACCTCAGGAAGCTCGCACCAGGAACCGTGCTCCAGTTCCGCCCCAGCCGAAGAGGAGCCAGCCGATGCCTCCTATCATCGAGCAATCCGCGAAGGCCCGTCTGATCACGGACGCGCCCCACCACAAAGCCGTCTCCGTCACCCTGCGCTATGACGGCGCCGACCCGCTGGCGATGCGCATCGTGTTCCCGCCCGAGGTGTCGCTCGACCACGACGAGGTGATCTGGGCCTTCGCCCGCGATCTCCTCGAATCCGGCCTCCGGCTGCCGTCGGGCCACGGCGATGTACAGGTATGGCCCTGCGGCCGGGCCCAGACGATCCTGGAATTCCACTCGCGGGAAGGGGTGGCGATGGTGCAGTTCGACTCGACGCCGCTCCACCGGTTCCTGAAGAGTTCCTACTCGATGGTGCCGGCCGGCGAGGAGCGCCACGACATCGAGGTCGAGAACGAACTGGGCAAACTGCTCCACCGGACCTGAGCTCCCCCGGAGCGGTCCTTCCGGACCCGGCTTCCGGACCCCCCGCCGACCCGCTGTCCTTCCGTGACGCCAACGGCAACGGCCCGGTCCCGCGCCCCTCGGGGCATGGGACCGGGCCGCGCGTGGTGCGCGCCCTCCGCCGTCAGACGCGGACCAGTTCCCGCTCCGCCCCGGGGCCGCCCTCCGCGGCGCCGTCGCCGAGCCGCTTGCGCAGGGCCTCGCCCTCGACGTCCACATTGGGCAGCGCCCGGTCGAGCCAGCGGGGCAGCCACCACGCCTTGTCGCCGAGCAGCGCGAGCACGGCCGGCACGATCGCCATACGCACGACGAAGGCGTCGAAGAAGACGGCGATGGCGAGTCCGAAGCCGATCATCTTGATCATCGCCTCGCCGGAGCCGATGAAGCCCGCGAAGACGGCGATCATGATGACCGCGGCGGCGGAGACCACCCGCGCTCCGTGCTGGAAGCCGGTGACGATCGCGCCGCCGGGCCGCTCGCCGTGGACGTACGCCTCCCGCATCCGGGTGACCAGGAAGACCTCGTAGTCCATGGCGAGGCCGAAGACCACACCCACCATGAAGATCGGCATCATCGACATCACCGGACCGGTCTGCTCGACCCCGAGCAGACCGCCCAGCCAGCCCCACTGGAAGACAGCGACGACCGCGCCCAGGGCCGCGACCACCGAGAGCAGGAAGCCGAGGGCCGCCTTGAGCGGCACCAGCACCGACCGGAAGACCACCATCAGCAGCAGGAACGCCAGCCCGACGACGAGCGCGAGGTAGGGCAGCAGCGCGTCGTTCATCTTCTGCGAGAAGTCGATGTTCATCGCGGTGGCACCGGTGACCAGTACCTCCGCGCCGCTGTCCGCGGCGATCCGGCCGCCGGTGTCACGGATGGAGTGGACCAGTTCCTCGGTCTGGACGGAGGAGGGCCGGTCCTCGGGGATCACCGTGATCGTCGCGGTGTCGCCCGCCTTGTTGAGGGTCGACGGTGCGACGACGGCGACGCCGTCCATCTTCTTCACGGTGTCGGAGACCTCGGCCGCCGCGGCCTTGGCGTTGTTGTCGGCCTTGCCGTCGACGACCACCACCAGCGGCCCGTTGAAGCCGGCGCCGAAACCGTCGGAGAGCAGGTCGTACGCCTTGCGCTGCGTGGTGCTCACCGGCTGCGAACCGTCATCGGGCAGGCCCAGCTCCAGCGAGGTGGCCGGGACGGCGATGGCGCCGAGGCCCAGCACACCCACGATCAGGACGGCGACCGGCCGGCGCAGGACGAAGCGCGCCCACCGGGTGCCCATGTTGGGCCTCTCGGCGCCGCCCGCGGCCTTGTTCTCCATCGCCGTACGGCCCTTGCGGCCGTGCACCCGCTTGCCGGCGAAGCCCAGCATCGCGGGGATCAGGGTGAGCGCGATGAGGACGGCGATCACGACCGTACCGGCGGCGGCGAAGCCCATCTTGCTGAGCATCGGGATATTGACGACGGCCAGGCCGACCAGCGCGATGACGACGGTGAGCCCGGCGAAGACCACGGCGGACCCGGCGGTGCCGACGGCCCGCCCGGCCGCTTCCTCGCGTTCCCTGCCCTCGGCCAGCTCGGCCCGGTAGCGGGAGACGATGAACAGCGCGTAGTCGATCCCGACCGCGAGCCCGATCATCATCGCGAGGATGGACGTGGTGGAGCCGAGATCCAGCACACTGGCGAGCGCGGTGATCGTGGAGACCCCGACCCCGACCCCGATGAGCGCGGTGAGCAGCGGCAGTCCGGCCGCGACCACGGAGCCGAAGGTGATGACGAGCACCACGGCGGCGATCGCCACACCGATGATCTCGGTGGACCCGGTCTCCGGCGCCGCCTGGAGCGCGTCTCCGCCGATCTCCACCGTCAGTCCCCGGGCGCGGGCGTCGGTGCCGGTCTCTTCGAGCGCCGTACGCGTCTCGTCGGTCAGCTCCATCGAGCTGACCTTGTACGCGACCGAGACATACGCGGTCGAGCCGTCCTTCGACACGGCCTTCGCTGTGTACGGGTCGGTCACCGAGGAGACCTGGTCGGATCCGGACGTCAGCTCGTCCCTGATCTCGCCGACCTCGGCCTTGTGTCCGGCGTCGGTCATCTTCTCGCCGGCGGGTGCCTTGAAGACGACCCTGGCGGTCGCCCCGTCGGCGCTTGCCCCCGGGAAGCGCTGTTCCAGCAGGTCGAAGGCGCTCTGGGCCTCCGTGCCCGGGATGGAGAAGGAGCTGGAGGTGGCGGTGGGCGCGGAGAGGGCGCCGATCCCGGCGAGCGCCAGCAGCGCCACCCATATCAGGGCGACATAGCGGCGGCGCCGGAAGGCGAGCCGTCCGAGGTGGTAGAGGAACGTGGCCACGAGGGCGTACTCCCGGTCTGTGAAGGGAACTGGGGCATGGCATGGGGAGCCGGCCCGACGGCGAGAGCGGGACGCGTCAGGTGGTGCGGGTACGCGGATACCACGGGCTGCGACGTGGTGCCGCGTGAGGTGTTCGGGGAAGGGTCAGAGGCCGAGGGCGGGGAGGACCACGGCGTCGAGATAGGAAAGGAGGAATTTCCGGTCGATGGACCGGTCCTCGATCAGTTGCCGGGCGACGACAGCGCCGACCAGCATGTGCGGGACGTAGTCCAGCGCGGGGTTGTCCGCGGCGATCTCGCCCCGGTCCACGGCGCGCCGCATCAGCTCCGCGAGCCCGTTCATCTCTGGCTCGACCAGCAGCTCACGCAGTGCCTGATGGAGATCGGGATTGTCGTGCACGGCATGGAGCAGGCCGCGCATCAGCGCGGAGTCCTGTTCCATCTTGCAGTCGTCGCTGAGCGCGACCATCGCGTGGAGGTCCCCGCGCAGCGAACCGGTGTCGATCCGGCCCGGTCCGGCCGGCTTGTTGTGCCGCATCGCCCGCGCGACCAGCTCGGGTTTGCTCCCCCACTGGCGGTAGAGGGTGGCCTTGCTGGAGCGGGTGCGAGCGGCGATGGCGTCCATGGTGAGGGCGTCATAGCCGACCTCGCGCAGCAGATCGAGCACGGCCGCGTACAGCTCCGCCTCACGTTCGGGCGTGAGCCTGGTGCCTGCCATGGCCGACCTCCTGCCGGTGCGTTGCCGCCGGTGTGTCCGTCTCGCGAACGAAACGGTTTCGTACAGTACGAAGATAACCCCCGCCGCAACGAAACGAAACCGTTTCGCTTGTGGGCTGCGCCACAGCCGGAGACGGGCACGGCAGGGCGTACGTCGAGCGCCCCGGCGCGAACCGCGCTTCCGGTGTACGACGGTCATAAGTTGCCGCACCCCCCTGACGCGGAAAGCATTGTGGGGTGAGTGACGACGTCGCGTATCTCCGTTTCCCGCACCTGCACGACGACTTGCTGTGCTTCGCCGCCGAGGACGACCTCTGGATCGCGCCCCTCGCGCCGGCCGGGCACCGGCCGGGACGCGCCTGGCGGGTGACCGTCGACCGCACCAGGGTCGGCCACCCCCGCTTCTCGCCCGACGGCCGCCACATCGCCTATACGAACTGGCGCAGTCTCGACCCGGAGATCCATCTCGCCCCGGTCGACGGCGGTCCCGCCCGCCGACTCAGCTACTGGGGCTCCACCGACACCCGCGTCTGCGGCTGGACCCCGGACGGCCAGATCCTCGCGGTCTCCTCGCACGGCCAGCCCTTCTCGTACTACTCCTGGGCCTACAGCGTCCCCACCGACGGTTCGCCCGGCGCCAAGCTGCCCTGGGGGCCGGTGTCCGACATAGCCGTCGTGGACATCGACGGCGAGCACCGGACGCTGCTCCTCACCGGCAAACCGCCGCACGAACCCGCCGCGTGGAAGCGGTACCGCGGCGGGGCGACCGGCCGGCTGTGGCTGCACGGCGAGCGGCTGCTCGCGGATCTCGGCGGCCATCTCGACTGCCCCATGTTCGTCCGGGGCCGTGTCGCGTTCCTCTCCGACCACGAGGGCGTCGGCAATCTCTACTCCTGTCTGCCCGACGGCACCGATCTGCGCCGCCACACCGACCACGACGCCTTCTACGCCCGCCACGCGTCCTGCGACGGGCGCCGCGTCGTCTACCAGTGCGCGGGCGATCTCTGGCTGGTCGACGCGCTGACCCCCGACTCGCGGCCGCGCAGGCTGGACGTACGGATCGGCGGACCCCGGGCCGGACGGCGCGGCTACCAGGTCCCGGCGGCCGGCCATGTCGCCGGGATCGCCGTGGACACGACGGGCCGGGCCAGCGCCGTCTCCGTACGCGGCAGCCTGTACTGGCTCACGCACCGCGACGGCCCGGCGCGCACGATCGCGGACACCCCCGGCGTCCGGGTCCGGCTGCCGGAGACACTCGGCAGCGGCGGCCAGGTCGCCTATGTCACCGACGCGGAGGGCGAGGACGCGATCGAGATCGCGTATCTGCCACGGGCGAGCGGCGACCGGCAGCCCCGGCGGCTGGCCTCCGGACGGCTCGGCCGGGTGCTGGAGATGGTGGCCGATCCCGAGGGAGAGCGGATAGCCGTCGCCTCGCACGACGGCCGCCTGCTGCTCGTCACCGTCGCGGAGGACACGACGGCGGAGACGGGCGAGGCGACGGAGCCGGCCTCGGTCACCTCTTCCGCCGCGGCGGAGGTGACGGAGCTGATCCGGTCCGTCAACGGCCCGGTGGCCGATCTGGCCTTCTCGCCCGACGGCGACTGGCTGACCTGGTCCCACCCCGGCATCGGCCGCTCACTGCGCCAGATCAGGATGGCCCGGATCGCCGGCGGCCCCGACCGTACGGTCATCGATGTCACCAACGGCCGCTTCGAGGACGAGAATCCCGTCTTCACCAGCGACGGCCGCTATCTGGCGTTCCTGTCCTGGCGCGGCTTCGACCCGGTGTACGACGTGCACACCGGCGACCTCTCCTTCCCGCTGGGCTGCCGCCCGTATCTCGTACCGCTGTCCTCGGCGACCCCGTCGCCGTTCGCGCTGTCACCGGACGGCAGGCCGGCGGCCGGGGGGCTCGACCCGTCCTTCGGCGAACCGGACGAGGGGCCGGTCACCGTCGAGGCGGAGGGGCTGGCGGACCGGGTCACCCCGTTTCCCGTCACGGCGTCCAAGTACTCCGCGCTGCGCCCGGTCAGCGGCGGCGGACTGGTCTGGCTGCGCTGGCCGATCTCCGGCGCGCTCGGCGAGACCTTCGCCAACCCGGCGGACACCTCGGGGCGGCCCACGCTCGAACACTTCGACATCACAAAGGCCCGCAGGAGCGAACTCGTAGCCCATCTGGACTGGTTCGCGCCGAGCGGCGACGGCAGCCGGCTGGTCGTCGTGGACGACGGAGAGCTGCGGGCCGTCCCCGCCACCGAGCCCGGTGACAGCGACTCGACCGTCTATCTCGACCTGCGCCGCATCCTGCACGACGTCGATCCCGAGGCAGAGTGGCGCCAGGCGTACGAGGAGGCGGGCCGCCTCATCCGCGCCTACTTCTGGGATCCCGGCATGTGCGGCATCGACTGGGACGGTGTCCTCGCCCAGTACCGCCCGCTGGTCGAACGGGTCGCGTCCCCCGACGAGTTCGCGGATCTGCTGCGCGAGGTCCTCGGCGAGCTGGGCACCTCCCACGCGTATGTCACCCCGGCCCGCCGCAACGAGGGCCCGCCGCACTACCAGCGCGCGATGGGCCTGCTCGGCGCCAACCTGGTCCCCCGCGACGGCGCCTGGATGATCAAGCGCATCCTGCCCGGTGACTCCTCCGACTCCAAGGCCCGCTCCCCGCTGGCCGGTACGGGCATCCGCGAGGGCTCGGTCCTCACCCATGTCGACGGCCGGCCCGTCGATCCGGTGGCCGGTCCCTACCCGCTGCTGTCGGCCGCCGGGGGCACCACCGTCGAGCTGACCTTCCGCCCCCCGGAGCCGGAGGGCCCCGCTCGCCGCGTCGCGATCGTCCCGCTCGTCGACGAACGGCCGCTGCGCTACCAGGACTGGGTCACCAAACGCCGTGAGGTGGTCCGGGAGATCAGCGACGGCCGCTGCGGCTATCTGCACATCCCGGACACGGGCGGCTCCGGCTGGGCGCAGTTCAACCGGGACCTGCGCCTGGAGGTCTCCCGCCCGGCGCTGATCGTGGACGTGCGGGGCAACGCGGGCGGCCACATCAGTGAGCTGGTCGTGGAGAAACTCAGCCGCCGGATCATCGGCTGGGACCTCACCCGCGACGCCCAGCCCGTCTCGTACGCCTCCAACGCGCCGCGCGGCCCGGTCGTCGCCATCGCCGATGAAGCGACCTCCTCCGACGGCGACATGATCACCGCGGCCTTCCGGCTGCTGGGCCTCGGACCCGTCGTCGGCCGGCGCACCTGGGGAGGCGTGGTCGGCATCACCGGGCGGCACCGGCTGGGCGACGGCACGGTGATCACGGTGCCGATGAACGCGGCCTGGTTCACGGAGTACGGCTGGTCCATCGAGAACCACGGCGTGGAGCCGGACATCGAGGCCCTGCGCACCCCGCTCGACTGGGCGGAGGGCCGGCACGCGCAGCTCGACGACGCGGTGTGGGTGGCGCTGGATCTGCTCGCCGCGCGGCAGCCCCCGGAGCCGCCGGACCGCAAGGCGGTCCCGGACCTGCGGCGGCCCGCACTGCCGCCGCGCGATCCCGGCTGAGCAGCGGGAACCGGCCCGCACACAAGAGGCGCACCCGGCGGGCCGGGTGCGCCTCTTGTCGGTCGGAAGCTCAGGATCGGTACCTCAGGATCGGCTCTTCAAGACCACACCATCGGGTCAGGCGTCGAAGTGCTCGTCGAACTCGTCGCGGGCGCCCTGCGGGCGGGCCCCCGGGCGGTCCTGCTGACGGTCCTGGGGCCGGTCCTGCGGGCGGTCCTGCGGCCGGTCCTGGGGGCGGTTCCCCGGCTTGTTGCCCGGCGCCTGGTCGCGACCGCTCTGCGGCCTGTCCTGCGGCCTGGCCTGCGCCTGCTCGCGGACGTCCTGCAGGTGGTCGCGGCCCTGCGCGGGGCGCTGGCGGTCGTCGTGGTCGGCGACCGGCTTGGCCTTCGCCTGGTCGGCGAGCTCCTGCGCCTTGTCCTTGAACTGGTCGGAAATACCCATGGGAATTCACTCCAAGAGGGGTGTGGGGGTGGGGCACGCTCAGACTTTCATGGCCGGACATTCCGCGCATTTCGGTCAGTTACGCTCCGTACGCTCCCTCTCGCCGGCCGCTCCGCCGGCGCCCACCAGCGGCCATCTCGCCATGGACGGCGACGAGATCGACCCCCGTCCGCCACCACCGGCCGGACGCACCGGACCGCCCTTGCACCTCCGGCCCCGCGCTCCCGGCCTCCGCCGAGCGCAATCAGTACCGGTCGCCCGGGGATCGGAATCCGCACCCATCGGAACACCCGATGCCCGCCTCTGACCGGCGCGGCTCCCGTGCGGGTGGGCCTGCGGTCGAATTGCGAGATATGCCGGTGTTGTTGGCGGGCCCGGTTCTAGGGTGACGTGCCTGCCCCCGGGAACCGGCCCCCGGCGGGTTCCGGTGAGTTCAGTGAGTTCCGTGAGTTCCGGAGGACTGTGCGCCATGGGGTACATGCGGCTGCTGCGCCGCCGTCCGGTCCGGACGCTGTGGCTGTCGATGGCGCTCTCGGTCCTCGGCGACCGGCTGTACGCGCTGGCCGTGATGTGGGTGGTGTACGAGGCGACGGGCTCCGCGTCGCTGATGGGCCTGGTGGCGGTGGTCGAGTCGCTGCCGTACATCGTGCTCGGCGGCTCGGCGGCACTGATGGAGCGTTTCGCCTCCTGGCGGCGGCTGGCCCGGGTGGACGCGGCGCGCGCCGTGGTCGCGATGGCGGTGCCGCTGGCCTGGTCGCCCGACCCGGGCGGCTTCGCCGTGCTGCTCGTCCTGGTCCTGCTGCTCGGCACACTCGGGGCGGTCTTCGACCCCAATCTCGGCGCCCTGGCCCCCGAGCTTGTCGAGCCCGATGAAGTCCGGCAGGTCAGCGCGTTGTTCGATCTCACCTCCCGGGTCGCCGCGGTCGCCGGACCGGGAAGTGTCGGCGCCCTGCTGCTCGTTGTGCCGGAGATCCAGCTCTTCGCCGTGGACGCGGTCACCTTCGCCGTCTCGGCGGTCGCGCTGAACCGGCTGAGCCGGTCCGCGGCGGGCGGCGGGCAGCACTCCGCCGGTACCGGACGGCAGGAGTCGGCGCGCGCCTGGCCCGTGATCCGCGCGCATCCGCGGGTGGGCGTCGCCATCGGCGTGCACGCGGCCGGGCTGTTCGTCGCGGCCGTCTCCGCCGTGGGCCTGCCCGCGCTGCTCGCCTCCCGCCTGGGCCAGGGCGCCGCCGGTTACGGCGTGGCGCTCGCCGCGACCGCGACCGGCGCGCTGGCGGGCAACCTGCTGATCGGGAACATCCCGGACCACTGGCCGTGGCTGGGGACGTACTGCGCCGCCTGGAGCGCGGTCGGCACGGCGCTGGCCGGGCTCGGCCTGGTGGGCTCGCTGCCCGCCGTCATCGCGCTGTGCACCGCCTCCGGACTGCTCATCCCCGTCTCGGCGGTCACCCTTCGCACCCATCTGTCGCGGTTCCCCGGAGGGGTGCGGCTACGGCTTCTGACGGTCGACCAGACCGCGATCCGGGCGGCGGGAACGGCCGGGATGCTGCTGCTTCCACTCGCCGTGGACGCGGCGCCGGCCAAGGCTTTTGTCGGCGCCGGCGTGCTGTTGTCGTCCGTCGCGCTGGCGGGCTGGTGGGCCGGCAGCCGGATGGTGGACCGTCCCGTCACGGCGAAGCCGGGCGCGGCCAGGACACCGGCCGGCACGGAGACCTGACCGGGCCGGCTCGCTCAGCGCTCGTACGCGACCGTCACCGGCGCGTGGTCGCTCCACCGCTCGCCGTGTGTCGCCGCACGCTCGACCCATGCCTTCACCGCGCGCCCGGCCAGTCCCGCCGTCGCCACGTGGTAGTCGATGCGCCAGCCCGAGTCGTTGTCGAAGGCGCGGCCCCGGTAGGACCACCACGAGTACGGCCCCTCCCGGTCCGGGTGGAGCGCGCGGACCACATCGGCATAGCCCGTCTCCTCGAAGACCCGGGTGAGCCAGGCGCGCTCCTCGGGGAGAAAGCCGGAGGACTTGCCGTTGGCCCGCCAGTTCTTGAGGTCGGCCTGCTGGTGGGCGATGTTCCAGTCACCGCAGACCAGCACCTCGCGTCCGTCGGCCGCCGCGCGCTTCCGCAGCCGCTCCAGATACGTGAGGAACTCGTCCATGAACCGGACCTTCTCGTCCTGCCGCTCGGTGCCCACCTCGCCCGAGGGCAGATAGAGGCTGGCCACGGTGACACCGGGGAGATCGATCTCCGCGTAACGCCCGCTCGTGTCGAACTCGGCGCTGCCGAATCCGATCCGCGTGTTCTCCGGCTCCCGCCGCGAGAGGAGCGCGACCCCCGCGCGGCCCTTGGCCGCCGCCGGCGCGTACACGGCGTGCCAGCCCTCGGCGTCCCGCACGCTTGCGGGGAGTTGCTCCGGCTCGGCCCGTACCTCCTGAAGGCAGACGACATCGGCGGCGGTCTCCGCCAGCCATTCCGCGAACCCCTTCTTGGCGGCTGCGCGGAGGCCATTCACATTCACGGATGTCACGGTGAGCATTCCCGCACCCTACGGCCCGGCGCCGGCACCCATTCACCTGCCCCACTGCTCCTCTCAGGGCGTCCCACAAGCACCGGGACACGGCGGAGGCCCGGTCCGCGTGGTGCTGGACCGGGCCTCCGCGAGGATCAGGATCAGGATCAGCCGTTGCCGACACCGTTCCCGGACAGGACCGGGATGTCGTCCAGGATGTGCGACAGCGGCTCGTCGCCCTTCGCCTGGGTGGAGTTCTCGACACACTGCTGGTTCTGCGGGGAGGACAGGAGATTGAAGTCCTGAACGGCGATCGGCGTCGCACCCGTGAGGGTGGCCGTGTTCAGCTTCGCCGGCAGCCCCAGGCACGGCTTGTTCAGCGAGCCCTGGACCAGGCCCAGCTGCGGGCTCATGTCCCCGTGGGTCGACGAGTTGCCGAAGGCCTGCTCGGCACCGTTGCCACTGAACGACGTCGTGCCACCGTCACCGGCGATCGCCAGCGCCGGGGAGGCTGCGCCGACCGAAGCTCCGACGATCGATACCGCGACAGCGGCGGTTGCCCACAGCTTCTTCATTTAAATACCCTTCCAGAAAGGCGGACTCCACCGGTGGAGTCCGCCCCCTCAACCTTCATTCGGGCGGTTTGGTTTCGGCTATTCCCCCGAACGGCCCATTCACGGCGAGTGGCCGCAATGCGGCGTAAAAAAAGCCGGACCGCCGCATGATTCGGCGGCGGTCCGGTCGGCAGTCAATTTCTCAGTTGTTGCGCACCCCATTGCCCGACAGCACCGGGATGTCCTCCAGGATGTGCGACAGCGGCTCGTCGCCCTTCGCCTGGGTGGAGTTCTCGACACACTGCTGATTCTGCGGAGAGGACAGGACATTGATGTCCTGGAGTGAGATCGGCGCGGCACCCACGAGGGTGGCGGTGTTCAGCTTCGCCGGCAGACCGACACACGGCTTGTTCAGCGAGCCCTGGACGAGCGCCATCTGCGGGCTCATGTTCCCGTACGTCGCGGAGTTGCCGTAGTGCTGACTGGCGAAGTTGCCGCTGGCGGAGGTGGTTCCGCCGTCGTTGCCAATGGCCAGGGCCTGCGGAGCCGCCGCGACCGAAACGCCGACGACGGAGGCGGCGACGGCCGCCACGCCCATAACCTTCTTGATCACGATGTGTCCCCTTCTGAAGGATGCCCCAAGTCCCAGGGGCCCCCTGAGCAACTCCCCGTCACGAGTTTGGTTCCGTCTCTTCACTCAAATGGCCCACTTAACGCCGATCAGCAAAGCTGATTCCCCGGCCAATCAACTGGCCACACTTACAAGCCGATCGAGTGAAGCAGCGGAACTAAACAGTCGACATCGTGTTGTTCAAGTCGCTCCACATGCATTCCTGAGAAAAGGAAACACACCGTGATCAAGAAGGTTATGGCCATGGCGGCCGTCGCCGCCTCCGTGGTCGGTATTTCGGCCGCGGCGGTGCCCCAGGCGCTCGCCATCGGCAACGACGACGGCACCACTTCCGCCAGCGGCAACGGTGCCGCGCAGTCCTTCGGCAACGCGAAGACCTATGGCGACATGAGCCCTCAGGTGGAGCTGATCCAGGGCTCGCTGAACAAGCTCTGCGTCGGTGCGCCCGCCACGGTGAACACCGTCACACTCGCAGAAGCCGCGCCGATCTCTCTCCAGGACATCAATGTCCTGTCCTCTCCGCAGAATCAGCAGTGCGCGGAGAACTCCACCCAGGCGAAGGGCGACGAGCCGCTGTCGCACATCCTGGACGACATCCCGGTGCTCTCGGGCAATGGGGTGCGCAACAACTGATCCCCGCCGCCGATCCCAGCGGCGCGTGATCGCCCGGAAATCCGGGCCGACGGGACGGCACGGGCAGCCGTGCTCCCCACGGCCGGCGGACCGGCGCCTGAATTCCTGTTTCGGGCGAAGAATCACGGACCACCCGGTGGAGCAGAAACACAAGAATGTGACGCGGCAGTCGAGTGAACCGGTGAGCGGCACAAAACGGGGCAGTTTCCTGCCTCTGGCCTGCTCGTTGGAGTTCCAGCAGCGGACGTGAGAGCTGAGAAAAGAAATGCTCACGTACCACGAAATTCGTGCGAACGTATTCGCCGCTGCGGAGAGGACACAAGATGAAGTGCAAGAAGACCGCCACAGTCGTCGCAGGGCTGATCATGGCCGCGGGCGCCGCGGCTCCGGCCGTCGCCGATGCCGGCGCCAAGGGTGCCGCCATCGGCTCCCCCGGGGTCCTGTCGGGCAACGTCCTTCAGTATCCCGTCTCCATCCCCGTCAACGTGTGCGGCAACAGCCTCAATACCACCGCCCTGCTGAACCCCGCCTTCGGCAACGTCTGCTTCAACAGCTGACCTTGCACAGCCACAGCCACCCCTCCGGGTGCCCGGGCCGGTCCCGGAGCACGGGGCAACCCTGCTTCGGTACCGGCTCGCCCGGCACCGATATCACCAGCGACAACTGCTTGCGGAAGATGCCAGCAGGAGGAGAACCAGATGCGAGACCTCATCAGCAAAGGACTGCTCACAGCCGCCGCGGCGACAAGTGTGCTGTCCCTGGGCGGCGCTTACGCCCACGCGGCGGAGAGTGACGGAGTGGCCGCGGGCTCACCGGGGCTGCTGTCGGGCAACAACATCCAGGCGCCCGTGGACATCCCGGTCAATGTCTGCGGGAACACCGTCAATCCCGTCGGGGCGCTCAACCCCGCCTTCGGCAACGCCTGCGCCAACACGTCGGCCGCGCCCCAGCCCGAGGCGCAGGTCTCGCACGACGGGTACGGCTCCCAGCAGACCTCCGGCCCGTCCGGCGGGTACGGCTCCCAGAAAGCGTCGGCCGACATCCGCGACGGCGTCGGCGGCTCCTCGACCAGCGCCACCAGCGTCGTCAAGGGATCGCCCGGTGTGCTCTCGGGCAACAGCTTCCAGGCTCCCGTCGAGGCGCCGCTGAACGTCTGCGGCAACTCCGTGAACGCGACCGGCCTCCTCAACCCGGCCTTCGGCAACCACTGCGCCAACGGCGCCCCGGAAGCGGCCCCCGAGCCTCCCCGGGCCCCCGAGGTCCACACCCCGGAGGACCACGGATACGAGCCGCCGGCCCCGGTCGAGCCGCCCGCCCCGGAACCGGTCGTGCACGAGCACCACGAGGAGCCCTCCTCCGAGGTGCAGCTCGCGACCACCGGCAACGACTCGAACCTCCTCGCCATGGCCGCGGCGAGCGCCGGTCTGCTGATCGGCGGCGGCGTCCTCTACCGCCGGCGTACCGCCGCCGCGCGCGTCTGACCGTCCGCCAGGACGTACCGGACCGGCCGGGAGAATTCGACGCGGATTCTCCCGGCCGGCAGGACCGGCACACCGGCCCCCGCGGACACCGGCGCCTTCCTCCCGGTGACCCATACGGGGGATCAAATGCACGGACGGACCACTCAAACGTCAGGCCAGGTTCCCGATCGGCTTATTAGAAATACTTTTGGATCATCGTGTCCACGGATCGCGGCCACGGGAGAATCGTCAACTCACGAGGAGCGGGCATGTCCCACAGACGTCGACGGCTGGTGGCCACCTTCCTGGGTGTGTTCACGGCCGGCCTCCTTGCCTCAGGTGCGGTAATGCCCGTCCCGAGTCCCGAGACCGATCCGGAACGGCCCGGCCAGGAGAAACCACCGCCGGCCACCTCGCCCGCGATGGGCGCCTTCATCGACTTCGGCCCCAAGGGCGCACAGCGCCTCGCCGAGATGCAGGAATGGCTCGGCGGCACGGAACTGCGGGCCGGGCATTCCTATCTGCCCGGGGACGAGTGGTCCAACATCGAGGGCTATCCGAGATATCTGGAGTCCTGGGCCGAGTGGCGCAAGGCCCGCGACGACCGCCTCTTCATCCTCAATGTGCCCATGCTCGAACGCACCGAGGACCGGGTGCCCGACTTCATTGTGCGCCGGGAGCTGAACAAGGGCGCGGGCGGCGAGTACGACAGCCACTTCAAGACCCTGGCGGAACGTCTCGTCCGGCTGGGTGTCAAGGACACCGTCATCGTGCTCGGCTGGGAGATGAACGGGAGCACGTACACCCATCGCTGCGGGCCCGACCCGGGCGCGTGGAAGGCGTACTGGAACCGCATTGTCACCACCATGCGCGCGGTCCCGGGACAGGAATTCCGCTTCGATTTCGCCCCGAACCGCGGCCGGGACGCCGTCCCCTGGACCGAGTGCTATCCCGGCGACGGTGTCGTGGACATCATCGGCATGGATTCCTATGACCAGCCGCCCGGCAATACATTTGACGAGCAGGTGAATGAGCCCTACGGGCTCCAGGATCATGTGAACTTCGCCGCCGCGCACAAGAAGGTCATCTCCTATCCGGAGTGGGGCCTCTTCCGCAACGGCGACAACCACGAATACATGCGGCGCATGCTGCGCTGGATCGACACGTACAAACCTCTTTACAACACCATCACCGATTACTGTCCGCACGGCGTGTGGCAGTGCGCCGAGAACCCCGAGTCGTCGAAGGTGTACCGCTCCACGCTGTCGGGAAGACGGCCGGCGGCCGGGCCGTCACCCGCGCCGGCGTCCCCGTCGGGGCCGGGCGCCGCGTCGGCGCCGGGCCGGAGCCCGGCCCCGACCGGGAAGCCGAAGCCGGCGCCCGCGTTCAACCAGGCACCGACCCCGAAGCACGGCCCGCCGAGCACACGGAGCTGCCGCCCGCTGAACCTCGCCACCTGGGTCGAGTACTGGCTGGGGCGGCGGGGCTGCGTCCGGATGGACTGGTGGAGCGGCTGGCCCTCCTGACCCTCCCCGTCACCACCCCCGGCAGGGGCGGCGGCCCGGTCAGCCCCTGCCGCCGCCCCGCCGCAGCCGTTTGACGAGCGCCGCCGCCCGGCCCCGGCCCGCCGCGTGCGCGGCCAGCAGCCGCAGGGCCGGGGACAGATACGGCCGGGCCAGCAGAAAGCGCTGGTTGCGGACGGTCTCGGGACTCCAGTGGTGCTTGTACGGCTCGGTGCCGCGCAGCATGCTCAGCGTGGTCCGCCCGCTCTCGCTGGTCCGCCGCGCCGCGTTCCGCAGCAGCAGCGTGGCCACATCGACCTTTCTGGCACGCAGCCCCGGATCCGCCCCGTACAGATAGCCGCCCGACAGCCGGCCGGACATCAGTGTGAGATCCGCGGCCACCACCTTCCCGTCCAGCAGGAATTCGGTCACCGTCGCGTCACCGCGCTCCGCCATCGGCGGGACCGACCGGGTCAGATGCCCGGCGAAGCGCGTACTCAGGTGCTCGGCCGTCACCCCGCGCCCCTGCCACTGGAGCCGGTGCAGCTCCAGCAGCCGGCCGACCGCCGCCGGGATCTCCGCCTCGGGCACCACCCGCTCCTCGATGCCGATCGCGTCGAGTTTGCGCAGCTTCGCGCGGGTGCGCTGGGCGCGCGAGGAGGTGAGCCTGCCCACGAGTTCGTCCATGGGGACGCCGGGCAGTTCGAGGCAGGTCGAGTCCGTCAGCCGCCGGTGCGGCCCCGCCCAGCACGCGACGACGCGTTCCACCGCCGCTCCCGGCCGTACCTCGCGCAGGTCGATCACCGCCGTACGGGCCGCGTCCGCGAGGGCCTTCGCCAGCACGGGCGCCGCGGTGTCGGCGCAGCCGTCGTCGAGCAGGACGTCGGAGAAGTCCGAGATGGCCCCGCCGAGCTGCACCAGGACGGGCATGGGCCGGTGGACCAGCATGAGCGGCGCCGCCGCGACCAGCTCGGCGCCCCGGTGCACGAGCACGATCCGCAGCCGCCCCGGTGTTCCGTACGACAGCCACCAGGAATGCAGCCAGGAGTGATTCTGGAAGGGCGTGGCCGCGCCGGAGCGGCGGTACAACGCGTGCCACGCCGGGGCGAGTTCACCGAAACGGCCGGTGTCCCGGCACAGCTCCGCGGTGAACTCGGGACCGGACGCGGGGGCGGCGGACCGGGACGTCGAAAGCGGCGCACGCGGCGGAGCGGGGGGCCGCGTGCTCGATTCGGCGGCCATCACACCGTTTCCGGCTGCGGCTGCGGCTTGGACTGCTGCTGGGCCGTCGCGGGGCCCGGCACCGCCGCGTGGACCTGTGCCTCTCCGCGCTTCGGACGGATGAGCAGCCCGAGCCCGCCGAGCAGCCCGCCCGCACAGCCGCCGACCAGCGCCGCCAGCGGAGCCGGGAGCGACGCCGGGCCCGTCGGCTTGACGGCCCGGGAGAACGGGAGCAGGCGCACGTTCGTACTGCCCTGCATGTGCGAGCCGTTGACGACCAGGGCCCGGGCGACACCGTCGGCCATGTTCATCGCGGTCGAGGCGCGGCGCGCGGTCGCCGTCACGGAGATCATGGGCGCGTCCGGCGAGGTGGCCGTCCGCACGTTCTCCTTGAGGGTCTTCGCCGACACCCCGGCCCACACCTGTGCGTCTCCGACCACGGCGACCTGGTAGGCGACCCGTCCGTACGCCGTGGCGAACCCGAGCGCGATGGCCGGGTCGGACTTCTCCGTGGGGACGACGAGGACATAGCTGGTCGCCGAGTACTCGGGCGGCCGGAGCATCCCGTAGGCACCACCGCCCAGCGCTCCGGCCAGGACCGTCAGCGGCACGACCCACCGGGCGGGCCGCGAGAACACCCGCCGCAGCCTTCCGGGACGCCGCGCGGCCGGTCCCCGCCCGGCACCTCTCGATTTCCGGATCATGAGTCACTCGCTTCTCGGGTGGGGGCCGGGCGGCGGACGGCGTTCTCGTAGACGTCCATGAGCTGCCCGGCGCTGCGGGAGATGTCGTAGTGGCGGGCGGCGGGCGGCACGGGCAGCCGGCGCGGGCCCGCCGCGCGGAACCGCCTCAGCTCGGTGACAAGTTCGGAGACGGAGCCGCTGATCCGCCGCGCTCCCGGCGCGGCCCCGGCGGGCAGGTCCTGGAGCGCGGGGCAGGTGACATGGAGGACCGGCAGCCCGGCCGCGAGAGCCTCGACGATGGCGAGCCCGAACGCCTCGTCGTGGGAGGTGGACACGAAGACGTCCATGGCCGCGAGCAGCGCGGGCAGACTGAGCGCGCGCGCCAGCGCGGGCGGCTCCTGGCAGGCGCCGTGCAGCAGGATGCGGTCGCGCGCGCCGCGCTCCTCGGCGAGCCGTGTGAGCCGGTTGCGTTCGCTGCCCTCGCCGACGAGGAGCAGCCGCGCGTCGGCCAGGTCCGAGACGGCGTGGACGAGTGTTTCGAAGCGTTTGCTGCCGGTGAGCCGGCCGACTCCGCCGACCACGAAGGCGTCCTGGGGCAGGCCCAGCCGTTCGCGGACATCGCGGCGGGCGGTCGCGTCGAAGGCGAACCGGTCCACCTCGATGCCGTTGGGCACCACATGGATACGGTCGCGGCGCACCCCCCAGCGCTCCAGGCGCCGTGCGACGGTGTCGGAGACGGCGACGGTCGCACTGCCGAGGCGTTCGCCGGCGAGATAGAGCGAGCGGGCGCCCATGCTCAGTGGCCGCCCCTCGATCTGGACGGCTCCGAGGGAGTGTTCGGTGGCGATGACGCTCCGTACCCCGGCGAGACGGGCCGCGAAGCGTCCGTACACACAGGCGCGGTAGAGATGCGTGTGCACCAGGTCGTACCGGCCGCGCCTGATGTGCCTGGTGAGCCGGGGCAGCGCGCCGAGGTCCTGGTTGCCGCGCATGGCGAGGTCGGTGACGGGCACCCCGTCGGCGACGATCCCCCTGGCGACCGGCCCCGGGTTGGACAGGGTGACGACTTCGCTCTCGGTCGGCAGTTTCCGCAGCAGCAGCCGCAGTTGCTGCTCCGCTCCGCCGATGCCCAGACCGGTGATGATGTGCAGTACCTTCACAGCCCCGTCCTCCTTGTCCTGGGGGCCGGCACCGGGTGTCCGGTGGCGGGAACGGGTTCGCGGCGCCAGCGGTGCAGGCGTCGTTTGAGGTGCAGGCGCGTGGCGCTGTCCTTCTCGCCGACATGGACACGCGGCAGCGCGAACACGCCGGTGAGCGGGCCGGGGCTGATCCCGCAGGCGTAGGTGTAGCCCGCGGCGCGCACGGCCTCCATCACCCGGGCGTCGACGGTGCCGTACGGATAGCAGAAGCCGGCCGGCTCGCCGCCGGTGATGGTGCGCAGCAGCGCCCTGCTGTGTCCGGTCTCGGCAGCGAGGAGCGCGTCGTCGGCCTCGGTGAGATCGGTGTGGTGCAGCCCGTGGGAGCCGATCTCCATACCGGCTCCGGCGGCGGCGCGGATGCCGTCCTCGGTGAGGAGCGGTTTACGGGGTCCCGGGCTGTCCCATTCGTTCGTACCGCCGAGGCGGCCCGGCAGGACGAAGACGGTGGCGGTGAAGCCGTACTGCCGCAGCAGCGGTACGGCCTCGTCGGCGAAGTCGGCGTAGCCGTCGTCGAAGGTGAGCCCGACCAGCCGGGCGCCGCGTCCCTCGCCCCGGGCGCGCAGCAGCCGTTCCATGCTGACGCCGGTCAGGCCCTGGCGGCGCAGCCAGCGGAGCTGTTTTTCGAGCCGGCCGGGCGAGACCGTCACCCGGTAGGGATCGTCGGCCGGGTCGGCGACCGAGTGGTACATGAGAGCCCACAGAGGGCACCGGGAGGTGTGTCGTGGCCCCCGCAGTGCGGATGGGGGGCCTGCGGACACCGTGTCAGCGGACATGCGCGAGCCTTCGTGAGAGGGGGCGGAGGATGGTGTCGATCTCGGGCGCCCGCAGAGCGCCGGCGACGACGAGGAACACCGCGGGGACCGTCAGACAGGCCACCGCGGTGCCGATCACGGGAGATACGGAAGAGGGGACAAGGGCTCCGCAGAACCATCCGGCGCCGGTGGCGGCGGCGCCGCCGGTGGCGAGTTTCAGCAGCCCCAGGGTCATGTGGCGGATGCGGACGGGCACCTGGTGGCGGCGGGTGCCGTACAGCATCAGGGCCGCCGTGACGGTGACGCCGAGCGCGTTGGCGGCGGCGATGCCGCGCACGCCCCAGACGTGCACCAGCACGCCGCCCGCGCCGGTGTTCAGCGCGAGTCCGCCGAGCATGGCGAACGCGGGGAACCACAGCGGGCGCGCGGCGGAGAAGTAGCAGCGCACCAGCGCCCCGACCAGGGTGTGGCCGAGCAGGCCGATCGCGTAGACCCGCATCACGGCGGCGGTCGCCGCCGTGTCCGCCCCGTCGAACGCGCCGCGCTGGAAGAGCACTTCGATGAGCTGCGGCGCGCAGGCGACCACGGTGGCCGCGCCCGTCAGCACGATGATCCCGGCCAGGGTGAGATCGCGTTCGATCCGGCGCCGCGCCCGGTCGGTCTCGCCCGCCGCGATGGCGCGGGCGACGACCGGGAAGGTGACGGTGCACAGCATCAGGGAGAGGGTCATCGGGATCTGCGCGACCTTCTGCGCGTAGTTGAGGTGCGAGATGGCTCCGGGCGGGAGCGGCGCGGCGAGGAAACGCTCGATGAGGACCTGCGACTGCCTGCTGAGCGCGAACACGATGACGGGAGCGAGCAGGCCCAGGCCGACGAGCGGCCCGCTCCCGGGGTCCTTCGGGCCCCGGCCGGTCACCGGCCGGCGCTCCCCCAGCCTGCGCCACAGCACCGGCGCCTGGATCAGCACCATCAGCACGCCGCCGACGGCGACCCCGGCGGCGGCGGCCCGTACCCCCCACCGGTCGCTCAGCAGGAGCATCGTGGTGATGATGCCGATGTTGTAGCCGACGTAGATCCCCGCGGGCGCCACAAAGCTGCCGTGCGCGCGCAGCGCCGCGCTGAAGTAACCGGCCACGCCGAAGGTGAGGGCGCAGGTGCCGGTGAGCCTGGTGCAGTCGACGGCCAGCCGCGGTTCCGGCAGGCCGGGCGCCAGCACGGCCACCACCCAGGGCGCGGCGGCGATCAGCAGGGCGGCTCCCGCGCTCAGGGCGAGAAACAGCCGCGGCAGCGTGGCGCGGATCAGCAGCCGTACCGGATCGGGCGCCGGCCGGGTGGCCCGCCGCGCCAGCGCCAGACTGAACGCCGGTACGAGGATCAGCGCCATGGCGTCCTCGATGAGCAGCGTCGACGCCATCTCGGGCACCGTCCAGGCGACCAGGAAGGCGTCGGTGTCGGGGCCCGCGCCGTAGAGATGCGCGATGGTCTGGTCGCGGACCAGGCCGAAGAGCGCGGCGACCGCCGTCAGCAGGGCGGTGAGGAAGGCCGCGCGCGCCAGGAAGCCGCCGGAGGAGAACACGCCGCGGCCGCCCGTACCGCGCTCCACCGGCGGAGCGGCCGGCGCGGGTACCGGGGACAGGGACTGTCTCGTATCGCTCACGCGGCGGCAGCCCCGTCATGAGCCGGCAGGTCATGGACCGGCCGCAGCGCCCACCAGGCGGCCGGCCCGAGCACCACGGCCGTCAGCACGGTCGAGGGGCCGCCGATGTCTCCGTAACTGAAGCTGACGAGCTGCCAGACGAGCAGCCCGGCGGCGGCGAGCGCGCAGTCGGAGCCGGCGCGTGCGCGGCGCGCGCCGGGCAGCCCGCGCAGCGCCAGGACGAGGAGCGCGGCCCAGCTCCCCGCCAGGGCGACGACGCCCAGCAGACCCTGTTCGCTCAGCACGAGGAGATACATGTTGTGCGGGGAGAGCAGGGGGCGCCGCTGGAACGCCGTCCCGGCGCCCTCGGTGTCGCTGGCGGCGGAGAGCGCCAGCGAGGCGTGGCTGTCGCGGTGTGCGGGGAAGCCCTTCAGGCCGACCCCGGTGACCGGTTCCTGCCGCCACATGCCGGCCGCCGCGGCCCACATCGTGTACCGGTCGGTGACGGACTGGTCGGGCGCGTCGGCGACCTGGGTGATGCTGTCGAGCCGCTGGGTGACCATCTGCGAGCCGACGCCGAGGCCGCAGACGAGTACGACGCCGAGCGCCCCGGTGGCGAGCGCGATCCGGACGGCCCGGCGTGCTCCGGCGGCGAGAAGCTGGAACACCAGCGCCACGGCCGTCGCGATCCAGGCGCCGCGGCTGAAGGACAGCACGAGCGGGACGAACAGCAGGACGGCGCAGACCAGCGCGGCGGCGCGCCACGGGCGCCGGGTGCCGCGGCCGGCGCCGAGGGCGAATCCGACGGCGATGACCAGTCCGTACGAGACGGCGGTGGCCATGCCCATCACATCGGTGGCCCCGAAGGTGCCGACCGCGCGGACCTTCTCCCCCATGTACGAGGCGCCGGTGCCGGTCAGATACTGCGTGACGCCCACCGCGCCCTGCACCAGCGCGAGGACGACCACGGACCCGGCGACCAGCCGGAAGTCCCAGCGGTCGCGGATGAGGAGCAGCAGCGCGGCCGGCACCAGTACGAAGATCTGCAGATAGCGCACCGTCCCGGGCAGGACGGACACCGTGTCGTGCGAGGTGATCGCCGCGACGGCCACACCGAGCACGGGGAGGCCGAGGACCAGCGCGGCGGTCCGGGTCAGCGGGCGGGACCGTTCGCGCAGGACGCGGACGAGACAGTGCAGGACGAGCAGCGCGGACGCGATGTCCGCCGCGGTGCCCGATCCGGCGGACCCGCCGCCGGCCGGCGCCGACGGCAGGACCAGCAGCGCGACGACCGCGACGGCGGGCAGCAGGGGCGCCGCGCGGCGCAGTGCGGCCGGCCACCGTCCGGGCGCGTGCGGCCGTCCCGGCGCGCAGGGCCGCCGGACGGCCGGGAGCACCAGGTCCGTCGTGCCGGCGGCCATCAGCTTCCCGCCGGACGGACGAGGGACACGGCGGTGCGCAGCAGGATGCAGACGTCCTGCCAGAGCGACCAGTGGTCGATGTAGTGGTTGTCGAAGCGCGAGCGGTCCTCGATGGAGGTGTCACCGCGCAGTCCGTGGATCTGCGCGAGGCCCGTGATGCCGACGGGCATCCGGTGTCTGGCGGCGTAGCCGGGATGGGTCTTGCTGAAGTTGGCGACGAAGAAGGGGCGTTCCGGCCGGGGGCCGACCAGGCTCATGTCGCCGCGCAGTACGTTCCAGAGCTGCGGCAGCTCGTCCATCGACGTACGGCGCAGGAAGGTGCCGACCGGGCTCATCCGGCGGTCGTTGACGACGCTCCAGCGGGTGGCGGACTCGTGTTCGTCGGCCGGGCGCAGCGTGCGGAACTTCAGCAGGGTGAAGGGGCGGCCGTCCTGGCCGACGCGTTCCTGGCGGAACAGCACTCCGCGGCCGTCGCACAGCCGGACCGCGAGGGCGCAGCTCAGCAGCACCGGGGAGACGGCCAGCAGGGCCGGGCCCGCCATCAGCACGTCCAGCAGGCGCTTGGCGAGGGTGCCACGCGGGCGTACGTCCGCCGGATCGAGGCGGCGGTAGCCGAATCCCCAGAGGTGCCGCGCCATCTCGACGGGCGCGGCCGGGTCGGCCCAGGGGACGTCACCGGTGAGCCAGGTGGCGCAGCCGTATTCGTGGAACAGCGCCACGAGGGCCGACCGGTCGGCGCCGTCACCCGGATCGGTGAACACCGCTTCCTGGACGCCGTTCTGGATGACGGCGCGGTGGATCTCCTCGGCGGTGGTCAGCACCGGCAGGCCGCGGCCGTCCTTCCCCCCGCCGTCCCGGCCGCCGGGCGTGTGCGTGCCGTCGTCCTGGGCGGGCGCGGCGAGGGAGGCGATGCCGACCGGCCGCAGGCCGTACTCCGGATGCTGGGCCAGCAGCGCGGTCATCCGCCGCGCCGCGTGGCCCGTACCGACGACCAGGGCGGACCGGGGCCGGTCGCGCGCCGCCGCGCGCCGGCGGCCGTGGACGAGCGAGCGGCAGCAGCACGCCACGGCGGTCTGGGCGGCGACGCCGCCGAGGAGCGCCGGGAAGCCCAGGGCGTCGTCGGGGAAGAGCGCGGCGAGGACGGCCGAGGTCACGCACCACGCCACCGCGATCCGCGCGCCGAGCGCGGGCAGTTGGTCCAGCCCGGACAGGACGGTGCCGGGGCGGTACAGACCCGCGTGCGCGTTGAGCACGGTCACCCAGACGACGAGCTGGACGACGAGGAAGGCGTCGGCCTGTTCGTCGTTCAGGACGGTGGTGGACAGCAGGGCCGCGAGCACGTCTCCCGCGAGCAGTGGCAGGCCGAAGCGCAGCGGGGCACTCGCCGGGCGGTGCGGTGGCGGCGCCGCCCGGTCGGAGGTGTCCCGGGGATGGCCGATCGACACCCGCCTGACGGGCTCCCCGACCGTCCGCGCGTGCCCGTACGGCGGAGGGACGCTGGTGCTTTCCGTGCTCACTGGGCGATCGGCTCCCTGCGCTCGGGGCGCGGCACAGCGGCGACCTCGCGGTACACGTCCGCGATGGCACGCGCGGTCTGCCGCACGTCGTAGGTGCTCAGTACGTGTTGGCGGCCCTGGTGGCCAATGGCCTCGCGCAGCCGCCCGTCGCGGAGCAGGGCGCTCACGGCGGCGGCCAGCGCGGGCGGGTCCTCGGGCGGGGTGAGGCAGAGGGTCTCGCTGCCGGGCGGCAGGCTCTCCCGCGCGCCGTCGACATCGGTGACCACGACCGCGCGGCCGCTCGCCATGGCCTCCAGCGGGGCCACCGCCATGCCCTCCCAGCGGGACGGCAGGACCACGAGGTCGGCCGCGCGGTACCAGGGCGCGGTGTCCGCCACGGCTCCGGCGAAGAGCACGGAGGGCGGCGCCGTACCGCGCAGCGCCGCCGCGTCGGGGCCGTCGCCGAGCAGCACCAGCCGGGCCTGCGGAAGCTGCCGTACGACCGGTTGCCAGGCCCGCAGCAGGATGTCCTGTCCCTTCTGTCTGCACAGCCGGCCGACGCACACCACGACGGGGGCTCTGGGCGGCAGCTCCGCCAGCAGCGGCAGGCCGGCCCGGGCGGCGGTGATGTCGGCGGCGAGCGGGTCGCCGGAGCCCGACCGGCCGGGCCCGGCACCGAACCGGCCGATGTCGACGCCGTTGTGGACGACGGACCAGGAGGCGTCGATACCGGCCCGTTCGCCGGTGCGCCGCTCGGCGTCGCTGACGCAGACGACCCGGTCGGTCCAGCGGACCGCCCACCGCTCCCAGTGCCTGGCCAGCCGGGCGGTGACGCCGCCGACCGCCTCGAACGACCAGGCGTGCGGCTGGAAGACGGTCGGCACCCGGCCCCGGACGGCCAGCCGGCCGGCCAGACCCGCCTTGGCGCTGTGGGCGTGGATCAGGTCGGGACGGATCCGGTCGACCAGCCGGGCGACCTGCCGGACTTCCCCGAGAAGTCCGGGCCCGGGGGCGCGGGTCGCCTTCCATACGTGGACCTCGGCGCCGCGGCCTGCCGCCGCCCGGGCGAGCGGCCCGTCCTCGGGGCACGCGACGGCGACCCGTACCCCGGCCGCCACCTGGGCCCCGACCAGGTCCGTGACGACCCGGGCCACTCCGCCGTCGACCGGCTGGACGAGGTGGAGCGCCGTGACACCGACCACTGAATTCCGCATACCGGCTCTCCCGCCCTGACGATCAAACCAAGACGGGACATTTACAGAGGCCGAAGTGAAAATCACGTTAGACGCGCTGAAACGTGCTCAAACGATAAAAGGATTCACGTACTCGGGCGTGGATGACGCAGTCGGGTGATCGGTTCCAACCACTCCCGGGAAAAGTCTCACTCATTCGGCCGCGGAACCAATGATCGCCGACGGCGTTGATGCATGAGTCGGGCAATCGCGCTCGGCGCGCTTATGCAGTCCATTACCGAGGAGCCCTTCCCCATGTCGCGTATCGCCAAGGCTGTTGTTCTGTCCACCGCGGCCGTCGCCGCCGTCGCCGGCGCCTCCGGCGTCGCTGTTGCCGACAGTGGCGCCAAGGCCGCGGCCGTCGGTTCCCCGGGCGTTCTTTCCGGCAACATTGTCCAGATCCCCGTCCATGTTCCGGTGAACCTCTGCGGCAACACCGTTGACGCTGTCGGCCTGCTCAACCCGGCCTTCGGAAACGCCTGCGTCAACAACTGACCCTCCTCGCCCGTCGGCGACGCCGCGCGTCGGAGCCGCTCCGCCCCGTGGGGGCGGGGCGGCTCCGACGCTGTCCGGACACGGGCACGCGGCCCTGCCGAGCCGGGGAGAGGACGCCCCGCCTTCCGTCCGCCCCGACCCGCCGACGGCCGGCCCCCCTTCATTCGGACGGGCCGCCCAGAATTCCCCACTCACGGAGTTTCCGCCGCGCCCGGGAATCGTTAACGGTGAAGAGGCGACGCGAGGGAAACCTCAAGAGGCCCCTGTGCGGCGAGAGTTGCCTCGCAATAGACACGCCAAAAGAAGGATTCGACAATGAAGCCCATGAAGGTTGCCGCTGTGGTCGCCGGTTCCATGATGGCGCTGGGTGCCGCCACTCCGGCATTCGCGGCCGACACCCTGACCCCCACGAGCCTGAACGGCGGCCTCGACACCCTGGCCGGCCACGGGCTGCGCGAGGCCAAGCCGCTGAGCACCACCGCGCTGGACGCCGGGAAGGAAGGCTCTCTCGTCCACGCGGTGAAGGGCGCCACGGACGGGCTGAACACTTCCCAGAAGGGCAAGCTGCTCGGTGGGATTCCGCTCGGCAAGTAGTTCCCGGCCGGGCGGACCACCGAATCGCTTCCCGAGCGGCTGTGTGGAGTTGGGGCTCCGTACAGCCGCTCCGTCGCGCCCGGGGCCCTGGGGGCCGACCGGCCCTTCCGGTCTCAGCTGATCCAGAAATCCCACCAGCGGATCAGGATGAGAATCCCGATGCCACCGGTCCACAGCACCGGCGGCACCCAGGGGAACTCCCCCAGCGCACCGCGAAGAACCGCCGGCGCGGGCAGGAAGCCGCGCTCGATGTTGTGGACGGTGACATAACAGAACATCACAATGGTGGCGACCCAGGCCAGACAGCACCACAGGCACAGCGAATTGATGTGGTACAGCGACTGGTACTGCAGCCAGGCGCAGAATCCGACACCGAAGAGCATGCCGGCGTTCAGCCCCAGCCAGAACCAGCGCCGATAGCGCGCGCCGGCCAGCAGACCCACCCCGGCGCAGACGACGACCGCGTAGGCCACCAGCCCCAGCATCGGATTCGGAAAGCCGAAGACCGACGCCTGGTCGCTCTTCATGATGTTCCCGCAGGAGACCACCGGATTCATGCTGCACGCGGGGGTGAAGCCGGGATCCTCCAGCAGCCTGAACTTGTCGAAGGTGATCACCCACGAGGCCAGCAGCCCGGCCGCGCCCGTGATCACCAGCAACAGCGCGAGCAGCCGCCCGCCGCTCCCCTCACCGCTGACGCCGTCCGTCTTCTCGCCGGCCACCGCGTTCTCGGCCAATGCCGTCGCCATGATGTCTGCTCCGTTTTCTTTCGCTGGACGGGGAGAACTGGGAAGCGCCGTGGACCGGAGAGATCCGGGGGGGTCGGGCACCGCGCAAGCCGGATGAACCACCCGGTCGAAGAGGCGTTTCAACCGTCCCTCGCCGTGGACCGCCCAGAGTGACCCCCGAGTCGGCAACGGCGTTTCCCCGGGCATGAACTCCGCCCGCGCGTCCCGCTGGGAGCGCTTTCCGGCGCCGCCCGAATTCCGCACCGAATCCGCTCTTCCGGTCACACCGACGCCGATCTACTGCGCTCTGGTACGGGAATGGTGTGCGGCCGGGCGCGCGGTGCCCGTGGACAGCGAGGGCCCGGCCACAACAGCGCAGGAGACCAGACGCGACCGCGGATTCACCCGGCGGCCCGTATCCGCCACGGGTCCATGACCCGGCGGTGCGCCGAACGCCTCAGCCACGCAGACTGCTGACCGGCACCAGACAGTGGGCGGCGGTGGAGAGAACGGTCTCGTCACCGGCGAACGCGCGCAGCCGCTCCGCACTGACCGGCATACCGGGTCCACCCTCGAACCAGGGCCGGGTCGCGACCAGGAAATAGATCCGGCCGGCCCGCCGCGCGTCCTGTTCCCATTCCGGAGGGACGGGGCACTGCACGTTCAGATACGGCATGGTCAGTACCGCCTGCCCCGCCTCCACCAGCAGGGTGATCGGCAAGCTCGGCCGCTGCGCCACATCGACCACATCGCCACCGGGGTGCAGCCCGATTCCTTCGAGGACCGCACGCATCGCCCGTTCACCGGCCGCCGGCCCCTCCCGGCCGTCACCAAGTGAATAGGCGAGCAGAAAAGGCGCGTTCCGTTGGCCGCTGGAGGGATCGCTGGTCCAGGGAATCACCGAGAGCGTGCCCAGCAGGGGTGCGTACTGGACGCTTCCCGCCGCGGTGTTGAGAGAGGTCATATTCCGGCACAGTAGCCGCCCATCAGGAATGCCTGTGAGTCCGCATCACCCGAATGGGTTAGCCCACAGGACTACTCGTCGCGCATTGCCGGCCTTTCGTTCCCCGGTGCCGATCCGCTCGCAGTCCACAGATCGGCTCATCAGCAGATCTGCGAAGCTGAGTGCGAAATCGAATCCGCGCGTCAACGCCGGACATATGACATCACCCGGTCGAGGATGGGAATGGCCCCCTGACCCATGGGCGCCCTGGTCATTCGCATCCCCGGGAGAAATCGACATGACGGCATTCGCGGAACAGGCGGTACGGGACGGGCAACAGCCGGGAAGACCTGATCTCGGAGATCCGTCGTTCTGGCAACTGCCTCATACGGACCGCGTACGGGCGTTCGCCCAGCTTCGCCGTTTCGGCCGGCCGCAGTACTTCGTCGAACGTCCCAGCAGCTTCTGGCGACCGGAGAAGGGCTTCCACGCGCTCGTCAGTCACGCCGATGTGGTGGAGGCGAGCCGTAATCCCCAGGTGTTCGCGAGCGCGCCGGGCGCGACCACCCCGGAACCGCCCCGCTGGGCGCGCGCCCTGTTCGGCGATTCGCTCGTCAATCTGGACGCCCCGCACCACACCCAGCTCCGCCGGATCGTCTCCCAGGCGTTCACACCGCGCATCCTCGGGCGCACCGAGGCGGACATCCGCGCGGTGGCGGCCCGTATCGTCGACGACGTACTCAGCGACCGGCCCAAGGACTTCGTCTCCACGGTGGCCTCGCGCATGCCGTTCGAAGTCATCTGCAATCTGATGGGGATCCCCGGACAGCAGCGGCCGGCGATCCTCGCCCAGGTCAACCGGGCCTCCGGCGACACCGGCGTCGCACGCGCGGCCCGCAGCCGGCTCCGGATGCCGGGAAAGGGCCTGCGCGCCCTGGCGTCCATGCAGGGAATGGTCGCGGACCTCGGCCGGGAGCGCCGTAGGAATCCCACGGACGACCTCGTCTCGGCGCTGGTGAGCGCGGACATCGACGGCCAAGCGCTGACCGGGCGCCAGCTCGGCGCGTTCTTCTCCCTGCTGATGGTCGCCGGTGTGGAGACCACCCGGAACGCCATCGCCCACGGCCTGGACCTGCTGACCCGCCATCCGGCCCAGCGCGCACTGCTGACCGGCGATTTCGACCGCTTCGCGGACGGCGCGATGGACGAGATCGTGCGCCACTCCACCCCGATCATCCAGTTCCGCCGCACCGTCACCAGGGACCACCGGATGAGCGGCCAGGATTTCCGCCGCGGCGACAAGGTCGTCCTCTTCTACGCGTCGGCCAACCGCGACGAGACCGTCTTCACGGACCCGGACGCCTTCGACATCACGCGCACACCCAACCCGCACCTGGGCTTCGGCGGCGGCGGCCCGCACTACTGCCTGGGCACCTATCTGGCCAAGCAGGAGATGAAGGCGCTGTTCCGCGAGCTGCTCACCAGAATCCCCGATCTGCGCACCACTGGAGCCCCGGTCCTGGTCCCGTCGAACTTCGACAACCGCGTCCGCTCGATGCCCTGCGCGTACGCCAGGCCGTGAGGACCGGGGTCGCCCGTCCCCTACGCGAGGGCCGGTCCCGGATGCCGGGCCGCGGGGGCCCGGCATCCGGGACGCCGCTGTACGGGATCCCGGCCGGCGGGCGGCACGCGCCGGGATCCCGGGCGCGTGCGGGTCAGAACTCCTGCACGACATACGGCTCGACGGTCATCCAGCCGTTGCCTGCCGCACCGTCGCGCCGCCCGGAGTCGCTCTGGGCCGGCGTGTACCAGGAGTCCACGTAGTCCGGGTCGTCGGTCCACCACGAGGTGGGGATGGCCGCCGGCAGGGCGTCGGCGAGGGGTCGGTAGGCGCGGAGCACGTTCTCACTCCACCGGTGGCGGGTCACCGCCGGAGCGGTGGATTACGGGTGCGAAGGCGGAGCCGCCGCACACGGGGGCGAAGACGCCACAGCGATGCCCGCTCCCCGTCACGGGCCTGGCCGGGCGAACGGTAGCTCCTGCGGCTACGATCACAACGGCCCCTCGAATAAGGCAACTTGCCGGTGCGAAGCGCACATCACGGCCAACAGCTGTGAGGGCAACGACGCGTACTGGACATACCGTTACGACTCAGACGACTCCGACAACGCGGTGAGCGTGCATGCCAGGCGTCGCGAGCCAGGCGGGACTTTCGAAACACGCCCCAGGCCGGGCCCTACCAGGCGCGGAGGGGGCGCGGCCGGAGGTCAACAGGTGTCACCGCCGCAGGCCCCCAAACCCCATGCTCCCGGTCAGACAATGACCGTCCGACCGGGATCTCATGAGCAGTTCACAGGTGTGTCTGGTTGTCAGTGGCGGCTGCGACCATCCGCTCATGACTGTGACACGCGTGGGTCGGTCCTGGCAGCGCATAGAAACCTGGCTGGCTGAGCACGCGCCGCGTACGTTTGAGTCGCTGCGACCGCCCGCCTCGGCGGACACCATCTCCGCGGCGGCGGACGAATTGGGGATGGAGTTCCCCGCTGACCTGATCGAGTCTCTGGGCTATCACGACGGCGTCTCTCCGGGGGAGGGTCTCTTCAAAGCCCCTGGGGGCGCGGAGCTGTTGGGTGTCGACGGCATTCTGCGGCACGGCCGGATGTACCAGCGGCCGTGGAACAAGGACAGCAAGGATCGTCCGGACGAGACGTACTGGCATCCGAAATTTCTGATGTTCGCAGAGAACATTCCACCGAGTGGGTTGGTCCTCGACTGCCGGGAGGGTGTCACTTTCGGCGCGGTAGGCAGCCACGTCGAGGGATTGGGGACGAGTTTCAGACGGTGGTCTTCGCTGGCAGCCTTTCTGCATGAGCTCGCGGACGGCCTCGAACAGGGGCTTGCGATGGCTTGGGGGCGGAAGTTCGTACCCATCATCTGGCAGGAGACTCTGCTCTGGGAGGAAGAACCCGCGCCGCTACCGGTCCCCCGGTCGCTGCGGGATCTCGCGGCGACTGTCCCCGCCCCCGCCGCCCCCGAATGGGATCATGACCGTTTCCCCGTGGTCTCGGAGGAGGGATGGGCTGGAGAGTACGGCACGTTCTGCCTCACTTTCGCTCGGGGCCTGGACGAGTCGGAACTCCTGCGCCGCTTCGGAGCTCTGGCCGACACCCACCGCCCGCGCTCCCGCAAACAGGCGCTGGACAGCGCCGAGAGCTGGACGACCGGTTTTCTCCCGGTGGTACGGGCCGGGCGCAGCGGCCAGTGGGCATTCGGAATCGAGGAAGGGCACCAGGAGGGCAATCGAAGCGAGCTTCTGCGCCGTCTGTCCAGAGGCACTCAAGCGGTATGCCTGCTGTTCTCCGGCCCCACCAGGATGTCCTTCTACGACGACGGGGAACTCGTCACCGTCTATGACACCTGGCGTGCCTATCAGCTGCCGGGTGAGAGAGATCCTTTTGACATCTTTCCCGGGCTGCCCGCGCACGGCCGGGGCGCCGGACGGCGCCTCGCGGACGGGCGGACCTTGCTGGGCGCCGGGGAGCGGCCGACTGAGCGAACGATCCTGCGTCAGCGGGCAACTCTCCAGAGTGTGTGCCACGTCGTCTCCGATTACTTCGGAATCGACCTGCCTCCGGGCGCGCTGACCGGCGAGCTGGCCAGTGCCCAGGTGCTGCCCGTGCTGCCAGGGACAGATGGGCGATACCGTCCGCCGACCGTGCTCGCCGAGCACATCGTCGCGGCCCCGGAGTCCCGCCTGCGCACCGCGCTGGCCACTCAAATGGCCAGCCTGGCAACCGAGACCGGCCTCGACGCCTATCCCGAGGTCATCGAAGCGCTGTCTCGAACGGGGCAGGGCGAACCCCAGGGAGTCGATGACGACTCGCCCCTCGGCGTTCGGCTGCGCACCGTCTTCGCGGATGCCGCGGCAGCGCAGCGCTTCCCTCAGGACAAAGACCGCCGGATTCTTCTCGACCACAGTGAGAGCCAGGCGTGGCAGCAGCGCGCCGCTGCGGCGGGCGTGTTGATCGACGTACTCTCCCTGCCGGCCCGAGAGGCCGTGGGCAGCGTCCTCCACCAGCGGCTGAACCCCCACTGGAGGGCGGAGTTCATGGCCCAGCTCGGCGCGTGACGCCCCGCAGCGGCGGCCAGTCCGGCACGCAAGAAGCCGTGGTTGATGTACTTCGATGCTTCTGACACGGCTGCCGTACGACACCTGAGAGCCCCTGCCGGATGGCTTAGGTTCCGGTAGGGGCTCTGAGCTGCGGTGGGCTGTTCACGAGTAGGCCTGACCAGCGAGGACCCATAGCCCCTCGAGATCGCTTCCCGGCAGGTGGGCAGCTCGCCCGCAATAGCCGATCACGCATAGCTGACAAAACATTGCCGCCGGAGCGAGTGTTCGGCAGCACGCAGGTACAGCGCCGTGTAGTACGCGGCGTCCGAATCCTCGGTCCAGGGGCCGGGGTGGCTCACGGCGGCCTCGGCCATGGCCGGACTGTCGAACCAGTCGCCGAGGTCGAGGTTGCAAAATCCACGGGCCTTTGCGGGCACCCGCGACCCGCATATCCCTGTCGCCTACGTCCAGACACCGGTCACAGCGAAACCGAAGAGCACCTGCAAGGCGACCCTCGACTTCTACGCCGACCACAAGGGACTGGACCTTCCGGGACTGCCCGGGGCCGTCCGTCGTCACGTCCATGCCCATGGCACCGTCAAAATGCGGGCCTCAGCATGTTCCCCAGATCCTGCCCCCCGACTGGCCGAAGAAATCCGGGGTGAACTCTCGCTCTCCCCCGCCGACCGCAACGACCTCGCAGTCTGCCGACTCGCGCAAACAATGCATGGAGGATCACTGGGCGATGCCGCCTACTTCCTTGGCCGGCCCACCTACATATCGCGGGGATACCGCTTCGCCCAGCACGGAGCACTGGTCCTCCGCGCCGCCAAGGGGAAGGGGCTCGGCTGGCTCGACAAGACTCTCCTCAATATCCCCGACCGGCTCCACGAAATAGGACTTATCGACTACCGGCGCCGCCGGGAGACACTCCAAGACTGGCTGATCCCGAAGCTGATCTTGACCACCATGACGAGCAAGATCCTCAGCCAGAAGCGCAGGTTCTCACCCGCCAAGCACGAATTGTTCACGCCTGAAGCCGAGCGCATCCTCGACTCAGTGGCGATCTGGACATTCGTGACACATGGGCGAAAGACTCTCGCTCCTCAGATGAAGAAGTACACGTCAGAAAAAACAGCGACACCAACATCCCACCTGGAGCACCTCACCCGCGACGAACACGGCCACCACGACCTTCTACAGGCATACTCAGAGGACCTTGCGCACCAGATCGACCAGGGGCCCAGGCCCAGTATGACTGAGCACTTCACTTGGCGGGTTGACGGTGCTGAGAGCTTCAGCCGGCAGGCTGTCGTGGCAGGCGACACCTGATTGGTTGGAACTAGTCGATGACAGCCAACGCGAACGCACCGGGCGGTCAGGTCCTCATGTTCGGGGTCCCGCGGACTGCGTACGCCGGCAGGAGTCCTTCCTCCAGGCAGGCGGGCGGAAACGACAACCCGAAGCGCCGCTCTACGACGCCCAACGTGCGCCGGTAGGTGACCCTGAAGTCCTCGTAATCACCATCGGGATTCCTGGGAGCGAGGAGCGTCTCCCCGTCGGGGCCGAGTACCTGTCCGGCAATGAGGTCGGCAACCAGCAGATCGGGCTCCTTGCCATAGCGCCGATTCTCTTCGGCCAGTCCGAAACTGCACAAGACCACGCCGTCGCGGGCGTAGTCCACGGTGGCCGGCGGGTGCTCTTGGATCGGCACGTAGCGGACGGCCTCAACTCCGTGGCGGGAGATCTCCGCCAGCAGGTCCCCGCCGGTCGAGTCTCCGTACTCCACGGCAAAGGACCAGCCTGCGCACTCACCGACCCGCACGACACCATCCCCGTCGTCGCCCGGCCGGTACATTTCCATGTCCAGGCCCCACGCCTGGGCGTTGGTAATCGGCTCACTTGCTCCGTCCGGGTCCGCCCCCATGCGCAACGCGAGCTCCTGGGCAGAAATCCCCCGTGCGAACAGCACGCTGGACATCCATTTTTCCAGGTCGACCAGCCATTGAATCCCGTCGCTCACGCGCTCCTCCCCTTGCTGTCCGTCAGTGATCTAACTGCTGTCGACACCATAGGCAGACCCACTGACAACCAAACGGCGTCAACTTCCCTGAGCGCGTGCAGTATCGGGCCTGCTCGGCAAGCTCCAATGGTGCTGTCCATCTCGACCAGTCACAGCTGCCCACCAACTGAAGGGCTCAGCCTCGCCCACTCAAGCGCTGGCTCGCCAGAAGAAGCCCTCAGCCACACCCAGTGACAGGTATCGCGCCCAGGTGACAACTATTTCGCCCAGTCACAGGAAGGCGGTCTGACCATCTTTCACTGCGTCAGCTGTCAGTAGCTCCTGACACCCCTGCCCAGAAGCGAGCTGCCGCGGATCTGCCAGAAGCCCATGATCACCGTCCGCCCCGGTGACCTTGGCAAGCTCGACAAGTTCCGCCAGAACCGGCACCCCCTCCACCCCACCTGGTAGGACGCCTACCGTCCCGAGCGAGCGACCATCGCAGACCATCCCGCTCGCGCTGATGATCTGCCGCATCAACCTGCATATCGTCTTCACCTGGCAGCAGACCACCGGAGCCCGAGCGACCGCGACCACTCATGAAGTCGCCCCCATCGCCGGACCTGTCGCACGGCCACCCGACACGGTCGACCTGCCTCCACCCAACGATCCGGAAATCCGCACGACCACCTGAGACCTCAGCACCAAAAGCGGGGTTCACGCACGCCCGTCGACGGTCCCAGAACGCCCCACGCATCCGGACCACGCCGAAACTTCAGGCCGACGACCGCCAGGCAACCGCCTCCGACGCGGAACCCGTTCGGACAACTCCACGAACGGACCCCGGAAACGCCAAGATCCCGCCCGATCAACCAGATCGGACGGGATCTCGTGAACTCTTCCAGAGCGAACTCAAGAACAGTCGTGCGGTGGACCTGAGGGGATTTGAACCCCTGACCCCCTCGATGCGAACGAGGTGCGCTACCAGTCTGCGCCACAGGCCCTTGCAACGAGTGAAACTTTAGCACCCCGGCCGCCGTGCTCGGAAATCCGTTGGCGGCTGGTCACGGGCGAGCTTTGGCCTGGTCGTCGCTCACTCGTTGGCCGCGCGGGGCCGGTCGCCCTCGTCGTACTGGTCGAAGAGCGGGGTCTTGCCCCGGTCACGGCCGCGGCGGGGCGGAGGCGTGCGCTGGGGCGGCGGGGGTTCGGCGGCCGGTTCGGCGGCGGAGGAGCGGGCCGCGCTCCAGGTCTCCGGGTCGCTGACGTCGACACCGCTGGTGGCACGGGGCGCGACCGGCGCGGTGACATACGTCGGGAGCGGCACCGGGACCGGGTCCCAGCTGTCGCCCGACGCGGGGCCCCGGTCGCGCTGCTGGTCCACCCACTCCGCGTGGTCGGTCTGCTCCACAAGGGCGCGGCGGCCCGCCTCCTGCGGGGAGACGGTGGGCTCCGGCTCCGGCTCGGGGCTGGTCTCCGGCTCCTCGTCCGGTGTCCCGGCCGCCGCCGTGGACGGCTGGTGGCGGCGGGGACGGTTCTCGCGGAGGCGCTGCGCGGCGGCCTCGGCCCTGCGCCGGTCCATGGTGAAGGCGAAGCGGCGCCTCTCCTGGCCGCGCAGATGCACGATGTACGCGCTGAGCAGGACGGCCGGAACAGCCGGGGCCCAGAGGAAGCCGAGGCCGCCGACCGCCGCGACGACCGCGCCGAGCGTGAAGGCGAGAAAGAGGACCACGGTCGTACGCCGTCGGCGCGCGAGGACTTGCGAGCGCTGCGCGCGCCGCGCGCGTTCGGCCGCGGCGCTCGACGCCGCTCGCGCCGCGGCGGCCGAGGGGCGCGCGCGCCGTTCGGACGCGGGGCGGGCGCCTGCGGGGCGGGCGCCTGCGGGGCGGGGCACCGAACGGGACGGCGCGGGTCTGGCCGTTCCCGGTCCGGCCGGCTCCGGGACGTCCGCGCGGATGTCCATCCGGGCTTCGGTCAGGGCCGGATGCGCCGCGAAGGCCCGGACGTCGACGGAGCTCATCGACTCCGTGCGCACGCCCGGTTCGGCGTCGGGCCCGGCCTCCTCGGCGGCTCTCCCCTGAAGCTCCTTGGCGTAACGGCGCTCCATGGCCGCCCTTCCGGACAGCAGCCGGATGGCGGTGCTGAAGCGTTCCGTCGGACGTGCCTCATTGAGCTCGTCCTGCCTGCGGAGCCACATCGGCACCAAGTAGGCGGCCCAGGCCCCGACGATGACTGCGTAGATGAGGCCGCTGCTGCTCACGGTTCACACCGTAGAGGTGTTCACGCGAAGGCATCCGCCAATTGAGCCGGTGTGTCGCACGATCCGGCTGATATCAAGGACTTTTTTTGTGAGTGTTCAGATCACCTGATGGCCACATCCTGATCAATATCGAACACATATTTTATTTCCGCTGTCCGGGCCTCGCCTGGCGCCAGCGGCGGAGCAGTCCCTCGGGCACCTCGTCGGCCGTCAGCGCGAAGACCAGATGGTCCCGCCACGCCCCGTCGATGTGGAGATAACGGGGCCGCAGCCCCTCCTCACGGAATCCGAGTTTCTCGACGACCCTGCGGCTGGGCCCGTTCT
Source organism: Streptomyces sp. NPDC006923 (assembly GCF_040635655.1). Classification (NCBI taxonomy): domain Bacteria; kingdom Bacillati; phylum Actinomycetota; class Actinomycetes; order Kitasatosporales; family Streptomycetaceae; genus Streptomyces; species Streptomyces sp. NPDC006923. Next base: position 232,898 of record NZ_JBEYIF010000004.1, read on the forward strand.
CCGGGCGAATACAGATCTCGACACGGTGCAGCCCGACCGCACGGAAGCAGTGGTCGACGGCCAGCGCGACCGCGGTGGGCATGACGCCCCGGCCCGCGACCTCCCGGTCCACCCAGTAGCCGACATGTCCCGAGCACATCGAGCCCCAGGTGATCCCCGCGACCGTGAGCTGGCCGACGAGCCGGCCCTCGTACTCGATGACGAAGGGCAGTATCCGGCCCGCGTTGGCCTCGGCACGCAGATGGCGGACCATCTGGCGGTAGGTGGGGCGCTGGGCGACCGGGCCGCCCGGGGCCGGCGGCGGAACGGTCGCCTCCCAGGGGCGCAGCCAGTCGCGGTTGCGCCGGTTCACCTCACGCCAGACGCGCTGGTCGCGCAGTCTTATGGGACGGAGGGTGACCTCCCCGTCCACCAGGGTCACCGGCCAGGCGGGGTTCATCCGGAGGTACGCGGGTGATCGCCGCCATGGATCTGGTCCACGGCGTGGACGAGCAGCCGGCCGAGCACGGCGAGCCCGTCGCGCACACCGCCGGACGAACCCGGCAGATTCACGATCAGGGTCCGCCCCGACACGCCCGCCAGGCCCCGCGAGAGCGCGGCGGTGGGGACCTTCGCCGTGCCGGCGGCGCGGATCGCCTCCGCGATGCCCGGGATCTCGTAGTCGAGCAGGCGCCGGGTGGCTTCCGGGGTGCGGTCCGTCGGTGAGATGCCGGTGCCGCCGGTGGTCAGGATGACGTCGTACGCGGCGGCGACCCCCTCGCGCAGGGCCTGCTCGACCGGATCGCCGTCGGGGACGACCCTCGGTCCTTCGACCGAGAAGCCGAGCGCGCCGAGGCCCTCGGCGAGGATCGGGCCGCCACTGTCGGCGTAGACACCGGCGGCGGCGCGGTTCGACGCGGTGACGACCAGGGCGCGGTACGGTCCGGGCTCGCCGGGACTCCCGCTCGCGGCCGCGTTCATACCGCGTCTCCGTCTCCCGGGCGCGACTCCTCCGGAGGGCGCTCCCAGTGGCCGGATCTGCCGCCGGTCTTCTCCTCGACCCGTACGTCCGTGATGACCGCGCCCTTGTCGACCGCCTTCACCATGTCGACAAGGGTGAGTGCGGCGACCGAGACGGCGGTCAGGGCTTCCATCTCGACGCCCGTACGGTCCGTGGTCTTCACGGTCGCGACGATCTCCACGGCGTCGTCCCCGACCGAGAGGTCGAGGGTGACACCGGAGAGGGCGAGGGGGTGACAGAGCGGGATCAGGTCCGGGGTCCGCTTGGCGCCCATGATGCCCGCGATACGGGCCGTGGCGAGGGCGTCCCCCTTGGGCATTCCGCCGCCTCTGAGCAGTTCGACGACGCGCGGCGACACCAGCACCCGGCCACTGGCGCGGGCGGTGCGCGCGGTGATCTCTTTCGCCGAGACGTCGACCATGCGGGCCGCGCCCGACTCGTCGATATGTGTCAGGTTGCCCTGGTGATGATGTCCGGGGGTCTCCCCCCGGGAAAACACAGTCATTGGCTGTGGCGCTCCCGATATGGGCCCGGCAGGGCCTGTGTGCGCAGACACGGTACCGCCACCGCCGGGTGCTCAGCCGATCAGGACCACGTCGAGTTCCGCGCCCGGCTCTGCCGACGTCGACTCCTCGGGGATGACGATCAGCGCGTCGGCCTGGGCGAGGGCGGCGACGAGATGGGATCCCGAGCCGCCGACGGGGGTGACGGTGCCGGTCTCGGCGTCATAGACGCCGCGCAGGTACTGGCGGCGGCCGGCCGGGGACGACAGCGGTTTGTCGGCCGCCAGGGTGGCGCGGACGGTCGGCCGGTGGACGTCCTTGAGACCCATCAGCGCACGGATCGCGGGGCGGACGAACAGCTCGAACGAGACATAGGACGAGACCGGATTGCCGGGCAGCGCCAGCAGCGGGGTGTGCTCCGGGCCGATCGAGCCGAAGCCCTGGGGCTTTCCGGGCTGCATCGCGAGCTTGCGGAAGTCGATACCGCTGCCCGCCTCGTCCTCGTCGCCCACGGAGGAGAGCGCCTCCTTGACGACGTCGTACGCCCCGACGCTCACCCCGCCCGTGGTGACGACCATGTCCGCGCGGATGAGCTGGTCCTCGATGGTGGCGCGCAGCGTGTCCGCGTCGTCGGTGACGGCGCCGACCCGGTAGGCGATGGCGCCCGCGTCCCGGGCCGCCGCCGTGAGCGCGAAGCTGTTGGAGTCGTAGATCTGGCCCTCGCCGAGCCGCTCTCCCGGCTGGACCAGCTCGCTGCCGGTGGAGAGGACCACCACACGCGGGCGGGGCCGCACCCGCACCGTGCCCCGGCCGATGGCGGCCAGCAGACCGATCTGCGGCGGGCCGAGGACCGTACCGGCCGGCAGCGCGAGGTCACCGGCCTGTACGTCGCTGCCGCGCGAGCGGACATGGCCGCGGGCCTCGACCGGGCGGTACACCCGGACCTCGCCCCGCGCGCCGCCGAAGCCCTTGCCGGCCGGGCTCATGGTGGTGACCGCGCCGCCGCCCGTCCCGCCGTCGGTCCACTCGACGGGGACGACGGCCTCGGCACCGGGCGGCAGCGGGGCGCCCGTCATGATCCGGGCGGCCTGTCCGGGGCCGACCTCGGGCAGCGAACCGCTGCCCGCCGCGACATCGCCGACGACGGCGAGCACGGCGGGGAACTCCTCGGTGGCGCCCGCGAGATCCGCCGTGCGCACCGCGTACCCGTCCATGGAGCTGTTGTCGAACGGCGGCAGAGCCACCGGCACCGTGACGTCCTCGACGAGGACGCAGCCCTGCGCGTCGGGCAGCTGCAGCTCGATCGGGTCGAGCGGGTGGACGGCGGCGAGGATGTCCGCCAGGTGCTCGTCCACCGACCAGAGCGGCTCGTGACGGAAGGCCGGTGCCGGTTCTGCCGTACTGCTCAAGGCGCTACATCTCCTCGCTGACGTAACTGCGGAGCCAGGTCCGGAACTCCGGTCCCAGGTCTTCACGTTCGCATGCGAGTCTGACAATGGCACGGAGATAGTCGCCCCGGTCGCCCGTGTCATAGCGGCGGCCCTTGAAAACGACACCGTGCACCGGTCCGCCGACCTTCTCGTCCGCGGAGAGCTGCTGAAGGGCGTCCGTGAGCTGGATCTCACCGCCGCGGCCCGGCTCGGTCTGGCGCAGTATCCCGAAGACGGCGGGGTCCAGGACATAGCGGCCGATGATCGCGTAGTTGCTCGGGGCGTCGGCGGCGTCGGGCTTCTCGACCAGATCGTGCACCTTGACCACATCGGCGTCGGCCGTCGGCTCGACAGCGGCGCAGCCGTAGAGATGGATCTGCGCGGGGTCGACCTCCATCAGCGCGACAACGCTGCCGCCCTCACGCTCCTGGACCTCGACCATGCGGGACAGCAGCCGGTCCCTGGGGTCGATCAGGTCGTCACCGAGCAGGACGGCGAACGGCTGGTCGCCCACGTGCGGCGCGGCGCAGAGCACGGCGTGACCGAGCCCCCTGGGGTCGCCCTGGCGCACATAGTGCATGGTGGCGAGGTCGCTGGACTCCTGGACCTTCGCGAGGCGCTCGGTGTCTCCCTTGCGGGTGAGCGCCTCCTCCAGCTCGTAGTTCCGGTCGAAATGGTCCTCAAGAGGGCGCTTGTTCCGGCCCGTGACCATAAGGACGTCGGAGAGCCCGGCGGCCACCGCCTCCTCGACCACGTACTGGATCGCCGGCTTGTCCACGACCGGCAGCATCTCCTTCGGAGTGGCCTTGGTGGCGGGCAGGAACCGGGTGCCGAGGCCTGCGGCGGGGATGACAGCCTTGGTGATCCTGGAGGGCGACTGAGTCATGCGGAGCACCTTATCCGGTGAGTATGGGCGGAAGATGATGATCCGGTTAACTTTCGTCTCTTACAAGCACATACGAGAGGTTTGTGATGTCCGGTGAGTGATGAGATGACCGGAAAGCGCCGCCTGCGAGGTGAACTGCTCGCCGCGAGAACCCTGCTGACCAGTGAAGACGCGCGAAAAGCGGCAGTGGTTCTCGCGCACCACGCACTGGATCTGACCGAGCTGGCCGGGGCCCGTACCGTCGCCGCCTATGTCTCGGTGGGGCGCGAGCCGGGCACGCGCGAGCTGCTTGAGGCGATGCGCGCGCGGGGCGTACGCGTGCTGCTGCCGGTGCTGCTTCCGGACAACGATCTCGACTGGGCGGTCTACGAGGGCGCGGAGCGGCTGGTCCGCGCGGGACGGGGACTGCTGGAGCCGGACGGCACGCGGCTCGGCGCGGACGCCGTGCTGGAGGCGGATGTCGTGCTCCTGCCCGGTCTCGCGGTGGACGGCCGCGGCATGCGGCTGGGCCGGGGCGGCGGATCGTACGACCGGGTCCTCGGCCGGCTGGCGCGGGCGGGCGCCGAACCGACGCTGGCCGTTCTGCTGTACGGCGACGAGCTGGTCGCGCGGGTCCCGGCGGAGCCGCACGACCGTCCCGTACGGGCGGTGGTGACACCGGAGGGCGTCAGGCGCTTCGACGGCGGCGCCGGCGAGCGGCGTCAGCACGGGGGCTGACGCCGCTCGGCGCGGTGGCGCACGGCGCCCGCTGTCCGGCCGGCGGGGGCCGCCTCGCGGTCCTCGGCCCTCGCCCTCGGGCTGACAGCGTTCACCCGGGGACCTACGGCGTCAGGGTCAGTGTGTCGGCGGTGGCGCGTTGCACGGCGTTCACGGTGTAGGGCCAGTCGAGCAGTTCGCCCTTGGCCCACTTGTCCGTCTGGTCCGTGTAGTGCGCGCTGTACGCGTGTCCCGAGGCGCCCGTCAGATTGATCCAGCGGGATTTGTCCCAGTCACCGACGTTGACGACCATCCGCATTGACGGCACCCAGACCACGTCGTAGCCGCCCGCCGCGTTCCAGCCCGTCGCGTCGACAGCGGCCTCGCCACCGCCGAGATCCCACGGGCCACGGTTGAGCATGAACCGCAGGACACCGGGACCGTCGGTGCCGAGCGTCTGGTTCTTCAGGGTGAGCTGGTGCAGCCGGCCCCAGTTCCAGCTGTTGACGTCCTTGCCGAGCTCGGCGGTCAGCTCCCAGCGGGCGTCCTGCATGGCCCGCTCCAGCAGCTCGTCACGCGTCTTGGTGGCGGCGTCCTTACGGCTGGCCGGGGCGCTCCACCAGGCGTTGTCCTCATCCTTGATGATCTTCCGCACCACCTCGTACCAGCGGTCCCCGCCGTCCGGCTGGGCCGCGTCCGGGTCGCGCTGGCCGCATTCCCGGACGAGCTGGTCGAGATCGTCGAGCGGCCCGGTGCTGTCGGCGGGACGGACATTGAGGCACTCGCCCTTGACCCGCACCTCCTTGGGCAGCTTGTTGCCGAAGGCGAGCTTGAGGACATTGCGCCAGACCGCGTTGAAGTAGGCGGCCGCCGCCGAGTCCGGTTCCTGCGTGCCGTCCCAGCCTTCGAGCAGCTTCTGCGCCTCGCGGACGGACGGGTCCGAGACATCGATCTTGAGCAGATAGGGCATCAGCACCTTGGCGATCTGACTGCTGTTGTCCATCTGCATGGTCTGCATGTCGTCGGTCGAGATCAGGCCGCCGTCCTTGGTCTTCGACTCGATCAGATCGTTGATCCGCTGGCTGCGGGCGCCGTAGCCCCAGTCCTCGGTCAACGTGTACGGATACTTGTCCGAGTCGATGACGGCCTGGTTGGCGGTGACGATGTAGCCGCGCTTCGGGTCGTACTCGTACGGCAGCTCGTCGGACGGGATGTACCCCTTCCAGGAGTACTTCTTGTCCCAGCCGGGGGCCGGCATCCGGCCGTCGAAGCCCTCGGAGCGGATCGGGATCCTGCCCGGGGCCTGATAGCCGATGTGGCCCTTGGTGTCGGCGTAGATGAGGTTCTGCGACGGGACCTCGAAGTGCTCGGCGGCCTTGCGGAAACCGGCGAAGTCCTTGGCCCTGTTCAGCTCGAAGACCGCGTCCATGGACCTGCCCGGCTCCAGCGCGGTCCACTGCAGCGAGACCGCGTAGCCCTCGCCGCGGTCCGGGGCGACATCGCCGACGGGCGCCTTGTCGCCGACCTTCTCCAGCTCCGTGTCGCGGTCGGAGACGACGGGCCCGTGGCCGGTGGAGCGGATCGTGATCTTCTTGCTCTTGCCGCCCGCGACCTTGATGGTCTCCTCGCGGGTCTTGAAGCGCACCTCGTCGTCGCCGTACTGGTACGAGTCGCCGTCGACCTTCTCCAGATAGAGATCGGTCACATCGGCGCCGAGGTTGGTGAAGCCCCAGGCGATGTCCTGGTTGTGGCCGATGATCACGCCGGGCATACCGGCGAAGGTGTAGCCGGCGGTGTCGTACTCACAGGTCTTCGAGACGCTGCGGCAGTGCAGGCCCATCTGATACCAGAGCGAGGGGAGCTGGGGCGCCAGGTGCGGGTCATTGGCGAGCAGCGGCTTGCCGGTAGTCGTTTTGTCGCCGGAGACGACCCAGGAGTTGGAACCGATGCCGTTGCCGCTCGGACCGAGCAGCGCGGGAATGTCGTCGAGGGTGTCGGAGAGCGCGTCGAGCTGGGAGTTCAGTCCCTCGGCGGCGTCGACCACGCTCCCGGTCCCGGTGCCTGTACTACCCGCCGTACCGACCCCGGTGCCGGTCCCTGTACCGATCCCGGTGCCCGTCCCTGTACCTGCGCCTGTGCCGTCTCCGGTCCCTATGCCCGTGCCGGTGCCCGTGTCACCGCTGGTGGGCTCGGCGTCCGGGTCGTACTTCCCGGTGAGCGGATCGATCCCGCCCGCGTCGACGATGGGCTTGTTCCGGTCGAACGGATACGCCGGATACAGGTCGTCTATCTGCTTCTCGCTCAGCCGGCTCGTGAGCAGCGAGCGGTCGATCTCGTCCTGCATATTGCCGCGCAGGTCCCAGGCCATCGCCTTGAGCCAGGCCACCGAGTCGACGGGGGTCCACTTCGCGGGCTTGTAGTCGTTCGTGAAGTTCAGCGCGGCGTACTCGACGGAGATGTCCTTGCCGTCGCGGCCTTCGAGATAGGCGTTGACGCCGTCCGCGTACGCCTGGAGGTTCTTCTTGGTGTCCGGCGAGAGCTTGGAGTCGTACTCCTCCTGCGCCACCCGGCGCCAGCCGAGGGTGCGCAGGAAGGCGTCGGTCTTGACCTGGCTCCGTCCGAACATCTCGGAGAGCCGGCCCGCGGTCATATGACGCCGCACGTCCATCTCCCAGAAGCGGTCCTGCGCCTGGACAAAGCCCTGGGCGCGGAACAGGTCCTGGTTGCTGTTCGCGTAGATCTGCGGGACGCCGTAGTCGTCCCTTCTGACCTCGACCGGGCCCGAGAGCCCCTTGAGCTGGATCTTCCCCGTGGTCTGGGGCAGGGAGGCACGGACCGTGCTGACGCCCCAGTACGTGCCGTAGCCGACACCCGCGACAAGCGCCAGCACCAGGACGATCAAGATCAGACGGGCGCGTCGTCCCTTCTTTTTGACGGAAGGGGGGGCTGTGTTGGCGGGCATCGCTGTCCTTCGAGGGGCAGGGTGGTCCTGGAATGCTGGAGCAACCATAGGCGCAGCCGTCGCGCGCCCCCGACGCGGTGTCATGTTGTGCGACTCGTCGGGCGATCACATGAGGAATCACGCAGCAAATCACATCGGAACGCGACGCAGATCACAGGGCTGCTCGCACAAGCGATCGAGAGCGTCAAGAAAGCGTTAAAGATTAGGTAAGGTAATGAAGTACCGGCTGCCGGAGGAACGATCCGGCATGCGCGAGGGGAAGGATCGGCCGCTGACTGTCCACCAGCTCAACCAACTCCTGCTCATCAGCTCGCTCGTGCTGCTGATCGCTGTCGCCGCGGTACGGATCTCGTCCCGGAGCGGGCTGCCCAGCCTGCTGCTGTATCTCGGGATCGGGGTCGCCATAGGGCAGGACGGCTTCTTCAACGTCAAGTTCGACAACGCCGAGCTGACGCAGGTCATCGGCTATGCCGCGCTTGTGGTGATCCTCGCCGAGGGCGGCCTGGGCACCAAGTGGAAAGAGGTCAAACCGGCGCTCACCGCCGCGGCCGCGCTCTCGACCGTCGGTGTCGGCGTGAGCGTGGGGGTGACGGCCACCGCCGCGCACTTCCTGATCGGCCTGGAGTGGCGGCAGGCGCTGATCCTGGGCGCGGTCGTCTCCTCGACGGACGCCGCCGCGGTCTTCTCCGTGCTGCGCAAGGTGCCGCTGCCGAGCCGGGTGACGGGCGCGCTGGAGGCCGAGTCCGGCTTCAACGACGCCCCCGTGGTGATCATCGTGGTCGCGCTCTCCGTGTACGGCCCGGTGGAGCACTGGTACGTACTGATCGGCGAGATCTTCCTGGAGCTGGCCATCGGCGCCTGCATCGGGGTCGCGGTGGGCTGGGTGGGCGCCTTCGCGCTGCGGCATGTGGCGCTGCCGGCCTCCGGCCTGTATCCGATCGCCGTCATGGCCATCGCGGTCTCGGCATACGCGCTCGGCGCCACGGCGCACGGCAGCGGCTTCCTCGCCGTCTACATCGCGTCGGTGATCCTCGGCAACTCCAGACTCCCGCACGCCCCGGCCAACCGCGGCTTCGCGGAGGGCCTCGGCTGGATCGCGCAGATCGGCATGTTCGTGCTGCTCGGGCTGCTGGTCACACCCCATGAGCTGGGTGACGACTTCTGGCCCGCCGTGATCGTCGGGCTGGTACTGACCATGGTGGCGCGGCCGCTCTCGGTCCTGATCAGCCTGCTGCCGTTCCGTATCCCCTGGCAGGAGCAGGCGCTGATGTCCTGGGCCGGGCTGCGCGGCGCGGTGCCCATCATCCTGGCGACCATCCCGATGGTGTCCTACATCGAGGGCAGCCGCCGGATCTTCAATGTCGTCTTCGTCCTAGTCGTCGTGTACACGCTGGTACAGGGGCCGACGCTGCCCTGGCTGGCGAGGGCGCTGCGGCTCGGCAACTCCTCCGGCGCCGCCGACCTGGGCATCGAGTCGGCGCCGCTGGAGCGGCTGCGCGGGCACCTGCTCTCCGTCGCGATCCCCAAGCGGTCGAAGATGCACGGCGTGGAGGTGGCGGAGCTGCGGCTGCCTCCGGGCTCCGCGGTGACCCTGGTCGTCCGGGACGGAAAGAGCTTCGTGCCGCTGCCGTCCACCGTGCTGCGCCGCGGTGACGAACTGCTGGTGGTGGCGACGGATCCGGTACGGGACGCGGCGGAACGTCGGCTGAGGGCCGTCGGACAGGGCGGAAAGCTGGCGGGCTGGCTGGGCACGGACACCGAGGCGAGCGCCGGTACGGGCGCGGGCCTCGGCGGCAGGTCCGGGTGACCGGCTGATCCGGGCATCCGGGCGCGGCTCGCATTCGCAGGCTTACGCGGCGGCCACCGGACCTTTCTCAGGCAGCGTCAGATATCTGCCTGTACGATGAAAGCACATTTGATCGACCAACTCTGCCTGACGCAGTGCTGGCGCGACCGTATGGCGGCCGTGGCGTCCCCGTGATGGGCCCTGGTATCTACCGCAGTTCCGCGCAAGAGGACAGCTCTCGGCGCGCCCGTGGATCCCGGGGCGCTACCAGGCGGCAGAAAGGCAAGGACCGTGTCCGACAACACGGTCGACATCGTCGGGCCCGCCACGAGCGGTTCCGACGGTGACAGAGCCGCGGCGGTCCGGCCCGGATACGGGCGGCTGCTCCGCACACCCGGTGCCTGGACGTTTCTGCTGCCCGGCTTCGCCGCGCGGCAGCCCTTCGCGATGCTGACCATCGGGATCGTCCTGCTGGTGCAGCACACCACCGGTTCGTTCGGCAGCGCGGGAGCCGTCGCCGCCGTCACCGGCGTATCCATGGCCTTCTTCGCACCGCAGGGCGGCAGGCTCGCGGACCGGTTCGGCCAGCGCGCGGTCCTGGTACCCGGAGTCCTGGTGCACACCGGCTCCGTGACCGCGCTGATCACGCTGGCGCTGGCGGGGGCGCCGCTCTGGGCGCTGTTCGCCGCGGCCGTCTCGACGGGTGCCTCCGTCCCGCAGATCGGGCCGATGGTCCGGTCCCGCTGGGCCGCCGTCCTGGGCGGCGGCAAGGGGACCGGCGGTTCCGGAGGGGTTTCGCCGCTGCTGCCGACCGCTGCCGCCTTCGAATCGGTGACGGACGAGTTCACCTTTGTCATAGGACCGGTGCTGGCGACCGCGCTCTGCACGGGCGTCCATCCGGCGGCCGGGCTGATCGCGGAGGCGGCGCTCACACTGGCCGGCGGACTGCTCTTCGCCGCTCAGCGGCGCACCCAGCCGAGGCCGGGCGCGCGGGGCTCGGGAGCTTCGGCCGAGCCGCGCGCCTCCGCGCTGGCCGTGCCCGGGGTACGGGTGCTGGCCGTGGCGTTTCTGGGCATCGGCTCGGTCTTCGGCGGGATGCAGGTCTCGCTGACGGCGTTCACGGACGAGATCGGCGCTCCCGGCCTGAACGGCCTGCTGTACGGGATCTTCGCCGCGGGCAACATGCTCGCCGGGATCGTGTGCGGCGCCGTGGCATGGCGGACCGGGCCCCGGCGCCGACTGGTGCTCGGATACGCGGGGCTGACCCTGGCGTCCTCCGCGCTGTGGGCGGTGCACTCGGTGGCACTGCTCGCCGGGCTGGGCCTGCTGGTGGGCCTCTGCGTCGCGCCGACGCTGATCACGGGCTACACGCTGGTCGAGTCGCTGGTGCCCGCTTCGGCCCGCACCGAGGCGTTCACCTGGCTCACCGGCGCGGTCGCGCTGGGTCAGGCGGCGGCCGTCACGACCGCCGGACGGCTGGCGGACGCGTACGGCGCCGGCGCCGGGTTCGTGGTGCCGCTGGCCGGCACGGCGCTGGCACTGGCCACCCTGGTGGCGCTGCGTTCACGGCTCACACCGAGGGCCCCGGGACGCGTCGCCGCGCGTGGGATGAGTCACCGCGCGCCGGTGACAGTGGACTGATCGCGCGGAATACGTCACTATGGATCGTCGTTAGCACTCATTGAGTGAGAGTGCCAGGAGGAGCAAGTGCCGACCTATCAGTACCAGTGCACCCAATGTGGCGAGGGCCTTGAGGCGGTGCAGAAGTTCACCGACGATGCCCTTACCGTGTGCCCCAATTGCCAGGGACGCCTGAAAAAGGTGTTCTCCGCGGTCGGCATCGTCTTCAAGGGCTCCGGCTTCTACCGCAACGACAGCCGTGGCTCGTCGTCCAGCAGCGCGCCGGCCTCGGCGAGCTCTTCGAGCTCGGCCTCCGCGGGCACGAAGTCGTCGTCGGAGTCCAAGACCGCGGCGTCCACGTCGTCGTCGGCGGCCTCCGGGTCCTCCTCGGGCGGGTCGGGCTCCACGTCCGGCTCGGGCTCGTCGAGCGGCTCCAGCGGCTCGTCTGCCGCCTGATTCCTGTCACGTCCCGGGGACCCCGCCGTTTCGTACGGCCGGGGTCCTTGGCGTACACCGGTACGACTACTGTGACCGGCATGGTGAACGCAGAAATCGGCGTGATCGGTGGCTCGGGCTTCTACTCCTTCCTGGAGGATGTGACCGAGCTCCAGGTCGAGACCCCGTACGGACCGCCCAGCGACTCGCTCTTCCTCGGCGAGATCGCCGGCCGGCGGGTCGCTTTCCTGCCCCGGCACGGACGCTCCCACGACCTCGCCCCGCACCGCATCAACTACCGCGCCAATCTGTGGGCGCTGCGGTCGGTCGGTGTGAAGCAGGTCCTCGGGCCGTGCGCGGTGGGCGGGCTGCGGCCGGAGTACGGGCCGGGCACGCTGCTTGTACCGGACCAGCTCGTGGACCGTACGAAGGCGCGCACCCAGACCTTCTACGACGGGGTGCCGCTGCCGGACGGAAGCGCCTCCAAGGTCGTGCACATCTCGCTGGCCGATCCGTACTGCCCCGAGGGGCGCGAGGCGACGCTCGCGGCGGCGCGCGGGCGCGGCTGGGAGCCGGTGGACGGCGGGACGCTGGTGGTCATCGAGGGGCCGCGCTTCTCGACGCGGGCGGAATCGCGATGGCATGCGGCGATGGGCTGGTCGGTGGTCGGGATGACCGGGCATCCGGAGGCCGTGCTCGCCCGTGAGCTGGGTCTCTGCTACACGTCGATGACGCTTGTGACGGACCTGGACGCCGGCGCCGAGACGGGCGAGGGGGTCTCTCATGAGGAGGTCCTCAAGGTGTTCGCCTCCAATGTCGACCGGTTGCGTACGGTGCTGTTCGATGCGGTGGGCGGGCTGCAGGCGAGCGAGACGCGGGACTGTCTGTGCTCCCACGCGCTCGACGGGGTCGACACCGGGCTCGAACTGCCCTGAGCCCCGGGCCGGACCCTGACACCGGCACCCTCGGGCGCGCCCCGATCAACGGGAACCGGAGGGGGGTGAACCCCGCCCGGACGACTGCTCGGCTGAACCCTGCCCGAGGGCGCGGGCGTTACCCGGGTCCGCGCTGGAACCACTCACGCGGGTGAGGGACTTATCCACAGTCGGCTGCTGATCCACAGGCTTCGGCGGGATCGTCGCGGACCGTGGATCGTGAGGAGCGGTCACAGAAACTCCTCACGGCAGGCGGTGGTTGCCATGTCCCGTTCCTTCACGCATGACGCGTCTCTTCCTTCTCCCTCACCGCGTACTCGCGCGGCTTCCTGTACGCCTCCGGCCTGCACACCGGCCCCGGAGCCGCGCGGTGTGCCGCCGTTCGATCCGCTGCGGGTGCGGGGCTCCGGACAGCGGCTGCGGCGGGCGGTGCTCAGACGGCGGCGTGCGATGGCGGCCGGGCTGGCCATGACGGCTGCCGCGCTGGCCGCGACGGGTGCGGGTGGTGCGGAGGGCGCGGCGCCGGACGCCCGCGCGGAGGCCGCCGCCGGGGCCGTGGCCTCGGGGGCGCCCACGCGGCGACTCCCCGCGGCACCGGTGGAGATGGTGTCCGCGCCCGTCCGGATCGCCGACGCGGCCACGGTGCGGCTGCTGCGTGTGGGAGACAGGGTCGATGTGATCGCGGCACCGGCCGCTCCGCTGGGTTCCCCGGGAGTGGCCGAAGGACCGGCCGAGGCGCGGGTGGTGGCAGCGGGTGCCCAGGTCGCCGAGATCCCGCAGGAGCGGGAGGCCACATCGGACGGCGGGGCACTGGTCGTTCTCGCCGTCCCACGGGCCACCGCCACGGCCCTGGCCGGCGCGAGCGCCACCTCCCGCCTGGCGGTGACGCTGTGCTGAGCCTTCTCATGCCCGGCCCGACCGACGAACCGCCGCGACGGCATACGGCGGGTGCGGGCACGACGGGCGCGGGCACGGCGGGCGCGGGTATCGCGTGTGCGGATTGGACAGCGTGGGCACGTGCTGCCTTAGGTTGCGGGGCAGTAGGGGTCTTTCGTTTGGATGGGGCTGGATCGGGGAGCGGGGGCCGGTGCGGTGGTTCGCAAGGCGGAGGAGGGAGCCAGGGCGGAGCCCTGGTGACCAACGACAACACCGCGAAACACCGCACCGGGACACGCGAGCCCAGCACAATCCGGACGACAGACCCCAAGGTCTTTCGTTTGGATGGGGCTGGATCGGGGAGCGGGGGCCGGTGCCGTGGTTCGCAAGGCGGAGGAGGGAGCCAGGGCGGAGCCCTGGTGACCAACGACAACACCGCGAAACACCGTGCCGGGACACGCGAGCCCAGCACGAGCCGGACGACAGACCCCAGCCGTCCCTACCGCACATGTGAAGAAAGGCTCACTCGTGAGCAAGGAGAAAGAGAGCGTGCTGGCGGGCTTCAAAGCCTTCCTGATGCGCGGCAACGTGATCGACCTCGCGGTCGCGGTGGTCATTGGCGCGGCATTCACCAACGTCGTGACCTCGGTCGTCAAAGGCATAATCAACCCGGTCGTCGGTGCGTTCGGCACCCAGGACCTGAACAAGTACAGCTCGTGTCTCGAGTCCCCGTGCAGGACCAACCCGGCGGGCGACGCAATCGACGGCATCCCGATCATGTGGGGGACGGTGCTGAGCGCGGTCCTCACCTTTGTGATCACGGCGGCTGTCGTGTACTTCCTGATGGTGCTGCCGATGTCCCGCTTCCTCGCCAGGCGGGCACGGCAGCAGGCCGCCAAGGAAGACGTCAAGGAGGTCATGGACGTCAGCGAGCTGGAGGTGCTCAAGGAGATCCGAGACCTCCTGGTGGCGCAGCGCGGGCCGGTGCCCGGCAAGGGCCAGGACAGGATTTAGACGTCCTGGGTCAGATGTGGTGCGGCGGCTTCTCGTCGAGGAAGCGCGCGAGGTCGGCCGCGCTGTCACCGCTCGCCGCGGGCCGGTCTCCCCAGCCGCGGTCCGTGTCGTCCGAGGACTGCTGGTCCAGCGGATCATCGAAGATCAACGCCGGGTTCGGACGGGGCGGCCGGGACTGCTCCGTGGCGCGCGGATCGGGGGTGGCGGCGGGGCTCATGCCTCCAGGGTACGGGGGCGGGAGCGGGGCATCGCGGCGCCACGGACGGACGGCGCCGCCGGGGCCTGGACCGTGCGCTCACAGTGCTGCTGCCCGGCGGGCACCGTGGTACGGATGGGGCCCATGGCAACCAATGACGCACTCACCGATGTGGCCGGTCTGCGGGTCGGGCACGCGCGCCTGCCCGGGGACCGCGCGCTCACCGGCACCACCGTCGTTCTCGCCCCGGAGGGCGGGATGGTCGCCGCCGTGGACGTCCGGGGCGGAGGCCCGGCCACGCGGGAGACCGACGCCCTCGATCCGCGCAATATCGTCCAGCGCATCGACGCCGTCGTCTTGACGGGCGGCAGCGCGTACGGGCTCGACTCCGCGTCCGGTGTCATGGCGTGGCTGGAGGAGCGGGGACGCGGTGTCCGGGTCGGCCCCGGCCCCGACCGGGTGGTGCCGGTCGTCCCGGCCGCGGGCATCTTCGATCTGGGGCGGGGCGGCGACTGGCGGGCCCGTCCGGTCGCGGCGACGGGCCGTGCGGCCGTGGAGGCAGCGGCCGCCGCCGGGAGCGGGACACCGGTGGCCGAGGGCGGTGTGGGCGCCGGGACGGGTGCCCTCATCGGCCGGCTCAAGGGCGGGGTCGGTACGGCGAGCATGCTCCTGGACTCCGGGACGACCGTTGCCGCCCTGGTCGTGGCCAACGCGGCCGGCTCCGCGGTCGATCCGCTGACGGGCGTGCTCTACGGGCGGTATCTCACCGGGCGGGTGGAGTATCCGGCACCGGAGATCCACGAGGCGGCGCTGCTGCGGCTGGCCGAGCTGGGCGAGCGGAACGGCCCTCCGCCGCTCAACACCACGCTCGCGGTCGTCGCCACCGACGCGCAGCTCACCCGCGCCCAGGCGCATAAGCTCGCGGGGACGGCGCACGACGGTATCGCGCGCGCCGTGCGTCCTGTACATCTGCTCAATGACGGGGATACCGTCTTTGCTCTGTCGACGGGTGCGCGCGCCCTCGCCGACGGGGATCCACTGGCGCTCAACGATCTGCTCGCGGCGGGCGCGGACGTCGTGACCAGGGCGATCGTGCGAGCGGCGCTGCTGGCGGAGAGTGTCGACGGACCCGGCGGCACCTATCCGTCGTACCGCGAGCTGTACGGACTGGACGGACAGGCGCACCAAACGAGTTGAAGGGGGGCGCGCGGGAACTTCATGTACGCCCCTATCGTTTTCTCAAACCTAGGACGCGACGTCACCCATAGGGGCTACGTTATGCAATCACCAAGTGACATGCGGCGACGGCCTGGAGACCCACCTTGAACGATCCCTACGAGACAACCGAGACGCACCTCGAGCGACTCCTGGGTCGGGCACTCAACTCCTTCGACCTCCCTGATGCGTTGGTCGAGCGGCTCGACAATGCGCTGGCGCACGCCAGCTCGCTGTGTTCCGCGCACCACAGTGCGGGGCTGCACCGCGAGACTTTCCGGCACTCCTATCTCCTCACGGACGGCAGCACGCTCACCCTCTGGGAACTGGTGCACAACACCGGCCGGGACGGCACGCCGCTGCACGAGCTGTACGTGGAGGAGTCCGAGGTCCAGCTCGCCGCTGCCCGGCTCGGCAGCCCCGGCGGTGCGGGACACCGGGCGCGGGAAAGGCCGGAGGACCCCAGGGGGCTCACTCATTCCGCCGGACCGTCCCTGGACGATCTCGCGGCCGGTCTGCTGTCGGAGCTGGAGGCCGGCCGGAAGGCGGATATCGACGCCGACATCGCCCTGCTCAGCAGCCTCCTGTCCGAACCGGCGAAGCCCCGGCCGCGGAGATACGTCCCGGACAACTCGCCGGACCACGCCCGCCGTGTGCTGCGCCGCGCGGAGAACGACGACCGGCCGGGCGAGGACACCGCCCGGCTGCTGCGGACGGCGTTCGCGCACCACATCACGCAGGTCTTCGGCCGGCAGTGCCAGGTCGAGGGCAAGGATGCCGGCTTCATGCTCTACGAGCACGCCTTCCTGCTGATAGACGGCAGCGAGACGAGCATCTGGGAAGTGGAGCACACCGCGACGCCGGACGGACGTCACATGTGCGAGGTGTACGAGACGGAGCGCACAGCGCGTGAAGCGATGGAGGTCCGCGCGCGGGTTCGCTGAGGCAGGAGTGCGGTGCGGCGGGCGCCTCGCGGCGTCCGGCGCCGCAGGGGCCCGGGGCCGGACGCCGCGAGTCACGGGTGTACGGCCCCCGGCCCCCAGTCCTGAAGGCTCGGCGCTGCGGGGCCGCCGGGCCGGCCGTTGGAGAAGACCTTTCCTGCGGCGGGGGCGGGCTCAGGCGGCGACCAGCACCTCCGCCTCCGTACCGTCTCCTCCGTCCCGCCCCGCTCCCGCCTTCTGCTCCGGACGGCCGGTCTTCCGTGCTCCCTTCAGCAGGATGACCAGCCCGGCGCTGACGGCCGTGCCCGCCGCGACCGCGATCAGGTAGAGGAACGGATTGCCGATCAGCGGGACGACGAAGATGCCGCCGTGCGGGGCCCGCAGCGTGCACTCGAAGAGCATTGACAGTGCGCCGGTGACCGCGCCGCCGGCCATCGCCGAGGGGATCACCCGCAGCGGGTCGCCTGCCGCGAAGGGGATCGCGCCCTCGGTGATGAAGGACGCTCCGAGCACCCAGGCGGCCTTGCCGTTCTCCCGCTCGGCTTGGGTGAACAGTCTCCCTCGCACGGTCGTGGCGAGAGCCATGGCGAGCGGCGGGACCATGCCCGCGGCCATCACGGCGGCCATGACCTTGAGGCTGCCCTCGTTGGGGTTGGCGAGGCCACCCACGGCGAAGGCATAGGCGACCTTGTTCAGCGGGCCGCCCAGGTCGAAGCACATCATCAGGCCGAGGACAACGCCGAGGATGATCGCATTGGTTCCGGAGAGGCCGGACAGCCAGTCGGTCAGGGCGTTCTGGAGCGAGGCAATGGGTTTGCCGACCACCAGGAACATCAGGAAGCCGACAACCGCGGAGGAGAGCAGCGGGATGACGACGACGGGCATGATGCCGCGCAGCGACGCGGGCACCCTGATCCGCTGGACCGCCATCACGGTGCCGCCCGCGATCAGGCCGGCGGCCAGACCGCCGAGGAAGCCCGCGTTGATGGTGAGCGCTATGGAACCGCCCACAAAGCCCGGCACAAGGCCGGGGCGGTCGGCCATTCCGTACGCGATATAGCCCGCGAGGACGGGCACCAGGAAGCTGAACGCGAGGCCGCCGACCTGGAACAGCAGCGCCGCCCAGCTCGTGTGGTCCGTCCAGACGAAGTGTTCGGCGACGGAGGGCGCCTTGTTGATGGTGTATCCGCCCATGGCGAAGCCGAGCGCTATGAGAAGCCCTCCGGCGGCCACGAACGGGACCATGTAACTCACGCCCGACATCAGCCATTTACGCAGCTTGGTAGCGGCGCCCTCGCCCGGTTCCGCGGTCTTGTCCATCGGGGTGGCGTGTGCGGTGGCGGTGGTCTCGCCGCGTTCGGCCTTGCCGCGCACCTCGCTGATCAGCTCGCCGGGCCGGTTGATGCCGGCCTTCACACCGACGTCGACGGTGGGCTTCCCGGCGAAGCGTTCCTTCTCCCGTACGGGCACATCGTGCGCGAAGATCACGCCGTCGGCGGCGGCGATGACCGCGGGGTCGATCCGGCTGAATCCGGCGGAGCCCTGCGGTTCCACGACCATCTCGACACCGGCCAGTTGGCCGGCCTGTTCCAGGGCTTCGGCGGCCATATAGGTGTGCGCGATCCCGGTGGGGCAGGAGGTGACGGCGACGATCCGAAAGACATGACCGCCGCTGGAGGAGTCATCCGGCGCGGTGACTGCCGTGCCGTCCACCGCCTCGCCCGTGCCGGTGTCCGCGCCGACATCAGTCTCCGCGCCCGGGCCGGAAGCCGCTGGTGCGTCCGTGGCCGTCGATGGCTCCTCACCACGTATCAGGGACGCCGTCGCCGCCCGGTCCGTAGCCGTCCTGAGGGACTCCGTGAAGTCCGCGTCCATCAGGCGGCGGGCCAGGGCCGAGAGGATCGTCAGATGGGCGTCGTCGGCGCCGGCCGGGGCCGCGATCAGGAAGATCAGGTCTGCCGGACCGTCCGGGGCGCCGAAGTCAATGCCCCGTGCCGAGCGGCCGAAGGCCAGGGTCGGCTCGGTGACATGGGCGCTGCGGCAGTGCGGTATGCCGATGCCGCCGTCCAGCCCGGTCGGCATCTGGGCCTCGCGCGCCGCCACGTCGGCCAGGAAGCCGTCGAGATCGGTGACGCGGCCGAGGGCCACCATGCGTTCGGCCAGCGAACGGGCCGCGGCTTCCTTGCTCTCGGCGGCCAGGTCGAGGTCGACCAGGTCCGCGGTGATCATGTCGCTCATCGCGGGCTCCTTCGCTGGGGTGTCTCGCGGGTCTGATCCATCGAATCCATCGGATCCATCGAATACGCCTTATCCGTCGAACACGGCGACCGGCGCAGGAAGTAAGACGGAAAGCCGTCGGGGCTCATACGGCGGGCTCCCCGGAGGAACGGGCCGCAACGGAACGGTCCGCCCCGGAACGGTTCGCAACGGGACGGTCGGTGAGGGGACGGTCCAGCGGGATCTCGGCGGTCACCGTGACCGCCGCCGGGTCCAGGTCCGCCGGTGACGGCATCACGCTGCCGGGAAGCCGTACCGCCGCCGCGCCGTACGCCACCGCGGACGCCAGCGCGTCCGGGCCCTCGCCGCCCGCCGCCAGGAAACCCGCCAGCGAGGCGTCGCCCGCGCCGACGTTGCTGCGGACGGCGGCGACCGCGGCGTGACCGAAGTACGTCCCCGCGTCCGAGACCAGTAGCTGTCCGTCGGCGCCGAGGCTGGCGAGGACGGACCCGGCGCCGTACGTCCGGAGTTCCCGCGCGGCCTTGACCGCGTCGCCCACCGTCGTGAGCGGACGGCCGACGGCCTGGGACAGTTCCTCGGCGTTCGGCTTCACGACATCCGGCCGCTCCCGGAGCGCGGCCGACAGCGAGGGCCCCGAGGTGTCCAGCGCGACTCTGGCCCCGGCCCGGTGCGCGCGGGCGACCAGTTCGGCGTACCACCCGGGACCGAGCCCGCGCGGCAGGCTTCCGCAGCAGGCCACCCATCCTGCGGCGCCGTTGTGCGCGAGGGCCTGGACCTGCGCGCGGACCTCTGTCCGGATCGCCGAGAGCAGCGCCTCCGACTCGGCCGCCGTCAGCTCGGGCCCCGGCGCGTTGATCTTGGTCAGGGTGCCATCGGGTTCGGCGAGTGCGATGTTCGAGCGGGTCGCGCCCGCCACCGGCACCGGGGCGACCTCGATGCCCTGCCTGGCGAGGAGTTCGGCGACAAGCGCGCCCGGCGCGCCGCCCAGTGGCAGCACGGCGACGGTGCGCAGTCCGGCCGCCGCCAGGGCCCGCGAGACATTGACGCCCTTGCCGCCGGGATCCATACGCTCGGCCGTGGCCCGCAGCACCTCGCCGCGGTCAAGGACCGGCACCTCGTACGTACGGTCCAGGCTGGGGTTCGGGGTAACGGTGAGGATCACGCGCCTCCCTCCCCCACGCTCAGCACCTCGGCGCCCGCGGCCTCGACCGCCGAGGCGTCCGGGGCGCTCAGGCCGCTGTCCGTGATGAGCAGATCGACATCGCCAAGACCGCCGAAGCGCGCGAAGTGCTCCTGGCCGTACTTGGCCGAGTCGGCGAGCAGCACCACCCGCCGGGCGGCACCAATGATCGCGCGTTTGACCGCGGCCTCGGCGAGGTCCGGGGTGGTGAGACCGCCCCCGGGCGAGAAGCCATTGGTGCCGAGGAAGACGACGTCGGCCCGGATCTCGCCGTACGCGCGCAGCGCCCAGGCGTCGACGGCCGCGCGCGTGCGGTTGCGGACCCGGCCGCCGACCAGATGCAGGTCGATGCCGGGGTGGTCGGCGAGGCGCGCCGCGACGGGCAGCGCGTGGGTGACGACGGTGAGCCCGCAGTCCGGCGGAAGAGCCGCCGCGAGCCGCGCCACGGTCGAACCGGCGTCGAGGATGACGCTGCCGTCCCTCGGCAGCTCGGCGAGGGCCGCGTGGGCGATGCGGTCCTTCTCGGCGGCGGCGGTGGCCTCGCGCTCCGTGAGGTCGGGCTCGAAGTCGAGCCGCCCGGCCGGGATGGCGCCGCCGTGCACCCGCCGTACGAGGCCGGCGCGGTCCAGGGCCTTGAGATCGCGCCGCACGGTCTCCGCCGTGACCTGGAACTCCTCCGCGAGCGACAGCACATCGACGCGGCCGCCTTCACGGGCGAGACGCAGGATCTCCTGCTGACGCTCCGGTGCGTACATGTGGTTTTACGTCCATCTCATGACCGAACCTGTGGTTTCGGCGCCACGCTACGCCCGATTTTCTGGAAAGTAAACAGAAGTGGGCACAGCACGGACAGGAACGGACATCAATGCTCAACCAGCGGCAGCACGCCATGCCAGAACACCGAGGGGTGGGCCCGGCCGCCGCGCGAGCGGGGCCCCGGGCGCCGGACAAGGGTGAGCCCCGGCACCTGGGGGGGGTTGGTGCCGGGGCTCGTCTGAGGGGGCCGACGAATCGACCGGCCCGTACGGAGAGACAGTACGAGTAAGGGCGACACTACGGCTACTGGAGGGCGACGTCACGCCGCCGCGTCGAAACCTGTGTCCCGAGCCATTTTCTTCAGCTCCAGCAACGCGTGCTTCTCTATCTGCCGGATCCGCTCACGGGTCAGCCCGTGCTCCTTGCCGACCTCGGTCAGCGTGCGCTCCCGCCCGTCCTCGATGCCGTACCGCATCTTGATGATGGACGCCGTGCGCTCGTCGAGCTTGCCGATGAGGTCTTCCAGCTCCTCGCTGCGCAGCAGCGTCAACACGGACTGCTCGGGCGACACCGCGGACGTGTCCTCCAGCAGATCACCGAACTGGGTGTCTCCGTCGTCGTCCACCGACATGTTCAGACTGACCGGGTCACGCGCCCAGTCGAGTACGTCGATGACGCGGGCCGCGTTCGACCCCAGCTCGGCGGCCACTTCGGCCGGCTCGGGATCGCGGCCGTTCTCCCTGTTGAACTCACGCTGGACCCGGCGGATCCTGCCGAGCTCCTCCACCAGGTGGACGGGCAGCCGGATCGTGCGGGACTGGTCGGCTATGGACCGGGTGATGGCCTGGCGTATCCACCAGGTCGCGTACGTCGAGAACTTGAAGCCCTTGGCGTAGTCGAACTTCTCCACCGCACGTACCAGACCGGCATTGCCCTCCTGGATCAGGTCGAGCAGGGGCAGACCGCTGCGCGGATAACGACGCGCCACGGCCACCACCAGGCGGAGGTTGGAACGGATGAAGACGTCCTTCGCGCGCTCACCCGCGGCGACCAGCGCCTCAAGCTCCTCGCGCGAAGCGCCACCCGCCTCGCTCTCCACGTCTCCGTCGAGAATCTGCCGGGCGTACACTCCAGCTTCGATCGTCTGGGACAGCTCGACTTCCTTTGCGGCGTCGAGCAGCGGTGTACGCGCGATCTCGTCGAGGTACATGCCGACCAGGTCGCGATCGGCGATTTCCCCGCCCACGGCGCGAACACTGCTTGCCGCTTTCGTCTCGCCAGTGGCGGTACGACGGGCGACGGCACGGGTTGCCATGCGAGCTCCCTTACTGGACTGAGTAGGTCGCGACACCCTTTCGGGTGCCCTGCATCCGAAGGAAACAACGACTGGAATCCGGACAGAATTCCCAAGCTGTACATGGATCTTTGTGATCATGCAGTACCCTGTCGCGGCACCTGGGGAGGACATATGACAGAGCCATACGCGGAAGTGCAGGTCAGACCCCGGACCGAGGCCGACATCGGCGCGCTCACCGACATCTACAACCACTACATCCACGAGACGGCCATTACTTTCGACACCGTGGCCTTCACTCCGGAGGAGCGCCTTTCCTGGTTGCGCTCCCACCCGGTAGACGGCCCGCACCGGCTCCTGGTTGCTCAGGACGTCCCGTCCGGCCGCGTCCTCGGGTACGCGACCAGCAGCCCCTTCCGCCCCAAGGCCGCGTACTCGACATCGGTCGAGGTCAGCGTCTACTGCGCGGACGACGCGGGGGGCCGCGGCGTCGGCACACTGCTCTACAAGGCGCTGTTCGAATCCCTGGAGGGTGAGGACCTGCACCGCGCCTACGCCGGGATCACCCAGCCGAACGAGGCCTCGCGCCGGCTGCACGCGCGCTTCGACTTCCGGCACGTCGGGACGTACGCGGAGGTCGGCAGGAAGTTCGACCGGTACTGGGACGTCGCCTGGTACGAGAAGTCCCTGGGGCCGGGGACCTGAGCCGGGGCACTGAGACGCGGGACCTACGTCTCCGGGCGGTCCGGACCGGGCCTCCGGTCCGTTACGCACCGCTCCGCATCCGGCCTAGCGTGGTGTGTATGGACACAACGGGCGGCACGGCGGACCACACCCCGGGTGACACCACGGGGACCCTGGACGAAGCGCTGGAACGGCTGCACAGCTCCGGGCCCGAGCGGCAGGGCTGGCTGAGCAACCACGGCCCGATGGCGGTGGAGGCGCTGGTACATCACGGCCGGGCGCCGGTCGTCCACCGCTGGCTGGACCACTACCGCGCCAAGCTGGAGGACATGCCGTCCACCGACACCCCGGTGACCTCCGAGAACTGGCGGGAGGCCCTCGCGGATCCGCGGCGCGTCGCCGACTGGACGGTGTACTTCGAACGCGAGACGACCGAGCGCCCCTGGCGCGATGTGCTGGTGGAGTGGTGGCCTCGGCTGCTGCCCGGCATCGCGGCCGGCGCGACACATCCGGCGATCCGGGTGGGGCACGCCGTACGGACGCTGCTGACCACGGAGGAGACCGCCCCACGCGTACGGGAGCTGGCGCACGGCCTCGGCTACTGGGCCGCCCGCCATCAGCCGCTGCCGGTGCTCGGACGGCTGGCCCCGGCGCCGAGCGCCGCCGCCGCGCTGGACGCCGTACCGCCGGTGCCCGCGCAGGAGGGCGGGATCCGCGAGCGGTTCGCCAGGCTCACCGCGTTCCCCGTCTGGCCACCGGCCGGGGGCCGGGACACCGGTCCCGATGAGGTCCATGACCGGCTGACCGAGCTGGTGACGGCGGCGGTGCACCGTTACGCGAGCCATGGCCACGGCTCTCCGATCATGCTGGTGCATGCCGCGACCGCGCCCAACGCCGTGCTGCGCACCCTGCCCGCGCTCCCCCGTGAGCTGTGGGCGCCCAGCCTGGAGGCCGCCTGGGCTGCGAGCGCGGCGGTCACCGCGGCGTACTCCCCGGCCACCGCGGCTCCGTACGCGCCGACCGGGCTGTCGCCCGACGAGGTCTTCGAGCGGGCCGCGGCGCACGGTGACGATCACACGATCAAGTTCACCGACACCGCACTCGACATCGGCGACGGCACGGCGCTGGCCGCCGCGGTCAGATCGATCGAACTCAACGACCCGGTGCTGTAGGACGGCTCCGCGCCGCGACCGCACGGCCCCCCGGCCCGGGGCGCACCGGGCCGGGCCCGCAGGCTCAGCCGAACTGGAGCGAACGCTTCGCCAGCCCCATCCAGAAGCCGTCGATCACACTGCGGCCCCGGTCCAGCTCTCCCTCCGAGGCACCGAGCGTCACAAACAGCGGCGCGAAGTGCTCGGTGCGCGGATGGGCCAGCCGCCCGGCCGGGGCCTTGTGCTCGAAGTCGAGCAGCGCGTCGATGTCCTGGGCGGCCAGCGCCCTCGTGCCCCAGTCGTCGAACTCCGCCGACCAGCCGGGCACGCCGTTGCCCGCCTGCCGCAGCGCGGCCAGGTTGTGGGTGAAGAAGCCGCTGCCGACGATGAGGACCCCCTCGTCGCGCAGCGGTGCCAGTCTGCGCCCGATGTCCAGCAGTTCGCGGGGGTCGAGGGTGGGCATGGAGACCTGGAGTACGGGGATGTCGGCGTCCGGGAACATCTCCACCAGCGGTACGTAGGCCCCGTGGTCGAGCCCGCGGTCCGGCACATCGTGCACGGGCATACCGGCGCGGCCCAGCAGCTTCCGCACCGACTCGGCGAGCTCCGGCGCGCCCGGAGCGGCGTACCGCACTCCGTAGTAGCGCTCCGGGAAGCCCCAGAAGTCGTAGACCAGCGGCACTGTCTCGGTCGCGCCGAGGGCGAGCGGCGCCTCCTCCCAGTGGGCGGAGACCATCAGAATCGCCTGGGGCCGGGGCAGCGCGGCGGACCAGGCGGCCAGCTCACGGGTCCAGACGGGATCGTCCGCGAGGGGCGGCGCGCCATGGGAGAGATAGAGGGCGGGCATACGCTCCGCTGCTGCGTTCATGGCGACTCCCGGTCTGTGTGCTGCTCGCGGCTGTCCCGCCTGGCTGCTACCACGACTGCTTGAACACTCAAGCAACCACAAAGCCAACCCTAACCACGTCTAGTTTAACTTTCAAGAATGGGTACAGTGGATTACATGACCACGGCATCCACCGGCAGCGACGCCGGTACGGGCGGGGAGCCGCGTTGGCTCAGCGACGACGAGCAGCGCGTCTGGCAAGCGTATCTCCAGGCCACGACGCTGCTGGAGGATCATCTCGACCGCCAGTTGCAGCGCGACTCGGGAATGCCGCACATCTACTACGCCCTGCTCGTGCATCTCGCGCGGGCGCCCCGCCGCCGGATGCGCATGACCCAGCTCGCCATGGACGCGAAGATCACCAGGTCGCGGCTCTCCCACGCGGTGGCCCGGCTGGAGAAGCACGGCTGGGTGCGGCGGGAGGACTGCCCGTCCGACAAGCGCGGACAGAACGCCTTCCTGACCGAGCTGGGCAACGATGTGCTGAAGCGGTCCGCGCCGGGCCATGTGGCCGCCGTACGCCAGGCGATCTTCGACCGGCTCAGCGCGGAGCAGGTGGGCCAGCTCGGCGAGATCATGCGGGTCATGGCCGAGGGGCTGCAGCCGGAGGGTACGGGCGCGGATCTGCCCTGGCGGCGCTGAGCCGCCGGCCCCGCCCCATCCCGACTCCGACGAGCCGCCGGTTCCTGAAGCACGGCGCGACCACGGTGGTACGCGAGACCCCGCGGACGATTCCTCGTACGCGGGGTCTCCGCACGTCCCTCCCAGGCGATCTCCGGCAAGGAATCGTCAGTGCATCACGACCGGGACCGCGGCATCGGCCTCGGCGCCCTCGGCGCCGGCCGCGGCCGGGGTGGCACTCGGACGCCCGGTGTTGATGAGGGTCACCGCGATCGTCGCGGCGGCCAGCAGGATGCCGACCGCCCACCAGATCGCGCTGGTGAAGCCCTCGACCAGCGCCTGGAGCTCCAGGAGCTGACGATTGCCGGCCGTCGCGGCGTGGGACGCGACGTACGCGGTGGTGGCGGAGGCCGCGATGGTGTTCAGCAGCGCCGTACCGATCGCGCCGCCCACCTGCTGCGACGTGTTCACCATCGCCGAGGCGACACCCGCGTCACGCGGCTCGATGCCGTGCGTGGCGAGCGACATGGCCGGCATGAACGCCGTACCCATGCCGAGGCCGAGCATGAGCTGCGCCGGCAGGATCAGACCCGCGTACGAGGAACCGATCTCCAGCTGGGTCAGCAGCAGCATGCCGATGGCGGCGAGGACGAAGCCGGGGCCCATGAGCAGCCGCGGCGCCACCCGGGTCATCAGCCGGGCACCGATCTGGGTCGAGCCCGTGATCATGCCCGCGATCATCGGCAGGAAGGCGAAGCCCGTCTTGACCGGCGAGAAGCCCTCCACGACCTGGAGGTAGTAGGTCAGGAACAGGAACAGGCCGAACATCGCGATGATGGCGAGGCCCAGGGAGAGATAGACACCACCGCGGTTGCGGTCGGCGACCACGCGCAGCGGCAGCAGCGGGGACTTGACCTTCGACTCGACGAGGGCGAACGCCGCGAGCAGGACGGCGGCGGCGACGAAGAGGGAGATCGTCATCGGGTCGGACCAGCCGTTGGACTCGGCGCGGGTGAAGCCGTACACCAGCGACACCAGTCCCAGGGTGGACAGCACGACACCGGGGATGTCCAGCGGCGACCGGTTGCGGCTGCCGGAGGGCTCGCGGATCACGAAGTACGCGCCCAGCGCGGCCACGATCGCGAACGGGATGTTGACGAAGAACGTCCAGCGCCAGTCGAGGTACTCGGTGAGGAATCCGCCGAGGATCAGCCCCACGGCGCCACCGCCACCGGCGATCGCTCCGTAGATACCGAAGGCCTTGGCCCGCTCCTTGGCGTCGGTGAACATCACCGCGAGCAGGGACAGCGCGGCCGGCGCGAGTAGCGCGCCGAAGGCGCCCTGGAGCGCCCGGGAGCCGAGCAGCATCGCCTCGCCGGTGGCGCCGCCACCGAGTGCGGACGCGGCGGCGAAGCCCAGCAGGCCGACGACGAAGGTGCGCTTACGGCCCCACAGGTCCGCGATGCGTCCGCCGAAGAGCAGCAGACCGCCGAAGGCGAGGGCGTAGGCCGTGATGACCCACTGCTTGTTGCCGTCCGAGATCCCCAGGTCCTGCTGGGCGGAGGGCAGCGCGATGTTCACGATCGTGGCGTCGAGGACGACCATGAGCTGGGCCAGGGCGATGAACGCCAGTGCTTTCCAGCGGGTCGGGTCGGCGAGCGGAACGCTCGGGTCAGGAAGCCGCGTTTCGGCTGATTTTGGCATGGAGATGTCCACCTAAGGGTGCAGAAAGGCGAAAACGTACGTAAGTACAGGCGACGCTGCGAGACTTACGAGGTCATGGAGTCACTGGGGTCACTGGGTGACGGAGTGATGGACAGACGGGGTGCGGAGCGCGGGACCTGGGCGCGAGGCCCGGCGGACCGATGGCACCGCACGGAGTACGAGGGATTGCTGGGCCGGTTCCGGACGGCTCCGGCCGGGGGTTCATGGTTGTGGCTCAGGGCGCGTCACGGTGCGGCGCGGCGCAGATCCTCCAGGGTCGCGGCCTTGCCGGTCAGTTCGGAACGCCCCGGGGCCGCCAGGCCGTCGAGGAACAGTTCCAGGTGGCGGTGGATGTACCCGTCCATGTTCAGACAGCCTGTGCCGGGCAGCGGGCGGGTGAGCTGCGACAGCGCGACCATCAGATCGCCGACGGCGACATCGGTACGGAGCTGCCCCGCCTGCCGTGCCCGCTCCATCAGCCCTTCGACCGCCGATTCGAGGCGGATCCGCTCGGCGTCGAGATCAAGGCTGCGGGTGTCGACCGTGCCGGAAAGCATCGGGCAGAGCGCCCCTATCCGCTCGCCCGCCGCGGCGTGCACAAAGCGGCGGAGCGCGGCGAACGGCACCGCCTCCTCGGCCGCGGCCCGCTCCGCCTGGTCCGCGGTGCGGGCCAGCACGGACAGCACCACGTCATGGACGAGGGCGTGCCGGTCGGCGAAGTGCCGGTACAGCGTGGCGTTGCCGATGCCGGCCCGGCGGGCGATCTCGTCGAGCGGGGCCTCGGGTCCGTACTCCACGAACATCTCCCGGGCCGCCGTCACGATCCGTTCGCGGTTACGCAGAGCGTCCGCGCGCGGACGCGGCGCACGTCGCACTTCGGTCTCGGCGGCGATGGTCATATCGACCCCTTCCCTCCATGCGCGATCCGGCCCAGTTCTGAACGAGCCCCCGTAAGCGGGGACCGCGTCCCCGTTTTTCGGAGACACACGTGCAAACGGGGAAAGCGTCCCCGGTTATTTCATCAGCTCTTGTGACTTGAATCACAAAACCAGGGAGGTGGAAAGAACCCTCGATCGGCGCACCCAGCGAGCGGCGACACGCCGAGCGACGCAGTGTGAGCAAACGGAGAGCAGTCAGGACGGCCGACTGCCGCGGACCCGAAGGCGGCCGCATGCAGCAGACGCGTCGGATACGCAGAACCGGCGGCAGTGCCGGACCCATGGGATACGCCAGAAGCGCGCGCGGCGCCCGCCGACTCGGCGCACTCGCCGGCCTCGCCGCGATCACCATCGCCGCCCTTGCCTCCGGAAGCGGGCCTCTCCCCACCACCATCCGCGCCTCGCCGGGACCCGTCTCCACCAACAGGACGTCCGACCTCGGCGCGTGCCGTATCGCCTCCAGCGCGATCGTACAGATGTCGGAAGGACTGCCCACTCCGCCGGGCTATTCCCGGTCCACGGGGAAGGTGCGCGCCCTCAATCTCATGATTGATTTCTCGGACGCGCCGGGAGCCGGCCCGGCCCTCGCACGGCTCGCCGAGTTCTTCCCGAAGACGTCCGAATGGTTCAGGACCAGTTCGTACGGGCGGCTCGACTACCGCCCCGAAGCCCCGCTGAAGGACTGGCTGCGCATGCCGAAGCCCTTCAAGGAATACGGGATAGAACGGGGAGCTCCCTACGATCCGGGCTACCGGAAGCTCGTCGAGGACATCGTGTCCGTCACCGACGCGGATGTGGACTTCAGCGAATACGACCTGGTCAACGTGCTGGTCACACCCAATGCCGGACCCTCGGCGCTACAGACGGTCCTCTCCGTGACCTTCTCCGGCAATGTGGACGCGCCGAGCGCGGACGGTGTCCCGCTCTCGAACACGTCCTTCGTCTACAGCCGCCAGGACGACGGCTCCGGTTCGTATCCGCTGACCGGCTACCGGGTGCTGCCCCACGAGAACGGCCATGTCTTCGGCCTCCCCGACCTCTACACGATGGACGGCGGCAGCTCGGTCGGGCACTGGGACATCATGTCCGAGGACTGGGGTGCCAACAACGACCTGATGGGCTGGCACAAGTGGAAACTCGGCTGGCTCGACGACAACCAGGTCAGTTGCGCGTCCACGTCGGGCAGCAGTGAACACATGCTGGGCCCGCTGGCCACGTCGGGCGGCCCCAAACTGGCGTTCGTACCGATCTCCAAGGAGTCGGGGTACGCGGTGGAGGTGCGGACGCGGGCCGGCAACGACGACGCGGTGTGCGAACCGGGCGTCCTGATCTACCGCGTCGACTCCGGGATCGACACCGGGCGGGGCCCGATCACCGTCGCGGACAGCGCGACGAACAGCGGCGGCTGCACGCGACGGCCGAATGTGCACGCCGAACTGTCCGACGCGACGTTCCGGCCGGGGGAAACCTTTGTCGACGACGAGAACAACATCCGGATCGCGGTGCTGGCGGAGGACTCCGGCGGGCACTTCAAGGTGCGGGTGACACGGCCCTGACGCGTCGCGTCCCCGGCCCGGGCGGGCGCTTCTCCGTACCGCCCTGTCACACACCGTCACGCCGAGTGCGGCCGTCCATCGGGAGCGTGGCGGGTCCCGTCGGCGAGGTCGGCGGGGTCGGCGCGTTCCGCGCGCACCGCGCCGAGGTAGGCGGCGATCGCGTCCCTGTTACGGGTCAGGCTCTCGATGCGTGCGGACATCCGATCGTGTTCGCGTTCCAGGATGGCGATCGTCTCCGGGGTGGCACCGGGGATATGGATGCTCCGTGGCGTTTCGAGGCACGGAAGGATCTGCTGGATGACCCGGGTGGGCAGCCCCGCTTCGAGGAGGCCCCTGATCTGAAGCACGCGGCCCACCAGTGACTCGTCGTACTCGCGGTAGCCGTTCATGGAACGGCCGGGCGCCATCAGCCGTTGCTCCTCGTAGTAGCGCAGCAGCCGCCGTGATGTGCCGGTGCGCTCCGCCAGCTCTCCGATCCGCATTCGCACAAGCGTATGACACGGCGAGTGAGTGCGGCCCGATCCGGGCCTGCCCCTCGGCCCGATCCGGGCCCGACCCGCAGCCGGACCCGGTCTGACCTGGGGCGCTTGACCTTCCCACTGATGTGAGCGTTTCAGGCTGGTTCCCGGCCCCGGGCCCCGCCGCGACGTCGCGCCGGCTCAGCGGCCTTCGAGAAGCAGGCCCCGTCACGCCCTGTCACGCCCCATCACGCCCCATCACGCCCCGAGAAGAGACACCGGACATGACCGATCCACAAGGCACCTCCGAGCCCCGTTTCGACGCCGTGCGCGCCGCGCTCCGCCGAAACCTCGATTCCGGTGAGGAGTTGGGGGCCTCATTGGTCGTCGACATCGACGGCGAGCGCGTCGTCGACCTCTGGGGCGGCTTCCGCGACACCGCCCGCACTGTCGCGTGGGACGAGCACACCATCACCAACGTGTGGTCGACGACGAAGACCGTCACCAGTCTCGCCGCGCTCATGCTGGTGGACCGCGGCGAGCTGGACGTCCACGCTCCGGTGGCCAGGTACTGGCCCGAGTTCGCCGCCAACGGCAAACAGGATGTCAAGGTCCGCCACCTGCTGTCGCACACCTCCGGAGTGTCCGGCCTCGACCAGCCGGCCACGATCGAGGATCTCTACGACACGGAGCGCGCCGCGGCCCGCATGGCCGCTCAAGCTCCGTGGTGGACGCCGGGCACGGCCTCGGGCTACCACCTCCTCAGCTTCGGACATCTGGTCGGCGAACTCGTCCGTCGCGTCAGCGCAAGGACCCTCAAGCAGTTCGTCGCGGAGGAGATCGCCGGCCCGCTGGGCGCGGACTTCCAGATCGGGGCGGCCGAGCGGGACTGGCACCGCATCGCGGATGTCGTTCCGCCGCCCCCGCTGCCGTTCGATCCGGAGGCCGCCGGGCAGGACAGCCCCGCCTTCAAGACCCTGACAGGGCCGCCGCTCAGCGCGGACACGGCCAACACCCCCGAGTGGCGGGCCGCCGACATCGGCGCCGCGAACGGCCACGGCAACGCCCGGTCCGTCGCCCGCATCCTCTCCGTACTGGCCCGCGGCGGGGAGGTCGACGGAGTCCGGCTGCTCGGTGAGAAGACCATCGGGCTGATCTTCGACACCCAGGCGGACGGCGTCGACGCCGTCAACGGACTCGCCCTCCGCTGGGGCATCGGCTACGCGCTGCCCCAGACGGCCACGATCCCCTGGATCCCCGACGGACGGATCTGCTTCTGGGGCGGCTGGGGCGGATCGATGATCATCATGGATCTCGACCGGCGCATGACGATCGCCTACATGATGAACAGGATGGCCCCCGGCATCATCGGCTCCGATCGCAGCGCCACATATGTACGGGCGGTCTACGACCACTTCGCGTAGCGGACCGGCATCACCCCACCCGGCCGTACGCGTCGATGCCGGGGGGCTCTTGGCACTGCCGTACGGATCAGCGCCCGGCCCGGACCGCCATGCGGGCGGTCCGGGTGAGCCGGCCCCAACCACCGCCGCGAGTGCACGCGCCGCCCACCGTCTCACGGCGGGGAACGTCACCGGAGGGCGCACTGACTGCCACCAAGTCCCACCCAAAGACTCGGTGGCCGCTCCGGCGCCACCCGCTACACTATGTGCCGTGACGCAGCCTTACCGGTAGCGTCATCCCACCCCGCCTTCGTAGCTCAGGGGATAGAGCACCGCTCTCCTAAAGCGGGTGTCGCAGGTTCGAATCCTGCCGGGGGCACAACGCATAGGGCCGACTCGGGAGGATTTCCTTCCCGGGCCGGCCCTTCGTCGAATCTGCCGCACGCCGGGGCCGTTCTCCGGCCGGCGCATCCGGTGGAAGTCCGCTCCAGTTCCTCTTGCAGAGTGCCGATCACCCTGGCCAACTCGGGCACTCCACGCCCCCGTTGCCGGTCCGATCGACGCGAGGTCGGGATGCCTCCGGGATGTCGATTTCCCCGGGACCCAAACGGACGTCCGCGACGGTCGCGGTAGACGGACGTCTCGCACGGGGGCGAGTGCGGGCCGTGCAGCCCGGCCGACGTTCGCGGGGCACACGCTGCCGACGTTCGCGAGGGGGCGCACCCGGCGGGCCCGAGCTCCGTTCAGCGCGCGTTGCCCATCGTCCGGTCGCCCTCGCCGCCCTCCAGCAGGAGCGTGACCTCCTCGATGCGGCGGAAGCGTCCGTCGGGAGCGAATTCCCCGAAGAGGTACACCTCCATCCGCACCCGCGAACCGTCCTTCTTTGCGATGCGCACCGTGTGACGGTCCGCGTAGAACCGGCCGTCGCGCAGCTCGTCATGGACCTCCACGACCCCCTCGGACGCCACCGCGCGCAGGTGGGAGATGTGACCGAGGAAGCCGTCGCGGTCGTCCCACTGTCCGTTCGTGCGCTGGCGGTAGTCGGGGGCGAAATGACGGTCGGCGGCCTCGCGCACATCGGTGGTCGCGCTGAACAGCAGGTCGTTGAGTGCGGCGGCGATATCGGTCTGCGCCATGAGTACTTCTCCTCTGAATCTGTGAATCCTGTCGACCCTGTCGACCCTGTTGAAGTCCGGATCCCGTGAGGCCGGTTGGGGTCGGAATGCCGCCACAAGGAAACGCGTGCGTGGCGCACGCTGTTTACCGTACCCCACATGCGTGCGTTGCGCACGCTTCAGGTCGACCCCCCAGGCAGTGGCGCACCCCTTGTTCGGTGACCTATGCTCCAGAGGTCAAGCGTTGTTCATTGAACAAGAAGGAGTCACGATGCAGCAGGTCGTCATTGCCGGGGCCGGGCCCGTGGGGCTGTGGCTGGCGTTCGAGTTGCGGCTGGCGGGCGTGGCGGTGACCGTGTTCGAACCCCGCGCCGAGCCCGATCCGCACTCCAAGGCGCTCACCATCCATCCCCGCACAATCGAGGTGCTCGCCGGCAGAGGTGTCGCGGAACCGTTCCTCGCCGAGGGCCTGCGGATCCCCAGCGGCCATTTCGGCGTACTGGACCGGCGGTTGGAGTTCTCGCGGCTGGACACGCCCTTTCCCTTCACTCTGTCCCTCCCCCAGGCCAGAACGGAGGCCCTGCTGGAGGACCTCGCCCGTGAGAGCGGCGCGTCGCTCCGCCGGGGGCACCGCGTCGTGGACGTCGTCCAGGACCCGGACGGCGTCACCGTCCAGGTCGAGGGGCCCAACGGCCTGTACACGACCCGGGCCGACTATGTGGTCGGCTGCGACGGCGTCCGGTCCACCGTGCGTACCCGGGCAGGGATCCCGTACGAGGGGCAGCGGGCCACCGTGCTCGGTTTCCTGGGAGATGTCGTCCTCGACGATCCGCCCGAGCAGAAGGTGCTCAGCAAGGCCGGCCCGGCAGGATTGATCATGGTGGTGCCGCTGTCCGGCGGTCTGCACCGCCTCGTGGGCACCATGCCCGAGGACGTCCGCACCGACTGTCCCGGTGATCTGACGCTGGATCAGCTCCGGGCCAATACGATCGCCGCCGCAGGAACGGACTTCGGCATGCGCTCTCCGGCCTGGCTCTCGCGGTACGGCAACACCAGCCGGCAGGCCGCGACCTACCGGAAGGGCCGTGTCCTGCTCGCCGGTGACGCCGCCCACCAGCACATGCCCGCTGGAGGCGTCGGGCTGAACGTCGGGATCCAGGACGCCGCCAACCTGGGCTGGAAGCTCGCCGCCACACTCGACGGCTGGGCTCCCGAGGGTCTCCTGGACACCTACCACGACGAACGCCATCCGGTCGGTGCCGACCTCCTGGAGGCGAGCCAGGCGCAGACGGCCCTCATCACGGCGTTCTCCCCCGAGGGACAGGCACTGCGCTCACTGCTCAGCAAGCTCATCGGGGAGCAGCCGGCGCTCGAACTGACCCTGGCGGAACGCCTCTCCGGGCTGCATGTGCGTTATCCGAGCCCACGGCCGGGAGCGCACCCGCTCGTCGGGCGGCGCGCCCCCGATCTCGCCTTCTCCCCGTCCGGCGCGACGCTCTTCGAACTGCTCCGGCCCGGCAGCTATGTCCTGTCGGACCTGCGCGGCGCCGGTGAACGCCCGCTGATCGCGGGTGAGTTGAGGACCGTACGGCAGCACCGGTCGGAAGTGGCCCGGGACAGGTCCGAGTGGGCGTCCGTCACGGCACTGCTGGTAAGGCCGGACGGACATGTCGCCTGGGCGAGCGAGGAGCGGGATCCGGAGAGGCTGGCGGCACAGGCCCGCACGGCGCTCGCCGCGGCGAGCCGTGAGGCGGCGAGCTGACCGGCGTCCGCGGCCCGTCCGTCCCTCAGGGAGAGCAGGAGGCACTCAAACCCGTTCAGCGCGTCAACCCGCCCACACTCGCGCCGCCGGTCCAGGATCTCTGCGCCCATGTGGCGATCAGGACAGGCACCCGTTTCGTGGCGGTCGCCGGCCAGTGGGCTCTGCCGACCGGCTGATCGAGGTCGACGGCTACGCGGTCCTGGCCTGACCCGACACATGTCCGGTGGGGGGCGGCGGGGTGCCGAAGTAGCATCGACACGTGATCACCACGCACCGGACGCCGGAGGAGAAGGAACGCCGCGCAGAGATCGTCAGGACGGCACTGGCCATCATGAACGAGTCGGGCTGGGACGCCGTGACGACACGGTCCGTGGCACAGCGCCTGGGCGTCCGGCAGAACACGGTGAACTGGCACATCAAGTCCAAGGCCAGGCTGCGTGAGCTGATGGCCGACGCCATCGTCGCCACCGTGGACACGGGCGGCCTGCCGGACGACTGGGAGGGGCGTGCCCGCACTCTGGCGGCCCGTTACCGCGAGGCACTTCTCTCCTACCGGGACGGCGCCCTGGTGGTGGCGGGGACGTTCGCTCCGGAACCGGCGACGCTCGCCGTCGCCGAGTCACTGATGAAAGCCCTGCTCGACGGCGGCCTGTCCCCCCGGGCGGCGAGCTGGACATGCTGGACGATCGTCTACTTCACCCTCGGGCTCGTCCAGGAGGAGCAGGGCGCGCCGGGGCCGGTGGCGCGGACGCTGTCGCCCGCGCTGTCGAGCAGCGCCCATCCGTCTCTCCTGAGCGCTCTCCCGTACCTCGCGGACGGCGAGTTCACCGACAGATTCGAGTTCGGCGTCGGGCTCATCATGGACGCGGCGACACGGCTGTCCCAGGACGGCAAAACGCCATGAGGTGCGACGCGACAACGCTCCGGCCCGTACGGCAAGCGTGCGCCGCGCACGTACCATAGGGCGGTGAACGGGATCGGACACGAGCTGGAACAGGCGCTGGGCGCCGTACTGCTGCGCCGCAACCGGGCGCGCCTGTACAAGGACGTGCTCGACCGGGCGCCCGAGGGAGTGGACGAGCACACCTATCCCGTGCTGTCGGGCCTGACCCGGCTGGGTGTCCCGAGCACCGCGGCAGCGCTGGGCGCCGAAATCGGGACGGACCGTTCACGCGTCAGCCGCCATGCCGACCGGCTCCAGAGGGCCGGCCTGCTGGACCGCGCGCCCGACCCCCGTGACGCACGGGCCACCCTGCTGTCGCTCACCCCGCAGGGCACCGAAGTGATGGCGGGCCTCCGCCGCGATCTGGCGGAGAACCTGGAGACGATGGTGGCGGACTGGCCGGAAGGGCTCGCGGAGGCATTGGCGGAGGGCCTGCGTCGGCTCGTCGACGCTTCCGGCGAGCTGAGCAGCCGACAGCGGGACTCATAGGGCGGCTGACGGCTTCCCTGCCCGAGGTCGCTGCCCGGGTTGACATGACCGGGCGGCAGCGGCAGCGGCGACATCCCGGATCTCTCGCAAGGTCATGCGAGTTTGGAGTCGCACTTCACCATCCGGACGAGGTCGGCATGGCGCGTGGACGCAACGATATGGGGCGTCCGCCGGAGCGGGGACGCATGTCTCACCATGGGATCAAATGCCCTAGGCTATGGGTCACTTGACTGCGAATCGGGGGCTCGCGTGACTGTGCGGATCAGCATGGAAGGTCAAGGCGCCGAGGAGGAATTGCGTTCCTTGCGAACGTGGCTTCTGGAGACGCCCGAAATACGCCGGCATGCGAAGATCTCGTGGGAGACGCCGACACCGGAACCTGGCCGGATGAGCGGGGGCGCGGCCGAGATTCTGCAACTCATCACCGACAACGTATGGCAAGCGACCACCTTCGCCCTGGCTTACGTCTCGTGGCGTGGCACCCGCCGGAACACTCCCAGGGTGACCATTGAACACAACGGGAACACCCTGGTTGTGGAAGGGCACGACGAGGAGTCGGTGCGGCGCATCGCCCGCGCACTGACACGGGAATAGTGAGGCCGTGACTCTCCCCGATCCGCATCGGTCCCGAGCCGTACTCATCGGCGTGAGCAACTACGCGGCCATGCCCGGTCTCCCCTCGGTGAGAAACAATGTAGAAGCCATGCGGCATGTGCTGACGGGCGCGGCGTCCTGGAATCTGCCCGCAGCGCGCTGCGAGGCCGTCCATGACCCGAGGACCACGGAAGAACTCGTGGATCCCGTTCTTGAGGCCGCCGAAGAAGCTACCGATACGCTGCTCGTCTACTATGCCGGGCACGGCATCAAGGGGCCAAACAGAGGCGAATTGCGTCTTACCCGCTGCACGTCCCGGCCCGGCGCGCCGCACACTGCCACCCATTACGACGACATCCGCGACATCCTTCTTGGTTCATCAGCCACCCGCCGCATCATCATCCTTGACTGCTGTTATGCGGGCAGCGCCCTCGGCACCATGGCGGATCCAGGCGCAGAAATCGCCGAGGACGCGCTGATTGAAGGCACTTATCTCATCGCGGCAGCGGGCGAGACTCAGAAGGCCATGGCGGAGGACGGTGAGGGATTCACGGCTTTCACCGGCGAACTGGTGCGTCTGCTCCGCCACGGTATCCCGGACACTGAAAAGATGGTTCTGGACCTGGATACGGTCTTCACGCACCTGGATCGCGCACTGCGCGCGAAATCCCTTCCTCGCCCCCACCGGCGCGTACGCAACTCGCCGGGCGGGCTGACGCTGGCATGGAACAGACGCTGGCTTGAACGGCAGCATGCGGCGGCTTTCGCCGGCGCGCCGAACACGGCAGCCGAGGACGGCGAGCAGGAGATCCTCCCCGCACCCGCCCAGAGGTCTCGAGTACCGGCCCGGGGCTCGGTCAACTCTGCCGTCAGCGCATGGCCCACCAGCGGAAACGAGTCCGGCAACGGAGCCGGCGGTGAGGCCGAAGCGGCCCGGCCGACCGACTGGCCGACCGTCGCGCAGCCGTCGGTGCCCGTATCTCCCACGCCTGCGCCGACACGTCCCAGACCCGCGCCGGCCGCCGCTCCGCCACGACGTCCCGGTGCCTGGCCGGCGGGAATCAAACGGCCGGGCGGTGGTTCATCCCCAGAGAGCACAGCACGCCTGCGGCACATGTGGCCCGACATTCTTGAGGCAGTGAAAAACCGTCGGCGCTTCGCCTGGATCCTGCTCAGCCAGAACGCGCGGATAGTCGACAGCGATGACACCACGCTGCGCCTCGCTTTCTCGAACCCCGCTTCCCACAGCACCTTCGCCTCCTCCGGATGCGACGAGGTGCTGCGGCTGGCGCTCATCGAGGTATTCCACACCGAGTACAAGATCGAGACATTGTTCGACGCGGCCGACAGCAACGGCGGAAAATCCGGCGGCTCGGCCGAGAAGTCATCTCCGCCTCAGACCGTCGCCGAAGCAAAAACATTTCTCGACTCCGGAAAGAAAACACAGCAGTCAAACCAAACGGCCATCGCGGTCGGCGATCTGATCTCGCACGAGTCCTTCGGAGAAGGCGTCGTAGTCTCTGTCACCGGCAGTGGCCAGGAAACCCAGGCCTCCATCAGTTTCGGTGAAAACAAACCGAAGCGATTCATGTTGCGATATGCGCCCATAGTGAAGATCTAGCGCGCGGGCCCTCGCCCAACAACCTTGTCACACAGCACTTCGACGGCTGGAGCGGCGGACGGAATCGCCGGAGAGGCAGAGATCGGTGGCCACGAGGGACGACATCTTTTTCAGCTATCCACGGGCGGACCGCGACGCCGTGCTGCCACTGGTCAACGCCCTTCGGGCCACGGGACTGACCGTTTTCCTGGACGAGAGCGGAATCGACGAGTTCGAGGGCATCACGTCCACCATCCGCAGCGCCCTGGCGGGTGCGCGGCTGTTCCTGGCCTACTACTCCCTCGCCTATCCGACCCGCCCTGCCTGTCAGTGGGAGTTGCTCACCGCCTTCCGTGCCGCTTCGGCTCTCGGGAGACCCAGCGAGCGGATCCTCGTCATCAACCCCGAGCAGGATCCCGGGCACATCCAGCCCGTACCGCTGCGAGACGCCCGCTTTGCCGCCTCCGCGGAGCCCTCTTCAATGTCCCGGCTGGTCCGGCGCGTTCAGGAGGTGGCGGCTGATTCTCCCGGCTGTCTGGGAGACTCCATCGAGGCGGCCCGGCCCGTCTGGCGTCCTGACGAGCATCTCGGGTCCGACCGGTTCGTCGGCCGGGTGAATGATTTCTGGAGGCTGCACGACGCCCTGCACGCGTACGAGTACCCTGCCACCCACGACGAGGCCGGCGGAGGGCAGGCGGTCATCATCGGCCTGGGCGGTGTGGGCAAGACCCTTCTGGCCGAGCAGTACGCCCGTCGCTTCGGCTCCTTCTATCCCGGCGGCATCTACTGGTTCACCGCCGCCGCGAGCCACTCCCCGGACTCCGCGGCCACCCATGGTGCGGACGCCGACGAGGCGATGAACGGCGAGATACGCGCTCAGCACTACCAGCAGGTCGCCACCGCGCTGGGTCTCGACTCCGCCCGGCTCGACCCGCTGCAGATCCGCGAGGCCGCCCGCCGTCACATCGAGGAGACGGGCAAGCCCTGCCTGTGGGTCGTCGATGACATACCCGGCCGGCTCGCCCCGGCTGTCATACGTGAACTGGCCGCACCGCACCCCCTGGGCCGTACCGTGATGACCACCCGTTGGCGCGGCTATCCTCTCGCTCCTGTCGATGTGGACGTCCTGCGCCCGGCCGAGGCGTATCACCTGCTCACTTCCGCGCGCGCCCCGGCGGACGCCGCGGAGGAGGACGCCGCCCGCACCCTGACGGACCGGCTCGGATCCCACTCCCTGGCCATTGACCTCATCCGGGGCTGTCTCGCCGACCAACCGGGCCTCACCTATGCAGAGCTCCTCGGCGAACTCGCCGACACCCAGCACGGTGACGCGTTCCAGCGCCTGGTGGACGATCTGTTCACCCACATCCCGACCGACCACACCAGGGACATTGCCGCCACCTTCACCCGCAGCCTGCAGCATCTGGACGAGAACGCTCTGA
This sequence comes from Streptomyces sp. NPDC006923, assembly GCF_040635655.1. NCBI lineage: Bacteria > Bacillati > Actinomycetota > Actinomycetes > Kitasatosporales > Streptomycetaceae > Streptomyces > Streptomyces sp. NPDC006923. The sequence continues at coordinate 272,207 of NZ_JBEYIF010000004.1, forward strand.
CACTGCTGCGCGTCACCGCCACGCTTGCCCCCGCGCCCCTGCCGGAACGGCTCCTGACGGCCATCAGCGCCACCCTTCACAACACCGACGACAAGACCGCGCTCCGTATGAACCGCCGAGCGCTGCAAGCAGCCCAGCGACGCTCCCTCGTCCGCCAGAACGGCACCCAGCCGCCCTCGTGGTTCGTCCACGCTCTCGTCAGTCGCACCCTCACCCTGCAGCAGGGGGCCGACGCCCTCCGGCCCTCTCTGCACCTGGCCGCCGTCGCGGCAACCACTCGGCTCATGCGCCCCGTGTACACACCGGGCAGACTCGACCTCGCCGACATCGCTCCGCACGCCCGCGCCCTCACCGAGGAGGCCGACAGCGACGCCGTCCTCACGCTGCTCGACAGCGTCGGCCGCTACGACGCCGAGACGGGCCAATTGGCCGGTGCTCTGCATCACTACAAGCGCCAGGTCGATGCGAGCACTGCCCTTCACGGCCACGACCATCCGCGCACCATCGGTGCGCGCAGCAATCTCGCCTCCACCCGTCTGGCGGCCGGAAATTACCGGGAGGCCATCGAGCTGATGGCACCCGCTCTCGCCGCTTCGGTGCGCATCTGGGGTCCCGACCATCCCAACGTCCCCGCACTGCGCGGCAACCTCGCTTCCGCCCACCGGGCCGCCGGTGACTTCCGCACGGCAACCGGACTACAGGAGCAGGCCCTCGCGGAAAGCGCACGCATCCTGGGTCCCGAGGACCCGCTCACCCTCCTTTTCAGGAACAACCTCGCCGGTATCCACCAGGAAGCGGGCGACCTGGGACAGGCGATCTCGTTGTACGAGCAGATCCTGACCGACAGCGAGCGTGTCCTCGGACCCGACCATCCCACCACCCTGAACCTGCGGCACAACCTCGCCAGCGCGCGCCGAAGCGCGGGAGATCTGACGCGGGCTGTGCCCGCGTTCGAACAGATCCTCACCGATCGCCACCGGGTCCTGGGGCCTGACCATCCGGACACTTTGACGTCCCGGATCCACGTCGGCGACGCCTATCGAACGGCGGGTCACGAGGCCGAGGCCCTCCCTCTCCTGACGGCTGCAGCCACCGACAGCGAGCGCGTCCTGGGCCCCGACCACCCGATCACCCTCCACTCACGCCACTCTCTCGCTCTCTGTCTGCTGGGCACGGGAGACCTGGGACGGGCGATCTCGTTGCTGGAGGGGGTCCTCGCCGATCGTGACCGGATTCTGAGTCCCGACCACCCGGACATTCTGGTCTCGCGTACCAATCTCGCTGACGCCTACCGTATGACGGGCCGACCGAATCGAGCGATCCCGTTGCTGGCACGGACCGTCGTCGACGCGGAGCGCGTCCTTGGACCCGACCACCCGAGAAGCCTGACCGCACGTCACAATCTCGCCGACGCCCACGAGGCCGCAGGCGACCCGTTGAAGGCGATCCGACTGCTGGAACACGTTCTGGTGGATCGCGAGCGGGTCCTGGGGCCCAGCCACCCGGATGTCCTTGCCTCACGCAACAGTCTCGCCGGCGCCCATCTCTCAGCCGGCAACCTGGAGCGGGCGGCCCCTCTGGCAGAACAGGTCTTCGCCGACGCCGAGCGGATCCTGGGGCCCGACCACCCCAATACCTTGATCGCGCGGGCCAACCTCGCAGACGTCCACTTCACGGCGAGCGGTCCGGTCCACGCGATTCCGCTGCTGGAGCAAGCCCTCGCCCGCCACGAGCGCGTCCTGGGTGCCGACCACCCGCGGACCTGGGCAGTGCGGCAGCGGCTCGCCGAGCTGCGGGGGAAAGGCATCTGACCTCCACACTGGTCGGTCACGTGGTGGGGGTTGACCTTGCCCCTGGGACAGAGCGCACCGTTCGCCCATCGGGCCGGACGTGGTCCGACGACGGAGGACGGGGTCTCGTGGAACTGCTCACGATCGGCGAGTTCGCCGCCCGCTCGCGGCTCTCGCCCAAGGCGTTGCGGCTGTACGACCGGCTCGGTCTGCTGGCGCCCGCGCGGGTCGACGCGGTCACCGGCTATCGCTGGTATCACCAGGGGCAGGTGGATCGGGCCAGGCTGGTCGCGCTGCTGCGGCAGCTCGACATGCCCTTGGCCCGGATCGCCGAGGTGGTCGCGCTGCCCGGGCCGGAGGCCGCCGACGAGGTGGCGGCGTACTGGGCCGGCGTCGAGGAGCGCCACGCGGTGCGCGGCGCGGTGGCCGCCCACCTCCGTGACCGGCTGTCAGGCAGGAGAACCCATATGTACGAGATCAAGACCGTCGACGTACCCGAGCAGGCCGTGCTGGCGGAGCGCAGACATCTGCTCTCCGACGAACTGCCGCGCTGGATCCCGGCCGCCATGGACCGCCTGGTGGCGGTCGCCGCGGAGTGCGGGGGCCCCTCGGGGATTCCGTTTGTCGCGTACCACGCCGAGGTGACGCCGGACAGCGACGGCCCGGCGGAGGTCTGTGTCCCGGTCGCGGACGCGCGGGCGGCGGAGGTGTATCTGGCGGCGGCGGGCCGGGCGGCGGCGCTGCGCGTCGAGCCCGCGCAGCGCCTGGCGTACACCCGCATCACCAAGGCCCAGGTGGCGTATCCGCAGATCATCTCGGCCTTCGAGGCGGTGGAGGAGTGGATCGGCCGGCAGGGGCTGACGGTCGGCGGACCGTGCCGCGAGATCTACTTCGCCGACTGGGAGACGGCGTCGGCGTCGGACGAGGTGTGCGATGTCGCGTTCCCGGTGAGCTGACCTTCCGGTGCCGGCCCGCGGGCCCGTCCGTACGGGCGGGTCCCCGGCGCCTCGTCAGCGCAGTTCCTCCGGGCAGCCCGTGCCACGCGGGAGCTGATACGGAGCGGCCAGCCGGTACACACCCGCCCGGGGCGCGAGCAGCTCGGTCCACTCGTCGCCCTCCGCGTCCTTCTCGGCCTTGATCAGACAGCCATGGGGATTGGTATAGACCTTGGGGCTGTCCCCGTCCGCCTTGGACGCCTCCGTCTGCTGCGGCGGCACAACGCTCTTGCCCTCCTCGTCGACCAGCCCCAGCCAGGGTGAGTACGGTATGCGGATCAGTACCCGCCCGGCCGACTTGACGTGGATCGTCAGCTCGCCCGCACCCGCCAGATCGACCGTCGCCGGCGGATCGGCCAGCGGCTTCGGGTCGTCGACGGCGTAGAGCTGCCAGTTGGCGTCGCCCCAGAGGTGCTTGAGATAGGGCAGGCCCTTCCCGACGAGTTCCGCTTCCTGCCCGGCCCCGGAGTCGGGCCTGCCCCTGGGCAGCACGACATAGTGCACGGCCCAGCGGTCCAGCCAGGCGCGGTAGCTGTCGGCGGTCAGGGTGTCGTCGTAGAAGAGCGGATTGCGTTCCATGTCCGCCTGCCGGTTCCAGCCCCGGGCGAGGTTGACGTACGGAGCGAGCGCGGAGGCCTCGCGGTGGCTGCTGGCCGGTACCACCTCGACCCGGCCCTTCGCGGCGCCGGTCCGCTGCAACTGGTTGACCAGCGGTGCCAGCTCACGGGTCCAGGAGGCCGTCGGCGCCGTCCGCACGATGTCGTCGACGCTCTTGTAGCCGATCCAGAAGTTCAGTCCGGCGAACACGATCACCAGGGCGTACCAGCGACGCGAACGCGGCGCGGTGTACGGCAGGGCCGCGAGCAGCACCACACCCGCGATGATCATCGCGAACCGGGACACGTTCGACCCGATCTGCGAGTCGACCACCCAGGTCAGCAGCACCCCGCCGCCGTAGACGGCCGCCGCCGTACGGACCGTGCGCCACCGCACGGGCACCAGGAGAAACACGAACACCGCGTAGAGGAAGGGCAGTGCGGCCGTCCCCACCGACATCGGCTGGGTGCCGGAGAACGGGAACAGCCAGGCCGAGAGTGCCACCACGGCGGCCGGCGCGAGCCCGAGCGCGTATGCCCCGGGGCGCCGCTTGTTGAGGAACAGCGCCGCCGCGACCACGCCGAGGAACAGCCCGGCCACCGGGCTCGCCGCCGTCGCGAGACCGGCGAGCGGCGCCGCCGCGGCCGCCTTGGCCCAGCGCTTCGTACGCCAGCGGTGCGGCCAGCAGAACACCGCGGCCACCGCGCCCAGCGCGAACATCACACCGAGACCGAACGTCACGCGCCCCGACAGGGCGTTGCAGAGGAACGCGAAGACCCCGGCGAGGGCGCAGGCGACAGGATTACGGACGGCCGGGACCCGGACCAGGATCAGCGCGGTCAGCGCGGCGCACACCGTCCCGGCGATCATCATCGTCGTACGGACGCCGAGGAGGGACATCAGATACGGCGAGACCACGCTGTACGAGACGGGGTGCATCCCGCCGTACCAGGCGAGGTTGTACGCGGAGTCGGGATGCCGGCCGACGAACTCCGCCCAGGCGTCCTGGGCGGCGATGTCTCCGCCGCTGTTGGCGAAGAAGAAGAACCAGAGCAGATGCACCACCGCCGCGACCGCGGTGGTGAACACGACCGGATGGCGCGCCACCCGGCCCTTGAGGCGGCGGCCGAACCGGGGTGCGGGCGGGGCGCCGGGGCCGGGATCGGAGGCGGGCCGGTGCTCCGGCTCGGGCTCCGCGCGGCGCGGCGCGGGCGGCCGGGCTATTCGCGGCCCGGTGAGGGACGCACCCGCCGGGGGCTGCTTCCGCGCGTCGGCCGACACCGCGTCGACCGGTCCCGTAGAGGTGGCGCCACCGTCGGCGCGTCTCGGCTCAGCGGTAGTCACAGCGGCTCCCCACGTCTTCCCGTCCCGACCACCGTCCGTCCGGCGCGCCGACTCCTCCGACATGTCCATGGACGCCGTCCGCGCGTCCGGCGGTTGTGCGTCGGGGCAGTCGGCCGGGCGGGTGCCCGCCGGATGCCCGTCTCGGGACGCTAACACGTGGCCGCCGCCGGAGAGGGTGCCTGATCGACACCCTCTCCGGGCCGGGGGTCAGCCGACGCGGGTCAGCTTCGCGCCGAGGCCGGGCTCGGCCAGGTCCTTCTGGAGCGCGACCGGAGCGGAGACCGCGCCGGTGCCGGTGCCGATGGTCAGCTCACCGACCACGGTGCCCGACTGCGCCGAGTGCGGGATCCCCTGGTCAGCGTCCTCGCCCAGGCGGAGCCTCACCTGGAGACCGGCCCAGCCGACCGCCTTGAGGTCCTTCGTCGTGACGACCGGGGTCCGGCCGCCCAGCCCGTCGTCGACAAAGCCGACGACGTCGCCCTTCTTGACGATGGTGGCGGAGGTGACACCTTTCTGGGCGGTCCGGATCAGCTTGAGGCTGTTGTCGATCGCCAGGTTGAGCTTGTCGTCCAGGATGGCGGCCTTCTGAGCGCTCATCACCATGCCGATGATCCGGCGCGACGTGCCGTCGACGATGGTGTCGGCGGTCCAGAGGAGATTGCCGCCGGCCGGAGTCGAGGAGCCGGTCTTGATCCCGCTCACGCCGGGCTCCAGCAGGATCCGGTTGTTGTTGTAGATCATCAGGTCGAGGCCAGGGACCCGGATCTGGGGCGTGTTCACGATCTCGCGGAAGATGTCGTTCTGCATGACGGCCTTGCCCAGCTTGAGCTGGTCGGTGGCGGTGGACACGGTGGAGGCCTCAAGGCCGCTCGGGTCCGTGTACGTCGTCTTCGTCATGCCGAGATCCTTGGCGGCGGCGTTCATCTTCTCGACGAACTCCTCCTGCGACGGAGCGTCCCAGCGGGCCAGCAGACGCGCCACGTTGTTGCCCGAGGGGATCATCAGCAACTGGAGCATCTGCCGCTCGGTGAACTGCTGTCCCTCCTCGATCGGCACGCGCGACTCGTCGACGAGCTTCGCCTCCTCGCCCGCCTTCTTGTCGACCGTGATCTTCGGGCCCACCTGCTTGCCGGTGATCGGATGGTTCTTGAGGATCACATACGCGGTCATGGTCTTCGCGACGCTCGCGATCGGCGCGGGCTTCTGCTCCCCGTACGTGCCGATGGTGCCGACGCCTTCCACCTCGACGGCGCCCTGGCCCTCGGTGGGCCACGGCATGTCGAGCCGGCCGCCCTCGAAGGTGTACGTGGGCGTCGCGGAGAGCGCCAGCGTGGGCGCCGGGAGCGGCCGCAGGGCCTGTACGACGGCGACGACAAGCAGTAGAAGCAGGACGAGCGGCGTCCAGATCTTGACCCGCCGGACGGTCGTACGGACCGGAGTCTCCGGCGGAGGCGGCGTGTTCGTCAGCTCGGCGAGCAGATCGAGCGGCGGCTTGGGCGGCAGCGGCTGCTGCCGGGTCCGCTCGGCCTCGGTGAGGGACGAGGCGGGTGCGGCGGGGGCCGCCACGGACGAGGAGGCCCCGGGCGGGGTGCCGGTGACCCGGTCGTCCCGCCGCAGCGGTACGAACGTGCTGTCCCGCGCGGCCGAGGGCTCGGCCTTCTTCTCCTCGGGCAGCCGGGGCACCTTGAGCGCGGTGGTGGGCTGGTCGACGGGCGGCTGCTTGAGCGCCTTCAGCACGGTGGTGGGCTGATCGACCTGCGGCTCACCGCGGCCGTCGCTCTCCGCACCGTCAGGGCCTCCAGCCGAAGGCTTCGTGGCGGCCTTCGTGGCGGGCTTCGACGCCTCCGGAGCGCCGTCCTGGCCGGTGGACTTGGCAGCCGGCTGGGCGGTGGAGCCATCGGCGGACTTCGCGTCGGGCGCCCCCGCGGCGGCACCGGCGGGCTTGGCCCAGGACGGCTTCTTGCCGCCGGTACGGTCCTCCGGGCCATCCGGTCGCGCGCCGGAAGCCGGGGCGGTCGCGGCCGGTTCGGCCGAGTCCGAGTCCGGCGCGGACTTCGGCTCCGGCGCGGGCTTCGGCGTCGGCTCCGGCGCGGACTTCGACTTCGGCTCGGACTTCGGCTTCGAGGCCGAGGCCGACGGCGCATCCGAGACCGGCCCGGACGGCTCGGACGGCTCGGACCGCTTGGACGGCGACTCCGGCTTCGGCTTCGCCGCCGACTCCGGCGACGAAGTCCGGTCGGTGCCGTCGTCGGACGGAGTCGAGTCCGGCTTCCTGCCCGGCTTCGCGTCCGGCCCGGTGGTGGCCTCCGGCTCGGCGGGCTTCGGTTCAGACTTCGACTCGGGCTTCGACTCGGGCCGCTTCGGTGACGCCCCCTCCTCGGTGGGTGTCCCGGTCCGGTCGGCGCTCTTCGTCTCCGCGCTCTTCGTCTCCGCGTCCTCCGTGTCCGCGCTCTTCGTGTCCTTGGTGTCCGTGCTGTTCGTGCTGTTCGTGTCCTTGGTGTCCGCGTCCTTCGTGTCGCCGCTCCCGGCGCCCGTCTTCGAGGGCTCCGGACGGGCCGTTATACGCCCGGCCTCTTGGCCGCCGGACCCCTCGGTCTCTCCGGAGTCGTCTGCGCCATTTGCAGTCGCGACCCTCGTCGGCCCCTGCGCCACGGCCGCCGGTTCGCGGAATACCGCGAGCCTCGGGTCCCTTTCGCCCGGAGTCGCCTCCCCCGACGACTTCCGCTGCTCCGACCTGCCGGGGGACTCGCCCGCCACCGCGTCTCCTTCGTGTCTCATGCGACGTACCGCACTGTCCGAACCATCTATCAGTGTCCTGCTCTGGGACCATGACCTTCGCGTTAGACGAGAACGACATACATAACGGTTCCCACACAAAGCACCCAGGCGCTCTCGACAGACCAATGTGAGAGGGGTCACCCTGTCATTCATCCACGCGGGGAGGCATGGATGGGCAGGAGCCGCAGAACAATTCCCGAGGAGCTTCTGTTGCTCGCTCTGGACCCGGCCACGGGTACCACAGCGCAGCCGCAGTCGCTCGACCTCGGCCTGGCCGGAGCACAGCTAGTGGAGCTGGCTCTGGCAGGACGGATAGCCCCTGACGGGGATCGTATCGCCGTGGTGATGCCACGGCCGACCGGAGATCCGACTCTGGACTCCGCACTGGAACTGCTGCGCAGACGTGGCAGCCCGGTTCGGGCGGTCCACTGGATTGGCGGGCCCCGCCTGGGGCTGCGCCAGACCTATCTCTCGCATCTGGAGCGGTGCGGCATGGTGCATGCCGTGGCGGGCCAGATGTGCGGGGTGCTGCCGACGACTCGCTACCAGGCGACGGAGACGGCGATCAGCCGGGAAATCAGGTCCCGGCTGGACAGTGCGATCCGCACCGGTGTGCCACCGGACCCGCGGACCGCGGCGCTCGCCGCACTGGCCCACGCGGTCGGACTCGGCAAGCATCTCTACCCCGGCAACGAGGGGCGCTCGTCGCGCTCCCGTCTCCGGGACCTGATCAGACACGACCCCATGGGCGGTCTCGTGGCGCACGCCGTGATGGACGTCCAGAACGGCGTGGGCGCGCCGCCGCGCCGTAATCCCGCACAGAGCGCTCCCAGCGCTCCGGCGGGTGGCAGGCCGGCCGGCGTGCCGTCACAGCCGAACCGCGGAAGCATGGCCCGCGTGGCGGCACACTGACCGACCGGACAACCGCTTCACAGCACGCACCGCAGCACAACAAGCAATCCGCCGCACCGTCGTCCCCAGACCCGGTTCGGGAGCCGCACACAGACGCGCGGGGCAGCCGACTCCATCGGCTGTCCCGCGCGCCGCGTTTCCGGCCCCTGAGAGCCCGCCAGGAGCCCCCCGCACGCCCTCCCGAGGCCGTTCGCGGGCCCGCCGGCCGCCCGGTGGACACCGGGACACGAGCCCCGGGCGCCGGGCCGCTCTCCGGTCCGGCCGCCGCCCGGCCCCCGGACCCCGGCGCCGGGCGCACACACCGGCGCGCAAATCAGCGCATTCGTCTCTGTGGCCATTTCCCAGCGCAGTTGGGACCATTGGTGGCAGTCTGCTGAGCAGTAGATACGTACAGCTACGCAGCCGGAGGTGCAGTTTCCGTGGCGTCCAACGTCAACCCCACCGTCAGGCGACGCCGATTGGGTCAGGAGTTGCGCCGGCTCCGAGAGCTCAAGGGCATGACGGCCGAAGAGGTGGCGGAACGCCTGCTGGTCTCCCAGTCGAAGATCAGCCGCCTGGAGAACGGCCGCCGTTCCATCAGCCAGCGCGATGTCCGCGACCTGTGCGGGGTGTACGAAGTCGAGGACCAGCGGGTCGTCGACTCGCTGATGCAAATGGCCAAAGATTCCCGCCAGCAGGGCTGGTGGCACGCCTTCGGCGACATTCCGTACAGCGTCTACATCGGCCTGGAGACGGACGCGGCCTCGCTGCGGGTGTTCGAACCCCAGGTCGTACCGGGCCTGCTCCAGACCCGCCCGTACGCGGAGGCACTGATCAACGGCGCGCTGCCGGAATCCACCACGCCCGATGTCGACAAGCGAGTCGGAGTGCGGCTCCGCCGCCAGGACCGGGTGACGGCGCCCGAGGATCCGCTCCGGCTCTGGGCCGTGGTCGACGAGGCCGCGTTGCGCCGGGTCGTCGGCGACCGGCAACTGATGCGGGAACAGCTCGAACATCTCATCGAGCAGTCGCAACTCCCCCATGTGACCGTGCAGGTGCTGCCTTTCGAGATGGGCGCGCACCCCGGAATCAGCGGGCACTACGCCATTCTCGAATTCCCGGACGCCGCCGACTCCAGCGTGGTCTATATCGAGGGCGTGACAAGCGACCTTTATCTGGAGAAGGCCAATGATGTGCAGCGCTACAGCGTCATGTACGAACATCTGCGCGCCCAGGCCCTGAATGTGGATCAGACCCGGCAGCTCATCGCGGAAATCGCCAAGGATTACGCCCGCTGAGGCGTTCGGAATCCGATTGCCCGGCTGAATCCATCGCTTCGGCCCTGTCCGCCGGGGGCTCTCCGAGTCGCTCGCCGCATTGACCCGAAATGCCAAGTACATCCATTTTTCCGTTAAGAGCGAGGGCACCATACACCTCAACTGACCCAGCTTATCGGCCACTTACCGACTGCATCATCCAGATGAGTGAACGCCTATGCCACGCATCCACCGAGGCGAGTAGCGTCGATCATGCCAGCAAGCCGTTGGCGCGCATTCACACCACTCGCTGAACCGGAGCGAACATGGCAATTCTTCAAGGCGCTACGGACACATGGACCAAGTCCTCGTACTCCGGCGGTAACGGCGCATGTGTAGAGGTCAAGTCCCCCGTCGTCCAGTCCATTGCCGTCCGGGACTCGAAGGCCCCTGAAGGGCCTTCGATCTCCTTCGTCGGCGCATCGTGGAATTCCTTCGTCGAGGAAATGAACAAGGGCGCCTTCGACCTCGGCTGAGGTCGTCCGACACCCTGCGCTCGCATCACGGACAGAGCCCTCTCGACCGGTCCGCCGTCCTGGCCGAGGGGGCTCGGCCATGCCCGGCTCCGGCCGGGGCCGCACCGGCGGGCAAGGGCCACCGCCCGGCCCGCGACATCGCCTCAGCAGCCCACAACCCCCCTTCCAGGCCGCACGGGACCCGCATCCCGTGCGGTCGTCTCTGTATGGCCGGGGCCATGTCCGGAGCCTGACGAAGTGCCCGCTCATCGTGTGGCGACCGTCGCGTGCACGACAACGCCCCGTCAGGTCAAGAACAAGTAAAATCGTTCGGCTTTCTGATCTGCGTTCACATTTATGACTCCAGAAACCCTTGACCGGCCGCCGCGCCAGGCGGTTCAATCCCCGAAGTCCCCGCTCCCGCACGGGGATGCCGCTGATCGGACGTACTGACGAAGAGCTTCGACGTTCACAAGGCGGACCCCTGGAGGGGGCATATGAACAGCCTCGACTGGATCGTGCTCATCGCGTACTTCGGTGTGATGGTGGCGATCGGTGTCTGGTCGCACAAGCGCGTGGACAACGTCAGCGACTTCTTCACCGCGGGCGGCAAGATGCCCTGGTGGCTGTCGGGCATCTCGCACCACATGTCCGGCTACAGCGCGGTGATGTTCACCGGGTACGCGGGCATCGCGTACACCTACGGAGTCACCTCGTTCGTGACCTGGTCGCTGCCGATCGCCATCGGCATCGGGATCGGATCGAAGCTCTTCGCCCCCCGGCTCAACCGGCTGCGGTCCCGGCTGCGTGTCGCGTCGCCGCTCGAATACCTGAAGAACCGCTACGACGTGAAGACACAGCAGGCCCTCGCCTGGTCCGGCCTGCTGCTGAAGATCGTGGACGTGGGCGCCAAGTGGGCCGCCATCGCGACCCTGCTCTCCGTCTTCACCGGGATCTCCCTCAACCAGGGCATCCTGATCACCGGTGTCATCACCGGTATCTACTGCACGGTCGGCGGTCTGTGGGCCGACGCCCTCACCGAGCTGGGCCAGTTCGTCATCCAGCTCTTCGCCGGTGTCGCGATGCTGGTCGCCGTCATGGGCAAGCTCGGTGGCTTCAGCGCGCTGTGGACGGTCTGGGACAAGCTCCCGGACGGTCACACGGACGCGACGGCGGGCCCGTACACCGTCACCTTCCTGCTCGCCTTTCTCTTCATCAAGACCTTCGAGTACAACGGCGGCATGTGGAACCAGGCGCAGCGCTACATGGCCACGGCCAACGCGCACGAGGCCACTCGCTCGGCGCGGCTCTCCGCCGTCCTCTGGCTGGTCTGGCCGCTGGTCCTGTTCTTCCCGATGTGGTGCGCGCCGCTGCTCGTCGAGGCGCAGAAGTCGGACGCCTCCGACTCGTACGCCCTGATGACCGAGCAGCTCCTGCCGCACGGTCTGCTGGGCCTGGTCATCGTCGGCTTCTTCTCGCACACCATGGCGATGTGTTCCTCCGACGCCAACGCGATCGCGGCGGTCTTCACCCGGGACATCGCGCCCACGCTGTCGAAGGCGGCGCGCGGCTGGTCGGAGCGGGCGGGGCTGCTCGCGGCGCGGCTCTCCACGATCGCGTTCCTGGCGCTGTCGATGGCGATCGCCACCCAGGTCAACTCGCCCACGTTCAAGGACATCATCACCGTCGTCATCAAGTGGGTGGCCGGTCTGATGGGCCCGATCGCCATTCCGTTCATGCTCGGCCTGCTCAAGCCCTTCCGTAAGTCGGGGCCGACGGCGGCACTGGTGAGCTGGGCGATGGGGCTGCTGGCCTTCTGGCTGCTCAACTACCCGATCGACTGGAACGTCGAGGGCGGTGTGCCGCTGGAGTACCAGGTCTCGCTGCCGCTCGCCGTCTCGCTGGTGCTGTACATCGTGATCGGCTTCCTGAAGCCGGAGGACACTCCGGGCCGCGATGTGCTGCTGGCGCGTATCAACGGCGAGGGGGACGGCGACGGTTCCGGTCTGGCCGCGGCCTCCGCCGCCGTACCGTCGCCCGCGGGGCCGAGCGACACCCCGGTGCGGGACCGGAAGGGCTCGGACGGCTGACCGCCTCCGCGCGCGGGGTCCGGCTCGGGCGGCGAGCCGGGCCCCGCGGTGTCCGTACGGGTGGGCGGCCGTACGGGTAGGCGCCGTTCGGGTACGCGGCCGTACGCGCGGATCGTCAGCCGCGCGGATAGCGGGTCAGCCAGCCGGACGCGCCGATCGCCGGGGTGTGCAGGGCCGGCCCCTGGGTCATCTCCATCGCGAAGTCGTCGGCGAGTTCGAGCAGCGTCGGCCGGCCCTCCAGTTCGGCCAGCCAGGCGGGCGGCAGAGCGGTCTCGCCGTGCAGGGCGCCGAGCAGGGCCCCGCAGAGCGCGCCGGCAGCGCCCGAGGCGCCGTCGTGGTTCACGGCGAGGCGCAGGCCGTGCCGGATGTCCTCGGCGACGAGCGCGCAGTAGACGGCGACGGCGAGGACCTCCTCGGCGGCACGGCCGTCACCGAGGGCGGCGATCCGCGCGGGGCCCGGGATCCCCTGGCGTACGGCGCCGAGCGCGCCCTGGAGAGCGTCGGTGACGGGCTGGTGCCCCGGATACGGCGCGAGCAGGGCGAGGGCCCGCTGGACGGCCGCGTCCAGGGTCTCGCCACGGGCCAGCGCGTGCACCAGCACGGCGAAGGCGCCCGCCGAGAGATAGGCGGCCGGATGGCCGTGGGTCTGGGTGGCGCACTCCACGGCGAGCCGGCAGACGAGCTGCGGCTCCCAGCCGACGAGCAGCCCGAACGGCGCGGACCGCACCAGCGCGCCCGCGTCACGCGCGGCCGGGTTCTTGGGCCTTTCGAGCGTGCCCATGATCTCGTCGCCGAGTCCGTTGAGACAGGAGCGGGCGGGGTCGCGCCGTGCGTACAGCCACTCCTCCTGGGCGAGCCAGCCGTTGTCCTTGCGGCGCAGATCCGGCCCCCAGTCGCGCTGGGTGGCCGCCCAGCGCAGATGGGCCCGGTGCACATCGGTGGGCGGGTGCCAGGCCCCGGTGTCCCTGCGGACCTGGGCGCGTATCAGTCCGTCGACGGTGAACATGGTGAGCTGGGTGGCGGCGGTGACGGCGCCCCGGCGGCCGAAGACGGGCACGAAGTCGGCGAGCGCGCCGGGACCGTGGACGGCCCGGATCTCGTCGAGTGTGAGCGAGGCGACCCCCGCGCCGAGCGCGTCCCCCATGGCCCCGCCGAGCAGGCAGCCCCGTACCCGGCTGCGGAAGTCCTGCTGTTCGGCACGGCCCCAGACGGCCCCGGACGGTGTGCTCACGCGTCACTCCCTCTCCTGGGCTCCCACCGGCTTCGCAGCACTGTAATTGAAGGGGAACGCCACGTTCGGGGTCTGCGCGGATCAGGCCCGAGGACGGCGAAAGCCGTTCACCCGGCGCGTGGCGCGCGGGGTGAACGGCCGTCCTCGCGGAGTCGCGTTTCACACGTCCTGTCCCGTCCGGCGGGACAGGACGTGAATGAGACAGACCCCTGTTCTCAACTCATCCGCACAGGCAGGGTTCGATGCCGCCGCCGAGCTGATTGATGCTGGTCGTGTCGAGCACTCCGGCGAAGGCGTGCACCTCGTCCACGGATCCGTGCAGGTACTCGCCCCATCCGTTGCCGGTGTGGCCCCGTCCGATCTGAAGACCGCCGGTGCTCTGCCAGGAGTGCCGGAATGTCGCGGTCGCGTCGGGGTGGTTGTAACCGTTCACCCAGAGCTTGATCTGGTCGGTCTCGTCGTCATAGACGACGACGAGCCGCTGCGCCTCGTCCGGCAGGGTGTTCTCCCCGACGATCGTCTCCGTGGCTTCCTCCCGGTCGCCGTCCGACACGACGAGCTGCCAGGTGTACGTCGAGGGGAAGTAACGCAGTTTGAACGCGTCGCCGTGGGCGCCGCCCTGGGAGAGCACGGTCATCGGACCCTCGGGCTCGCTGTCCGCCAGCCTGACGACCACCCCGATGGTGAAGCTGTCCCTGGTGTCGACCACCGGCTCGTCGGTGGCGGCGTATCCGGTCTGCCCGTCCAGCTCCAGATCGCCGTCGCCGACGAGCGCGTACGGCACCTGGGGACAGTCCGGATCGATCTCCGGGATGCAGACGGAGTAGTCGGGCCCACGGTGGATCTTGGCTCCCGCGCCGAGCTTGAGCGGGGCACCGTCGTACAGCTCCGGGCTGGCGCCGTCTTCGGCGGCCTCCAGCGACCAGTGGCCGCGCAGCTCGGGCTCGCGGTGCGCCAGCTCCGCCGCTTCCTTGGCCACCACGACCCGGTCGTAGATCCGTACGTCCCCGATCTCGCCCTGCCAGCGGTCGCGGTACCCGGCCTTGCCGCGCGCCCGGCCGATCTGGAAGTCCCCGGCGCTTTCGACGGCGGTCGCCCGCTGCTCGGTCCCGGACTCCTGGCCGTTGACGTAGAGCCGCGTCTGCCCCGTTTCCGCGTCGTACAGACCCAGGACGTGAGCCCACTCCCCCGTTGTCGGGTGACCGCCGGACACCTGGGCGCCGCCAAAGGCGAAGGACCAGACAGGCTCGCCGCCCCGCGTCCGCGAGCCAAGGGTGAATCCGGGCTCTGTCCCGGCGTCCTGGCTGACGATCGTCATGTCCCGGTCCGCGCCGTCGGGTCGCACCCAGCCGCCGACGGCGAATGTCTTCCTGGTGTCGACGACGGACGTGCCGGGGGTCAGGAAGCCATTGCTCGTGCCGTCCAGCCGGGCCACGGACGTCAGATCCGTACCCGCCGGACCGGACGCGCCGAAGGTGACCCCGCTGCCCGCCCGCGCGGCAGGACCGGCCTGGGGCGCGGCCGTCGTCGAGCCCGCCGTGTCCGACAGCTTCCACTGCGCGCCCGGGGCGCGCCCCGCCTTCACATAGAAGTAGTAGGTACTCTCCGTGCTGCGCCCCGCACGGTCGAACGCGCGGACGACGACCCGCTCGGGCCTGGCCTCCTGCGGAAGGTAACTGACGGCCGCCGGGCCGCCGATCCGGTCGGGCCTGACGGTGCCCGCGCCGCCGCCGAGGAAGTCGTATCGGTACTCCACCACGTCGTTGGAGGGCGAGGCGAAGGTGAAGTGGCCGTAGACGCCGACCCCGTCAGTCCACTGGACCTCGCCCGGTCCGGGCTCCGGGTATTCGGGTGAGGAGATCACCGGCTTCTCGGGGGCCTGGTCGTCGATCACGAACTCGCAGACCGTGCCGGAGCCTTCGTCACTCCAGGGTGATGTCGCGCGGCCGTCGTTCGCCCGGACCCGCCAGGAGACCACGGTGTTCGGCGGGATCTCCGAGGGGAGGCGCCAGTAGACCGGAGTCCCGGGCGGCAGGGCAATGGACTCGTTGTACGTCAGCCGTCGCTCCGTACCGCCGCTGTCCTGCCACCACGCCTCGAACTCCGGCTTCACCAGGTCGGACTGAGGCGTGTTGTCTGCTTCCGTGTCACGCAGCACCGCACTCAGCCTCGGTGCCTGCGCCACATAGGCCCGGTCGTCGCCGGTCGCGCACGCCCTGCTGTCGGTGTGCAGATCGGCCGCCACCGGCTGATCAGGCGGCAGGTTGTCGACAGCGAACGCCGTCCCCTGGACACCAAGCAGCGCGGCCACGACGAATGATCCCGCCGTGAGAAGTCTTCGGCGTCTGCGGGTGGTACGGATGGCCATGGCTTCCCTCCCCATTGGCGCCCGACGATCTCGCCGGGCGCCGACGGAGACTAACAACGGCCACTGACACCGACCCACTTGTTTTCCGGCGCCGGCCACGGCCCCCCGCCCGCCCCGTTCTCGGCCGCCCCTTCTCAGCCGCCCGTGCCCGCGGCCGGCAGCAGGGGCAGCAGTTCGGGGAGGTGGCCGTCGGACGCCTCGGCCGCCCGTACGCGCTCCTCCGGGACCTCCCCGTACAGCGTCGTGCGCGGCTTCGCCGGGCGGCCCGCCAGGTCCGCGATCGCGATCAGGTCCTTGACCGAGCGGTACGAGCCGTAACTGGAGCCGGCCATCCGGGAGATGGTCTCCTCCATCAGCGTGCCGCCCAGGTCGTTGGCGCCGGAGCGGAGCATCTCCGCGGCGCCCTCCGTACCCAGCTTCACCCAGCTCGTCTGGATATTGGTGATGTGCGGATGGAGCAGCAGCCTCGCCATCGCCATCACCGCCCGGTTCTCCCGGTCCGTCGGGCCCGGCCGGGCGATGCCGGCCAGATAGACCGGTGCGTTGGTGTGGATGAAGGGCAGTGTCACGAACTCGGTGAAACCGCCGGTCTCCTGCTGGATCCGCGCGAGCGTACGGAAGTGGCCGAGCCAGTGGCGCGGCTGGTCGACATGGCCGTACATCATCGTGGAACTCGACCGGATGCCCAGTTCGTGGGCGGTCTTCACGACCTCGATCCAGGTCGCCGTCGGCAGCTTGCCCTTGGTGAGGATCCAGCGCACCTCGTCGTCGAGGATCTCCGCCGCCGTGCCCGGGATCGAGTCGAGCCCGGCTTCCTTGGCGGCCGTCAGCCACTCGCGGATGGAGAGGCCGGTGCGCGAGGCGCCGTTGACGACCTCCATCGGGGAGAAGGCGTGGACATGCATGTCAGGGACGCGTTCCTTCACGGCGCGCGCGATGTCGAAGTACGCGGTGCCCGGCAGGTCCGGGTGGATTCCGCCCTGCATGCACACCTCGACGGCGCCGACGTCCCACGCCTGCCGCGCCCGGTCCGCGACCTGGTCGAGGGAGAGGGTGTAGGCGTCGGCGTCGGTGCGCCGCTGGGCGAAGGCGCAGAAACGGCAGCCGGTGTAGCAGACATTGGTGAAGTTGATGTTGCGGGTGACGACGTAGGTGACCTCGTCACCGACCACGTCCCGGCGCAGTTCGTCGGCGATCCGGGTCAGTGCGTCGAGCGCCGGTCCTTCCGCGTGGAGCAGGGCGAGGGCTTCGGCGTCGGTGAGCTTCGTCGGATCGTCGGCGGCCTGCCTCAGCGCCGTCCGTACGTCCGTGTCGATGCGTTCCGGGGCCATGCCGGGCGCCGCGGCCTCGCGCAGCGCCTCCCAGTCGCCGTACACCTCGTCGAAGTCGTCACGGCGGTCGGCCGTGCGGCCCTCGGTGTCGATGGTGCGGTGCAGATCCGTGCGGCCGGTGGCGGTGAAGCCCTCGTCCGGCTCCTGCCAGGGCAGACCGGCCGGTTTCACATCGGTGCGGGCCAGCCCGGTCGCCGGGTCGGCCAGCGCCCTGACGTGCGGCATCAGCCGCGGGTCGAGCCAGGGCTCGCCGCGCTGGATGAACTCCGGGTAGATCGTGAGCCGTTCGCGCAGCTCGAAACCGGACTCGGCGGTCTTCGCGGCCAGTTCGTCGATGTGCGGCCAGGGCCGTTCGGGGTTGACATGGTCGGGCGTCAGCGGCGAGACACCGCCCCAGTCGTCGATGCCCGCGCCGATGAGCAGGGCGTATTCGGCGTCCACCAGATTGGGCGGGGCCTGGATACGGGCGGAAGGGCCGAGGATGTGCCGGGCCACGGCGATGGCCGCCGCCAGCTCTTCCAGCTCGGCGTCCGGCATGCCGCGCATCGCGGTGTCCGGCTTGGCGCGGAAGTTCTGGACGATGACTTCCTGGATGCCGTGGTAGGCCCGCGCCGTCCTGCGCAGCTCGAAGAGCGAGTCCGCGCGCTCCTCGTAGGACTCCCCGATACCGATCAGCACCCCGGTGGTGAACGGGACGTTGGAGCGGCCCGCGTCCTCCAGCACCCGCAGCCGTACGGCGGGCTCCTTGTCCGGAGAGCCGTAGTGCGGACCGCCGGGCTCGGACCAGAGCCTGGTCGCGGTGGTCTCCAGCATCATGCCCATGCTCGGCGCGACGGGCTTGAGCCGCTGGAGGTCGGTCCAGGACAGGACGCCGGGGTTGAGGTGGGGCAGCAGCCCCGTCTCCTCCAGCACCCGGATCGCCATGGCCCTGACGTAGGCGAGGGTGTCGTCGTAGCCCTCCGCCTCCAGCCACTCCCGGGCCTCGGGCCACCGGTCCTCCGGCCGGTCGCCCAGGGTGAACAGCGCTTCCTTGCAGCCCAGTTCGGCGCCCTGGCGGGCGATCTCCAGGACCTCGTCAGGCGACAGGAACATGCCGTGTCCGGCCTTGCGCAGCTTGCCGGGGACGGTGACGAAGGTGCAGTAGTGGCACTTGTCCCGGCACAGCCGGGTCAGCGGGATGAAAACCTTGCGGGAGTACGTGATGACCCCCGGCCGCCCGGCCGCCGCCAGCCCCGCGTCCCGCACATGCGCGGCGGAGGCGGCCAGGTCGGTGAGATCGTCTCCGCGCGCCTGGAGCAGCACCGCGGCTTCCGCGACATCCAGCGCGACTCCGTCCCGCGCGCGTTTGAGGGCGCGTCGCAGGGCATTGGCGGTGGGTCGGGCCGGTCGTCCGGCCCCGGGATCCTCAGTCACGCGCGTCGTCATCCTTTGAGGATACGTACGATCGCGTCGCCGGGGCCGGGGCTGACGGGCCCCCTCATGGCCTGGAGACGCAGGTCACAGGCGGTTTGCCGGGGTTCACAGATAGCGAGCGAACTCGTCCAGCGCCCGCAGCACCTCGCTCTCGCCGGCCGGCGGCAGGTGCAGCACGACCTCCTCGATGCCCAGCTCCTCGTAGTGGGCCAGCTTGTCCGCGCTCGGCCGCACCGCGTACGGCACGATCTGGAGGGATCCCGGGTCCCGACCCGCCCGCTCCCAGGCCGCGCGCAGCGCCGGCGCCGACTCCGCGAGGCCCCGGCCGCCGATCGGCAGCCAGCCGTCGGCGTACTCGGTGATGTGCGAGAAGAGGTTCGGTCCCGCCGCGCCGCCGACCAGGACGCGCGGGGTGCCGCGTACCGGCTTGGGGTACGCGTGGCTGGCCCGGACCGACCCGAACTCGCCCTTGTGCGCGGTCGGCTCGGCCGCCCACAGCGCCCGCATCAGCGCCATCCGGTCCCGGATCAGCTCGCGGCGGGTGCTCCACTCCACTCCGTGGTCCGCGGCCTCCTCCTTGTTCCAGCCGAAGCCGACCCCGAGGGTGAAGCGCCCGCCGGAGAGGTGGTCCAGCGTCGCGGCCTGCTTGGCGAGACCGATCGGGTCGTGCTGGGCGACAAGGGTGATGCCCGTCCCGAGCGCCAGCCGTTCGGTCACCGCCGCGGCCTGGCCGAGGGCCACGAAGGGATCGAGCGTACGGCTGTACTCGCGCGGCAGTTCACCGCCCGCGGGATAGGGCGTCACCCGCTCCACCGGGATATGGGTGTGCTCGGGCAGATACAGACCGGCGAAGCCGCGCTGCTCCAGCTCGCGCGCGAGGCGCACGGGCGTGATCGTCTCGTCGGTGAGAAAGATCGTGGTCGCGATCCGCATGGGTGGGGCCCTCCGTCGGCACATGGGGTGGGCGGCCCGGCGCAGGCGTGGGCCGCACCTTGTTCCATGTCCCGGTTCCCTGTCCCGGACACCACACGACCGCGAAGAACCCGGAGGACCGCGCAGGACCCCGAAGACCCCGCGCACCGGGGCCGCTCGCGCCGCGGGTCAGGCGGCGGCCGCCGCCTCGGCGATCTGCTTCTCGTCCGGCGAGAGGCGCGGCGAGGCGAGCGTCACCACCACATTGGCCGCGGTGAAGAGCGCGGCGATGAGCAGGCCCCGGTGGAAGCCGTCGACGAGCGCCTGTTCCTGGGAGGCGCCGGCCGCCAGCGCGGCGCTGGAGTGGGACAGCGCGAGCGTGGTGACCACGGCGAGGCCGAGCGCGCCGCCCACCTGGTTGAAGGCCGTCACCACTCCGGAGGCGGCGCCCGCCTCGTGGTGCTCGACATCGACGACGGCGGCGATCTGGGCCGGGACGCCCAGGCCGATGACGCCGACACCGAAGAGGATCAGGCCGGGCAGCAGTTCGGTCGCGTAGCCGCCGTGCGCGTCCGCTCCCCTCAGCAGCGCCAGCCCGGCCACGCCGAAGAGCGCGCCGCCGAGCTGGACCGGCCGGGTGCCGAAGCGGTGGACGAGCCCCGTGGTGGCGACGGCGGCGGCGATGGCCGCGACCCCCATGGGCAGGAAGTGCACGCCCGCCTCCAGCGCGGAGTCGCCCCGCACCTGCTGGAGATAGAGGGACGTCATGAAGAACATGCTGAGGAACGCGGCGCCGTTGAGACCGAGAGCGGTGCTCGCGGTGGACAGCGCGCGGGAGCGGAACAGCCGCAGCGGGACGAGCGGCGCCTTGGAGCGCGCCTCCACGGCCAGAAAAGCCGTCAGCAGGACGACCCCGGCTGCCAGGAAGCCGACGACCTCGAAGGAACCCCAGCCCACCGGCTCGGCCCTGACGACTCCGTAGACCACGGCGAGCAGTCCGGTGGTGCCGAGCGCCGCTCCGGCCGCGTCGAAGTCGCGCTCCCCGGCGGCGACACCGGGGAGGTGCCGGACGACGGCCGGGGTGATCACGACGAGCAGGGCGACGACGGGCACGTTCACGAAGAACACCCAGCGCCAGTCGAGGGAGTCGACGAGCAGCCCGCCCACGACCACACCGAGGGTGCCGCCCAGCCCGGCGAGGCCGCCCCACACGCCCATGGCGATATTGCGCTCCCGGCCGTGCGGGAAGGTGACGGTCAGGATCGACAGGGCCGCCGGGGACAGCATGGCCCCACCGAGCCCCTGCACGGCGCGGGCCGCGATCAGGATCCCCGGAGATGTCGCCACCCCGGCGACCAGCGAGGTCACGCCGAAGAGCGCGAGGCCCGCGACGAACACCCGCCGGGAGCCGAGCAGATCGGCCGCCCGGCCGCCCAGCAGCAGGAAGCCGCCGAAGAGCAGGGTGTAGGCGCTGATGACCCACGGGAGGTTCTCGGCCGAGAAGCCGAGATCGGACTGTATGTCGGGAAGCGCGACGTTCACAATCGTCACGTCGAGCACCACGATGAACTGGGCGAAGGCCAGTACGGCCAGCGTGGCCCAGGGGCTGCGTCGCATGAGCTACCTCATTGAGAGCGGGACGGATGCATGCCTGCGGGCAGTCGCCCGGGCACCAGTATGCAGCGTAAGCATACGCCGTAAACATTGGTTGTCTGCAATGTATACTCAGGCAGTCCCGGGCAGGAAAGGGCACCTCAATGGCCGTGAAGGCGCGACTGAACAGGGAGACCCTGGTCTCCACGGCACTGGATCTCGCCGACGCCGAAGGGCTCGACGCGGTCACCACACGCCGGGTCGCCCAGCACCACGGCGTGACCCCGATGGCCCTCTACCGGCACTTCCGGGACAAGGAAGAGATCTTCGACGCGCTCGCCGAACGGCTCCTCGCCCAGGTGGCACTGCCGGAGCCCGATCACCGGCCGTGGCACGAGCAGACGCGGGACGTGTTCGACGCGTTCCTCGCGGCGCTGCGCCCGCACCCGGCGGTGGCGGGACTCGTGCTGAACAGGGTCCTCACCTCGGAGCCCGGCCTCGCCCTCGCCGAACGGACCCTCAGCCTGCTCGCCGAGGGCGGCTTCCCGGTGGACCAGGCCGCCGAGACGGGCAGTCAGGCGCTCTGCTCCCTCGTCACCCTCGTCATCACCGAACCCGGCAGGGGCGACGGCCCCGACCCGGAGACCCGGGACGGCACGGTCCGGGCCAAGCGGGCCGCGCTCGCCGCCCTGCCGCCCCGGCGCTACCCCCATGTCGTGGCGGCGGCGGACGCGCTCGCCTCCTGCGCGAGCGACGACGTGTACTACGCGCGCGGCACCGCGATGATCGTCGCCGGTATCCGGTCCGGGCCGGCCACCGCGGACCGCGCCGCCACCGGCGGCTGACCCGTCCGCGCCCGGACCTTGTTGACAGCCCTTCAGGCGAATCGTCCCGCCATCCTGTTGAGGGCTTGTGCAGACCGTCACTCACTGCTGACGCGCCCGCCCCCGACAAGGCAGACTGTCGACGGCGATACCGGCAGTAGCGGGGGCAGGGGGAGCTATGGACCGTGACGGCGGGCCGCGCGTACCGGAGCAGCGGGCTCCGGCCGTGCCGAGTGACACCGGCGAACTGCGCTTCAGCGTGCTCGGACCCGTACGCGCCTGGCGCGGCGGGCAGGCGCTGGCATCCGGGTCACCGCAGCAACGCGCGCTGCTGGCCGCACTGCTGCTGCGCGACGGCCGCACGGCCACCGCGGGTCAGCTCATCGACGCGCTCTGGGGCGACGAACCGCCGTCGCAGGCGCTCGCCGCCGTACGGACCTACGCCTCCCGGCTCCGCAAGGTGCTCGGCTCCGGCGTACTCGTCAGCGAGTCCGGCGGCTACGCCCTGCGGACCCGGCAGGACGCGCTCGATCTGAACGTGGCGCGGGAACTGACCGCCGACGCCGAGAAGGCACGCTCGGCGGGCCACCGCGCCCAGGCCCGCGCCCTGATCAACAAGTCGCTGAACCTGTGGGACGGCGAGCCGCTGGCGTCCGTCCCCGGGCCCTACGCCGAGACGCAGCGCGCCCGGCTGGAGGAGTGGCGCCTCCAGCTCACCGAGACCCGGCTCGATCTGGACCTGGAGCTGGGCTGCCACGCCGAGGCCGTCTCCGAACTGACCGCCCTGACCGCCGCGCAGCCGCTGCGCGAGCGGCTGCGCGAACTCCTGATGCTGGCGCTCTACCGCAGCGGCCGGCAGGCGGAGGCGCTCGCCGTGTACGCGGACACCCGGCGGCTGCTCGCCGACGAACTGGGCGTCGACCCGCGTCCCGAGCTGGCCGGGCTCCAGCAGCGCATCCTGCGGGCGGACGCGGAGCTGGCACGGCCGGTGGAGGAGGCGGCCCCGGTCCAGGCCCTCACCCGGCCCGCGCAACTCCCCGCGACCGTGCCCGACTTCACCGGCCGCGTCCCCTTCGTACGGGAGCTGGGCGACCGGCTCGCCGCCGCCGAGGGATCCGTGATGGCGGTCTCCGCGCTCGCGGGCATCGGCGGCGTCGGCAAGACGACGCTGGCGGTGCATGTCGCGCACGCCGCGCGGCCGCACTTCCCCGACGGCCAGTTGTATGTGGACCTCCAGGGCGCGGGCGCGCGGGCGGCGGAACCGGAGACCGTGCTCGGCACCTTCCTGCGGGCCCTGGGCACACCAGACACCGCGATCCCCGACTCCCTGGACGAACGCTCCGCGCTCTACCGCTCCGCGCTCGACGGCCGGCGGATCCTCGTCCTGCTGGACAACGCGCGCGACGCCGCGCAGATCCGTCCGCTGCTGCCCGGCACGCCCGGCTGCGCGGCGCTTGTCACCAGCCGGTCCCGGATGGTCGATCTCGCCGGAGCCCATCTTGTCGACCTCGATGTGATGTCGCCGGAGGAGGCCCTCCAGCTCTTCACCCGTATCGTCGGCGAGGAGCGCGTCACCTCGGAGCGCAAGGCGGCCCTGGATGTCGTCGCGGCCTGCGGTTTCCTGCCGCTGGCCATCCGTATCGCCGCCTCCCGGCTCGCGTCCCGCCGCACCTGGACGGTCTCGGTGCTGGCGGCCAAGCTGGCGGACGAGCGGCGCCGGCTGGACGAACTCCAGGCGGGCGACCTCGCCGTCAAGGCCACCTTCGAGCTGGGTTACGGCGCGCTGGAACCGCCGCAGGCCCGCGCGTTCCGCCTGCTGGGCCTGGCCGACGGCCCCGACATCTCGCTGGCCGCGGCGGCCGCCGTCCTGGACCTGCCGCGGCAGGACACCGAGGACCTGCTGGAATCGCTGGTCGACACGTCCCTGGTGGAATCCGCCGCCCCGGGCCGCTACCGCTACCACGACCTGGTCCGCCTCTACGCGCGCGCCTGCGCGGAACGGGACGAACAGCCCCCCGGAGAGCGCGCGTCGGCGCTGTCCCGGCTGCTGGACTTCTACCTGGCGACGGCCGCGCGGGCCTACGCGCTGGAGCGGCCGGGAGACCGCCTGGTGGAACACCTGGAGCCGACGGCGTACGAGGGCCTGCCCTTCACCGACCGGCACGACGCCCAGGACTGGCTCTACGCCGAGGCCAACTGCCTGCTGGCGTGCGTCCGCCAGTCCTCCGGCGCGGACACCCTGCGCCGGTCGGTGGACCTGCTGTGGGCGGCGCTGGACCTGGGCGAGTCGGGGGCCAACTCCAAGGAGTACGAGGCGACGGCGGCGGCCGTACTGGACTCCGCACGCGAGCGCGGCGACCGCTGGGCGGAAGGACGCGCCCTGATGACCCTGGCCAATGTCCACAGCGTCGCGGGCCGCTTCGACCAGGCCGACCGCGAAGCCGAACAGGCCATGCGGCTCGCCGAGGCGACCCGCGATCTGCCGCCGAGCTGCTGGGCACCGAACGTCCGCGGCATCATCGCGCTCTACCAGAACCGGCACGCGGACGGCGAACGGCATCTGACCACGGCCATCGAGAACTTCCGCCGCGACGGGGACCGGCCGGGAGAGGCGAGCGCGCTGTGCAACCTCTCCCGCATCCGGCTGGCCACGGGACGCACGGACAGCGCCGTCGCCCTCTCGCAGCAGGGGATCGACATCTACGACAGCATGGGCCACACGCTGCGCGGTGCGAACGGCCGCTACGCCCTGGGCCTGGCCCTCGCCCAGGGCGGCCAGCTCGCCGAGGCGACGGACCGGCTGCACGAGGCCCTGGAGGTGTTCCGGGACAGCCGGCAGAGACTGTGGGAGGGCATGACGCTCTTCCGTCTCGCCGAGGTCGATGTCTCCGCCCGCAAGATGGCGCAGGCCGCGTCCAGCGCGGAGATGGCGCTGACCATGCTGCGTGACATCGGCGGCGAATGGCGCCGGGGCAACGTACTGACCGTCCTCGGGCGCGCGCTCAACGGCATCGGACAGACCGGCCGCGCCCAGGTGTGCTGGCGCGACGCCCTCGCCATATACGACGCTCTGGGATCGCCCGAGGCGAACGAGGTGCGGGCGCTGCTGACGCCCCTGGCCGCCGCGTAGGGCCCCCGTCAGGCCGTTCATCGTTCGTTTATCACCACCCGGCATGGTCACACATGTCGATCCGTCGCGTCGGGGGGCAAACGGACCGATGATATGGCCGCGACGCTAAGGTAAGCGGCCCTGGTACGCCCGCCCGGCAGTCAACGGGGGAACAGCCGGGCGGGCTCGCCGGAGTCAGCACAAGAGCCATCAACGGGAGTAGACGATCATGGGCGACGCCAAGAAGAAGGACCCGGTCCTCAAGCCGCAGGACCAGCACGCCACCGGTACGGAGGACGCCGCGCTCACGACGCAGGACCAGCATGCGACCGGCGGCGAGATCGGCACGCTGGACCAGCACGCCACATCGGAGCCCTTCAAGCCCGGCACCTGATCAGCGACAGACCTTTCCCTCACGGGGGGCGGCCGCGGCGGCGCGGAGGGGGAGCCGTCGCGGCCGCCGCACATGACCGCCGGGGCGGGTCGGAGAGCGCCCGGCACACGGGGGGCCGGGCGCATCGCCCGGCCCCCCTGCTCGTCCCCCTTACCGGCCGTACGGCCTTACCGCCCCCGGCCGTCACGGCGTGCCACCGGCGCCCGGAGCGGTCAGCCGGCGAGTGACGCCGTCGCCTCGCACGTCCGCACCCGCGCCACCTTCTGCGGGCTGTCCATCGCGACCCGGACCGTCCTGGTCTCGCCGGCCTCCAGGGTCACTTCCGTGGCACCGGAATCGGCGATCGCGCCCGCCGCGTCCATAAAGGTCACCTCGACCTCATAGGCCCCCGGCACCCCGGCTGCCACCTCCAGCCGCACGGCCGCGTAGGTGACGGCCCTCCGCTTGCCCTTCGCCGGACGTACACAGGTGATCACCTCGGCACGGACACCGGAGGTCGCTGTCGGTGTCGGTGTCGGAGCATCGCTGTACGAACCGCCCGACGAGCCGTAGTCGTCGTCGTCCGCGTCGTCACCGGAGCCGTGGTGGCCCGAGTTCCCGTACGAGCCGTTGCTCTTCTCCGAGCTCGAACAGCCGCCGCCGTCGCCGCCCGACCCGCCCCTGCCTCCCCTCGACGACGAGAATCCCGTCAGGGCCATCACCACCGCGACCAGTACGGCCGCGAACTTCAGACGTCGGCGCAGCAAGGCCGAGCCCCTCCCCGTTGTCACGAAGGCACAGGGACCGGCCGTCCATGCACCTGCCAAACGCCGAGACCCTAACAAGGGCCGGGAAGACCCCCGCGGCCGCGTGGCGGGGCTCGGTCACCCGGCGTAGCGTCGGCAGCCAAGCGGAACGCGCACAGCCTTGTCACGCGGTCAAGGAGGCCGGAGGTGATCCGCAACATCATCGGTTCGGTCCTGGCTCTCGCCGGAGCGGCGGCAGCCGTGCTGAGCCCCTTCTACGCCTGGTTCGACGGCCGGCAGGGCCGTGACTACCGCGTCGGCGATCTCTTCACCGGCATCTCCGGCGGCGGCGCCGCGCTGTTCGCCTCGCTCCTGCTGCCCTTCGCGGTCGCGGCCCTGGTCACGTCGGCCGGGCTGGTACTGCGCTCCCGGTCACTGGTGACCCTGGCCGGGCTGATCGTCCTGGCCTTCACGGTCCTGTGGATGGTGCGCCAGGGACAGGCCGCGGGCGGTCTCACCGTCGACGGCAGCGGCACCGGGCTCGGCATCGGCGTCGCGGGCGCCCTGGGCGGCGGGATCCTGCTCCTGCTGGGCGCGCTGGTGATGAGCGGACGGCACCACCGCCGGCGGCGCACCCGGGACCGCGCGGCTGCCCCGGAGGTCCCGCACCCGCAGGACCGGGAGGACCGGGAGGACTGGGCACCCCACGAGCCCGACCGGTACGGCAGCGACCCGCACGGGTCCGGTGACTTCGACAGCAGCCGGCACGGCTCCGGTCACTACGAGGAGCCGCGGCACGAGGATCCCCGGTACGGACCCGGGAGGCCCGGCCCCCGGCGGTACGGCTCTCCGGGCGCTCCGCCCGGGACTTCCGAGCCGCCCGAGACCCCCGGGTCCGCCGGCTATCCCGGGTCCCTCGGGTATCCGGCGGAGGACGACACCCGGTCCTGGGACACCGGCCCGCCGTGGGAGAACGGCCCCCCGCCCCCCGACGAGACCCCGCGCCACTGACAGCCCGCCGCGGCCGGTGTCCGGCGCGGACCGTCAGGACCGGCTATCTCGACCCGCGGCCCGTCGCCGTGCCCTTGACCGCGTCCAGCGCGTAGACGCAGCGGTCCTTGCTGCACGCGTACACCACACCCCGGCGCGCCACCGGCGACCCCGTGATCTCCCCGCCCGTCGCCAGCTTCCAGCGCAACTGGCCACCGCTCGCGTCCAGCGTGTACAGCACATGGTCGGCCGAGCCGAAGTGCAGCCGGCCGTCGGCGACGACCGGTGCGCCGATGACCTCACCGCCCGCCGCGAAGCGCCACTTGGGCGTGCCCGTCACCGCGTCCAGCGTGTAGAGCGCGCTGCCGCTGCCGACATGGACATTGCCGTCGGCGACGAGGACCGGTTCGATCGACTGCCGGGACTCCGTCGCGATGCGCCAGCGGTCCTTGCCGGTGGCGGCGTCCAGGGCGTAGACCGTGCCGAGGTAGTCGGCGAGATAGACCCCGCCGCCCGTCACGGCCGGTCCCGGGGCGAAGGCCGGCGGCGAGAGGAAGACCGCCGGTGCCTCGAAGTGCCAGCGCACCCGGCCCGACGCGATGTCGACGGACAGCACCCGGGTGCCGGCCGAGACATACAGATTGCCGTCGGACGCGGGCCGCACCCGTACGGGCACCCCGCCGCAGGAGGCGGCGTCGCCGATGGGATAGGACCAGCGCTCGGCGCCCGTGCGCGCGTCCAGCGCCAGCAGCCGGGCGTCCTTCCACACGTACACCATGCCGTCGAAGATCTCGGGCCCGGCCTCCGGCGTCTCGAAGTCCGTCTGGGCCCCGGCCGTGTCCCACAGCTTCTCGCCGCTCGCCGCGTGCCACGCCTGGACGCCGCCACCGCGCGTACCGGTGACGACCGTGCCCGTGCCGACCTTGAGGGAGTAGACCCAGGCGTCGGTCTGGAGCCGCCAGCGCTCGCTGCCGTCCGCGCCGTCGAGCGCGTACAGCGTCGGCCCGTCTGAGGCGTGGATACGGCCGTCGGCGACGGCCATCGACCATGCCACGTCCCGTGTCTTGAACTGGCGGCGCCCGCTGGCCACGTCCAGCGCGTGCACCTCGAAGGAGGTGACATAGAGCAGATCGCCGTCGACGACCGGGGTGCCCCAGACGTCGTTGGACATCCGGAACCGCCAGGGCCGCCAGCGCGCCGGTTCGGCCGGCCCCTCGGGAGGCGCGGCCGGCGACGGCACGGCCGGTGCAGCGGCGGTGGCCGGCTCCCCGCCGAGCAGCCCGGCGGGCGGGCGGATCCAGCCGGTGGCGGGCCCGGCCTCGGCGGCGACGGTGCCCCGGCCGTCCCCGGCACGCGGGCCCGGACCGATCGGGACCGGCGAGCCGGACAGCCGGACCGGGCCGCCGGGCGGCGCGACCGGAGCCGCCGGAGCCGGGGCGACCGGTGTCCCGGCCCGGCCTGC
Organism: Streptomyces sp. NPDC006923; assembly: GCF_040635655.1. Lineage (NCBI taxonomy): Bacteria > Bacillati > Actinomycetota > Actinomycetes > Kitasatosporales > Streptomycetaceae > Streptomyces > Streptomyces sp. NPDC006923. The sequence goes on from NZ_JBEYIF010000004.1 coordinate 300,815, forward strand.
GGCGCGCGGGCCGCCGTCGGGCTGCCAGGCGGCGTCCCAGTCGGGAGCGTGCGCGGGCGGCGGCGGTACGGCGGCCACGGGCTCCGGCGGGCGTACGGGAGCGGGCGGAGCGACCCGCCCGCCGGCCCGGCGCCGCTCGATCATCGCCGTGGCGCTGTCCGGCAGCCAGGCCGACGCCGTACCGCTGTCGTCGCTGCCCGACGCGAAGAGATGCGGCGCCAACTGCGCCTGGAGGTCGGCGGGCGTGGGCCGCCGCGCGGCGTCGAGCTGCATACAGGACTCGATGAGCGGCCTCAGCTCCTCCGGCAGCCCCTCCAGGTCGGGCCCCTCACGCAGCAGCATGAAGACCGTCTCGACGGGGTTCGCGCCGTGGTACGGGGCGTGGCCGGTCGCGGCGAAGACAAGGGTCGAACCGAGCGAGAAGACATCGCTGGCGCCCGTCACACTGCGCGAGTCCCGCGCCTGCTCGGGCGACATGTACGCGGGCGTGCCCACCGCGACATTGGTCATCGTCAGCCGGGTGTTGGAGACCCCGGAGGCGATACCGAAGTCGATGACCCGGGGCCCGTCCTCCACCACCAGGACATTGGACGGCTTCATGTCACGGTGGACCAGGCTGGCGCCGTGGATGGACTGGAGTGCCTCCGCGATCCCGGCGGCCAGCCAGCGCACCGCCTGGGCCGGCATCGGGCCGCACTCACTCACTATCTCCTCCAGTGAGGGCGCGGGCACATACGCCGTGGCCAGCCAGGGCACCGCGGCCCGCGGGTCCGCGTCCACCACGGCCGCCGTGTAGAAACCGCTGACCGCGCGGGCGGCCTCCACCTCACGCGTGAAGCGGACCCGGAACAACTGGTCCTCGGCAAGCTCCGTTCGTACGGTCTTGATCGCCACCCGGCGGCCCGACGTCGAGCGCGCGAGATAGACCAGCCCCATGCCGCCTGCTCCGAGTCGTCCCAGCACCTCGAAGGGACCGATACGCCTCGGATCGTGCTGCGTAAGCTGCTCCACTTGCCTGCCACCTCCCCGTGAGGGCCCCAAAGGTACGGCCCCGTGCCCCCTGATTCTTCCTGTCTGGGGCAGCGGTTGCGAACCCGGGGGCGGATCGGGGTGTCTCGTCCCGATCCGGACACCTCACGCGCCCCGCCGTCAGCGCTTCTCCGGCCCGGGGGTGGGCCGCTGCTCCGGAAGCTCCGCGGACCAGGACTCCGACAGTGGCTCAGAAACCGTGTGCGACCCGCTCTTCGGCTCGGCCAGTACGGCGAAGGACGCGCCCTGGTTGTCCACGACCACCGCCATCCGCCCGTATGCGATGTCGAAGGGCGTGGCGGTGATCCGGCCGCCCAGCCGGACCACGGCCGCCGCCGTCCGGTCGCAGTCGGCGACGGAGAAATAGCTGAGGAAGTGGCCCGGCATCTCCACCGGAAAGGCGTCCGTGATCACGCTGCGCCCGCCGACGGCGCTGTCCGGGCCCGGCTCCGTGCCGGCCGGGGACCACAGACGGAAGTCGACGGAGTCGTCGGGCACGTCGGTCCCCCGGAAGCCGAAGACGCTCTCGTAGAAGGGGTCGACGCGCTCCTTGTCCCTCGTATAGACCTCTGTCCAGCAGAAAGATCCCGGCAGGCCCCTTTTCTCGAAGCCGGTGTCCTCGCCGCCCTGCCAGATACCGAAGACCGCGCCCGCCGGGTCCGCCGCCAGCGCCGTCACCCCGGACCGTCCGACCGCCATCGGCTCCCGGACGAGCCGGCCGCCCGCGTCCGTGATCCTCCTGCTGAGCGCGACGGCGTCGGCGGTGGCAAAGTAGACGCCCCAGACGGTGGGCATGCGGCCGTCCCGCTTGGCGACCAGGCCGGCCACCCGCTGTCCGTCGCTGAACGCCTCGGTGCAGCGGCCGTAGGCCCCGACGCTGTCACCGCCGAAAGTCCAGCCGAACAGCTCTCCGTAGAATCGCCTGCCCGCCGCGAGATCGGGCAGTGACACATCCACCCAGCAGGGTGTGCCTTCCGCGAATGCGGCCATGGCCCGGATCCTTCCGTATATGACGCCCGCATATGACGCCCGTCACGGCCCCTTCAACCGGCCCTGACCGGGGACGCGAGGGAAGAAATAGAACAATTGCCCAATTACTTACGGATTGCGCACCACGTCGCCTCTACTTGTCCACCGAAGTTGTCCACAGGCTGTTGATAACACTAAGGGCCGCCCCGTCATCCGCGGTGGATCAGCGAGCGGCGCCGGATGCGTGCGCCGCACGGCGGAGGGGTGTCCTCATACTGGACATATAGGGGCGTTCCGGCAACGCGGCGAGGTGCCGCAGCCGTCGTCGCGGGCCCGCCGGGGACGACGGGACAGCGCTTGGTCCTGGCCTTGGGCCTGGCCTGGGGCGCGGCGCTCGTCCACAGGCCCGCCGCCGCACCCGGCGCGCGGCGGCCGGTTCCCCATTTGCACTCGGCCAAATCGCGCTCGGATCACCCCTCGGTAAGCTGACGGCATGACAGGACAAGTGCGCACCGTCGACGGCCGCGTGGCTGGTCGGCGCGGACAGGCGACGCGGCAGAAGCTGCTCGACTGTCTCGGCGAGATGCTCAGCTCCTCGCCGTACCGGGACGTCAAAGTCATCGACGTGGCTCGGAAGGCGGGCACTTCACCCGCGACCTTCTACCAGTACTTCCCCGATGTCGAGGGCGCCGTCCTCGAACTCGCCGATGAAATGGCAAGGGAAGGCACCGAGTTGACCGGGCTCGTCTCCGGGCGTTCCTGGGTCGGCAAGGCCGCCTGGGGCACCTCGGAGGAGCTCGTCGAGGGATTCCTCGACTTCTGGCGCAGGCACGACGCGATCCTCCGGGTGGTCGACCTGGGCGCCGCGGAGGGCGACAAACGGTTCAACAAGATCCGTCTGAAGATCCTTAACTCTGTCACCAACTCCCTTACGGACGCCGTGAAGGAGCTCCAGTCCAAGGGCCGTGTCGACAAGGATGTCAGCCCGGCGGCGCTGGCCGGTTCACTGGTCGTGATGCTCTCCTCGGTGGCCTCGCACCAGAAGAGCTTCCAGGGCTGGGGCGTGAAGCAGGCGGAGCTGAAACCGACTCTCGCGCTGCTGGTCCACCTCGGTGTCACCGGGAAGAAGCCCGCCAGGTAACACCGAGCGAGCCGGCGAGACCGCCGGCGGGCACGGTCGGGCGTGCCTCTTCGTCCTGTCACGCCGACGGCGGATCATACGGCTGATCCCCGCCGGCGCTCCCGTCTCCCGGGTCCCCCCGGCCCGGCCCCGCCGCCCCCGTTCGGCCGCAGCCGCAGCGCCGAATCCCCCAACGCTCCGAGCGCCGCTCCCCCGGACGGGCAACAAGACCGCGTGCGGCCCCACGCACGGGGGTTTCCCGCCGGCCGCAGGGCCCGCGGCCGGTTGAATGGCCGTATGACAGACGAGCACGACGGCCGGAACGGCCCGGACGCCCATGACTCCCCCCACGCGCCGGACGGCCCGGGCCCCCGGCCGGACAGCGGGCAGGACGCCTTCCGCGCGCTGCTGCACGCCCAGCGCGTCTGGGACACCGAGCTGCCCGCCTTCGACACGGCCGCCGCTCCGGACGAGCCGCTGCCGCTCTTCCACCAGTGGTTCGCCGAGGCCGTGGCGGCCGGGCAGCCGGAGCCGCAGACGATGACCCTCGCCACCGCCGACGAGCGGGGCCTGCCGGACGTACGGATCCTGATGCTGCACGACGCCGACGCACGCGGCTGGCACTTCGCCTCCCACTCGACCAGCCGCAAGGGCCGGCAGCTCGCCGGCCGCCCGGCGGCCGCGCTCGGTTTCTACTGGGCGGCGCAGGGGCGTGCCGTACGGCTCCGGGGCCGGGTGCTGACGGCCGGCGCCGAGGAGAGCAGCGCGGATCTGCACGCCCGCTCCACAGGCGCGCTGGCCTCGGCGCTGGTCGGACGGCAGAGCGAGGTACTGGACTCGCCGGACGAGCTGGCGCGGGCGAGCCGGGCCGCGTGGCGGCGGGCCGAGCGCGAGCCCACCGCCGAGGCGGCGTCATGGACGGCTTATGTCCTCGAACCGGCCGAGGTGGAGTTCTTCCAGGGCGACGCCGGCCGGCGCCATGTCCGGCTGCGCTACCGGCGCGAAGGGGACGCCTGGGTACGGGAGTTGCTCTGGCCGTAGGCCGTCTTCCGTGACCGGCGCCGGGCCCCGCCGGACCTCCTACGAGGACCGCACGCCGTCACCGACGGCCGACAGGTCCTGGACGGGCCACGGATCGGCCGCGAGCCGCGCGTGGAGATGGGAGTCCCGGAAGGCGTCCCGGCTCACGGCCTCGAACATCGCGCCGCGCAGCGTCCCTTCGTAGCGGTAGCCGCAGCGTTCGGCGATCCGGCAGGAGGCACTGTGGGTCAGCGCGTGTCCCAACTCGATCCGGTGCAGGCCCGCTTCCTCGAACGACCAGCGGCTGCACAGCTCCAGCGCGCGGCCGGCGACACCGCGGCCGCGCGCCTCCGGAAGCACCCAGTACCCCACGCGGCCGGTGCGCAGCCGCAGGTCGAGCACGCCCAGGCCCACACTTCCGAGGACCGGCCCCTCCGTCCCGTCACCGGTGTCCTCGGTGATGCAGAAGTGCGCCATCGTGCCCTTCCGCCAGCCCTCGGCGCGCTGCGTGATCTGCAGCGCCGCTTCGGCTTCGGTACTGACGTCGACCAAGGGGGCGTTCCAGCGCTTGAACTCGGGGTCGGACAGGCCGCGCAACAGCGCGGACTCGTCGCCCCCGCGCCAGGCACGCAGACGGAGTCCGAAGCCGATCACATCGGCGGGATCGGGAAGGCGGGTGCCGGAGAAATCGCTCACTCTCCTATTTCAACATCCTCCCGCCGAGCATGTGATCGATTCGCAACCGATTCCGGCCTTGACCGAGACCCAACAATTCATGGGCCGGTTAGGCTCAGCCTTCATGCCCGACGACTTCAATCTCACCAACGACCGCCCCGTGTATGTCATCGGCGGTGGCCCGGGTGGGCTCGCCGTCGCCGCCGCGCTGCGGGGACGGGGCGTGCGGGCCGTCGTGCTGGAGAAGTCCGACGCCGTCGGCGCCTCCTGGCGCCGCCACTACGACCGGCTGCGGCTCCACACCACCCGCCGCGGGTCGTCCCTGCCCGGACTCAGAATCCCCCGGTCCGCCGGACGGTGGGTGGCCCGCGACCAGGTGGTCCGCTATCTGGAGACCTACGCCGCCCACCACGAGCTGGAGATCGTGACCGGGGTCGAGGTCACCGGGATCGAACGCGCCCCCGACGACTCCGGCTGGCTGCTGCGCGCGACCGGCGGCCGGGAGCTGACCGGCCGCGCGGTCGTCGTGGCCACCGGCTACAACCACACCCCCCGGGTGCCCGACTGGCCCGGCCGGGAGTCGTACGGCGGCGAGCTGCTGCACGCGGCCGAGTACCGCGAGGCCGGGCCGTACGCCGGGAAGGACGTCCTGGTCGTCGGGGCCGGCAACACGGGCGCGGAGATCGCCGTCGACCTCGCCGAGGGCGGCGCGGCGCGGGTGCGCCTGGCGATCCGTACCGCACCGCACATCGTGCGCCGTTCCACGGCGGGCTGGCCCACCCAGTCCACCGCCGTCCTGGTCCGCCGGCTGCCGGCCTGGCTCGTCGACAGAGCGGCCGCGCTGCTGAGCCGGATCACCGTCCCCGACCTGTCGGCCAAGGGGCTGCCGCGCCCCGGCACCGGCCTGTACTCACGGGTGCGCGAGGGCGCGATCCCGGTCCAGGACGTGGGGCTGATCAAGGCGGTGCGCACCGGCCGGGTCGAGCCGGTGGCGGCGGTCGAGTCCTTCGAGGAGGACAAGGTCGTCCTGGCCGACGGCACGCGGATCACGCCGGAGGCGGTCATCGCGGCGACCGGCTACGAGCGCGCGCTGGAGGGCCTGTTGGACGGGCTCGGTGTGCTGGACGACCGGGGCCGCCCGCTGGTCCACGGCCGCCGCACCCCGAAGCAGGCCCCCGGCCTCTACTTCACCGGCTTCACCAATCCGATCAGCGGCATGCTCCGCGAGATGGCGATCGACGCCCGCAGGATCGCCAGGGCACTGGCCCGCTGAGGCCGCGCCCGGCCGCGGTGACCGGCCGCCCGGCGACCGGGACGGCGCCGGCCACCGCGGCCGCGCGTCCTCATCCGGCCACCGGTACCGCCGCCGGCTTGAGTCCGATCACCAGCGACATCAGGGCCGCCGCCGCGCACAGCGCGCCCGCGGCGTACCAGACCACGTCGTACGAGCCGAAGACATCCCGGGCCACTCCTCCGGCGAACGCGATGATCGCCGCGCCGACCTGGTGGGAGGCGAGGACCCAGCCGAAGACGATCGCGCTGTCCGCGCCGTAGTGCTCCCGGCACAGGGCGATCGTCGGCGGGACGGTGGCGACCCAGTCCAGACCGTAGAAGATGATGAAGAAGATCATCGGCGGGTGCACGGACGGCGCCAGCAGCATCGGCAGGAAGAGCAACGAGACGCCGCGCAGCGCGTAGTAGACCGCCAGCAGGCGGCGCGCGTCGAAGCGGTCGGTGAACCAGCCGGAGGCGATCGTGCCGACCACATCGAAGACACCGATCACCGCGAGCAGCGAGGCGGCGGCGGTGACCGGCATGCCGTGGTCGTGCGCGGCCGGTACGAAGTGCGTCTTGACCAGGCCGTTCGTCGAGGCACCGCAGATCGCGAAGGCGCCGGCCAGCAGCCAGAACGGCCCTGTCCGGGCGGCCGACACGAGCACGGTGACCGCGCGCCGCGCGGCTCCGGTCACCGGCGCCGGCTTGGCGGTGAACTCCTCGGCGCCGTACGCCGGCAGGCCCACGTCCGCCGGGTGGTCGCGCAGCAGCAGCCAGACGAACGGGACCACCGCGAGCGCGGCCAGCGAGACGGTGACCGCGGCCGGGCGCCAGCCGTGGTTCTCGACCAGCCAGGACAGCAGCGGCAGGAAGACGAGCTGACCGGAGGCGCCCGCCGCCGTGAGAACACCGGTGACCAGGCCGCGCCGCGCCACAAACCAGCGGTTCGTCACCGTCGCGGCGAAAGCGAGCGCCATCGAGCCGCTGCCGAGGCCGACCAGGACGCCCCAGTAGAGCACCAGTTGCCAGGGCGCGGTCATCCATACCGTCAGCACGGACCCGGCCGCGATGACGGTGAGCGCGGCGGCGACCACCCGGCGGATGCCGAAGCGGTCCATCAGCGCCGCGGCGAACGGCGCCGTCACGCCGTACAGCGCCAGATTCACCGAGACCGCGAAGCCGATCGTGCCGCGCGACCAGTCAAACTCCGTGTGCAGCGGCTCAATGAGAAGGCCGGGCAGCGAGGCGAAGGCCGCCGCGCCGATGATCGTCACAAAGGTGACAGCGGCCACGAACCACGCCCGGTGAAGGCGTGGACGCCGGGGCGGAGCGGGAGCCGAGGTGGCCTCTGCGGGGATGTCGGTTGTCTGGGTCACGTCAGACAGCATCGGCGGAGGGGACAGCTCCCACGAGTGGCCCGGAGGCCAGCGTTCGCCAGGATCGGGCCACGCCGGGACGGCGCCCGGCGCCCGGCGCCACCACCGCCCGGCGCGTCAGTCCCGGCGCGTCAGCCCCCGGATCGCCGGTACCGCGAAGAGCACCCCGCACACCCCGACATTGATCACCGCTCCCGCCACCAGCACCTCCCGGAGACCCACCGCCTCCGCGACCGGGCCCGCCAGCGCCCGGCCCACCGCCAGCATGATCAGCGAACCGGCCACGTCATACGCGTGCAGCCGGTTGAGCGCCTCGTTCGGAATGTGCGTCTGGACCGTCGTCGACCACATCACCAGCCAGAAGGCGAGCGACACACCGCCGACAAAGAAGCCCGCGGCCAGCACCGGCACGGTCACGTCGTACGCCAGGACCAGCACATTGGCGATCACGCCGAACAGCGCGAACGTCCCCGCGAACAGCGGTCTGCGCGGTCGCAGCCGCATCGCCAGCAGCCCGCCCACCGCGTTGCCCGCGCCGCCGACCGTCATCATCAGGCCGAACGTCGCCGAGCTGTGCCGCTCGGTGACGACGACCGCCTCCAGCGGCGTGATCGGGCCGAGCACCGTGATGCCGTACACCGACCAGACGGCGATGACGCCCCACAGCCAGGACCGGGCGCGGAACTCCCGCCAGCCGCCGATCAGTTCGGCGAGCATCCCCTCCCCGACGACCGGCGCGACGGACGCCATCCGGATCAGGAAGAGGCAGAGCCCGCTGACGCCGAAGGTCGCCGCGTTGACACCGAAGATCATGCCGGGGCCGCCGAACCCGGCCAAGGCGCCCGCGACCGCCGGACCCGCCATCGCCGTCAGCGACTCGGCGACCCGCAGGACGGCGTTGCCGCGCTGTACGTCGGGCGCCATCAGCGGGAGCATGCTGGCCACGCCGGGCTGGAAGATCGCGGCGCCCAGACCGCTGAGCCCGCTGAGCCCGTACACCAGCCACAGGGACGGCGATCCGGTGGCGAACGCGGCGGCCAGCACGGCGGTGCCGACCAGCCGTACGCCGTCCGCCAGGACCATCATCCGGCGCGGCGTGAACCGGTCGGCCAGCACCCCGCCGACAATCACGAACCCGGCGAAGCACACCATCCACGCGCCGAGCGCGAAGGAGACGGACGAGGCGCCGTACCCGGCGTCGAGCAGGCCTGCGGCGAGCGCGACGGGCACCATGCCGTCGCCGAAGCGGGCGACGGTACGGGCGAGGAAGAAGAGCTGGAACTCGCGGTTCCAGAGAGTGGGACCCGCCGGTCCCGGCGTGGGCGGAGAGGCGGGGCCGGTCTGATCGGGAATGGCGTGGGCCGCCACGTGCTTTTGTGTCACAGAGGCGACAGATATCAAGTAGTGGTCTGGACCACCAGTGGGCATCCGGAGGACGGACAGCCGGAGCGCCGGACAGGAGAGAACACCATGCCCGTGCTGGACAGGCGCCCCCACCGTGTCGTCGTGCTCGCCCTCGAAGGGGTGCTCCCCTTCGAACTGGGCATCCCGCAGCGGATATTCGGCCGTGCGGAGGGACCGGCGGGCGAGCCGCTGTACGAGACCGTCACCTGCTCCGTCCGGCCACCGGGGCCGGTCCGCACCGACGCCGACTTCTCGGTCCTGGTGGAGAACGGCCCGGAGGCGCTGGCCACCGCCGACACCGTGGTCGTGCCGGCGTCGTACGAGCTCGGACCGGTCTTCGAGGAGGGCCGGCTCACCGAGGAACTCGCCGCCGCCCTCGCCCTGGTGCGGCCGGGCACCCGGATGGTCTCCATCTGCACCGGCAGTTATGTCCTCGCCGCCGCCGGCCTGCTGGACGGCCGCCCCGCCACCACCCACTGGTCCTCGGCCGAGCACTTCCAGGGGCTGTTCCCGGGCGTCGAGGTCGACGCCGATGTGCTGTTCATCGACGACGGCGACGTGCTGACCTCGGCCGGGGTCGCCGCCGGAATCGATCTCTGCCTGCACATCGTGCGGCGCGACCACGGCACGGCGGTCGCCAACGACGTCGCGCGGCGCATGGTCGTACCGCCGCACCGGGACGGCGGCCAGGCCCAGTACATCCGGCGTCCCGTCCCCGAGCCGCAGCTCGCGACCACCGCCGCCGCCAGGACCTGGGCGCTCGCCCGGCTCCATGAGCCGATCCAGCTCCGCGACATGGCGAGGCGGGAGTCGATGTCGGTACGGACGTTCACCCGCCGCTTCCGTGAGGAGGCCGGGATCAGCCCCGGGCAGTGGCTGGTGCGGCAGCGCGTCGAGCGGGCCCGGCATCTGCTGGAGTCGACGGATCTCTCGGTCGACCAGGTGGCGCGGGACGCGGGCTTCGGCACGGCCCAGTCGATGCGTCAGCATCTCCAGTCGGCGCTGGGCGTGCCGCCGACGGTCTACCGGCGTACGTTCCGCGCCGGAGCCGGGTCGCCGGGATAGCGCGCCGGGCGGGGCCCGGAGGCCGGACGGCCCGGAGGCCGGACGGCGGCACGCTCGCGCGCACCCCGAGCGCGGCACGATGTCCGCCGTCCGGCCGACCACGGCGCGCGGGCAGTGCCCCTCACTGCCCCGGAGGAGCCGACGCCGAGCCGCGATCCGTGCTCGCCAAGGGCGGCTGCCGTGGCGCCCACACCTCCACGGAACCCTTGGCGTCCCCTCACGGCGGATCGCCCTCCAAGAGTGATCAGCCCCCGCCGTCGCGTCAACGGCGGCAAGGGACTCCCGGCGTCACGCCGGACGCGGAACGGCGCACGAGGGCTCATAGGAGCCCGGTTCATACGCCCCCGTCGCCACCCCCGGCGCGGCGCCCCTGTCGACCTCGCACCAGATGCGCTTGCCGGCGCCCTCGGGCTGCCATCCCCACCGGTCCGCGAGCCCGTCGACCAGCTCCAGGCCCCGGCCGTTGGTGTCCTGGCCGTCGGCGTGGCGCGGGCGCGGCGGACAGGCGCTGGCGTCCGCGACCTCCACCCGCACGGTGCCGGCCTCGGCGGCTCCCAGCCCGAAGAGCATCCGCAGCACGGCCGGGCAGCCGGTGTGCACCACGGCATTGGTGACCAGCTCGGAGATGAGCAGAATCAGCGTCTCGGCGACCGGCTCGTCGTCGTTTATACCGGAACCGGCCAGCCGTGACCTGGCCCATCGCCGCGCTCGCCCCACCTCCGCCGGGTCGGCCCCGACCTCCAACTGAACCTGAAGCACCTGCACCGCTCACACCATCCGAACCGGCGGACACATCGCCTCGCGCCTCGACAGGGTCCTCAACAGGATCACAGAACGTGATGTCCTTGCGAGACAGCATGGTTGACGTACAGTCACCGCAACAAGCGCTTCGGGCATATTCCAGCGCGAAGGAGTACGCGTGGTGCATACTGTGCGACGCACGCTGCGGGGAGTCGAACATAGGCGCACAAGACGCCGTTGTACCGGGCGAGCGGCGCACATTCGAGCTCCCGGAGCCGCCCCATCGGCAGCACCGCGACCGTCGCGCATCGGAACATCTCGCACCCCACGGAGCGTACCGGAGCAAAGCGACGACTCCGGCCTGTGACGACGCACAGTATGGACACAACCCGGTATCGGCCTTGACGTCACACTCTCGCCACACACAGTGACGCATCAGAGCGCCTGGGCCAGAGCTTGTCCGCCGGAGCACTCACAGCGGAGCATGGAGGAGCGCATCCGCGCACCACCAAACAGACTTACCTCATATATCGCCCAGGTGCCGGGCCGACGGCCCCTCCTGGCGCACAGAGAGAAACGCGTGCGGGGCCGGATCCCCTCCGGCCCCGGGTGCGGTCAGGGCTCGGGGGTCACGTAGTAGGCGGCGAAGGCGGCCAGGATCTCTTCCTCGTGGATCCTGCCGTCGCCGTCGGTGTCCAGATCCCCGGCCGCCTTGGCCGCCGGCTCGGGCCCGACCCCCAGCACCCGCAGGGCGCGTTCGGCCGCCGCGGGCGTCACACCGGCTCCGTCCTCGTCCGCGATGGCGATCGCCGCACGCAGAAACGGCCGGGCGATCTCCGCGAAGCGCTGGGGATTGTCCCGCAGCCGCTTGACGGCGCCCGTGACGAATTCCTGCCGGCTGACCCGCTGGTCGCCGTCCACGTCCGCGATCCCGGCCATGCCCTGCCAGAACGCCTCGGCCCCGCTGTAAAGCGCCTGCCCCTTGTCGGAACGGGCGGTCGTACCGAACTCGGCGAGCAGTGCCGCCGCCGCCCCACTGAAGTCCTCCCGGTCGATGTAGCCGCTGCCGTCCTGGTCAAAGGCTGCGAACCGGGAGGCGATCTTGCCCTCGTACTCTGCGCTGTCCATGCCGGGAGCGTACGACGGCCGGGCCCCGATGTGTGTTCCGTTACGCGGAGTTCCTCTGCGCGGGGCCGTGTTACGCGGACAGCGGCTGGGCCTCGTCGTCCACCGCCGACGGCACGTCCGGGTAGACCTCGAAGAGCCGCCGCACGCCGAGGGCCGCGAGGACGCGGTTGACATGTGAGCCCGCCTCAGCGCCCCGCGCGGGCAGGATAAGCCGGAATCTGCCGTGGCAGGAATGGAGCAGCCGGCGCGCGGCGATCAGCACCCCGACCCCGCTGGAGTCGCAGAAGAACACCTGCGAGAGGTCCAGCACGATCTCGTGGCGGCCGGCCGCCACGGCGTCGTGGACCCGCTGCCGGACTTCGGGCGAGGTCATCACGTCCAGTTCCCCGGTGACGTGCAGCACGGTCCACGGGCCCAGTTCGGACTCGTCCAGCTTCAGCAACGTCACGCGCCCGGACCTTTCTTGTGCCCACGTGCATCCGGAAGGTGTCCTTCCTGGTCTCGCGCCTGCCCGGGTCCGCCCGCCGCAAACGCGACAGGTACGCGCCGCGACGGCTCTTTTACCGTGTCGAGCGGAAGTAGGGGGGCACTTGAGCAAAGGGGCGTGCGTTGTCGTGACTGCCACTACATTCGAATGACGGCGGGCTTCGACGCGACAGTGGGCAGGGGCGGACGGGCAGGGGCGGACGGGCAGGGCAGGCAGAGGGACAGGGCTGGGGGTCGCATGGCGAAAGAGGCACCGCCCCGCTGGGACCGCAGGATGCAGCAGCGGCTCGCGCGGGGCGAGGCGGCAGCGCTCGGTGAGCTGTACGACCGGTTCGCGTCGCTGGTGCACAGCCTCGCCCACCGCGTGCTCGACGACGACGCGGCGGCGGACGGCGTCACCCGGGAGGTCTTCGGCCATGTCTGGGAGAACCCGGACGCGTACGAACCCAAAGAGGGCTCGATGCGGTCCTGGCTGGCCAGGCTCACCCGCCGGCTGGCGGTGCAGCGGCTCCGGCAGACAGAGGCGGCGGCGTACGAGACCAGCGGCGAGGGCACCGCGGAGGAACTGGACCAGAAGATGCGCCAGGCGTCGGCCGCGGCCCGCGCGGACTACATAGTGCGGTCGATGCCGACCCCGCTCTGGGACGCGCTGGAGCTGGCGTACTTCCAGCGCCGGGACTACCGGCAGACCGCGGCGGACCTGGGCGTCACGGAGGACGAGGCGCGACGCCGGCTGCGGCTCGGACTCCAGCTCCTCGCGACGGCCAACACTCAAGCTCCGGACGGCCCCTGGCCGCCGGGAAACGGACGCTCCCTGTGACCGGTCCTTTCGGCAGTGGCCCCAACGAAGGCCGCGAGCCCGACGACTACCGGGCCTTTCCCCGTATACCGGGACCCAGATCGGCACCCGACGACATGACTCCGCCACCGCGCGCGCCCGGCGCGGCGGCGGCCGGACAGCCGCCGGACGGCGACCCCGCCGCACAGTCGGAGACCGACAGAGCGGACACCCGGGGCCCGGACCACGAGGCGCTGACACACACCGTGCTCACATCGCTGCTCGGCGCCTGGGCCCTCGCGGCCTGTTCCAGGGAGGAGACCGCCCTCGTCGAGGCCCATCTCACCGAATGCGCCGCCTGCGCGGACGAGGCGCTCCGGCTGCGGGACGCCGTCGGCCTGCTGCACGCCGACCAGACCCTGGACCTCGATCCGGCGCTGCGCTCCCAGGTCCTGGAAAACTGTCTCGGCCGCCGCCCGCCGCGGATTCCGGTACCCGACTGGGCCGCCCCGTACGACGCCGAGACCGCGCGTCTCGACGCGCTGCTGCGGGACATCGGCGACGCGGAGTGGCACACGCCCGTACGGCTCAAGTGGTTCGAGGACGAGCGGCCCACCTCCCGCAGGACGACCGTCGCCGGTGTCATCGCCCATCTCATGGTGGTCGACGGCCTGGTCAGCGCCGCACTCGGGCTCGACGACCCGCTGGGCGCCGGCGCCCCGACCGCGCCGGCCGACCGGACCGAGGACTGCTGGCGCGCCGCGGCCGGCCCGCCCACCGGCGCCGTCCGCGAGCCCTGGCGCGAGCAGAGCCACGGCCTCATCCGCACGGTGTCCTTCGCCGGCCGGGGCGTCGCCGAACTCTCCGTCTCGTACGGCGGCTTCGGCCTGCCCCTGCGCGACGCGCTGCTCGACCGCGCCTTCGAGTGCTGGATGCACGGCGCGGACATCGCGGAGGCCGTCGCCTATCCGTACGCCGCGCCCACCGGGGCCCATCTGCACCAGATGATCGGTCTGGCGGCCCGGCTGCTCCCGGGCGCCCTCGCCACCCGCCGCCGCAGCGGTCTCGCCGCGCCGCCCAGGGATCTGGTGACGGCGGGCTCCCCCGGCCGCTCCCTGCATCTGGAGGTCGAGGGGCCGGGCGGCGGCGACTGGTACATCGCCCTGGACTCACCGGCGGCGATCGGCTCCCCCGAGCGTTCCGTGGCCCTGGTCGCCCTGGACGGCGTCGAGTTCTGCCGGCTCGTCGCCGGTCATGTCTCGCCGGAGGAAGCGGCGGCCGGCCAGGACGGCGACCGCGAGGCGATCAGGGACGTCCTGTTCGCGGCGGCGGCGATGAGCAGGCTCTGAGCGGTCCGCCGCGCGCAAGCGCGCCGATCCGTTCCGGCGGACTCAGCCGAAGATCACCGTGCGGTGGCCGTTGAGCAGGATCCGGTGCTCCGCGTGCCACTTCACCGCGCGCGCCAGCGCCCGGCACTCCACGTCCCGGCCGATCGCCACCAGCCCCTCGGGGGTGACGTGATGGCCGACGCGCTCGACTTCCTGCTCGATGATCGGGCCCTCGTCGAGTTCCGCCGTCACATAGTGGGCCGTCGCACCGATGAGCTTCACTCCGCGCGCATGGGCCTGGTGGTACGGCTTGGCGCCCTTGAAGCTCGGCAGGAAGGAGTGGTGGATATTGATGATCCGGCCGTTGAGCTGCTTGCACAGATCGTCCGAGACCACCTGCATGTAGCGGGCCAGCACCACCAGCTCGACCTGCTCCGCGCGGACCAGCTCCAGCAGCTCCGCCTCCGCGGCGGCCTTGGTGTCCCTGGTCACCGGGATGTGGTGGAAGGGGATGCCGTACGAGTCGGCCAGCTCGGCGAAGTCCGTGTGGTTGGAGACGACCGCCACGATCTCCACCGGCAGCGCGCCGGTGGAGGCCCGGAACAGCAGATCGTTCAGGCAGTGGCCGAACTTGCTGACCATGAGGACGATCCGCATCCGCTGCTCCGCGCGGTGGATCTCCCAGTCCATCCGGAAGGCGTCCCCGATGGCGGCGAAGCTCGCCCGCAGCTTGTCCACGGTCACCGGAGCGTCCGCCGAGAAGTGCACGCGCATGAAGAAGAGGCCCGTGTCATGGTCCCCGAACTGCTGGCTGTCCTCGATGTTGCAGCCGGTCATGAAGAGGTAGCTGGACACGGCGTGCACGATCCCCTGCTTGTCCGGGCAGGACAGCGTGAGGACGTACTGGTCGGACGGGACGGCGGAAGGCCCCTGCGAGGTCGGCTGCGGCGTCGGCCGCGAGGCGGTGCTCATGACCCCAGAGGATCCCACATCTGTCACGCGAGGTCCGGATTCGACCACCACGCGGACATTCGCCGCTATTCGCCCCCGCCGTCGGTCCGGCCCGCCGTCACGCCCCGCCGCCGTCAGCCGGAGCGCGTCACGATCCGCAGGACGTCCAGTGACTGCGGCACCGTGTCGGGGTCGTCGCCGTCGCTCGTCGCCAGCCGTACGTGCGCCTCGCGGGCCGCCCGTACCGCCTCCGGCCAGCCATGGTGCTCCAGATAGGCGGAGACGGGCGCGTCCGCGCCGACCTGGTGCATGATGCGCAGCACCCGCAGCACGGCGAGGTCGACGAGCGCGGCCTCACCGGAGTCGCGGAATATCGTGCCGACGTACTTCTCGGCGGACCAGTTGTCCAGCCAGGTGTCCTCGACCAGCCGGTACACGGCGTCGGTGACGTCGCCGTACCCCTCGCGGCCGGCCAGCCAGTACTCCTGGTGGAAGACGGGATCGGAAAGCATGTGCAGCGCCGAGCGCACATTGCTGCGCCAGCGCCACCACGGCATGTCATTGAGCGGCATGCCGCCCATGGTGGGGGAGCGACGGGCACGACGGGAAGAGTTCTCGGAACCTTGCTGCACAGTCCCCGACTCTACGGTCCGCTCCGCCGCGCCCCTCCATCCCCCCGGAATTCACCTGGGCATCACCGGCTGTTGAATCGTGCCCCCTCTTTCGTTACCGGGACACGGAAGCCTCCATGACCATGACCGGTTGGCGACGCAGCCCTTCCTTCCGCCCCTTCCACTCCGGTGCGGCGCGCGCCCTGGCTGCGGTGGTGACCGGAGCCTCGCTCCTCGCCGGCTGCGGTGTGCTTCCCGGCGCTCCGGGAGGCAGAGAGCCCATCACCGTCATGACCTGGGCGCCGGTCGGCACCAACGCCACGAACATGCCGGGGATGCCGGCCATGGCGAAGGCGTACGCCCGCTGGGTCAACGAGTCCGGCGGGATCGACGGCCATGAGCTGCGCGTCCTGACCTGTGACGAACGCAACGAGTCCGCGGGCGCCGCCGCCTGCGCGCGCCGGGCCGTCAAGGAGCACGCCGTCGCGGTCGTCGGGTCGTACAGCCAGCACGGGCGGCAGTTCATGGCGCCGCTGGAGGCCGCTTCCGTCCCTTATCTGGGTGGCTACGGCGTCACGGAGGAGGAGTTCACCAGCTTCCTCTCGTACCCCGTCAACGGCGGCCAGGCGACTCTCCTCGCGGGCAACGGCCGACAGCTCGCCCGCGACTGCGAGCGGACCTCGCTGGTCCGGCCCGACACCGTCACCGGCGACGACCTTCCCGAGCTGCTCAACTCCGGTCTGCAGCAGGGCCACCGCCGGAACGCCTCCGACATCCGCGCGGCGGAGGACGCCACCGACTACACCACCGCGGCCGAGCAGGCGCGCGAGCGCGCCGAGGACGGCGGCTGTGTCACGGCGGTGCTCGGCGACCGCACGGAGACCTTCTTCGACTCCTACCGCCGCCTCCCCGAGGACGACCGGGACATCAGGGTCTCCTCGGTGCTCGGCAGCGTCGGCCAGCCGCTGATCGACCGCACGGGCGGCAAGGAGGGCCCGTTCGAGGGCGCGTACTTCACCGGCTGGTACCCGGTGGCGACCGACCCCGCGTGGAGGCCCATGCGGGACGTGATCAAGGAGCACGCCTTCGGGGACAACGACATCGACCCGGCCGACCCCGGGGTGCAGACGACCTGGATCGCCTACACCGCGCTCAAGGCGGTCGTCGAGGCCGTCAACGACGACGTGGTCACGTCCGGCAAGATCGCGGACGCCCTGGACCGCGGTGTCCAGGTGGACACCGGCGGTCTCACGCCGCCGCTGCGCTGGCGCTACGAGGACATGCTCGGGGCGCCGGGCTTCCCGCGGATCATCAACGGCGACGTGACCTTCCAGGTGGTCCGCGAAGGACGTCTGGTGGCGCAGAAGAAGGGCTTCGTCGACGTGGGCCCGACCCTGGGAGGCACCCCTTCCGCCTCCTGACGGAAGAAACGGCCGCGACGGCGCGCGGCCCGGCCTGCCCGGCTCCCCGGGCAGGCGCCGCCATGTGTCTAGAGCTGCGTCTGGTCCCGCTGCGACAGCCCGTACTTCGTCGCGATGCCGTTCCACAGCCCCGACGCGTTCTTCTTCGCCGCCGTGGCCTCGCCGCTCGCCCGGTCGCCCTGGGCGGCCTGCTGGGTCCGCCGCGCGTGGCCGCCCCTGCAGACCTTTCCGCTCTTGGCCTGGTCCGCCCACTGCGCGTAGTGATCGTCCGCCGAGGCGGACGCCTGCCACGCCGCGGTGAGCGAGGACGCCAGATCACCATGGCCCGGCAGCTTGTCGATGGTCAGGTCCTTCAGCTCGGTCACCAGGCCGCGCCGCTGGTCGGCGGCGCCGCGCAGATCGGTGGCCGCCTGGTCCAGGTTCTGGCAGGACTTGATGTCGTTCACGGCGCGGATGACGGCCGCGCGGCTGCTGTTGCTGTCCGCGAGCAGCTTGTCGAGCGCCTCGGCCTGCGGCTTCGCCGGATCGGCCGCGCCGTCCGCCGGGGACTCGGAAGCCTGGGAACTCGCCGACGCCGCCACCGTGCTGTCGTCCCCCGAGGGGGTGTCGTCACCGCCGCTCATCAGCGCCCCGGCGCCCAGGCCGAGAACGGCGCAGCCGACCACGACCCCGGCGATCAGCGGCAGGCGCGAGGACTTGCGGCGGCCCCCGGCCCGTCCCGGCGGCGCGTGGGAGGCCCGCTGCTGCGGTTCGTACGGCGCGGCGGGCTGCTGACGGTACGGCTGTGGCGCGCGGCCCGCGTCGAACGGGGGCAACTGCTGTGTCGAGGCCCCGCCCTGGCCCGGCCCGCCGGGTCCGTCCGTACGGAAGAGGCTGTCGAACTCCGCCGGTGGCTGACGCTCGCCAGGGGCGCCGGGCCGGACGCCGAACGGCGCGCCGGGCGGCGCGGCCGGGGTGTCCTGGGCCGGGATCGGGGCGATGTACTGGGTGGCGTCCGCGTCCGAGCCCCCCGGGGCCGACAGGGCCGACGGCAGGAACTGCGTGGCCTCCGCGGCGCTCTCCGGCGGCGGCAGGCCGGGGCCGTGTCCCTGGCCGGGGCCCTGCGGGACCGGCGCGATGTACTGCGTGGCGTCCGCGTCTCCCGGGGCGGGCACGGGCGGCAGGTACTGCGTGGCGTCCGCGCTGCCAGGCGGTGCCTCGGCGGGCAGCGGCCGGCCCTGGGAGAACGGGTCGCCCTGGTGGAACTGCCCGCCGTGCTGGTACGGCTGCGCGGGCGGCAGCGGAGCCCCGTACGACTGCCCGCTCTCCTGCTGTCCGTACGGCTGACCGCCTTCCGGCTGTCCGTACGGCTGACCGCCGCCCTGCGAGCCGTACGACCCCGGCGCGGCGCCCTGGGACGCGTCGTACCCGGGCTGCTCCTGGTGGCCGTCCTGCGGGCCCCAGGGCTGCCCCCACGGCTGCCCGCCCGTCGGCGCGGCCTGGTCCGCGACCGCGCCCGGGATCCAGGGCTCGCTGCCGTCGCCGGGCAGCACGACGCCTTCGTGCGCGGGCCGAGCGGCGTGGCGCCGCTCATCCCCCTGTCCGCTGTGCGTCACCGGGACTCCTACGTGTGGAACGTGTGGACCTACGAAATCGTCGGTTCACGCTACCGGGTGAATCGCGGGCTCTGCCACGCGCGTCGGTCCCGTGACAGCCTGCCCTCCCAGGACGCCGCCATAGGGCTCCAATCCGCCCTTTCCGGGCCGCACTTGGTCACCGTCCGCAGGGTCCGCACGGGGTCGCCACGGCGCCCGCACGGAGCTCTCACCCGGCCGTCCGCACCCGTCACACAGCCGTCACCCGGCGACCACCCGCCCGACACTCTCCCGCCGTGTCCCCGTCACGCCGCCTGGATCTCCAGCCGCGCGCCGAACTCACGCACCGCGGGCTCGTCGCCGTAGGGCTCCAGCCGGTGCTGGAAATCGTCGAGGTACTCCGCGCCCCGGCTGGAGCGCAGCGTGCCGAGCAGCTCCAGCGCGCGCGTGCCCGTGTGGCACGCCTGCTCCACCTCCCGCTGCTGCACCTGGGCCGTGGCCAGCAGGACCAGACCGATCGCCCGCCGCCGCGCACGGGACTCGGGATGGCCCTCCAGGGCCTCGGCGGCATACCGGCCCGCTTCCTCGGCCCGCCCCAGGTCCCGGTAGCAGTGGGCCAGTTCGTCGTAGAGGTACGCGTGGTCGAAGTGCGCGATCCAGTCCGGGTCGCCGTCCGACTCGTCACCGGCCTGCTCCAGAGCGGTGATCGCGTTGCCCACCACCGCCTCGCAGGTACGGGTGTCGCCCATCAGCGCGTGCCCTCGGGCCTCCGCCGCGTAGAACAGGGACTGCGCGCGCGGCGGCACCTGCCCGCGCGCCCCCTCCTGCGCCGCACGGGCCAACTGGGCGATCTCGCGCGGGTTTCCGAGCTGCGCCGCGAGATGGCTCATGGACGCGGCCAGCACATAGCCGCCGTAGCCGCGGTCGCCCGCCGCCTGGGCCAGCCGGAGCGCCTGGATGTAGTAGCGCTGGGCGAGGCCGGGCTGGCCGGTGTCGACCGCCATGTAACCAGCCAGCTCGGTCAGCCGGGAGACGGCGGCGAAGAGCCGGCGGCCGACCGATTCGCGGTAGGAGCCCGAAAGGAGGCCCGCCACCACGCTGTTCAGATAGTGGACGACGACGGGCCGGACATGGCCGCTGCCGAATCGGTGGTCCAGCTCGATCAGCGCCTGTGTCATGGCCCGGACCGCCTCGACGTCCGAATCACCCACCTTGGCACCGGAGTTGCGCGCGACGGACTGGTCGGTGCCGGTGATCAGCCAGTCCCTGCTCGGTTCGACCAGCGCGGAGGACGCCACCGCGGAGCCGGACAGGAAGTCCCGGCGGCCCACGTCGCTGCGCCACAACTCGCAGACCTGCTCGATCGCGCCGACGACGGTCGGCGAGAACTGGAGGCCGACGCCCGAGGCCAGATTCTTGCCGTTGGCCATGCCGATCTCGTCGATCGTGACCGTACGGCTCAGTTTCCGGCCCAGCGCCTCGGCGATGATGCCCGGAGCGCGGCCGCGCGGCTGCTGTCCGCGCAGCCAGCGCGCCACCGATGTCTTGTCGTAGCGCAGGTCGAGCCCTCGCTCCGCCCCCACCATGTTGACTCGTCGGGCGAGCCCGGCGTTGGAACACCCGGCTTCCTGGATGAGCGCCTGGAGCCGTTCATTCGGCTGGCGCGCGACGAGAGGCCTGGCTGCCAATGGAACCCCCTGTGGCCGCAGTAATCAGCTCAGTGATCACTGCCCGGCAGATATACGAAGAATGCGCATGTTCGGCGACAACTGAAGTATTCGAGGTTTGTTCGTGAGTGATGTCCGGCGCGGCCGGGTCGGGCCACGCACTGCCCACATCGTGTCGGACCCCCGGGGGTGGCTACCCGCGAACCGCGTTACCCGTTCATGCGCGCCCCCGTCCATGCATCCGTGCGCCCCGTGTGCGGGAACCGGCCCGGCGCCGCGGCGCGGGGCCCCCGTAACCCGTGGTGGCGGCGGGAGTTGTGCTCTTCGTGGAAGAGAGCATCGGAGTCACGGAGGGCGCGCGCATCCCCCGGCAGCGAGGTTCCCTGCTGCTGGAGAGCGCCGTGCGGTACGCGGAGGACCGGCACTGGGACGTTTTCCCGGGCACCTGGCTGGAGCCGGTGGAGGGCGGGGAGGTGTGCTCGTGCGGCCGGTTCGACTGCGCGCTGCCCGGGGCGCACGCGGCCAGGTCCGACTGGGCGTCGCACGCCACGGGCAGCGGGGACACGGCGCGCGGGCTCTGGTCGAGGTACCCCCGGGCGTCGATCCTGCTGCCGACGGGACGCGCCTTCGACGCGCTCGACGTGCCGGAGTCGGCGGGCTTTCTGGCGCTGGCCAGGATGGAGCGCATGCGGATGGCGCTCGGCCCGGTGACCTGCACTCCCAACCGGCGGATGCTGTTCTTCGTGCTGCCCGGCGGTGCGCCCAGGGTCGGCGGCCTGCTGCGGCGGCTGGGCTGGACACCCATGGCGCTCGACCTGTTCGCGCGCGGCGAGGGGCACTATGTGGCGGCGCCGCCGACCCGGATCGGCAAGAGCGGCGCGGTGCAGTGGGTCCGCCGGCCCACACCGGCGAACCGCTGGCTGCCGGACGCGGGCGAGCTGATCAGCCCGCTCGCGTACGCGTGCGGCCGGGACGCCGTCGCGGCGCGGACCAGACACATCACGGCGCTGTCCCGGATCCGCCGTCCATAGACCCCGTCCGACCCGCTGTACATAAGGTGGTCCGCGGAGGTCCTGTCCGGTGCCGTGCCAGGCGTCGCGGGCCCGCGACGACCGACCGGACAGGGCCTGACCGAACGGGACACGACGGGACACCGAAAGGCAGTGCGCATGCCGGACCAGGCAGGGGACAAGAGGCCGGACCAGGAGGCGGTGGGCCGGATACCGGCCGGGGCGCCGGCGCGGGCCGAGCCCGCCGTACGCGTCGAAGGGCTGTGGAAGCGCTTCGGTGAGCAGATCGCCGTCGCGGGCATCGATCTCGAACTGCCCGCGGGCCAGTTCATCGGTCTGGTGGGACCGAACGGCGCGGGCAAGACCACCACCCTGTCCATGGTGACCGGGCTGCTGCGGCCCGATCAGGGCCGGGTGCTGGTCGCCGGTCACGACGTGTGGCGGGACCCCACCGAGGTCAAGGCGCGGATCGGGGTGCTGCCGGAGGGGCTGCGGCTGTTCGAACGGCTCTCCGGACGTGAACTCCTCGGCTACACCGGGCGGTTGCGGGGGCTGCCCGGCGCCGAGGTGGACAAGCGGGCCACCCAGCTTCTCGACGTACTGGACCTGGCGCGCGACCAGCACAAGCTGGTCGTCGACTACTCGACCGGTATGCGGAAGAAGATCGGGCTCGCCGCGGCTCTCCTGCACAACCCCGAAGTGCTCTTCCTGGACGAGCCGTTCGAGGGAGTCGACCCGGTGTCCGCGCAGACGATCCGGGGAGTGCTGGAGCGCTACACGGGCTCGGGCGCGACCGTCGTGTTCTCCAGCCATGTGATGGAGCTGGTCGAGTCGCTGTGCGACTGGGTCGCGGTGATGGCGGCGGGGCGCATCCGCGCCCAGGGCACGCTCGCGGAGGTACGCGGCGAGGCGACGTCCCTGCAGAACGCCTTCCTGGAACTGGTCGGCGCACAGGGCCGCGACACCGGTGAATCCCTGGACTGGCTCGGTGGCGCCCGGTGAGCGCCTCCCCCGACCTCGCCGCCACCGGCACCGCTCCCGGTCCCGGCACCACCGCCGGGACCGGCACGCTGACGCCCGTCTTCGTACGGCTGAAACTCTCCCTGCTGCGCAACGGGCTGCGGCAGTCGTCGGGCCGTACCGCCGCGTACATCACGTCCGTGGCCGTCACGCTGCTCCTCGCCGCCGGCCAGTTCCTCGGTCTGGTCCTGCTGCGCGGAACCGATCACGCGGGCACCCTGGTCGTGCTGCTGAGCGCCGTGTTCGCGCTGGGCTGGGCCGTGATGCCGCTCTTCTTCCCCAGCGGCGACGAGACGCTGGACCCGACCCGGCTGGTGATGCTGCCGCTGCGGCCTCGCCCGCTGATCGGGGCGCTGCTCGTGGCGTCGCTGGTGGGGTTCGGCCCGCTGTTCACGCTCTGCCTGCTGGCCGGTTCCGCGGTGGCGACGGCGTACGGCGCGGCGGCCGTGATCGTCGCGGTGATCGCCGTACCGCTGGTGCTGCTGGTGTGTGTGGCCCTGGCGCGGGCGGTCGCGACGGCCAATGTCCGGCTGCTGAGCTCACGCAGGGGCCGTGATCTGGCCGTCCTGAGCGGGCTGGTGGTCGCGGTGGGCGTCCAGGTCGTCAACTTCGGTGTGCAGCGGCTCGGTGTCTCGGGCGGGCTCGCGGAGCTGGAACCGGTGGCGAAGGTCGTACGGTGGCTGCCGCCCGCGTCGGCGATCGGTGCGGTGGAGTCGGCGAGCGAGGGCGCGTACGGCCGCGCCGTGCTGCAACTGCTGCTGACCGCCGCCGCGTTGGCGGTGCTGCTGTATGCGTGGCAGCGGTCGCTGGTGAAGCTGATGACCGCGCCGGACGGCTCGACGGCCGGGGCGGCGGAACCGGCCCGCAAGGAGTCGGCGTCGGGCCTGGGCCGGCTGCTGCCCGAGGGGCGCACGGGCACGGTGATGCAGCGCAGTCTGCGCTATGTGTGGCGGGACCCGAAGACCAAGGCGGCGTGGGTGACCTCGCTGGCCGTCGGCCTGATCGTGCCGCTGTTCAACGCGCTGCAGGGCAACGGGACGCTCTATGTCGCGACCTTCGCGGCCGGCATGCTCGGCATCCAGATGTACAACCAGTTCGGCCAGGACACCTCCGCCTTCTGGATGGTGGCCCAGACGATCTCCACGACCCGGGACGCCCATCTCGAACTGCGCGCGCGGGCGGCGGCCCTGCTGGTGATCACCCTGCCGTACTCGGCGCTGGTCACCACCCTCACGGCGGCCGTACTGGGCCGCTGGCACGCGCTGCCGGAGGGGCTCGGGCTGTCCTTCGCGGTGCTCGGCGCGATGCTGGCGACCGGTGCGGTGGCCTCGGCGCGCTTCCCGTACTCGATCCCGCAGGGCAGCGTGAAGAACGTCGCACCGGGGCAGGCCGGTCTCGCCTGGATCTCGGTCATCGGCGGCATGGTGAGCGCGGCCCTGCTGTGCGCACCGCTGATCGTGCTGACGGTCTGGCTCCATCTCTCGGGCGCCGGCGGCTGGTCCTGGCTGCTGCTCCCGGTCGGCGCGGCATACGGGGCCGTGCTCACGGCGGTCGGTCTGCGGCTGGCGGCGCCGCAGGTCGCGCGGCGCCTGCCGGAGATCCTGGCCGCGGTCAGCAAGGGCTGACGCCGGGGAGCCGGTCGGGCGGCCCCCTCCGGAGAGCGGGGCCGCCACGCTCAGGACGTCAGCACGCCGTCCAGGAACGGCGCGATCGCCGCTGTCCAGGCGTCGGGCTGGTCGTAGTGCGCGAGGTGGCCCGCGTCGGTCACCTCCGCGTACTGGCCGCGCGGCAGCACTCTGACCATCTCCTGGGCCTCCGCCCGGCCCAGCTTTCCGTCGACGCCCCGGACGACCAGGGTGGGGCACTCGACCTGGGCCAGCTCCTCCCAGTGCGCGTCATGGACCCAGGTCGCCCGGGAGATCAGCATCCGGCGGCGGGAGAAGACCGGGCGCCAGCCGTCGGCGTGCTCCTCCATCACCTCGGCGAAGAAGTCACCGCGCGCCGGAGCGGGCCGCTCGATCCAGGGGTCGTCCTCGCCGAACCACTTCCGCGCCGCGGCGAGCGTCGGGAACGGGACGGGCCAGGTGCGGAACCAGTCCTCCCATTCGCGCTGGGAGGCCGCGCCCAGCGCCGACGCCCGCATGTCGTGAATGACCAGGGCCCGGACCAGATCGGGTCGCTTGGCGGCGAGCTGCCACGCGGTGAGCGCGCCCATCGCGTGGCCGACGAGCGTCACGGGCCCCAGCCCGAGCTGTTCGACCGCGGCCTCCGCGTCGGCGACATACGCCTCCCGGGTGTAGGCCCCCTCCGCCGGCTTGTCGCTGCAGCCGTGGCCCCGCTGGTCGAGCGCGACCGTGCGGTGCCGCTCGGCGAGCCGGCGCGCCACCGGAGCCCAGTGCGAGGCCCGGCCCATGAGCCCGTGCAGCAGAAGGACGCCGGAGGGCTGCCCCGGCTGCCCGCTCCGCCTGGACGGGTCGGCGAATTCCCAGGCAGCGAGACGTACGCCGTCCGCTCCGGTCACCTCAACGCGCTGCGTCATGTGTCCCGGCACCCCCTTCGGTCCTGAGTGGTCGAGTCGGTCCTGAGTGGGCCGGCCGGGTTCCGAAGGAGCCGGTCCCGGTGCGTTCGCCCACGCCAGACTATCGAACCTTTATTCGAAAGCCTGCTTTCCACGCGCAACACCGCTCGTTCGAGTGACCACTCACCAGGATTGCCACACGCGACCGAGGGGAGATCTTCTCCGGGAGGCGGACCGCTCGGGGATGACGGTCCGCGGGGACTGACCCTGGGAGCTCGGGGCTCCGGGTCAGAACAGGGGAGGACCGGCTCCGGTGCCGCGAGGCACCGGAGCCTTCCTTGTGCCGGGCGCGTCGCGGCGGCAGCGGACGAGGTCGCGCGGGATGGCGCGGGGCGTTTCCCGCGAGCGACAGCAGGAGCATGGCCGACCCCCCTCCCCCGGCGGCGGGCTCGGGAGCCCGGCCGACATTCAGGTCATACACCTCAGCACCAGCCTGGCACGGGATGCGCCCGGCCGGGGCAGTTCCGCCCGGAAGGCGCGCTCGCTCCGGCCGCGTCCGGCCGGCCGCGCCCTGCCGGGCACCGGCGCTCAGCCGGACAGCGGCGCTCGGCCGGACATCGGCGCTCGTCCAGTCAGCGCTTGGCCACAAAGACGTGCGACGCGACCTCGGCGTTCAGCTCCGCCGCCTCGCCGCTGCTGCCGACCAGCACCCCGCCGGCCGACTCCGTGACGCTCACCACGGACCCGGGCTGCACGCCCGCGCGCCGCAGCGTGTACATGAGCTGGGCGTCGGTCTGGATCGGCTCGCCGATCCGCCGCACCACCACGGTCTTGCCCTCCGAGCCCGGGTCCAGCTCGGACAGGCTCACCAGCCCGGCGTCCAGGAACGGGTCGGCCTCCGCCTTCTCACCCAGCTCCTCCAGCCCCGGGATCGGGTTGCCGTACGGCGACTCCGTCGGATGGCGCAGCAGCTCCAGCACCCGCCGCTCCACCGCCTCGCTCATCACATGCTCCCAGCGGCACGCCTCGGCGTGCACCTGCTCCCACTCCAGGCCGATCACATCGACCAGGAGACACTCGGCGAGCCGGTGCTTGCGCATGACGCGGGTCGCCAGCCTGCGCCCTTCCTCTGTCAGATCCAGATGCCGGTCGCCCGCGACCTGCACCAGACCGTCGCGCTCCATCCGGGCGACGGTCTGGCTGACGGTCGGCCCGCTCTGGTCGAGCCGCTCCGCGATCCGGGCGCGCATCGGGACCACACCTTCCTCTTCCAGCTCAAGGATGGTGCGGAGGTACATCTCCGTCGTGTCGATCAGTCCGGACATACGTGCCCCTCGAATAATCGTGCGCTGGCCCTGCACCAATTCTGACGCATGACGCCGACAACCGTGCCGCGCCGGAGCCCGGGGGGATTCCCGCGGCGCCGCCGCAGCCGCCGGAGACCGCCGAGTAGTTGTATTGACAGAGCAATGGTCCAGACCTCAACGTGATCCGCGTCACCGGCATTCCCCCGCCCGTTCCCCACCCTGGAGGCTCCTCGATGAGCGAGAGCAAGCTGGCCGGACAGTTCTTCGACGCCGCGATCAGTCTGCTGGAGCGCGTGCGCGACGAGGAGTCCGCGAACGTCGCCGCCGCCGGTGCGGCGATCGCCGGCGCCGTCGCCGCGGGCGGCCGGCTCTTCGCGTTCGGCGCTGGGCACTCCTCGCTCGCCGCGCAGGACGTCGTCTACCGGGCCGGCGGTTTCGCCGTGATGAACCTGCTCGCCGTGCCCGGGGTGGTGGGCGTCGACGTCATGCCGGCCACGCTCGGCTCCGCACTGGAGCGGGTCGACGGCCTGGCGAGCGCGGTGCTCGCGTCCAGCCCGGCCGCCGCGGGAGACGTACTGGTGATCATCTCCCTCTCCGGGCGGAACGCGCTGCCCGTCGAGATGGCGATGAAGGCACGGGAGCTGGGGCTGACGGTCATCGGGGTGACCTCCGTGGCGTACGCGACGGAGACCAGCTCCCGGCACCTCACGGGGACCTACCTCAAGGACCACTGCGACATCGTGCTCGACAGCCGGATCGCGGTGGGCGACGCGGAGCTGACGGCCGACGGCATCGAGGCGCCGTTCGCCCCGGCCTCCACGGTCGTCACCAGCGCCCTGATGCAGGCGATGATGGCCGCCGCCGCCGGGGAACTCGTCGGGCGCGGCATCGAGCCTCCGCTGCTGCGGTCCGGCAATGTCGACGGCGGACCCGAGTGGAACCGCCGGGTGATGACCGAGTACGGCGACCGCATCTTCTATCGCCATTAATTTCGAAGAAATAATCGTATTAACTTAACCGGAACGCGACAACAATCGCGCCATCACGGCGGCCCCCACGGTCGCGGCAATCGAAGCCGCCGAGTCCACGGACGAGGCGGAAGTGACCCGAGCGACGGCCGGGGCCTGCGGGAACCCTCTCCGGTGACCCCGGCCCGGCACACGCCCCCCAACCGCTACTTTGCGTCACCAAAGGACCAGTTGGCGGAATTTTGATCTTTCATCAGAAGGTAATGTTCAGGCAAAGTAGTGGAAGCTGCGGTGCCGCACCATCGGAGCTGACGGCATGCCGCGCCCACAAAAGCGTCGTATGCCGCGCTGCACAGTGACCGGTCCGTCCCGAAAGGCATCACACACGGACGGCGGTACCGGAGAAAGACGGAAAGGGCGAGCAGTGAGATTCCGACCGAACCGCGAAGCCGGTACGAGACAGCGGACGTCCGCTGTCTGACCGGCCCGCCCGGAAGACCCCGCAGCAGCCGCCCGCCGGCCTCCCTCACCTGCCGCGACCCGGCAGGACGTGATGCCCGCACGGCACTCATGGACATCGCGCGATGTCCGCATCCCCCCTTTCCGCGGCTTTCACAGCTTCGTTCATCCCCCACTGACCCGACCACACCGCGCCCCGGCGAGCCCGGGAGTGCAGGAGGCAGGCCACCATGAAGTCACTCATCGACAACGCCCGTTCCTTCTCCGTCCAAGTGGCGGAGCGCCCCGAGGAGTTCCGCGAACTCGCGGCCGGCCAGACGCCGGAAGCCCTGTTCATCACCTGCTCGGACTCCCGAGTCATCCCGTCCCTCATCACCGGCGCCCGTCCCGGCGAGCTGTTCGAGCTGCGTACGGCGGGCAACATCGTCCCGCGCTACGACGCGGAACGGCCCAGCGGCGAGGCCGCCACCATCGAATACGCGCTGCGTGTGCTCAATGTCCGCGACCTCGTCGTGTGCGGGCACTCCCACTGCGGCGCCGTGGGCGCCCTGGTGCGCGGTGACGACCTGTCAGCCGTGCCCGCCGTGCGCGGCTGGCTCGATCTGGGTGTCTCCGCGCTGCCCTCGTCGCGCGGCCTGGCCCACGCGGTCCGGCACCACGCCGCGGCGCAGCTCGACACCCTCCGCGGCTATCCCGCCGTGCGGGAGCGCCTGGCCGACGGGCGGCTCTCCCTGCACGCCTGGTACTACGAAGTCGACACCGGCGCGATCAGCGCCCACCGGCCCGAGCTGGGCGGGGAGTTCAGACCGCTGTGACAGCGGTCTCGGCACCGAACACCCCCCACCCCTCGTCCGCTCGCGGACCGCACAGCTAGGAACTCCCTCCATGCTCTCCCTGTTGAAGGACAAACGTGTCCTGCGACGCGACCTGCTCGCGTCCCTCGTCGTCTTTCTCGTCGCCCTGCCGCTCTGTGTGGGGGTGGCGGTCGCCTCCGGAGTCCCGGCCGAACTGGGCCTGGTCACCGGTATCGTCGGCGGACTCGTCGTGGGCTTCCTGCCCGGCAGCTCGCTCCAGGTCAGCGGACCCGCCGCGGGTCTGACGGTGCTGGTGTACGAAGCCGTCGACGAGTTCGGCATCGGCGCGCTCGGCGCCATCGTGTTCGCGGCGGGACTGCTCCAACTCGTGCTCGGAGCACTCCGTTTCGGCCGCTGGTTCCGGGCGATCTCGGTCGCCGTGGTCCAGGGGATGCTGGCCGGCATCGGCCTCGTCCTCGTCCTGGGCCAGGTGTACGCCATGGCGGACACCGCGCAGCCCTCCGGCGGACTCGGCAAGCTCGCCGGGCTGCCGGGGCTGGCCGGCGAGATCATCTCGGACGGTACGGCGCTGACCGCGTTCGTCATCGGCGCCGGGACGGTGGCCGTGCTGGTGCTCTGGCCCAGGATGCCCGCCAGGCTCCGTGTGGTCCCGGGTCCGCTGGCCGCGGTGGCCCTGGCCACCGGCGCCACGCTGCTGCTGGACCTGCCCATCGCCAAGGTCGAGGTGCGCGGGCTGCTGGAATCCGTCAAGCCGCCCGGCCTGGAGGACTTCGGACAGCTCGCGGGCGTGGCCGCGGTCGGCAGTGTGCTCGCCTTCGCCCTGATCGCCTCGGCGGAGAGCCTGTTCAGCGCCGCCGCCGTCGACCGCATGCACGACGGACCGCGCACCGACTACAACAAGGAACTCGTCGCGCAGGGCGTCGGAAACACGGTCTGCGGGGCGCTCGGCGCCCTGCCGATGACCGCCGTCATCGTCCGCAGCGCCGCCAATGTCCAGGCCGGGGCCCGTACCAAGGCGTCCCGGATCCTGCACGGACTGTGGCTGCTGCTGTTCGCGGCGCTGCTGCCCGCGGCGATCGGGATCATCCCGCTCGCGGCGCTCGCCGGGGTCCTGGTGCACGCCGGCTGCAAGCTGGTTCCCGTCAAGGACCTCGTTCCGCTGTGGCGGGAGCACCGGGGCGAGGCGATGGTCCTCTGTGTCACGGCCCTGGCGGTCCTGGTCACGAATCTCTTCGAGGGAGTGGTCCTGGGGCTGCTGCTCGCGGTGGTCAAGACGGCCTGGGAGATGTCGCACTCCCATCTCGACGTACGGGAACTGACCGGCGGCCGGCTGGTGGTGTCCATCACCGGCAACGCGACATTCCTGCGGCTGCCCCGGCTCATGGAACAACTGGAGGACCTGCCGAAGGACCGTCCCATCGAGCTGGATCTGTCGGGCCTCCGCCATCTCGACCACGCGTGCCGTATCGCCCTGGAGAACTGGGCGCAGCGCCACAACGACGCGGAGACGGAACCGGTCAGGCTGCTGCCGCCGGTGGGGGCCGTACGTATCCCGGAGCCCCCGAAGGCGGGGCGGAACACGGCGGGAACGCCCTGACACTCCGGTGACCGGCCGGGCAGCGGCGGTGGGGCCCCGGCTCCGCCACCGCTGCCCGGCCGGTCCGGCACACCCGCGCGGATTCG
Source organism: Streptomyces sp. NPDC006923 (assembly GCF_040635655.1). Lineage (NCBI taxonomy): Bacteria > Bacillati > Actinomycetota > Actinomycetes > Kitasatosporales > Streptomycetaceae > Streptomyces > Streptomyces sp. NPDC006923. The sequence goes on from NZ_JBEYIF010000004.1 coordinate 331,213, forward strand.
GTCCGGACTCAGTCGGGCAGGGTCCGGAAGAGGTCCAGGGACGCGGCCATCCGGATCGTCACATCCTCCGCGTACACCGCGTCGGGCCGTTCGAACGCGGCCCTGCTGGCTCCTCGCAGAAAGGTCACCACGCCCAGCGAGCGGCCCCGGCAGCGCAGCACGGTGCAGAGCGCGTGCACGGAGTCCTGCGGCCACTGCCGGGCCGACGCCCAGGGCGGGGAGGGGGCGGAGCCGGGTGCGCTCGCGCGGACCGAGCCGGTACGGTCCATCGCCTGGAGCGCCGGATGCCCGGCCGAGTACCCCACCGGTATCCCGCCGCCGTGGATCTGCGCGCTCGGGCCCGATCCGCCGCCGGAGGGCGTGGCCACGGCCCGGATCAGCCGTACGGGTCCCTCCCTGCCCGATCCGAACGAACCCGCCGGGCCCTCCCCCGCCACCAGATCGATCAGCGCGTGGTCCGCGAAGCCCGCCAGCGCGAAGTCCAGATAGACCGTCGCCGCCTCCATCGGGTCCTCGCACTCCGCGGCGGTCCTGCCGGCCCGGTGGAGCTGCCTGGAGCGGAAGCGCAGCCGGTCCGCCTCCTGCGTCGCCAGCTTCGACTCCGTCACGTCCTGGAACATCCACCCGACGCCCAGCGGCACGGGCTCCTCCGCCAGCGGCGACGCCAGCCGCAGAAAACCGCTGCGCCAGCAGCGCCGCCTGTCCCCGTCCGGTGTGCGGACCGTCACCCACAGCTCGGCCGGCGATCTCGGAGCGCCTTCCGCGAGCACATGGTGGAGCGCGGCCTCCAGCTCCTCGACGCCCCCGGCGAGCAGCTCACCGAGCGGCCGCCCCAGCACCGAGGTGCGTCCGGAGCCGAAGGCCCGCGCCGCGTGCCCGTTGACCACGGTCGGCCGCAGGTCGACATCGACGAGGACGACGCCCCAGGACGCTTCCTCGAACAGCGCCTCGCTGAGCGCGATGGTCCGCTCCAGGTCGATCTGCGCGTGGACCTCGCTGAACGCGCTGTACACCCCGGCGGGCTTGCCGTCCGTGCCGCGCATCCCCGCGGACTGGGTCCGTACGAGCACCCTGCCGCCGTCCTTGCGGAGCAGCGCGAACTCGTCCACCTGCCGGCCCGGCGCGTCCATGGCGGCCATCAGCCGCGCCTGCACCTCTTCGGCGTCGGCGGTGCGGGCGGCCCAGCCCGCGAAGCCGTGCCGTCCTACGGCCTCCTCGGCCGTCCAGCCGAGGACGTGTTCCGCCTCGCGGTTCCAGTGGGTGATCACGCCGTCCGCGTCGAAGGCACAGAGCGCGGCGTCCATGCCGTCGAGCAGAGCCGCCAGCAGATCGGCCCCGGCGCCGTCGCGCTCGGCCCCGGAAACAGCCTCGGACTCGGGCCCTGGCTTGTCCGGCCCGGGAGCATTGGTGGTCTTGCTCCGAGAAGCACTCATCTGGCACCCCCTGCAGGACGTCTCCGCCTGTGCTCACGCACGTCCGGTCATTGAACGTGAACGTGACACGGCACACACAAGATTCCCCGAAATCGTTGCCTCGAACAATTCTCTGCCCGGCGCGCGTATGCCGCACCGGGGGCGGGCGGGTGCGCCGGGGAGCGACCGGGTACGACCCCGTTCCGGGCCCCCTCGGGACACCTTCTGGCCGGTCGGGGGCCGGGCGGGCGGGCCGGAGGGGGGCCGGGAGCCGGTCCGGGCGGGGTCCGGAAGAGCGTCGTTAATATCTTCCGAAATTCACTTGAGTGGTGCGGGAGCGGCGCCTAACGTGTGACGCACACCGAAAGGAGGTGATCCGGAAGATGTTTTCAGTCCGGACAAGTGAGGTGGCTGCGGGCTAACGGCTCGCTGTCGCACTCTTCGCAGTGCTCGGCCGGTCGAAGGCCGAAATCCAAGCAGTCACCCGACCCGCGGGCCGCCGGTATGTCCGGCCGGCTCCCTCTCCGGAGGGACCATGGCCCGCGGGTCGTCCGCGTGTCCCCGCAGGTCCCCCACGGCGCCCGGCCTCCTCGGGGCACCGGCCCTACGGGCTGAGCCGCTCCACCCGCCAGCCCTTCCCCTCGGGTCCCGCGCCGGGCCCGCCGTCCGGTCCGTCCGCGCGGACATAGCGCAGCCGGTCGTGCAGCCTGTTCTCGTTGCCCTGCCAGAACTCGACCGTCGCCGGAGCGACCCGGAAACCGCCCCAGCCCGGCGGCACCGGCACCTGTTCCGCGTCCGGATAGCGCGCCGCCAGCTCGTCGTAGCGGTGGAGCAGGTCCTCACGGGAGGCGATCGGCGCGGACTGGTCGCTGGCCCAGGCCCCGAGCTGGGAGCCATGGGGACGGGTACGGAAGTACGCGGCCGTCTCGTCGCGGCCGACGCGGACCGCCGTGCCCGTGACGACAACCTGCCGGGCCAGCGGGTGCCAGGGGAAGAGCAGCGAGACACACGGGTTGGACTCGATCTCGCGGCCCTTGCGCGAGCCGTAGTTCGTGAAGAAGACGAAGCCGTGCTCGTCGTACCGCTTCAGCAGGACCGTGCGGGAGGACGGGCGGCCGTCCGGCGTGGCCGTCGAGACGACCATCGCGTTCGGCTCGTACAGGCCCGAAACCGTGGTGTCCGCGAACCAGCGGGCGAACTGGCGCATGGGAGTGGTGGCGAGCTCCGACTCCAGCAGCGGAGTCGCACGGTACTGCTCGCGCATGGCGGCGGGGTCCGAGATCGTGTCAGGCACAGGCCCATCCTGCCGCAGGGCCGAGTTTGCCCGGCACCGAGTGCCGCTAATCCCGCCCGGACGAAGTCCGGCAGTGTGCCGGACATCACGCTTCCCCGCATCAGAGGAACCCGCCAAAATCTATGGCCTGACCACTGTGGCCTTCGCACACCGGCGGATATCGTTCCTTGCCCCCGGGCGGTTGGGTGACCACTCGCCGTTCGGGGCATCACCGGGGAGACCAGACCGGCACAACCCGTCGCTCACATCATGAGGAGCCGCCCGATGTCCGACTTCGACCCCTCCTTCGTGCCCGGCCTCGAAGGTGTCGTCGCATTCGAGACGGAGATCGCCGAACCCGACAAGGAAGGCGGTTCGCTCCGCTACCGGGGTGTCGACATCGAAGACCTGGTGGGCCAGGTCTCCTTCGGCAATGTGTGGGGGCTGCTGGTCGACGGCGCGTTCAATCCCGGTCTGCCGCCGGCCGAGCCGTTCCCGATCCCGGTCCACTCCGGCGACATCCGCGTCGACGTGCAGTCCGCGCTGGCGATGCTCGCTCCCGTGTGGGGCCTGAAGCCGCTCCTCGACATCGACGAGGCGACGGCCCGCGACGACCTCGCGCGCGCCGCCGTGACGGCCCTGTCGTACGTCGCCCAGTCGGCCCGCGGCCAGGGCCTGCCGATGGTCCCGCAGCGGGAGATCGACAAGGCGCGGACGGTCGTCGAGCGCTTTATGATCCGCTGGCGCGGCGAGCCCGACCCGAAGCATGTGAAGGCCGTCGACGCCTACTGGACGTCGGCCGCGGAGCACGGCATGAACGCGTCGACGTTCACGGCCCGGGTGATCGCCTCGACCGGCGCCGATGTGGCCGCCGCGCTCTCGGGCGCCGTCGGCGCCATGTCGGGGCCGCTGCACGGCGGCGCGCCCTCGCGGGTCCTCGGCATGATCGAGGAGATCGAGCGCACCGGCGACGCCGTCGCGTACGTCAAGCAGGCGCTGGACAGCAATGAGCGGCTGATGGGCTTCGGGCACCGCGTGTACCGGGCCGAGGACCCGCGGGCCAGGGTGCTGCGCCGCACGGCGCGCGAGCTGGGCGCGCCCCGGTACGAGGTGGCGGAGGCGCTGGAGAAGGCCGCGCTGGAGGAGCTGCACGCGCGCAGGCCGGACCGGGTGCTGGCGACCAATGTGGAGTTCTGGGCGGCCATCGTGCTGGACTTCGCGGAGATCCCGGCGCACATGTTCACCTCGATGTTCACCTGTGCCCGCACGGCCGGCTGGTCGGCGCACATCCTGGAGCAGAAGCGCACGGGCCGTCTGGTGCGTCCTTCGGCCCGCTATGTGGGGCCCGGGACGCGGGACCCGCGCGAGATCGACGGATACGGCGAGATCTCGCACTGATCCGCGCCCGTACTGGTCGCGTCTCGCACCGGTCCGCGCGGGTGCGCGGCACGGCGCCGTTGTCCGGCGGGTACGGATGCGGCGCCGTCGTACGGCCGGGAGCCGGCCCGGCGGCGCCGGGTCAGCCGCCCAGCACCTCCTCCAGGACGCTCGACCACTGCGCCACCACCCGCTCGCGCCGCTGTGTGTCGTCGGTCAGCAGGGTCGCGAGCCCGAGTCCGCGCGCCATGTCCAGCAGGCCCTGCACCGTCTCGCGCACGCCGGGGACGGACTCGTCCGCGCCCAGCAGAGCCACCGCGGTCCGGTGCGACTCGCGGCCGACCCGGGCCTCCAGCTCGGTGACCCGGGGCCGTAGCTGTTCCTCGTCGGAGGCGGCGACCCAGAGGTGCAGCGCGGCGCGGAACAGCGGCCCCGTGTAGAGGCCGACGATGCCCTCGACGGCCTCCCGGCGGTGCGCGGGCCCCGCCGGGACGAGGGCGCGCAGCGCGGAGGACCGTTCCTCCGCGACATGCTCGACGGCGGCGGTGAACAGGTCCTCGCGGGTCCGGAAGTGGTGCTGGGCCGCGCCGCGCGAGACACCGGCCCGCTCGGCCACGACGGAGACCGTGGAGCCCGCCCAGCCGTGTTCGGCGAGGCAGGCCACGGCGGCCTCCAGCAGCCGCCGGCGGGTGGCGCGGCTGCGGTCCTGCTTGGGCGCGGCTACCGCACCCATGAGGCGTCCCGCCGTTCCATGAACGCTGTGATGCCCTCGCGTGCCTCCGCCGTCACGAACAGCGACGCGGAGCGCTGGACGAGCTCCTCGGCGTGCCGGTCGAAGGCGTCCAGCACACCGGCCGTGAGCAGCTTCTTCGACTCGGCCAGCCCCTGCGGGGAGGCTCTGCGCAGTCCGTCGAGGACGGGCGCGATGGCGGCGTCCACATCGTCGGCCGCCTCGGTGATCAGCCCGGCGGCCGCCGCGCGGTCCGCGCCGAACCGTTCGCCGGTGAGGCAGTACCGGGCCGCCGCGCGCGGCTCCACGCGCGGCAGGAGCGGCATCGAGATCACGGCGGGCGCGACGCCGATCCGTACCTCCGTGAACGCGAAGTCCGAGGATCGGCCCGCGATCGCGATGTCACAGGCCCCGAGCAGCCCGAGGCCGCCGGCCCGGACATGGCCGCTGACGCGCGCGACGACCGGTTTGGGCAGTTCGACGATCTGCCGCATCAGGGCGACGAAGGTGTACGGGCTCGCCGGCTCCCTGAGGTCGGCGCCCGCGCTGAAAGTGGTGCCCGTGTGCGTGAGCAGCACCGCCCGTACGGAGGGGTCCTTGCCGCAGGTGGCGAGCGCGTCGCCGAGGGCGCCGACGAGCCGCGCCGACAGGGCGTTGCGGTTCGCCGGCGAGTCCAGGGTCAGGGTGGTGATGCCCCGCTCGTGTGCGGTCGCGACCAGCGTCACGTGTTCTCCCTCTCGCGGTCCCTCTGTTCACGGTCCCTCAGCTCACGTCTGAGGATCTTGCCGGACGCGGCGCGCGGCACACCTCCGACGAATTCGACCCGGCGGACCTTCTTGTACGGAGCGACGCGCTCGGCGACGAACGCCATGATGTCGCTCTCGCCGAGCGTTCCGGCACCGGGCCGTCGAACAATGTAAGCCTTCGGCACTTCGTCGCCGTCGTCGTCGTGGACGCCGATCACCGCCGCGTCCACGACGTCCTCGTGTGTGAGCAGCAGCGCCTCCAGCTCGGCGGGGGCGACCTGGAAGCCCTTGTACTTGATGAGTTCCTTGACGCGGTCCACGACGAAGAGCCATCCGTCGTCGTCGACCCGGCCCACATCGCCGGTGTGCACCCAGCCCTCGGGGTCGATCATGGCGGCGGTCGCGTCGGGCCGGCCGAGGTAGCCCTTCATCACCTGCGGGCCCCGGATGAGGATCTCGCCCTCCGCGCCGGGGGCCAGGTCCTGGTCCGGGTCGTCGAGGGAGACGATGCGCATCTCGGTGCCTGGCAGGAGTGTGCCGACGGCGCCCGGGGGCGGGTCGACGGCGGCCAGCGGCACGGCGTGGGTGCCGGGCGAGAGTTCCGTCATGCCGTACGCCTGCCGTACGGGCGGCAGGTTCAGCCGGGCCGAACAGGCCGCGCCCAGCCGGGCGTCGAGCGGCGCGGCGGCGCTGAGCACATAGCTGAGCGAGGACAGGTCGTGCTCCGCGACGGCCGGGTGCTTGGCCAGGGCCAGCACGATGGGCGGTGCCACATAGAGGCCGTTGACCCGGTATTTCTCGATGGCCCCGAGGAACTGGCCGAGGTCGAAGCGCGGCAGGACGACCACGGTCGCGCCCTGGCTCAGCGGCGCGTTCATCAGCGCGGTGAGGCCGTAGATGTGGAAGAACGGCAGGACTGCCAGGATCCGGTCGCCGGGACCCATCGGCACGACCGGCGCGAGCTGCGCCAGATTGGTGGCGATCGAGCGGTGCGTGAGCATGACGCCCTTGGGGGCGCCGGTGGTGCCTGAGGAGTACGGCAGAGCCGCGATGTCCTCGCCCGGGTCGATGGTGATGTCCGGGTCGGGAGCGGTGGAGCCGGCCATGTCGAGGATCGAGCGGTGTCCTTCCGCCCGGTCGCAGACGAAGATCTCCTCGATACCGCCGACCAGTTCGGCGGAGCGGCGGGCCACGTCGAGCAGCGCCGACACGGTGACGATCCAGCGGGCCCGGGAGTCACGGAGCTGGGTCGCGAGTTCGTCCGCCGTGCAGAGCGGATGGACGGTGGTGACCGAGGCCCCGGCGCGGGTGGCCGCGTAGAAGACAACGGGATACGCCACGGTGTTGGGGCTGTGCAGGGCCAGCACATCGCCCTTGCGGACGCCCGCCCCGGCGAGGGCGGCGGCGACGCGGCGGTGGGAGGTGTCGAGCTGGGCGTAGGTGACGCCGGTGCCGTTGGTGCCGTCGACGAGGGCGAGCGCGTCGCCGCGATCGGCGGCGTGGCCGAGCACGGCCTCGTGGATGGGCAGGTCGACGGCCGGGACATCCGCGTACTCACTGTGGAACACCATGACGATCCCTTCGACGCGATGCGGACGGTCAGAATCGCCTGTCTCAGTACGACTTGGGGAGACCCAGGGACCGGTGGGACACGTAGTTCAGGATCATTTCGCGGCTGACGGGCGCGATCCTGGCCACTCGGGCGGCGGTGACGAGGGACGCCAGGCCGTACTCGCGGGTGAGGCCGTTGCCGCCCAGGGTGTGCACGGCCTGGTCGACGGCCCGTACACATGCCTCGGCCGCCGCGTACTTCGCCATGTTGGCGGCCTCACCGGCGCCGGTGTCGTCACCCGCGTCGTGGAGATGCGCGGCCTTGCGTGTCATCAGCCCGGCGAGTTCCAGCTCGATATGGGCCTGGGCGAGCGGATGCGCGATGGCCTGGTGGGCGCCGATGGGCTGCTGCCACACCTGCCGGGTCCTGGCGTACTCGACGGCCCTGCCGAGCGCGTACCGGCCCATGCCGAGGGCGAAGGCGGCCGTCATCACGCGTTCGGGGTTGAGTCCCGCGAAGAGCTGGCGCAGTCCGGCGTCCTCGTCGCCGACGAGCGCCTCCCGCGGCAGCCGTACGTCGTCGAGGACCAGCTCGAACTGCTTCTCCACGGCGTGCAGTTCCATGTCGATCCGCGAGCGCCGGAAGCCCTCGGTGTCGCGCGGGACGATGAAGAGACAGGGTTTGAGCCGGCCGGTCCCGCTGTCCTCGGTACGGCCGACGACAAGCGTGGCGTCGGCGATGTCGACGCCGGAGACAAAGATTTTGCGGCCGTTGAGTGTCCAGCCGTCGCCGTCGCGCCGGGCGGTGGTGGTGATCCGGTGCGCGTTGGAGCCGGCGTCCGGTTCGGTGATGCCGAAGGCCATGCTGAGTGAGCCGTCGGAGAGGCCGGGCAGCCAGCGCCGCTTCTGGGCCTCCGTACCGAAGCGCGCGATCACGGTGCCGCAGATGGCGGGCGACACAACGAGCAGCAGCAGCGGGCAGCCCTGGGCCCCCAACTCCTCCAGCACGATGGAGAGTTCGGCGATGCCGCCGCCTCCGCCGCCATACGCCTCGGGAAGATTCACCCCCAGGTAGCCGAGCTTCCCGGCCTCGCGCCAGAGGGTCTCCCGGTCGTAACCGCGGCCATGCCGCCGGCCGAGGGCGGCGACGGCGGCACGCAGTGCCCTGTGCTCTTCGGTGTCGATGAGGGTGCTGCTGCTCATGGCTGCGGTTCCTCCTGGGCATCGGTGGCGGTGCCGGTGACGACGGCGAGCAGGGTGCCGAATTCGACCTGACGGCCGGGGACGGCGTGGAGTGCGGTGAGCGTGCCGGAGGCGGGCGCGGTGACGCGGTGCTCCATCTTCATGGCCTCCAGCCAGAAGAGCGGCTGCCCGGCCGTGACCGCGACGCCCTCGGCCAGCCCGTCGGCGATCCGTACGACCGTGCCCGGCATCGGCGCGAGCAGCGAGCCCGGCTCGGTCCTGCGGCGCGGGTCGGTGAAACGGGGCCGGGCGACGAGCCGGTACGAGCCGGTGGCGCTGTCCACATGGACCTCGTCGCCCTGGACGGTGACCTCGAAGTGCCGTACGACACCGTCGATTTCGAGGACGGTCCGGGCGGGGGCGGCGCCGGTCCTGGCATCGGCGGCGACCACCCGTACGCCGTCGGCCTCGACAGCGAATCCGTCCCGGGTGTGCCGGTAGCGGACCTCGTGGTCGCCATAGGTCTTGCTGTGTGCTCCCGACCCCACATTGCGCCAGCCGCCGAGCCGCGCCGGGACGCTCCCGCGCCGTCGCCGGGCGGCGGCGTCGGCGAGTGCCGCGGCGATGGCGGCGTACCGCTCACCGGGCGCGGGCGCCGTGAGCGCGCCGAGGTGCCGTTCGTAGAACCCGGTGTCGGCCCGGCCGCTCAGGAAGTCGGGATGGGCGAGCGACCGTACGAGCAGCTCGCGGTTGGTGACCGGGCCGTGCACCCGGGCCCGCAGCAGCGCGTGGCGGAGCCGGCGAACGGCTTCGGCGCGGGTCGGAGCCCAGGCGATGACCTTGGCCAGCATGGGGTCGTAGTGCACACCGATGGTGTCGCCGCCGGTGTAGCCGGTGTCGACGCGCAGACGCGGCCCGGCGCGGTGGCCCCGGCCGGTGTCCGGGACGTCCAGGGTGTGCAGCGTGCCGGTCTGGGGTGCCCAGTCCCGCGCCGGGTCCTCCGCGTAGAGACGGGCCTCCACCGCGTGGCCGTGCGCGGCGGGCGGCCGGGCCGGAAGCGCGGCGCCCTCCGCGACGGACAGTTGCAGGGCCACCAGGTCCAGCCCGAACACCTCCTCCGTCACGGGGTGTTCGACCTGGAGGCGGGTGTTCATCTCCAGGAAGTACGGACGGCCGTCGGCGGCGATCAGGAATTCGACGGTGCCCGCGCCCCGGTACTCGACCGCGCGGGCGGCGGCCACCGCCGCGTCACGCAGCGCGGCCCGCGACTCGTCCGGCAGGCCCGGGGCCGGTGACTCCTCGATCACCTTCTGGTGGCGCCGCTGGAGCGAGCAGTCGCGCGTGCCCAGCGCCCAGACCGTGCCGTACGCGTCCGCGAGGATCTGCACCTCCACATGACGGCCGTGCTCCACATACGGCTCCGCGAAGACCTCACCGTCACCGAACGCGGACCGCGCCTCCGCCGTGGCCGCCGCCATCCCGGCTTCCAGCAGGCGGAGTTCACGTACCACCCGCATGCCCCGGCCACCGCCGCCCGCCGCCGCCTTCAGCAGCAGCGGCAGATCCGCCTCACCGGCGGTCGCCGGGTCCACCGGCGCCAGCAGCGGCACACCGGCCGCGGCCATCAGCTTCTTGGCGCGGGTCTTCGACGCCATGGCCTCGATCGCCTCCGGCGGCGGCCCGATCCACAGCAGGCCCGCGTCCAAGACCGCCCGCGCGAACTCCGCGTTCTCCGACAGGAAGCCGTATCCGGGGTGCACGGCGTCCGCGCCCGCCGCGAGCGCCGCCCGCACGATCAGATCGCCGCGCAGATAGGTGTCGGCGGGCGCGGCCCCCGGCAGCCGTACGGCGGAGTCCGCCTCGCGTGCGTGCAGCGCGCCCGCGTCGGCGTCGGAGTACACCGCGACCGTGGCGACGCCGAGTTCCCGGCAGGTACGGAACACCCGGCAGGCGATTTCGCCCCGGTTGGCGACAAGCAGCGACTCGATCGTCCGTGGCATCGGGTGACCTCACATCCGGAAGACGCCGAAGCCGCCCCGCACGCCCTCGACCGGGGCGGTGTGGATGGCGGACAGGCACAGGCCGAGGACAGTGCGGGTGTCGCGCGGGTCGATGACACCGTCGTCGTACAGCCGCCCCGACAGGAACACCGGCAGGGACTCCGACTCGATCTGCCGCTCCACCGTCGCGCGCAGCGCCGCGTCGTCCTCGGCCGCCCTCTCGTCGTACGGCCGTCCCTTCGCCGCCGCCGAGGCCCGCGCCACGATCGACAGGACGCCCGCGAGCTGCTGCGCTCCCATGACCGCCGACTTGGCGCTCGGCCAGGCGAAGAGGAAGCGCGGGTCGTAGGCGCGCCCGCACATGCCGTAGTGACCGGCGCCGTACGACGCGCCCATCAGTACCGACAGATGGGGGACCCGGGAATTCGACACCGCGTTGATCATCATCGCGCCGTGCTTGATGATGCCGCCCTGTTCGTACTCCTTGCCGACCATGTAGCCGGTGGTGTTGTGCAGGAAGAGCAGCGGGATGTCACGCTGGTTGGCGAGCTGGATGAACTGCGCGGCCTTCTGCGACTCGGCCGAGAACAGCACGCCCCGCGCGTTGGCCAGCACGCCGACCGGATATCCGTGCAGCTCGGCCCAGCCGGTGACCAGACTCGGTCCGTACAGCGGTTTGAACTCGTCGAAGTCCGAGCCGTCCACGATCCTGGCGATGACCTCGCGCGGGTCGAAGGGGATCCTGAGATCGCCGGGGACGATCCCGAGCAGCTCGTCCTCGTCGTACTTCGGCGGCTCCGCCGGGCCCGGATCGGGGTGCGCCTTGCGCCAGTTGAGGCGGGCGACGATCCGGCGCGCCCGGTGGAGCGCGTCCTGCTCGTCCAGCGCGAAGTGGTCGGCGAGACCCGACGTACGGGCGTGCATCCCGGCGCCGCCGAGGGACTCGTCGTCGCTCTCCTCACCCGTGGCCATCTTCACCAGCGGGGGTCCGCCGAGAAAGACCTTCGACCGCTCCTCGATCATGACGGTGTGGTCGGACATGCCCGGCACATACGCCCCGCCCGCCGTGGAGTTGCCGAAGACGACCGCGACGGTGGGGATCCCGGCGGCGGAGAGACGGGTGAGGTCCCGGAAGAGCGCGCCGCCGGGGATGAATATGTCCTTCTGAGACGGGAGATCGGCGCCACCGGACTCGACGAGGCTGATGACCGGCAGCCGGTTGGCGCGCGCGATCTCATGGGCGCGCAGGGCCTTCTTCAGCGTCCAGGGGTTGGACGCGCCGCCGCGCACGGTCGGATCGTTGGCGGTGATCAGGCACTCCACGCCCTCGACGACACCGATGCCGGTGACGATCGACGCGCCGACGGGGTAGTCACTGCCCCAGGCGGCGAGCGGTGACAGTTCGAGAAACGGCGTGTCGAGGTCGAGCAGCAGCTCGACGCGCTCCCGGACGAGGAGTTTGCCGCGCGCGCGATGGCGGGCGGCATATTTCTCACCGCCGCCGGCGAGGGCCTTGGCATGCTCCGTGTCGAGTGCCGCGAGCTTGGCGAGCATGGCCTCGCGATGGCCGGTGTACTCGGCGGAGGCGACATCGAGGGCCGAGGTCAGCACGGTCACAACGGGACCTCCGGGAAGGCGGCGCCGGCTCCCGGGGGCGGGCCCGACGAGTTTGAGGGCAACGGGGTTGAAGGCAAGGGGCCTTCAGGCGACGGGCGTGCAGGCGACGGGCGTGTGGGCAACGGACCCTGGGACGACGGGGCTGCGGGCGACCGGGCTTCGGCCGACCGGGCTTCGGCCGACCGGGCCACGGCGTCCTTGGCCTGTCGCCGGGCGTCCCGCAACAGCGTTCTCGGCAGCGGCACATGGCGGGCGCGCAGCCACTCGCCGAGCGCCTTGGCCTGGGGGTCGAACCGGGCCCGGGCCGCGACACCCTCGCCGAGCAGCCCCTCGACGGTGAAGTTGACCGCGCGGAGGTTCGGCAGGAGATGCCGGACGACGGTCAGATCCCGGCTCTCGGGAATCAACTGCTGGAATCTGGCGGCCGTCAGCTCATGGGCCAGCCATCGCCAGGCGTCCTCGCTCCTGACCCACACGCCGACGTTCGCGTCCCCGCCCTTGTCGCCGCTGCGGGCGCCCGCGATCAGCCCCAGCGGGGCGGTCCTGGTCGAGGACCCGAGGGGCAGCGGCTCCGGCAGCGCGGGCACCGGGACGGGTTCGAGCTCCCGTGTGCGCGCCGGGGAAGCCACCGCCACCCGCCGCCCGTCCGGCAGCACCGCCGTGTGGGCCACCTCCGCCGCGTCGGTGAACACCGCCTCGAAGACCCCGTACGGCGCGCCCTTCCCGGGCGGAGCCGTCACATGAAAGCCCGGATAGCTGCTGAGCGCCAGCTCGACCGCCGCGCCGCCGACCGCCCGTCCCACCACCTCCGGATCGCTGTCGCGCACCACGAGCCGCAGCAGCGCGGAGGCGGTCTCCTCGGTGTCGGCGTCCCGCCGGTCCGTACGCGCCAGCTCCCAGCGGACCTCGGCCGGGCGCCGCCCGCTCAGCGCGTCCTCCACCTGGTCGCGCACCAGCCGGGCCTTGGCGTCGATGTCGAGACCGGTGAGGACGAAGACGACCTCGTTGCGCCAGCCGCCGATCCTGGTCAGCCCGACCTTGAGCGAGGCGGGCGGCGCCTCGCCGCGTACGCCCGAGATCCTGACCCGGTCGGGCCCCTCCTGCGCCAGCCGTACGGTGTCGAGGCGGGCGGTCACGTCCGGACCGGCGTACCGGGCGCCCGCCGTCTCGTACAGGAGCTGCGCGGTGACGGTGCCGACATCGACGACCCCGCCCGTACCGTCGTGTTTGGTGATGACGGCCGAGCCGTCCGCGTGGATCTCGGCGAGCGGGAACCCCGGCCGCCGTAAGTCACGCGTGCGGAGGTGCTCGCCGAAGAAGGAGTAGTTCCCGCCGGTCGCCTGGGTGCCGCACTCCAGCACATGCCCGGCGACGACGGCGCCCGCGAGCGCGTCGAGATCGTCCGGGCCCCAGCCGAAGTGGGCGGCGGCCGGACCCGTCACCAGCGCGGCGTCGGTGACGCGTCCGGTCACGACGACATCGGCGCCGGCCCGCAGGCACGCGGCGATCCCGGCGCCGCCGAGATAGGCGTTGGCCGTGAGAACACCGTCCCGCCGGCCGCCGCGCGCCAGCAGGTCGTCGCCCTCGACATGAGCGACCCGGACCGGTACCCCCACCCGCTCGGCCAGCGCGCGCACGGCGGCGGCGAGCCCGGCCGGATTCAGCCCGCCGGCGTTGGCGACGATCCTGACCCCGCGCTCGTGTGCGAGCCCGAGCCCCTCCTCCAACTGGCGCAGGAATGTCGTGGCGTAGCCGGCGCCCGGGTCCTTCAGGCGGTCCCGGCCCAGGATGAGCATGGTCAGTTCGGCGAGATAGTCCCCGGTCAGGACGTCCAGCGGGCCGCCGGTGAGCATGGACCGGAGCGCGTCGAACCGGTCGCCGTAGAAACCGGAGGCATTACCGATCCGCAGCACACCGGCCCGTTCGGCGGCCATCAGGCGCTCCCGGCCGGGCGGTCCGCGCCCGCCGGTCCGGCCAAAGCCTGCGCGATGTCCAGCCAGTGGTCCGCGTCGGCGCCCTCGGCCCGTACGGCGAGCAGCGCGGCGGCGTCGGACCGGACGCGACGGGCGATCCGATGGGCGATGGACCAGCCGGGGGCCGGAGTGGCGCGGGCCCGGTGAGCCGCCGGGAGCGGGCCCGCCGACCGGCCGGGTTCCTCGCTCTCGCCCCGCAGATCGCCGAGTACTGCGGCAGGGTCGGACACGGTGCGCTCCCCTCGGGACACGGCGGGTGTGCGTGCCCCGGAGCATGGCAGCGCCCGGAGAAACAAGCAAGCGCGCTTGCTTTACTTCTTCGCCGCCCGCGCGCCCGTGCGCCGGGCCGTCCAGCGGCCCCGCCGCCTGCCCGTCCGGCCCCCGGGCCGCCTGCCCACCTGGGTCCGTACGGCGCCCATGCTCGCCACGATGACGAGCGTGATCGCCAGTGCGTCGGTGGCGGAGAGCGCCTGGTCCAGCAGGAGGAATCCGGCGGTCGCCGCGATGGCCGGTTCCAGACTCATCAGGACGGCGAAGGTCGAGGCGGGTAGCCGCCGCAGCGCGAGCAGTTCGAGGGTGTACGGCAGCACGGACGACAGCACCGCGACCGCCAGCGCCAGTCCCAGCGTGGACGGCACCACCAGCTTGGACCCGGATTCCACGATGCCCAGCGGCAGGGCGAGTACCGCGCCGACGGCCATCGCCAGCGCCAGACCGTCCGCCTGCGGGAAACGTCTGCCGGTACGCGCGCTGAAGACGATGTACGCCGCCCACATGGCGCCCGCTCCGAGCGCGAACGCCCCGCCCACCGGGTCGAGCCGGTCGAAGCCGCCCCCGCTGAGCAGCACCACACCACCGAGCGCGAGTCCCGCCCACAGGAGATTGACCACCCGGCGCGAGACGATCACGGAGAGCGCCAGCGGGCCGAGGACCTCCAGGGTGACGGCGGCGCCCAGCGGGATACGGTCGGCCGCCTGGTAGAAGAGCCCGTTCATGGCGGCGAGGGTCGCGCCGAAGGCGACGACCGTCCCCCAGTCGGCGCGCGAGTAGCCGCGCAGGGTGGGCCGGCAGACCGCGAGCAGCACGACCGCCGCGAGCGCCAGCCGCAGGGACACCACACCGAGCGCTCCGGTACGCGGCATCAGCATCACCGCGACGGCCGCGCCGAACTGCACGGAGAGGGCGCCGCCGACCACGAGCGCGACGGGGCCCAGAGCACGCCGGGGGGCGGCGGCACCGGCGGCCCTGTCCGCACCGTCCGCCCCGGCGGCAGCGTGCGGACCGCCTGCCGCGGTCCCGGCCGCTTCCGGCAGCGAGACGGCGGCCGCGGCGGTAGTGGTGCGCGGCTCTTCCACCGGAGACTCCCCTGGTTCATCCCTCTGGACGGTCCACTGCACCGGACCGGTCCACTTCATTGAACAGGCCCGTTCCACGAACCGGCCACCCCGCCGGCCCGGTGCAGTTTATTGGACAGACGATCCAGCACACTGCACCCGTACGGCCCGTCCGGGCACGCGCTACTCCTTGGGTGCGAAACGGGCGAGCGGTTCGCGCTCGGTGGACGGATCCAGGATGCGACGGACCGCCGACGAGCGACCGGCGATTGCGGAACACTGCGAGAGCGCCGGCACCGCCACCACTCAGCTCAACGGTGATGAGGCAGGCGTCTTGCCTGCCCGCACGGGTCGGTCTCCGGGAGACCCCGGCCGCCTCGTCGATGACGCGGACCCGCTCGAACCGCTTTCCGGCAGCGGTCTGCGCCGCTACGTTCTGCCTCCATGAATCCGGCGGGTCGTGGCTCACGTCCTCACCGTTCTGCCAGCGTGCCCAGTGTGGGCTGCGGCGGTCGGAGGCGTAGCCGCCGCGAGTCTCCAGGCGCCACGCGGTGTGCTCGAACTCGCTGCGAGGGATCGCCCCCCGGCGCTCACTTCCGCACGTTCCGGAACAGATGCGGCCAACCAGGCAGGCGAACGCCGGCGCCGAAGTTCGTTGTTCGCGGCCCTCCCGGCCCCCGTTCATGCCCCGTTCCGGTTCCCCTTCGAGACTCAGCGGTCACCCCCCGGTCAGCAGTTGACAGAGAGGCGTCACCGTGAAGAAGGACAAGACCAGCGAGGACCCTGAGCAGTCGGCGATGTCGCGGCGCCGGCTGGTCAAGTACGCGGGCGTGGGCGCGACGCTGGCCGCGGCGAGCCCGCTGGTGGGCGGTGGCACGGCGTGGGCCCACGACGAGGACGACCGCAGGCAGGGGAAGCCTGGCGAGTCCCGCAACCGGGTGTGGCGGGCCGGCGACCACCATGTGCACTCGGAGTACAGCGGCTCGTTCGACACGTCGACGAACCCGCCGACGTTCCAGAAGGGCGGCGACGCCGTCTATCCGATCGTCACCAACGCGATCATGGCCAAGCACTTCGGCCTCACCTGGGCGATGTGCACGGACCACGGCGGCCCGACGCACTCCAAGGTGAACCTTGAGCAGGCTTACCCCGACCTTCTGCGCTCGCGCACGCTCGTGCCCGAGGTCCTCCAGTTCTGGGGGATGGAGTTCGACGCCCCGGCCCTGGACCATCACACCCTGATGATCCCGCACCACCGTGACGAGGCACAGCAGCTCTACGAGCTGGAGAAGCGCTTCGCCAAGAACGATCCTTTCCCCGCCGATCCCGGCCGCGACACCGAGGCCAAGATGATCGAGTTCCTGAAGGCGGCGAAGGACATGCGGCAGAAGCCGCTGGTGATCGCCCACCACGCCTCACGGTCGGCGCCCGGTCTCGGCGTCTACGGGCAGGACACTCCCCGCGAGTTCCGCAACGGCAACAACGCGGCGCCGGAGATCTACGTCGGTTTCGAAGGTGCTCCCGGCCACCAGGCGGGCCCGCTCAACGGTGGTGACCGCGGCGGATACGGCAACTACCCGACCCACGGTGGCTTCGACCAGATGACGGCTCGCGTCGGCGGGCTCTGGGACTCGCTGCTCGGCGAAGGCCGGCGCTGGTGGATCACCGCGACCTCGGACTCGCATGTTCACTGGACGCGTGGCGGTTCCGACTTCTGGCCGGGCGAGTACAGCAAGACGTATGTGCATGCCAGGCAGGACTACGCCGACATCATGGACGGGCTGCGCAACGGGCGGATCTGGGTCGGCACCGGCGATCTGATCACCAGCCTCGACGTCACGGCGAGCAACCAGGGCCGCGACGCCGCCGTCGGCGAGACGCTGGCCGTGAGCCGGCGCAACCGTACCGATGTCGAGATCGAGATCCGGTTCCGGCCGCTGGAGGGCAAGAACGCCCATGGCGACCGTCCGCAGGTGCGGCGCGTCGACCTGATCGTCGGCCGGATCACCGGCCCGAGCGCGAACCTCGACAGTGACACCAACCCCACCACAAAGGTGGTGGCGCGGTTCGGCCCGCGCGACTGGCACAAGCAGAAGGACGAGTACGTCATCCGGCACACGCTGCGCGATGTGGAGGGCGACCTCTACGCCCGGGTGCGCGGCACGAACACCGACGAGGCCGAGCCGCTCGCCGACGGGCTGGAGAGCCCGTGGGACGACCTGTGGTTCTACTCGAACCCCGTCTTCGTCAACGTCCGCTGAAAGGCCGCACGTCCTCGGAGCGGTTGAACAGATGCCAAGGAGCGCTCCCCACGGCCGCCGCCGTGGGGCGGCGCCCCGGGCGGCCCCGTCCCATGCCGGCGGGGCCGCCCGATGCGAGGGGGATGACTCAGGCCAGATCGTCGAACTCGCCCTGCTTCGCACCACCGAGGAAGGCGCGCAGCTTGACCCGGGTCGTCCGGATGATCACGTCCGGGTTGTCGCTCTCGCGTATCAGGATCTCGCCCCCCTGTTCCGCCAGCTCCAGGCAGTTACTGCCGTCGGAGTCCGAGGAACGGGAGGACTTTCGCCACTCAATTTCCATTTTCCCACGCCTTCATACTTGTTGGGCGATTTCATGAATGAAGTCTCGTGAACTCCGGGGATCAAGAGACCGTTCTTCGGTGCGGTCCAGCACGGCCCGGTAGTTCATGAGGCGCGTTTCAGCATCCAGGAGCGCTGACCCGTTCGCAGTCTCCATCTGTGCTGTGTCAAGCTGCGGCACGGGTCCGTAGACATAATGTGTCGAGCTGCTGGCGTTCGGGAAACCGCCCGCCGCGAACGGGATGACCCGGACCGTCACACCGGCTCGCTCCGACTCCCGTAGAAGATGGTCGAGTTGCCCCCGCGCCACGCCCCGGCCCCCGTACTGCATCCGCAGCGCGGCCTCATGGATCAGGAAGGTGCAGGCGGGCGGGTCCGGCCGGTCGAGCACCTCGCGGCGCTTCAGCCGGTGCGCGAGCAGCCGTCGCAGATACGCGGTGTTCGGCGGCGGTACGGCTTCGGCGAAGACGGCGCGGGCGTAATCCTCGGTCTGGAGCAGGCCGGGCATATGCATGATCTGCACCGCCCTGATCGCGACGGCGTGGTGCTCCAGTTCCGCGAGGTCGAGCGCGCCGCTGGAGAGATCGCCACGGAACTCCTCCCACCATCCGCTGCCGCGCTCCTCCGCCATCCGGACCAGCGCGTCGACATACGCCGTGTCGGCGCACGCGTACTGGTCGGCCCAGGTACGGACGCGTCCGCCGCTCACACCGAACCGGCCGGATTCGGTGTTGCTGACAGTGGTGCGATCCGTGCCCAGCAGCGCCGCGGCCTCCGCGAGCGCGAAGCCGGCGTGCTCCCGCATCTTGCGTAGCTCAGCGCCCAATCGGCGCTGCCGCGCCGTGGGCGCCTTCCTCGGTGGCATCGCGTCTCCTTCTGTCGGGTCTCAGTGTGGCGCGCGCGCCGGGCGGCGCGAGTTCGGACCGCGATATGCCGTCCGGGGAGGGGGAGTTGGCGCGGCGATTGCATACAGCGGCCCGGCGCGGCGGCTCGTCCGGCGGCGCGTGGTCCCGGATCCGGGACGGACGGGGCCGGCGAAGAGCCGGTCCGGGGCCGGGATCGCGCGCGGCGCGACCGGTGAGTCCGGCCTTCCACGGCCTCGGCCGGAAACTGACGAAAACGCGGTCGATGGCGCCTCTGAGGGCTTTTCCGTCATCCCCGGCGGATCAGCACCCGGCCTCGGATGCGGTGCGCCGCGAGGCGGAGGGGCACCCCCATACGGAGCGTACGGGGGTGTTTCGACACGACGGCAAGGAGTCGTGGCTGTCGTCGGGCGACCGCCGGGGCTTACGGGACAGCTCTCAATGACCGGCCGTGATTTTCTGGGCCGCGGCCACCTTCGCCAGATGGAGGTCGCCCAGCCTGTCCAGTGTTTTCGACTGCTTGGCGATCATCGCTTTCTGGATTTCCGACTCCACGGAGAACCAGACGTTCAGCAGGTCCGTTTCCTTCTTGCACCGGATGTCCGCCTCGGCGGTCGCGGTCTCGCCGTCGGCCATCTCTTTCTCAAGGAATTTCGGGTCGCCCAGCGCGGTCATAGGGCTTGAGTAAGTGAAGCCGCGACCCTTCATACAGGCCGACCAGGCACGTGTGACGTCCTGGACTCTCTTGTCCTTGATGG
Organism: Streptomyces sp. NPDC006923; assembly: GCF_040635655.1. Lineage (NCBI taxonomy): Bacteria > Bacillati > Actinomycetota > Actinomycetes > Kitasatosporales > Streptomycetaceae > Streptomyces > Streptomyces sp. NPDC006923. Next base: position 350,611 of record NZ_JBEYIF010000004.1, read on the forward strand.
ATACCTGATAGCTTTCATTGGCGATGTCACCCGCCACCCCGGCCGCTTTTCTGTCCTCGTGTCCTGTCGCGAGTGAGCGGGCGGCTTCCCATCGGCAGCCGCCTGCGGGAACTTTCATTCCGCGATAGGTGAGAGTTTCATTGGCCGTGGGGCCGCCCGGTGCGCCGGTCATGACGGCAGCTTCTTCCCCGGCGAGACCTCGCGTGGGGTTGTACGGCGGAGGGTCCGGCGGCAGATGGTAGCCGTATTGGGCCGCGTCGGCGGCGTTCGACAGCCCGTACCGCCGGTCGGATATTCCGGTCCGCCGAGGCACAGGGGGGACCTGGAATTCTATGCCGTATGTCCGCAGGCAGCGCTCCGTCAGCACATTTTCGGCGTCCCTGATCGCGGCGTTCTGCGCGTCGGAGTAGGAATATTTCGCGATGGGAAGGCGGAATGTGTAATCCACCGGCGCGGTGGACGCCGCGCCGGTGGACCCCGGTCCGGCTTCGCCGGTCGCGGTCGCGGTGGCAGCGGGGACCGGTGACTCGGCGGTGCAGCCCGCGAGGGCGACCAGCGCGAGCACGTACACCGCGGCCGGCGCCCGGCGTCTCACCGAGGCGGCCGGAATTCTGTGCTTTTTCACCTGTGAGCTGCTCCAGTGCTTACCGCAAGAGGATACGGACGCGCGCAGCCATGCCTGCACGACAAGGTCGATTCGGCATGACTGCGGCTGTCTGTCAGTTGAACTGGTAGCACTTCGAATTGCTGTAGCCGAGCCTGAAGGACGCATTGTTGTTGTACGTGTTGTGCAACTGGTCGGCGATCGTGTACCACCCGAGGGTGTCACAGGATCCGCCATAATTGCTGTTGTAGAAGATGGTCGAGGGGTCCGGAGAATCGTTCAGCGCGGCGGCCGCGTTGTTCTTGAGCGCCTGCCCCTGACCGGCGCCGGAGGTCAGGAAGGTGTACGGCGCCAGATCGGGCACGTCGCTGCCCCAGAAATAGGTCCGGGAGCCCGAGATATTGCTGTTGTAAGTAAAGACAAGACAGTTACCGCCACAGGCGGGACCTGAGGCGGCGCCCGCCTGGGGAGCCATGGCGATCACAGCGGTGGCGGACAGCGGCAAAGAAACCGCAGCGGTGACGAGTTTGCGCAGGAAACCCATGATTATCCCCTAGCTGTAGTAGGAAATCGCGAAATTATCCTAACGACTCGAACGGGAGTCGACAACGGGTTTTCTCAGCCTGACTCGATCCAACCCACGGCGAAATACAAAAGGAGATATAACCAGAAATTTCTTCCCACTTCTCTGACGAAGGAGCGGAAAACAATGAAATCAAGGTTTGGGAGGCTCTCCGTGGTGGGCAGATTATTCGGCCCTCGTCCGACCGTGGCGATCTCGCCGGCCGACCGCCGATTCAGGGCCTTTCCAGCCCTTCCGCCGGGCCCTCCGCCGGTCCGTCCCTCAGCCCCTCCGCCAGCACCTCCGCCAGATGCCGGGCCCGGTGACCGCCGAGCTGGTCCAGTTGCGTACGGCAGGAGAACCCGTCCGCCAGCAGCTCGGCGGGGCGCGGTCCTCGCGCCGCCGCGCGCACCGACGGCAGAAGCTGGTCCTCCGCGCAGGCCACCGACACGTCGTAATGGCCGCGTTCAAAGCCGAAGTTGCCCGCGAGGCCGCAGCAGCCGCCGCTCAACTCGCCGGTCAGACCCGCGCGTTCACGCAACCGGCGGTCGGCCTCGTCGCCCAGGACCGCGTGCTGATGGCAGTGCGTCTGGCCGGCCACCGAACGGTCGAGGCGCGGCGGGCGCCAGTCCGGGGCACACTCCTCCAGGGCCTGGGCGAAGGTCCGTACGGACGCGGCCAGGCGCGCCGCGCGCGGGTCGTCGCCGAGCAGTTCCGGCAGGTCGGTGGTGAGCGCCGCCGCGCAGCTCGGTTCCAGGACGACAACCGGCAGGCCCAGGTCCAGCAGCGGTTCCATCCGGTCCAGCGTCCGGCGCATGACCGTACGCGCCCGGTCGAGCTGGCCCGTGGAGACATAGGTCAGCCCGCAGCAGAGCCGGCCCGCCCGGCCGGCCGGCGGCACCACGATGCCGATGCCGGCCGCCTCCATCACCCGTACCGCCGCCCGTCCCACCGAGGGCGAGAGATGTTCCGTGAAGGTGTCGGGCCACAGGACGGCCGAGCGGCCCGGCCGGAACACGCCCGTCCGGTTTCCCAGGCGCCGTCGCAGCCACGGCCCGAAGGTCTCCTGAGCCAGGCGCGGGATCGTACGCTCAGGAGCGATGCCGGCCAGCCGTTTGGCGAGCGCCGCGAGCGGCTTCAGCCGCGCCGCCGCGTTCAGCACCCCGGCGAACGGCGCCGCCGCCCGCAGCCACACCGGCAGCCATCCCATCGCGTAGTGCTCCGCCGGCCGCAGCCGTCCCGCGTAGTGGTGGTGCAGGAACTCCGCCTTGTAGGTGGCCATGTCCACCCCCACCGGGCAGTCGCTGCGGCAGCCCTTGCAGGACAGGCAGAGGTCCAGCGCGTCCTTCACCTCCGCCGAACGCCAGCCGTCCGTCACGATCTCGCCCGCGAGCATCTCGTGCAGCAGCCGTGCGCGTCCACGCGTGGAGTGCTGTTCCTCGCCCGTCGCGCGGTACGAGGGGCACATCACGTCCGCACCCGGACCGGGCCCGGCGACACGGCACTTGGCGACGCCGACACACCGGCGCACGGCCGCGGAGAAGTCCCCGCCGGACGGCCCGTCGTGCGGATAGCCGAAGGCGACCTCGACCCGTTCGCGCGGCAGTACGGCGAAGCGCAGGTTCTCGTCCAGGCGGGCCGGGCGGGCCAGCGCGCCCGGGTTCATCCCGCCCTCCGGGTCCCACAGGTCCTTGAACCGGCCGAAGAGCGCGACCAGTTCGTCGCCGTACATCGCCGGGAGCAGCTCCGCGCGTGCCAGTCCGTCGCCGTGCTCGCCGGACAGCGAGCCGCCGTGCGCGACGACGAGGTGGGCGGTCTCCTCCGAGAAGCGCCGGAACCGGCGCACACCGGCTTCGCTCAGCAGATCGAAGTCGACGCGCACATGGATGCAGCCGTCCCCGAAGTGTCCGTACGGCGTGCCGCGCAGACCGTGCTGGGCCAGCAGCGCGCGGAAGTCGCGCAGATAGGCGCCGAGCCGGGCCGGTGGCACCGCGCAGTCCTCCCAGCCGGGCCATGCCTCGCTGCCGTCCGGCATCCGGGTGGCGGTGCCGGCCGCGTCCTCCCGTACCCGCCACAGCGCGCGCTGCCCTGCCGGGTCGCCGACGACCGTGCCGTCCAGGGCGTCGGCCGCCCGGACGATCGTCTCGGCGGCGGCCCGCGCCTCGGCGGGAGAGGCCCCGCCCGTCTCCACGAACAGCCAGGCACCACCGCGCGGCAGCCGGTGCCCGGCCGGCACCAGGTCCTCCGCCATCCCCTCGACCGTCAGCGGACCGTACGGCAGCAGACCGGCGGCGGCCTCCGCGGCGGCGCTCTCGTCCGGATAGCCGAGGACGGCGAGCGCCCGCGCCGGTGGTGACTCGACGAGGCGGACGGTCGCCTCGGTGACCACACCCAGCGTGCCCTCGCTGCCGCAGAAGGCGCGGGCGAGATCCGTACCGGCCTCGGGCAGCAGCGCGTCCAGCGCGTATCCGGAGATCCGCCGGGGCAGTCCGGCGGGAAAGCCGGTGCGCAGCAGCGCGAGATCGCGCTCGACCAGCTCGCGCAGTCCGGGCGGCGCGCCGTCCCAGCCCCGGCCGAGGCGGAGCGCGGCGCCGCCGTAGGTGGCGACGGACAGCTCGCTGACATTGTCGGCGGTCGTCCCCCAGGCCACCGAGTGCGCGCCGCAGGAGTTGTTGCCGATCATGCCGCCGAGCGTGCAGCGGTTGTGGGTGGACGGATCGGGCCCGAAGGTCAGGCCGTGCGTCCGTACGGCGTCACGCAGATCGTCCAGTACGACACCGGGCTGGACGACCGCCGTGCGCGCCCGCGCGTCGATCGACAGCACGGACCGCAGATGGCGGGTGAGGTCGAGCACCACGCCCACACCGGTGGCCTGGCCCGCGATCGAGGTCCCGGCGCCGCGCGGCAGCACGGGCACGCCGTGTTCCCGGCAGACCGCCAGCGCCGCCGCCACATCCTCCGCGTCGCGCGGTGCGACCACGCCGACCGGCACCCGCCGGTAGTTGGACGCGTCCATGGTCGTCAGCGCCCGCGCCGCCGCGCCGAAGTCCACCTCACCGCGCACCGCCGCCCTCAGCGCCGTCGCGAGTGCCGTTGCCGCTGCCTCTGTCTCCCGCTCAGCCATACGCCCAGGATGCCTCCGCCGCCCGCCGGGCCCCTCACTTCTCCATGGTCGCCACACCTACCGCAGAGAAGAAAGCGAACAGGAAACTCCCAAACTGATCGTCAACTCTCATATAGTGGCCACCGTTTGAGCAGGATTCAACAGATCCGCGCGTCTCAGGGGGCCGTCCCGCATCTGCCTGAGCGTCGGTCCCGACAGCATCCCGACGTCCGCCCCCCCCGTCTCCCCGTCCCCCCGCTCACGAGGTTGCCGATTTGCGCCCCTCACTCCGGTCGACCGCACCGGCCCTGCTGATATCGGCTGCCGTCAGCGGCCTCCTCTGCGTAGGGGCGGTGTCCGCCGCGCCCGCCCCGGCACAGACCGCGCTGGGCTGGGGCGCGGGCGCGGCGGCCGTACTGCTGACCGCCGCCGTCACCGTCGCCGCCCACGCCCTGGGGACCGGGAGACAGCTCCGCGAGCGGAACGCCGTCCTCTCGGCGCGCCTCGACCAGCTCGCCGCCAAGGCCGGCCGGGCCACCGAAGACGTCCGGCGCACCGTCGCGGACGCGCGGCGCGCCGCGGCCGACGCCGCGCGCAGCGAGAGCAACCGCGCGGCGGCCGTCTCCGCCTGCGCCAACGCGGCGGGACGTATGCAGGCCCTCGCCACGAGCATGCTCGCCGACCTGCGCGAGATGGAACACCGGCACACGGACGAAGAGGTCCTCGGCGATCTGCTGCACCTCGACCACCGCACCGCCCAGGCCGGCCGCCTCGCCGACTCCATCGCCGTACTGACCGGCGCGCGCTCCGGGCGGCGCTGGGCGCGGCCCATCGTCATGGAGTCCATCCTGCGCGGCGCGATGGGCCGGATCAGCGGCTACCAGCGGGTGCGGCTGCACTCGACGAGCGAGGTGGCCATCGCGGGCCACGCCGCCGAGGGCGTCATGCACGCCCTCGCCGAGCTGCTCGACAACGCCGCCAACTTCTCGCCACCGACCGCCGAGGTCCATGTCTATGTGGAAGAGGTGCCGGCCGGGGTCGTCATCACCGTCGAGGACAGCGGCCTGGTGATGAGCGAGGTCCAGCTCCGCCGCGCCGAACGGGCCGTCTCCACCGAGCAGTCGGATCTCAGCGGACTGTCCGGCACCCGGCTCGGGCTCGCGGTCGTCGGCCGGCTGGCCCGCAAGCACGGGCTGACGGTCTCTTTCCGGCCGTCCGCGCGGGGCGGTACGGGCGTGGTGATGATGGTGCCGCACGGGCTGGTCACCGAGGTGCGCACGGCGCCGCCGGGCCCGCCCGTACGGACACCGGCGGCCCCCGCCCCCGAGCCCGCCCCCGTCGCCGAGCAGGAACCCGCACCGGCCTCCGCACCCGTCGAGCCGGCCCCCGCCCCCGTCGAGGTCGGCGAGAGCGGCCTGCCCAAGCGCCGCCGCGGTCGCACCCTCGCCGCCACCCTGCGGCGCTCCGGCGAATCCGGATCCCGGTCGCGGGGCACCGCGGAGTCCGCCCGGTCCACCGGCTCCCCGGCTCCGCAGCCCGCCACGACCCCGACCGTCACCCAGGCGGCCCGGTTCAGCAGCTTCCGCAAGGCCGTACGACGCGTCCCCCCGCACCCGGCGAACCCCCCTCACCCGGAAGGCAGTCCCCCATGACCGGCACCTCCACCAACGAGAAGCTGAACTGGCTGCTGGAGAACCTGCTCCAGCGCACGCCCGGCGCACGCCACGCGCTCGTCCTGTCCCGGGACGGCCTCAAGCTGTCCCGTACCCCCGAGCTCTCCGTCGACCAGGCCGATCAGCTCGCCGCCATCGCGGCCGGTATCCAGAGCCTGTCGCACGGCGCGTCCGTCGAGTTCGGCAATGGCGCGGGCGGCGTGCGGTCCGCCATGACCGAGTTCTACGGCGGTGTCCTGCTGATCGTCGAGGCCGGGGACGGCGCGCATCTCGCCGTCGTCGCGACCGAGGACTCCGATGTCGGCCTCATCGGCCACAACATGAGCGAACTCGTCGAGCAGCTCGGCGAGCACCTCACCTCGCCCCCGCGCACCACCGCGCAGGACCAGGGCGGCGTACGGGTATGAACCGGCCGGGCCGGGACGACTCACCCGACCGGCTGTACACCCTCACCGGAGGGCGCAGCCGGTCCGACCCGGGCCTGTTCGACCTGGTCACGCTGGTGGTCGCGGAGAGCGATCCGGCGCCGGGCATGCAGTCGGAGCACGCGGCGATCCTGCGGATGTGCCGGCGCCCGGCGGCCGTTGTGGAGATAGCGGCCGAACTCGGTCTGCCCGGCGGCATCGTCCGGATCATGCTCTCCGATCTGCTCGGCACCGGCCGGATCAGCGCCCGCCATCCCCGGCCGGCCCGCGCGACCCACAGACTTCCCGATCCCGACATCCTGGAGCAGGTGCTCGTTGGACTCCGTAACCTCTGAACGGCCCCCCGGCCCCACCGGATCCGGCGGGACCACCGCCGCGGCCGGGGACCGGCAGGCCCTGGCCGTCACCGCGGACAACGGCCTGAAGATCGTCATCGTCGGCGGATTCGGTGTCGGCAAGACGACCATGGTCCGGTCCGTCAGCGAGATCCGTCCCCTGAACACCGAGGAGACGATGACCCGCGCGGGCGAGGGCATCGACGAAGTCTGCGGTCTGGACGGACTCCGCACCAAGGGTTCGACCACCGTCGCCTTCGACTTCGGCCGGATCTCCCTGGACGAACGCTCGGTGCTCTATCTGTTCGGCGCCCCCGGGCAGGAACGTTTCTGGTTTCTCTGGGACCGCCTCTTCGCGGGGACGCTCGGCGCGGTCGTCCTCGTCGACACCCGCCGGGTCTCGGACTCCTGGTACGCCATCGACCGCCTGGAGCACCACGGCACGCCCTTCATCGTGGCGTGCAACGACTTCGGCGGTCCCGTCCACACCGAGGAGCAGATCCGGGAGGCGCTCGACCTGGCCCCGGACGTGCCGCTGGTGGAGTGCGACGCACGGGACCGCTCGTCCAGCAAGTACGTGCTGATCACGCTGGTGGAGCATCTGCACGCCCTGTCCGCGAGCAGAGAGGCGGACCTGAGAGCGGCCGGCCCGGCCGCGGACACGACCCCGGAGACCGCACCGTGACCCCGCCGACCACACCGACCACACCACCGACGCCCCCTCCGGCCGGCTCACCGGCCGCCCCGCCGCCCGGCTGCCCCGCGCACGGCGTCGACGGCGCGGTCCCGCTCGGCGGATCCCACTTCGCGACCGAACCCACCCGGCTCTACCGGGAGATGAGGCGCGACCACGGCGCGATAGCCCCCGTCGTCCTCGACGGCGGGGTCCCGGCCTGGCTGGTCCTCGGCTACCGCGAACTGCACCAGGTCACCAGCGACCCGGTGCTCTTCAGCCGCGACTCCGAGCGGTGGAACCAGTGGGACCGCGTCCCCGCCGACTGGCCACTGCTGCCGATGATCGGCCGCGGGCAGCCCTCGGTCCTCTACACCGTCGGCGAACGGCACCGCGAGCGGGTCTCGGTGATCAGCGACGCGCTGGAGGGCGTCGACCCCTTCGCCCTCAGGCAGTACGCGGAGCGGTTCGCCGACGAGCTGATCGACGGTTTCTGCGCCGACGGCGGTACGGACATCATCGCCCGGTACGCGATGCTGCTCCCCGTCCGCGTCCTCGCGAAGATCTACGGCTTCCCGGACGAGCAGGGCCCGGACCTGGTCGCCGCGCTGAACGACATGGTCGACGGCCGCGAGCGCGCCCTGGCCGGCGAGCGCCGTCTCGCCGAGGCGATGGCGGCGCTCCTGGCGGTCAAGCGCGCGGCCCAGGACGCCGAGGAGCACGCCGGTCCCGGGCCGGACGTCGTCTTCCGGATGCTCTCCGGCGCCGGGGGCCTCACGGACGAGGAGATCGCCCAGGACCTGATGGTGATGATGGCCGCGGGCCACCAGCCGACCGCCGACTGGATCGGCAACTCGTTGCGGCTGATGCTGACGGACGACCGGTTCGCCGCGTCCCTGTCCGGCGGCCGGCACAGCGTCGCGCAGGCCATGAACGAGGTCCTCTGGGAGGACACGCCGACCCAGAACGTCGCCGGCCGCTGGGCCGCCCGCGACACCCGTCTCGGCAACCGCCACATCAAGGCGGGCGACCTGCTGGTGCTCGGCCTGGCCGCCGCCAACTTCGACCCCCAGGTCCGCACCGACGGCTCGGCGCTCACCGGCGGGAACAACGCCTTCTTCTCCTTCGGCCACGGCGAGCACCGCTGCCCGTTCCCCGCCCAGGAGATCGCGGAGGTCGTCGCGCGTACGGCCATCGAGGTGCTGCTCGACCGGCTCCCCGACATCGATCTCTCGGTGCCCCCCGAGGCGCTGTCCACCCGGCCGTCGCCGTGGCTGCGCGGCCTCTCGGAGCTGCCGGTCCGGTTCACTCCCGCTCCCCCCGTGGGACCCGCTTCCGGAGGTCCGGGATGACCGGTCCGCACGCGAATCCCGGGCACTCCGCGCCCCCGTGAGAACGCCGCGGCCGGCCGGCGGCGTACTCCGTTCGAGTGAAGCCCCGGTCGCGTCCCCCGGCGCGGCCGGCCGCACCGGGCGGCGGCACGGGCCCACGCCGGGCGGGTCCCGCGCGCCCGCCGGGGCTCCCGGAGGAGCCGTCCCACGGACCGGAGCGGGTGTCTCATCCGACGGACACTGTTGCCGACGGTGCGGCGGAAGGGACTAGGCTCCGGGCCCGTGGCCGATATCCAGATTCCCGCTGACATCAAGCCCGCCGACGGCCGTTTCGGCGCAGGCCCCTCCAAGGTGCGGACGGAGGCGGTGGACGCGCTGGCCGCCACCGGTACGTCTCTCCTCGGCACATCCCACCGCCAGGCCCCGGTGAAAAACCTGGTCGGCGCGGTGCGCGACGGAGTACGGAACCTCTTCGGGCTCCCCGAGGGCTACGAGGTGATCCTGGGCAACGGCGGCTCCACCGCCTTCTGGGACATCGCGACGCACGGACTGATCGAGAACAAGTCCCAGCACCTGTCCTTCGGCGAGTTCTCGTCCAAGTTCGCGAAGGCGTCGAAGCTCGCACCGTGGCTGGCCGAGCCGACCGTCATCGCCGCCGACCCCGGCTCGCACCCGGACCCGGCGGCGGAGGAGGGCGTCGATGTCTACGCCCTCACCCACAACGAGACCTCCACGGGTGTCTCGGCTCCCGTCCAGCGGATCGCGGGCGCCGACGAGGGCTCACTCGTCCTGGTCGACGCGACCTCCGGCGCGGGCGGCCTGCCCGTCGACATCACTGAGACGGACGTCTACTACTTCGCCCCGCAGAAGTCCTTCGCGTCGGACGGCGGCCTCTGGATCGGCGTCTTCTCGCCGGCCGCGCTGGAGCGTGCCGCGCGTGTGCACGCCTCCGGGCGCCATGTCCCGGAGTTCTTCTCGCTGCCGACCGCGATCGACAACTCCCTGAAGAACCAGACGTACAACACCCCGGCGCTGACCACCCTCTTCCTGCTGAACGAGCAGCTCGACTGGCTCAACTCGCAGGGCGGCCTCGACTGGTCGGTCCGCCGCACGGCCACCTCCGCGCGGACGCTGTACGGCTGGGCCGAGGCGTCCAAGTACGCGACGCCGTTCGTCGTCGACCCGGCCAAGCGCTCTCAGGTCATCGGCACGATCGACTTCGCGGACGAGGTCGACGCGACGGCCGTCGCCAAGGCCCTGCGCGCCAACGGCATCGTCGACACGGAGCCCTACCGCAAGCTGGGCCGCAACCAGCTCCGCGTGGCGATGTTCCCGGCGATCGACCCGTCGGACGTGGCGGCGCTGACGGCGTGCGTCGACTATGTGATCGAGCGTCTCTGACCGCCGTACGGTTCGCGGGGCCCACACCCGGGCCCCCATCCACGACACCACTGACGGAGTCACGTGTACACCCGCGGACCCCGGCGCACATCGCGCCGGGGTCCGCCGTGTCACGCCCGCCTCACTTCTTCCGCATCCGCCTGACGCCGAAGAACAGCGCGGCCAGGCCCGCGAGGAGGACAGCACCCAGCGTGGCGTTCCCCGGCCGTCCGGCGCCCGCGCCCGTGTCTCCGCCGCCGGACGCGGAACCGCCCTTCTTCGAGGGCGAGTCGCCGTCGGTGTCCTTGCCCAGGTCCACCCGCACCACCCCGCTCTCCGCGCCCTCGGAGCCGAACATCACCGCCTTGCCGTCCGCCGTGTAGGTCACCGACTCGGCCTGCCCCTGGAACGGAGCGCGCACCGGGTGGTCCGCGCCCAGCCGGCCGTTCCTCCATGCGTACGCGCGGGCGCTGAAGTACGAGCGCAGCAGCAGTTCCTTGCCGTCAGGCGAGAACGCCCCGTCCGTCACCCAGGGCACCTCGGCGATCCGCCGGAAGGTGTTCGTCCCGGAGGAGCTGAGCCGGGCCGGGCCCTCGTACAGCCCGCCGCCGTTCTCGTTCTTCGAGGCGATGTAGACCCGCCCGGTCCCCGGATCGACCATCATCGCCTCGGCGTCGCGCGGCCCGTCGGCGTACCTGACCGTGAACTGCGTCGCGCTCACCGTGGCGTTCCTGAGCCGCTTGGGCTCGGGAAACCGGTAGATCCAGACGTGGTCCCAGCTCCCGCCCAGGTTGTCGCCGATGTCACCGACATAGACGGCGCCGTCCGGGCCGATGGAGATGGCCTCCACGTCCCGGGGATCACCGATGCCCCGCAGGGTGATCGTCGCGACCGTCCTGCCGGTCCTGGAGTCGACGGCGTAGATGTACGGCCCGTCGTCGCTGTCGTTGTGGGTCCAGTAGACGCCGGGATGGGCGCGGCTGGCGGCGAGTCCGCTGGACTCGGTGATCCGCGGATCCTCGATCGTGAAGCTCTCGTCGGGCGTGCCGTCGTCGGCCGCCGGGGCGGCGGGGGACGAGACGGCGGAGGGGGACGCGTACGCCGACGCGAACGGGATCAGCAGCACGGCGCCGGCGGTGGCGGCGGCGACGGCGGCACCGGAAAGACGCAGGCCGGAACGGGACGGAAGCGAACGCATGCCCCCAGCCTGCCATCCCGGCCGCCTCCGCATCCCCATGTCCCCACTCACGTCACGGCCCCGGCGGTGACCCTGGCCGCCAGGCCGCCGTTCCCCAGGGCCGGCCATCTGCACATCAGGCGGGCTCCCGGCCCCGGAAAACCGCGCGGCGCCGCGCCGTTGGCTCGATAGGGTCGGCCGAGGACCCGCAGCCGAACCCGAGGAAGCTCCGCCATGGACGAGGACCCGCTGTATCCGCCCATCGAGCCCTATGACCAGGGCATGCTCGATGTCGGGGACGGCCATCGCATCCACTGGGAGGTCTGCGGCAACCCGGACGGCAAGCCCGCGCTCGTCGTCCATGGCGGACCCGGCTCCGGCCGGAAGCCGCACTCCCGGCGGTACTTCGACCCCGAGCGCTACCGCGTCGTCCTCTTCGACCAGCGCAACTGCGGACGCAGCACCCCGCACGCCGCCGATCCCACCGCCGACCTGCGCCACAACACCACGCGCCATCTCATCGCGGACATGGAGCGGCTGCGGACGCTGCTCGGTATCGACCGCTGGCTGCTGCACGGCGGATCCTGGGGATCGACGCTGATCCTCGCGTACGCCGAGCGCCATCCGGAGCATGTCTCGGAGATCGTCATCGCCAGTGTCACCATGACCCGGCGCTCGGAGATCGACTGGCTCTACCGGGGCGCCGGGCGGATCTTTCCCGAGGAGTGGGAGCGCTTCCGGGCGGGCGTACCGGAGGACGAGCGCGACGGCGATCTGCTCGCGGCCTACGCGCGGCTGATGGAGAGCCCGGATCCGGCGGTACGCGAACGGGCCACCGCCGACTGGTGCGCCTGGGAGGACGCCGTACTCTCCCAGGAGCCGAACGGCCCGGCGCACCCGTACAGCGACCGGCCGCCCGCCGCCCGTCAGGCACTGGTACGGATCTGCGCGCACTACTTCTCGCACGGCGCCTGGCTGGCGGAAGGCGCCCTGCTGCGCGGCGCGGACCGGCTGGCGGAGATCCCCGGGGTACTGATCCACGGCCGGTTCGATCTGGGCTCCACGCTGGGCACCGCGTGGGAGCTGGCGCGCGCCTGGCCGGACGCCCGGCTGGTCGTCGTCGAGGACGCGGGCCACAAGGGCAGCGACACCGAAAGACGCGAAGTGCGCGCGGCTCTCGACGCGTTCGCGGGCTGACGGCCCGCCGGCCGTCAGCCCGCCCGCGCCGGGCGGACACGTCCGTCCCCAGAGGGACGCGGCCCCCGCCGGCCGGCTGCGGGACAGCCCCCGGCGGACAGCGAGGCCCGGCGCTCCTGACCTCAGGCCGGGTCGCCGCCCGCGGCGACGGGGACACCGTCCTGCTCGCACCACACCGTCGACAAACCGCCGGACGTGGCACGGTTTCCGTATCGCACGTAGACCAGTTCGCCCTTCTGGCATCTGACCCAGCCCGTGAACAAGTCGCCGCGACAGGTGATGGCCACCCCTCGGTGGCCGCTGTTGTCCGTCACGTCATTCGGCTGGTCGCAGCTCAGTGGGGCGGCGGCCGAAGCCGGTGAAGCCGCGGTGAGCTGGCCACCCGCCCCGAGGGCGAGTGCCGCGGCGACGGCGGTGGATATGTATGTCGTACGCAATGCGGACCTCCTGTAGAAGCCGGACACCGAACATGCCCAGTCACTCACAGGAACTGCATGATCACAGATCGGCACCGTCATGCACGGTCCGGACAACTTGGCTGGAAACCACAGGAAGTACCACTTCGGCGTCCAGTAGTGATCTCTTGCGCTCAACGGGCATTCCGCGCTATTCACTCCATTCGCGTGGTCGCTCTCGTGGAGGGCTTGCTTCGAGTGCGCTCGAACGCGTTGGCTGTGGAGTCATGAAGTACACGCAGCTCGGACGCACCGGACTCAAGGTCAGCCGACTCGTCCTCGGGACGATGAACTTCGGGCCTCTCACCCATGAGGCCGACAGTCACACCATCATGGACTCCGCCCTCGACGCGGGGATCAACTTCTTCGACACCGCCAATGTCTACGGCCAGGGCAAGAACAAGGGCCGCACCGAGGAGATCCTCGGCACCTGGTTCGCCAAGGGCGGTGACCGCCGGGACAAGGTCGTCCTCGCCACCAAGGTCTACAGCAACATGGCCGCGGAGGGCCAGGCGTGGCCCAACCACGACAAGCTCTCCGCCCTCAGCATCCGCCGCGCGGTGGACGCCAGCCTCAAGCGGCTCCAGACCGACCACATCGATCTCTACCAGTTCCACCACATCGACCGCCTCACCCCGGTCGAGGAGATCTGGCAGGCCATCGACACCCTGATCCAGCAGGGCAAGATCCTCTACGCGGGATCGTCCAACTTCCCCGGCTGGAAGATCGCCCAGACCAATGAGACCGCCCGCCGTCTCGGCTCGTACGGCCTGGTCAGCGAGCAGTGCCTGTACAACCTCGCCGAGCGCCGCGCCGAGATGGAGGTCATCCCGGCCGCGCAGGAGTACGGCCTCGGTGTCATCCCCTGGTCGCCGCTGAGCGGCGGTCTGCTGGGCGGCGCGATCCGCAAGGAGCGCGAGGGCGGCGGCGCCCGCACGGGCGAGGGCCGCTCGGGCAACGGGCTCGCCAATACGAAGATCAGGGCGCAGGTCCAGTCGTACGAGGATCTGCTCGACAAGCACGACATCGAGCCGGGCGAGGCCGCGCTGGCCTGGCTGCTCACCCGTCCCGGGGTGACCGGTCCGATCGTCGGCCCCCGGACGATCGAGCAGTTGGAGTCCGCCGTCAGGGCGGTGGACGTGGAGCTCTCGGCGGAGGTCCTGTCCTCGCTGGACGAGATCTTCCCGGGCCCGGGCCCCTCGCCCGAGGCGTTCGCCTGGTAGACGCGGAACGAGCGTGAGCCGCCGGCCCGCGGCTCACGCTCTCCGGAGCCGGCGCTCAGACGAAAAAGGCGTCCAGCATCGCCACGTCGGAGAGATAGGTCTCGATGTCCGAGATCTTGCCCTCGTGCACGGCACACACGGTGACCGCGTACTCGTCCAGGACCCGGCCCTCCCACCGCGCGGTGTTCCGCAGCGACAGCGCCATGTTGTCCCTGCTCACCAGGATGTGCAGCAGCCCGAAGTCCACTCCGTAACCGGCGATCGTCCGCGCGCGTTCGACCACCGCGTCCGCGCCCCGCGCCTCACCGGAGAGCACGTTGTCGCCCGGCAGGACCCATACCGCCTCGTCGTGCAGCATGGACCGGATCAGGACCCAGTCGCCCGCCGCCAGCGCCGCGTGGAAGGCCCCGCCGAGCGCGAATCTCTCGTCGTACGAATCCATAGCCCGGCCCGGCCCTTCGGCAGCACGTCGCACACGACACGTATCTGTCGAAAGTATCTCCCGGGCGCCGCCCGTCGGCCGAGTCCTTCAGGGCCGGACGGGCCGGGGCCCGGGGGCGCCGGGCGATCAGCCGACCGCGGCCGCGACGGCGACGATCAGGAATATCAGCACAAGCACACCGGCCATGATCCGGTTCCGGGTTTTCGGGTCCACGCGTCGAGGTTAACGGCCGGAGCCGGCGGACCCGTCCCCCGGGTCTTCCCGGCGGCCCTTCCCGAGCGGCCGGCGCGCCACCGCCTCGTACCGCGGCCGCTCACCGGGGACGCCTCCGGCCGGCAGCAGGCTCCGTACGAGTACCAGCTCGGTCACCTCCCACCCGGTGCCGTCGAAGCCGTCGAGCGCCCTGGCGAACGGCGCCAGTGCGGTGCCTCCCCGGGCGCGCGCGAGCGTGAGATGCGGGTGATAAGGCCGGTGCTCGTCCATCGGCACTCCGGCCCGGCGGGCGGCGGCGCCGGAGCGTTCCGCGAGGAGTCTCAGCTCGTCGAGCCCTCCCGCCGCGCCGGCCCACAGGGCGCGGTCGCCGAAGTGCCCGCCGCCGTGGACCCGCAGCGCGAAGGGCTCGGTACGGCGCGCCGCCCGCCCCAGCCGCTCGGTCAGTCCGGGCAGCAGCCGGTCCTCGACCTCCCCCAGGAAGGCGAGCGTGACATGCCAGCCCGCCCGTCCGGTCCACCGCAGCTCACCGGCGCCGGGCAGCGCCCGGAGCCGCTCGACGGCTGCGGCCAGCTCCCCGACGGCCCCGGCGGGCGGCAGTACGGCGGCGAACAGTCTCATGCGACGAGTCTCCCAGCCGCACAACGGCGTGCCCCGGTCACCGTGCGTATCGTTGTACCGCGCGGCTGCCGCATCCCCGCGACTGACCCGCTTCCCCGCCTCGGACACGGCCTCGTGCCGCGGCCTCACGGCAGTGGCCCCGACCGGGCTCGCCGGTCAGGACCACCGTCCCGGAGTCACCTCACGCAGCGGTCGCGAGCTGCTCCTTCGGTACGAACCGCATGTGCGGGCGACCGCCTCTCAGGCCGAACTTGAGGCGTACCCCGATCACCCGGGTCAGGATCAGGCCGATCACCGCCGCCGCGACCAGGGAGACCGCCCCGCCCGCCGCGAACCCGACGCGGGCGCCGTAGGTGTCGGTGACCCAGCCGAGGAACGGGCCGCCGAAGGGCGTACCGCCGACGAAGACCATCATGTACAGGCTCATCACCCGGCCCCGCATCGCCGGGTCGGCGCCCATCTGGACGCTCGTGTTCGCGCTGATGTTCGTCGTCATGCCGAGCATCCCGATCGGCAGGAGCAGCAGCGAGAACAGCCAGACGGACGGCGACAGGGAGACCATGATCTCCAGCAGGCCGAACGCCATCGCCGCAATGATCAGCAGCCGCAGCCGCGAGGAACGGCGTCTGGCGGCGAGTAGCGCGCCCGCCAGGGAACCGGCCGCCATCAGGATGTTGAAGAAGGCGTAGAGCCCGGCTCCGCCGTGGTAGACCTCGTGCGCGAACGCGGTCAGCCAGATCGGGAAGTTGAAGCCGAAGGTCCCGACGAATCCGACGAGGACGATCGGCCAGATCAGCTCGGGCCGGCCCCTCACATAGCTCAGACCTTCTCTGAGCTGGCCCTTTCCGCGGCGTATGGGCGTGGACTCGTGCAGCTCGTGAGAGCGCATCAGGAGCAGGCCCAGCAGCGGGGCGAGAAAGGACAGGCCGTTCAGCATGAACGCCCAGCCGCTGCCGACGGTGGTGATGAGGACTCCGGCGATGGCGGGGCCTATGAGTCTCGCGGACTGGAAGTTCGCCGAGTTGAGGCTGACCGCGTTACGGAGCTGGTCCGGGCCGACCATTTCGGAGACGAAAGATTGGCGGGTCGGGTTGTCGACGACTGTGACCATGCCGAGCAGGAAGGCGATCAGATAGACGTGCCAGACCTGGACATGTCCGGAGAGGGTCAGCAGGGCGAGGGCGACTCCGCACAGGCCGAGTGCCGCCTGTGTGACGAGCAGCAACTGCCGTTTCGGGTAGCGGTCCGCGATGACACCGCCGTACAGACCGAAGAGCAGCATCGGGAGGAACTGGAGAGCCGTCGTGATACCGACGGCCGCCGATGAACCGGTGAGGCTGAGCACCAGCCAGTCCTGGGTGACCCGGGACATCCACGTACCGGTGTTGGAGACGACGGCTCCCGTCGCGAACAACCGGTAGTTGCGGATCTTCAGCGACGAGAATGTCCCGCCGCCGGTGGTGCTGTCGTGGGTGGATATCGGTGCGGGGGCGGAGTCTGATCCGGATCCCGTACTCAAAGTGGGTTCGCCTCCTCACAGCGCGCGGATTACAAGTGAGCGAGCTTTTCCAGTACGGGGGCGGCAGCGCGCAGCTTCGCCCACTCGTCATCGTCCAGCCCCTCGGCAAGGGTCGCCAGCCAGACATTCCGCTTGCGGCGGCTCTCTTCGAGCATCGCTTCGGCCTCCTCTGTCTGGCTGACCACCTTCTGCCGACGGTCGTCGGGATGCGGCTCGAGCCTGACGAGACCCTTCGCTTCGAGCAGCGCGACGATGCGAGTCATCGACGGCGGCTGGACATGCTCCTTGCGGGCCAACTCACCCGGGGTGGCGGAGCCACAGCGCGCGAGCGTGCCCAGCACCGACATCTCGGTGGGGCTCAGCGACTCGTCAACACGCTGGTGCTTCAGACGCCGGCCCAGCCGCATGACGGCGGAGCGAAGTGCGTTCACGGCGGCGTCGTTCTCGTCGCCGTGGGACAGGTCAGGCATGTTCGTTAGCATAACTCATTACCCAAGCTAAATACCAACCGGACGGCCCGCAAGGTCTGCGCACACTAATCACTCGTACGAGTGAGCCCACTGCGGAAAGTGACCCAACGGGCCCCACCTGCACCGCCGCTGGGCCGAGGGCCCTGGGCGAGACCGGCCGGGCTACGCGAGACCGAGCGCCGGCATCGCGTAGAAGAAGACGAAGGCCGCCGCCACCGCGTACATCGCCACCGGCACCTCGCGGCCCCGCCCGGCCGCCGTCCGCAGCACGCAGAAGGCGATGAAGCCGATGCCGATGCCGTTGGTGATCGAGTACGTGAACGGCATCGCCACCATGGTCAGGAACGCCGGGGCGGCGATGGTGTAGTCGCTCCAGTCGATGTCCCGTACCGAACCGGCCAGGATCAGGAAGCCGACCGCCAGCAGGGCGGGCGTCGCGGCCTGGGAGGGGACCATTGTCGCCAGCGGTGTGAGGAACAGCGCCACCGAGAAGAGCGCCCCCGTCACGACGGAGGCCAGCCCCGTCCTGGCCCCTTCCCCGACACCGGCCGTGGACTCCACGAAGCAGGTGCCCGCGGAGGACGAGGTCGCGCCGCCGGCGGCCACCGCGATGCCGTCGGCGAACAGCACCTTGTTGATCCCGGGGAGCCTGCCCCGCTCGTCCATGAGCCCGGCCTCGTCGCCGACACCGAGGACGGTGCCCATCGCGTCGAAGAAGCACGACAGCAGGACGGTGAAAACGAAGAGGACGCCGGTGAGGACGCCGACCTTGCCGAACCCGCCGAACAGGCTGAACTGGCCGAGAAGGCCGAAGTCCGGGGCCTCGACCGGGCTGCCCGGCCACTTCGGGCTTGTCAGCCCCCAGCTCGGCACCGTGGCGACGGCGTCGATGATCAGGGCCAGGACCGTCATCGCGACGATGGAGATCAGGATCGCGCCCGGCACCTTACGGATGATCAGCGCCAGCGTGAGCAGCGCGCCGAGGACGAAGACCAGGACGGGCCAGCCGTCGAGATGGCCGCCCGCGCCGAGCTGGAGCGGCACGGTGGTGTGGGCGGCGTCCGGGACACGGGAGACAAAGCCGGAGTCGACCAGGCCGATCAGCATGATGAACAGACCGATGCCGATGGCGATGCCCTTGCGCAGCCCGTTCGGCACGGCGTTCATCACGCGTTCCCGCAGACCGGTGGCGACCAGCAGCATCACCACCAGACCGGCCAGCACGACCATGCCCATCGCGTCCGGCCAGCTCATCCTGGGCGCGAGCTGGAGGGCGACGACGGTGTTCACGCCGAGTCCGGCCGCCAGGGCGATCGGCACATTGCCGATGACCCCCATGAGGAGGGTGGAGAAGGCCGCGGTCAGCACGGTGGCGGTGACGAGCTGGCCACTGTCGAGCTGGTGGCCGTACATGTCCTTCGCGCTTCCGAGGATGATCGGATTCAGCACGATGATGTAGGCCATCGCAAAAAAGGTGGCGAACCCGCCGCGCACCTCGCGGCCGACCGTGGAACCGCGCTCCGAGATCTTGAAGAATCGGTCCAGTCCGCCGGCCGGCTGCCGGGGGCGGGGCGGCGGGGCGGCTGGATCGACCGGAGCGGTGGCCGAGCGGGGCATGCGGAACCTCAGTCGTCGTACGGACGGAAAGCGGGCCACCGGTGAGAGCCGGTGAAGGGGAAATCCGGTCAGACTTAGAGGTTCAGCCGAACAAATCAAGTCAGTCGGAAACCGTTTCAGTATGAATACATCGCTCGAAGATCGCTATCTTCGCGCGTAGAGCCTTGTGCCGCCTGCCCTCCGCGCACCGCACACCGCTCGCTCACCGCCCGCGCACGGGCCCCGTCGGCGCCCCCGCGGCGCCGCGCGGACCCCCGCATAGACTGAGCCCATGACCGGTTCCTCGACCAGATCTCCCCAGCGGGAGGCGCCCGAGCCCCTGGAGGGGCCGGTCGTCGCCACCGTCACCGGCGGCACGATCATCTGGTTCGTCCTCTTCCTCGTACAGCTCCCGTTCTACGGCTGGTACGCCGACCACGGACACGCCTGGTGGATCTGGACCTGTCTGGCCGGCGGCGGCCTCGGGATCATCGGCATCTGGTACGTACGCGGACGGGACGCGGCCCTCAAGCGCGCGGCGGCCGGCGCGAACCCGCCCGGCGGAACGTCCGGCGGCTCCTCCGCCTGACCCGACCCCGACACAGTTCGGGGTCGGTCCCCGAGTGCCGTCCCGGCCCGGCCAGGGACCGCTCCTCCCAAGGTCCGGTCTTCGGACGGTCGCCGGGTGAAGCCGTGCGGCGGGTCGTACCGTCGGAACCATGACGCAGTGGGCGAAGACCGACACCGACGGCCCGGAACCGCATGGCCGCGGTGGACCCGGCCCCATGATCGACGCGGGCGCCGAGCTCGATCCCGTACACCCCATGAAGCCACCACGGCCCGCCGGCCGGCACACCGGCCTGACCGCCGCCGAGGTGGCGGAGCATGTCCGCCGCGGCGAGGTCAACGACGTCCCGGTGCGCAGCAGCCGCTCCCTGACCGAGATCATCCGCGCCAATGTCTTCACCCGCTTCAACGCGATCATCGGCGTGCTCTGGGTGATCATGTTCTTTGTCGCACCGATCCAGGACACCCTCTTCGGGTTTGTGATCATCGCCAACACCGGTATCGGCATCGTCCAGGAACTGCGCGCCAAGAGGACCCTCGACGGCCTCGCGGTGATCGGTGAGGCCAAGCCGACCGTCCGGCGCGACGGGGTCGCCGCCGAGATCTCCACCTCCGGGATCGTGCTCGGGGATCTCGTCGAACTCGGCCCGGGTGACAAGGTCGTCGTGGACGGCGAGGTGGTCGAGGCCGACAGCCTCGAAGTCGACGAGTCGCTGCTCACCGGCGAGGCCGATCCCGTACTGAAGCACCCCGGTGACTCCGTGATGTCCGGCAGCTTCGTGGTCGTGGGCGGCGGCGCGTTCCGGGCCACCCGGGTCGGCCGCGAGGCCTACGCGGCGCAGCTCGCCGAGGAGGCGTCCCGCTTCACGCTCGTCGACTCCGAGCTGCGCAACGGGATAAGCACCATCCTCAAATATGTGACCTGGATGATGATCCCGACCGCGATCGGGCTGATCATCAGCCAGCTCGTCGTCCATCAGAGCAACTTCAAGGACTCGCTCGCCAGGACTGTCGGCGGCATCGTCCCGATGATCCCCGAGGGGCTGGTGCTGCTCACCTCCGTCGCCTTCGCGATCGGGGTCATCCGGCTCGCGGGACAGCACTGCCTGGTCCAGGAACTGCCCGCCATCGAAGGGCTGGCGCGCGTCGACGTCGTCTGCCTGGACAAGACCGGGACGCTCACCGAGGGCGGGATGGACGTCCGGGAGCTGCGGCCGCTGGGAGGCGCGGACGAGAAGTACGTACGGCGGGTCCTCGGCGCGATCGGCGCCTCTGAGCCACGCCCCAACGCCAGCCTCCAGGCGATCATCGACGCCTATCACGACGACCGCGCGGACTGGCCCGTCACGGCGGCGCTGCCCTTCTCCTCCGCCCGCAAATACAGCGGCGCCGCCTTCACCGAGCCGGGAAGCGGCGGCGCCGACGGCACCGCGAAGCGCTCCTCCGGCTGGCTGCTGGGCGCGCCCGATGTCCTGCTGCCCGAGGGCGATCCCGCGCTCCGGGAGACCGACCGGCTCAACAGGGAGGGCCTGCGCGTGCTGCTGCTGGCCCGCGCCGCGGGCGAGCTGGACGCCTCCGACGCGGCGGCCGGAGCGAGCGCCACCGCGCTGGTGGTCCTGGAACAGCGGCTGCGGCCGGACGCCGCGGACACCCTGCGCTACTTCGCCGAGCAGAACGTCGCCGCCAAGGTCATCTCCGGCGACAACGCCGTCTCCGTCGGCGCGGTGGCCGGCAAGCTCGGTCTGGCGGGCGCGGAGCACGTGGTCGACGCCCGTCGCCTTCCCACCGACCGTGCCGAGATGGCCGAGGCGCTCGAATCCGGGACGGTCTTCGGGCGGGTCACACCGCAGCAGAAGCGCGAGATGGTCGGCGCGCTCC
Organism: Streptomyces sp. NPDC006923; assembly: GCF_040635655.1. Classification (NCBI taxonomy): domain Bacteria; kingdom Bacillati; phylum Actinomycetota; class Actinomycetes; order Kitasatosporales; family Streptomycetaceae; genus Streptomyces; species Streptomyces sp. NPDC006923. Next base: position 372,052 of record NZ_JBEYIF010000004.1, read on the forward strand.
AGTCACGCGGCCATACGGTCGCGATGACCGGGGACGGCGTGAACGACGTGCTGGCGCTGAAGGACGCGGACATCGGGGTCTCGATGGGTTCCGGCTCGGAGGCGACCCGGGCCGTCGCCCAGATCGTGCTGCTGAACAACAGCTTCGCCACGCTGCCCTCGGTGGTGGCGGAGGGCCGCCGGGTCATCGGCAACATCACCCGGGTCGCGACGCTCTTCCTGACGAAGACGGTCTACTCGGTGCTGCTGGCGGTCCTGGTGGCCTGCTTCCAGGTGGAGTACCCCTTCCTGCCGCGCCATCTCACGCTGCTGTCCACACTGACGATCGGCATCCCGGCGTTCTTCCTGGCGCTGGCGCCGAACCGGGAGCGCGCGAGGCCGAACTTCGTGCGCCGGGTGATGCGCTACGCGATCCCCTCGGGGGTCATCGCCGGCGCCGCCACCTTCGCCACCTACATGCTGGCCCGGCACTACTACGTCGGCGCCGACGCCCTGAGCGCGGAGACCAGCGCGGCAACGCTCACGCTCTTCCTGGTCTCCATGTGGGTGCTGGCGATCGTCGCCCGTCCCTACACCTGGTGGCGGATCGGCCTGGTCCTGTCGATGGCGGCGCTGTTCCTCGTCGTACTCGCCGTACCCGCGCTCCAGCACTTCTTCGCGCTGAAGCTGGTGGGCGTGACGATGCCGTGGACCGCGGTGGCCGTCGCCGTGGCGGCGTCGGCCGCGCTGGAGTACTGCTGGCAGTACGTCGGCCGCAGGTTCCCCGCGTAGGACAGGGGCCCGGCACATCGCGCGGAGGTGCCGGGCCGGTCCTCGACGGAGCCCGGCCGAAGACACGGGGCCCGGCCGAAGACGGGGCCCAGTCGGGGGTGCTCAGCCGGGGGTGCTCAGCCGGAGGGGATGCTCAGTCGAACCAGCGGTCCCGGGCCAGCTCCTCCGTCCGGGACGGATCCTCCAGCAGCGCCGCCACCTCGAAGCGCCGCGGCCACTGGCCCGCCGCCCAGGCCAGGCCCGCCGCGACGCCCTCCAGCGTCGCCGCGTGCACCACACCGTCCGGGGTCCGGCGCCAGTCCAGCTCCACACCGCCCGCAAGCAGCTCCTCGTGCTCGACATACACCTCGGGCGTGCCCGCGCCCAGCAGGACCCGGACCGGCTCCGGCACGGTGTGCTCCTCGCCGGCCGTGGTCACCTCCGCGGCCACCGTCTCACTCAGCCCGCGCACCTGGAGCAGCTCCGACAGCTCCGCCGCGCGCGCCGGCGACACCGGCAGCAGCGCCAGCCCGCCGGCCAGCGGCAGCAGATCGGGCGCGTCCGCGATCACCGCTTCCGCCGCGTCCACGACCCGGACCTCACCGTCGACGACCGCGCGCAGCTCGTCCGGCAGGGTCACCTGCTCCGGATCGAGATCGGCGAGCGCCGTGTAGAGCGCGTGCAGTTGCCCCGCGCGCACCGGCCGCGACGGATCGGCGAGCCGTCCGAGCAGCTCCGCCGCGCCGCCCGGCTCGTCGAGGAGCGCGGCGACCGACGTCCGTACGCCGAGCGCCCGCAGCACCTGCGCATCGTCGAAGCCGGTCGCGTCCACGGAGTCGTACACCCCCGCCAGCAGCGGGTCGCCGCCCTCGGCCCGCAGCCCGGCCGGCCGGCGCCCGTCGAGCACCGGATGGTCCCGCAGCCACCAGGCGGTGTACGAACGCACGGCCTCCGTCGTCCCGTCCGGCAGCAGGATCCGCACGGGCTGGGTCAGCGCGTCCCGCAGCGGCGGCCGGGCCAGCAGGGCCAGCGCCCGGGGCCACGCGTCGTCGTCCACCAGATCCAGGTCCCGTACGGCCACGATCTCCGTGGCGACCGGCGGCACCGGGGTCTCCGGCAGCCGGTCGAGGACGTCCTCGCACCAGACGTCGACCGCGTCGAGCAGACCGGCGTCGTCGGGCTCCGGGAAGTCGCTGTCGCGGGGCTCCAGTTCATCCGGATCCAGCACGACATCGGTGGCACGCACCAGCGCGAAATTCGCCAGCACCCCGCACGCCGCCAGCGGCTGCTCGCCCCAGCGCGCGGCCAGATCGGCGTCGCAGAGCGCCAGTTCGTCCTCGCGCATGACGGAGGCGAACGGGCTTCCCGGCAGGACGAGTTCACCGGCGGGCGCCAGCTCGCCGTCCTCGTCGGTCAGGGCGAGCGCCGCCAGCCATGGTTCGTCGCCCGCCTCCAGTCCGGCGTCCCGGACAAGACCAAGGACGGTCTCGGCCAGTTCCTCGGCGTCCGGTCCGGCGGCGTCCTCGTCCCAGACCTCGCCCGCGTCCAGCGAGGCGGCGACCGCCGCGCGCACCTGCGGGGTCGTCAGCACGGCACGCGGGGTGGCGGGCAGCGCGCCCAGCTTCTCCAGCAGCGGGTGGGTGGCCTCGGGGTGCGCGACCTTCAGGCCGAGCCGGGCCAGCTCCGCGGGTGTCCCGGTGTCCGGCAGGGGCAGCAGGACCTGGCGCGGCCCGATCGTCGTACGGCCGTTGGCCAGCGGCACCGGCAGCCCGGACAGCCGGTCCGGGTCGACGCCGGCGAGCGACTCGTACAGCCGCCGCCACCAGGCCGGTGGCCGCTCCGCACCCGCGATCCGCTCGATGGCCTCGCCCAGCGGCAGCCGGCCGACGCCCAGGGTGCGCAGCTCGGGGCGGCGCTCGAACCCCGCGGGCAGCAGCGTCGGCAGCACCTCGGCCAGCACACGCACGGTGTCGGCGCCCGCGCCCTCCACGACCTCCGCCTCGAAGGGCCGCAGCACGGTCAGCTCCTCGCTGGGCGCCGCCGGAGCGAGGAAGGCGACCCGGGGCAGCCGCTCCAGGATCGCGGCCCGCAGCCGTCCGTCCAGCTCGCCCTTGCCGAGCGGTCCCGGCACCAGGTCGATGGTGCCGGTGGAGACGGGCTGCCAGCCGCCGAGCAGCTCGGCGTACGCGTCCGCGGCCTTCCCGACGAGGAAGTCGGTGAGCGGCCCCGGCGCGGGATGGCGGCGGGTGGTGTCGAGCGGCAGCGAGGCGATCAGCAGCGCGGGCACGCCGAGGGGCTCGTCGGTGGGGGTCGGCGCGTGCACGACGGGCGCGGTACGCGGACGGACCGGAGCGCCTTCGCCGTCCACGGGCACGGCCCAGGTGACGGACCAGTGCGGACGCAGCCGCTCCTCGACGGGACGCCCTTCGAGCAGCTCGGGCGCGGTGGCGCCGTGGTGGCTGACCACCCGCCAGCGGTGGCCCCCGCCGCCGTCTGTGCTGTCGTCGCTGTCGTCGCTGTCGTCGACCTGGACGTACGGCCCGTCCTCGGACCGCCGCAACACCCGCTCCCCGTCAGGGGTTTCGATCACGATCTCGACGAGCCCGGCGAGCGTCAGCAGCAGCGCGTCGTCGATCCCGGCGAGCAGCCGCTCGGCAAGATCGGCCGCGGTGCCGTCGCGCAGCGGCAGCATGACAACGGTGTCGTACCCCTCGGGCGGCGTGCCCTCGGCGGGCAGCGGCAGCCGCAGCAGCGGTACGTGCCCCTCACGGCGCCGCAGCTCGTCGCCGAGCCCGGGGCTCGCCTGGGCGGCCTCCCTGGCCAGCTCGCGGGCCTCCGCCAGGGACCAGCGGACGCCGCCGTGCCGCCCGATGACGGCGGGCTCGTCGCTGACGGCGAGCACCGCGGCGAACCCGACGCCGAAGCGTCCTACGGCGGTCTCGTGGCCCTCCCGCTTGGCGGAGGCGCGCAGGGTGCTGAGCGACTCGACGCCGGTCGCGTCCAGCGGGGCACCGGTATTGGCGGCGGCCAGGACGGCGGGGCCCTCGGCGGTCCCGGGCCGCAGCGTCAGCCGGAGCCGGCCGGGCACCCCGGCGCGGGCGGCGGCGTCGGCGGCGTTCTGGGCCAGCTCCACCACGAGCCGGTCGCGGTAGCCGCCGAGCGCGAGATCCTCCTCGGCGTTGGCGTCCTCCCGGAACCGCGCGGGCCCGGCGCCCCACGCGTCAAGCACCCCGCGTCGCAGGCGCGCCGTTCCGAACGGGTCGGCCCCCTCGGTCTCCGTGACGCTCACGCTGTGACTCCGCTCTGTCCGCCTGCCGCTTTACCTGTGCGGCCGAAGGTACCGCGCGGGGGTGGGCGTCCGGTGGGGGGTGCGGGGGGTCGTACGGGACGTACCCCGCCGGAGGCGGCCGTCAGGAGTGGCCGAGATCTTCCGATTCCTCGTCCTCCGCCGGGACCGAGCCGCTGTCGCGGGACGGGCGCAGCGGGAACGCGTCCGTGGCCATCGAGTCCAGGACCGGTGGCGAAGGACGGGAGGGCGTCGGCATCACGGCCGCCTCCGAGTGGCCGCCGCAGCCGTACGCCAGCGAGACGACCCTGCCGTCCGCCGGGGAGAACTCGTTCGCGCAGACGCCGAACGCCTGCCGCAGGGAGCCCGCCAGCGGCAGCAGAAAGCCACAGGAGACGCAGGGCGCCGGTGCCGCCTGGGCCATGGGCGTCTTCGCGCCGAACGCCTCGTCCCAGCGGTCGGCCGCCACATGCAGCCCGTACCGCGACAGCACCCGGGCCCGGCGCATGCCGAGTTCCTCGGCGACCGAGGCGATCGTGCCGCGTTCGATGGTCGCCGGCTCGTCGTCCTCCGCCGGCTCCGCGTCCTCGGCCTCCACGAGGTCCACGAGGTTCTGCGGGGTGACCGCGTCCGACACCACGGAATTCGGCGGGGGTACGTCGTCGCCCGTGTAGCCGGGCTCCAGGCGCAGATCCTCGGCCTCGGTGGGCAGCAGGTCGCCGGGGCCCATGTCGCCGGGCCGGAGCCGCTCGCTCCAGGGCACCCATTCGGGCGCCAGCAGGGCGTCCGGCCCCGGCAGCAGGACCGTCTCGTCCAGGCTGACCGTCTTCGCGCGGGACGCCCGCGCGACGGTCACGGCCCAGCGCCAGCCCCGGTAGCCGGGCTCCTTGCATTCGAAGAAGTGCGTGACGACGCGGTCCCCGTCCGCCACCGCCGAGACATGCTCCCCGACAACCCCGGGCGCGGCCACCTCCTCGGCGGCCGACCTGGCGAGGTCTACCGCCTCGGCGCACAGACGGTCAGGGATTCGGCTTCGCGTCGTCGCAGCACTCACAGGTCTCGCTTCTCTCCTACGCCGTCTCACGGGTGCGCCGGCCGAGTCGCGATGTGCGGGCCGAGGGCGGAGCGGACCTGAGGGCCGCATCGACGTCCACGCCCGACTTCTCCTCGGGCACACCTACCGTCATCCATTCTGCGGGATGACAAAGAGGCGCGCGGCCGAGAACAACCGCCGGTGGCGCGCTACGCACGCTACCCTCTCCGCCGCCCCCCGCCCACCTGCACGCCGCCTTTCCCGTACTTCGGGCCACACCGCAACACGGCCGTGACCCTGTGCGGCACGGTCCGAGGCGGATTCCGGCCGGGGCCGGGGAGCCGCGCGCACCGCTCGCGGGTGACCTGTTCCCGACCCCGGTGAACACCTCCCGGCCCGCCGGTGACACGTTCCGGCTCGCCCGTCATGGCGCCGTCACGGCCCCGTCACGCGTGAGATCGGTTCGCACCAGGGGCCCTTGGGGCACTATGACGGAGTGGCAGCCGCAAGGTCGTCCGACGACGCAGCCGGCCCGCTCCGCAGGACGGCGCGGGCAATCGGTCGTGTCCTGCGCTATCCGTTCGCCCGGACCGCGAAGGGCATCCGCAAGGCCACGCACGCGCACGGCGCGGGTGAGTCCGGGCTCGGCAAGCTGATCGAGCTGCACGCGGTGAACGGCGCGGGCGATGTGATGATCACCGTCGCGCTGGCCTCAACCGTGTTCTTCTCCGTACCGACCGACGAGGCCCGTGGCCGCGTCGCGCTCTACCTCGCCATCACCATGGCCCCGTTCGCGCTGCTCGCCCCGGTGATCGGTCCGCTCCTCGACCGTGTCCCGCACGGCCGCCGCGCCGCCATGGCGGGCGCCATGTTCACCCGGGCCGTGCTCGCCATCACCATGTCGGCCCTGGTGGCCACCGGCGGTCTGGAGCTCTATCCGGCGGCGCTCGGTGTGCTGGTCGCCTCGAAGGCGTACGGAGTGGTCCGCAGCGCGGTCGTGCCCCGGCTGCTGCCGCCGCGCTTCTCGCTGGTGCGTGCCAACTCCCGGGTCACGCTCGCCGGGCTGCTGGCCACCGGGGTGGCCGCGCCGATCGGCGCGGGGCTCCAGATGGTGGGGTCGCCGTGGCCGCTCTACGGCGCCTGCGTGATCTTCCTCGCGGGTACCTTCCTGGCGTTCACACTGCCGCCCAAGGTCGACTCGGCGAAGGGCGAGCGCAAGGCGCGTCTGGTCACCCGCCAGGAGAAGCGGCCCGGTCTGCGTACGGTCGGCCCGTCCGTCCTGCACGGCCTTCAGGCCAACGCGGCCCACCGCGCGCTCTCCGGATTCCTGATCTTCTTCCTGGCGTTCCTGCTGCGCGAACATCCGCTCTCCGGGCACAGCGCGGCCTTCTCGCTCGGGGTCGTGGGGGTCGCGGCCGGCGCGGGCAACGCGCTGGGCACCGCCGTCGGGGCCTGGCTCAAGGCGCGCGGTCCCGAGCTGATCATCGCGACGATGCTGGGCATCGCGCTGTCCGCGGCGGTCCTCGCGGCGCTGTTCTTCGGCGGCGCGCTGATGGCCGTGGTGTGCGCGGTCGCCGGTCTCTCCCAGGCGCTGTCGAAGCTGTCCCTGGACGCGGTGATCCAGCGGGACGTCCCGGAACAGGTGCGCACCTCCGCCTTCGCGCGCTCCGAGACGCTGCTCCAGATGGCCTGGGTGGTGGGCGGTGCGATCGGTATCGCGCTGCCGCTCAACGGAGTGCTGGGCATGGCCGTCGCCGCCGGGATCGTCGCGGTCGGAGCGCTCGCCGCCGCGCGGGGGCTGCTGACCACGGCCCGGCGCGGCTCGCCGCACCCGCGCGTGGCGTGAGCGGCTCGCCGTACCCCCGCGCAGCGCGGGACCGGGCGACCGATAGCCTTCGGCCCATGACCGTTGCGTTCTTCTCTGGTAGGGCCCGCCGGGCCGGTGTCGCCCTCGGCGCTGTCTCCGCGGGACTCCTCGTCCTGGCCGCCTGTGACAAGCCGACGCCGCTCGCGACCGTGACGGTCGGCGGCGACTCGATCAACACCGAGGCGTCCTGCTACGACGACGGCAAGGCGATCCCCGAGACCGACATCCAGCCCTGCCTGAACAAGAAGGCGGACAAGACCATCGAGATCGGGATGGACGACAAGGTCCGTTTCGGCGTCGACCCGGAGATCGCGGACAACGGCTGGACGCTCTTCATCAACGGCCAGCAGGCCGAGCAGGAGCCGTACAAGAAGACGTACCGCACCATCCCCGGCAACGCCTTCTTCACCAGCCAGACCGGCGAGACCACGAGCGACACGCAGGTCAGCATCGTGGAGACCAGCGGCAAGAAGCTGACCGGCATCTGGCACTTCGAGTTCAAGAAGAGTTCCTGACCCGACTTCCTGACCCGACTTCCTGCCCCGGCCCGGTGACCCGCTGATCCGGGCGGCCGGGCACCTCTGGGAGGCTCCGCGTTGCGTGTGCTTGTGGTGACGGCGGTGGTGGCGGAGGCCGACTCCGTCGTCGCGGGACTGGCGCGTCTGACGAGCCTCGGCGCCCGGGAGCTGACGGGCGGTTACGAGATCCGGGGCCACGCGCAGTACGCGCCCCGTCCTTCGTCCGTGCAGATACCCGTGGTGGACGTGCTGGCGGGCGGGATCGGCCCGACCGCGGCGGCGGTCGCCACGGCGACCGCCCTGGCGTCCTCCCCGTACGACCCTCCGTACGATCTGGTGATCTCGGCCGGTGTCGGTGGCGGCTTCCTGCCGCACGCGCCTCTGGGCTCGCTGGTCGTCGCGGACGCGATCGTCGCCGCGGAGCTGGGCGCCGAGACTCCCGACGGTTATGTGCCGATCGAGACGCTGGGCTTCGGCACCAGCGTGCACCGTCCACCGGCCGAACTGACGGGCCGTATGACCACGATCCTGAACACGGGTCCGGCGGCCGGCGCGGTCCTCGCGCCCGTGCTCACCGTCTCCACCGTGACCGGGACCGCGGCCGGTGCGGCCCGGCTGACCGCGCGTCACCCGCGCGCCGCCGCCGAGGCGATGGAGGGCTTCGGGGTGGCGGAGGCCGCCGCCGTCCACTCCGTGCCGTGCGCGGAGATCCGCGCGATCTCCAACGCCGTCGGTCCCCGCAACCGTGCCGACTGGCGGATCGGCGAGGCGCTGGACGCGCTGCGGTCCGCGTTCACGCTGCTCACCCCGGTCTTCGAGGAGCCGTCATGACCCTGCCGAATCTGCGGATCGCCTACTCGCCGTGCCCGAACGACACCTTTGTCTTCGAGGCGTGGGCCCATGGCCGGGTGCCGGGCGCGCCCGCGCTCGATGTCACGTTCGCGGACATCGACATCACGAACGGTATGGCGGAGCGCGGTGAGTTCGACGTGCTCAAGGTGTCGTACGCCGTGCTGCCGTGGGTGCTCGACGAGTACGCGCTGCTCCCGTGCGGCGGGGCGCTCGGCCGGGGCTGCGGCCCGCTCGTCCTCACCAGGGAGCCGGGCGTCGACCTGACCGGCAGGACCGTGGCCGTACCGAGCGAGCGGTCCACGGCCTATCTGCTCTTCCGGCTGTGGGCCGCCGAGGTGGTGCCCGGTGGGGTGGGCGAGGTGGTCGTCCTGCCGTTCCACGAGATCATGCCGGCGGTGCGCGACGGCAAGGTGGACGCCGGTCTGGTCATCCACGAGGCGCGCTTCACCTATCAGGACTACGGGCTGCACTCCCTCGCCGACATGGGCGAGCACTGGGAGGCCACCACGGGCCTGCCGATCCCGCTGGGCGCGATCATCGCGAAGCGCTCGCTGGGCGCGGAAACCCTCCGGCGGCTGGCCGACGCGGCCCGCGAGTCGGTCCGGATGGCCTGGGACGACCCGGCGATCTCACGCCCGTACGTCCTGGAACACTCCCAGGAGATGGACCCGTCGGTCGCCGACCAGCACATCGGTCTGTACGTCAATGAGTTCACCGCGGACCTGGGCGACGACGGTTACGCGGCGGTCCGCGGGCTGCTCACCCGCGCCGCGGCCGAGGGACTCGTACCGCCCCTCGGCCCCGACGCGCTGCGTTTCGTCTGATCCGCGCGATCCGCGCGCGTGGCCGGGACTCGGCGCCCGACGCCGCTCGGACGCCGGGCCCGGACGCCGGGCTCAGACGTCGAGCTGGTCCGCGACCGCGCGGAGCAGGCCCGCGATCTTCGCGCCATGGACCTTGTCCGGATACCGGCCGCGCTCCAGCATGGGCGTGATGTTCTCCAGCAGGGTCGTCAGATCCTGGACGATGGAGGCCAGTTCGTCGGGCTTGCGGCGCTGGGCCGCCGCGATGGAGGGAGTCGGGTCGAGGACCGTCACCGACAGCGCCTGATCGCCGCGCTGGCCTGCGACGACACCGAACTCCACGCGCTGGCCGGGCTTGAGTGCGTCGACTCCGGCAGGGAGGACCGACGAGTGGACGAAGACGTCGCCGCCGTCGTCACGGGAGAGAAAGCCGAAGCCCTTCTCGCTGTTGAACCACTTGACCTTGCCGGTAGGCACGTCTGTCCTCGTCCTCGTACTCGTTGGGGCGCTGGCGCGCGCGAAAAGGGCTCTGGAGAGCACTACAGCGGGTCAACCGACCCGCCACTCCCCAGGCTAATGGTCCAGCGGCTGGTGACAAGACGTCGCCGGATGGTTCCTGTCCGCTGCTGTCCGCAGGGAACTACCCTGGTGGGGTGACTGCTACTCCTTCATCCCGCGCGGCGGACGAGGCCGGACCCGGCGACCGGCTGGTCCGTTTCGGCGCGATCGTGTTCATCGTCGGCGCCGTGGCCACTCTCGCCACCGTGGCCCCGTTGTTCCTCGGCACGGACCCGTTCCCGTCGATCGCCTACGCCATCTGCATGCTGATGGGCGTGGGCTTCGTGATCGCCGCCGCCGGCGTGCTGCGCTCGATCGCCGCGCAGCGCAGGCAGGCCAAGTCGGCCGCCACACCGGCCGCCTGAGAGACTCCGGGGCCGTCAGGCCGTGCGGGCCTCCGGCTCGCCCGCGACGTACCCCTCCAGCCAGGCCGGAAACGCCGTCAGGTCCGCCAGGATCACATCCGCCCCGGCCACGCGCAGTTCCTCCTCGTCGCACGGCCCCGTCGGCACGGCCACGGAGAGCGCCCCCGCCGTGCGCGCCCCGCGCACATCGCCGGTGTGGTCGCCGACATAGACGGTCGCGCCGTGCTCGCGCAGCGCCCGCGCCTTGGCCTCCGCCCACAGCCAGCCGACGACGGCGTCGGGCTCGATGCCGAGGTGGCTCAGGTGGAGTCTGGCGTTCGGCTCGTGCTTGGCGGTGACGACGATCGCCCGGCCGCCCAGCTCCTGTACGGCCGCGACGGCCTCCCTGGCACCCGGCAGCGCGGGGGTCGGGGCGATGGCGAATGTGGGATAGATCTCCCTGTAGCGGTCACCCACCTCCGCGATCCGGTGCTCGGGAAACCAGTGCGCCAGCTCCAGTTCGAGCGGCGGGCCGAGCCGTGTGACGGCCAGATCGGCGTCGATCGGGACCCCGGTCTCGGCGGAAAGGGCCAGGTAGGCGGCGCGGATACCGGGTCGTGAGTCGATCAGGGTCATATCGAGGTCGAAGCCGACCGTGGGCGCGTGCCGAGTCGTCAGAGAGGCCATGGGAGCCATTGTGCCCAGGTCGGTGGCGCAAACCAGGTGGCTAGACTTAGCCAAGCCTAACCACCCCTGGACCCGCTGTATCCGTTTCCGCTGCCCGCTCGCGCCTCCTGCCGCACCTCCCGATTGGTTCCGATGTCCGCCGTCGCCCCGACGACCCGCCGCACCAGAGATGTCCTGGTCGCCCGCCGTATCGGCTGGACGGCGGGGGCCGTACTGGCGGTGCTGTTCGCCGTCCTGCTGAGTCTCGCGGTCGGCGCACGAGCCGTCGCGCCGTCGGCGGTCGTCGACGCCCTGCTGCACGGCGGGCACAGCGACGACGCCCAGGTCATACGCCAACTGCGCGTGCCGCGCACGCTGAACGGTCTGATGGTCGGGGCCGCGCTGGCGCTGGCCGGCACCGTCCTCCAGGGCATCACCCGCAATCCGATCGCCGACCCGGGCATCCTCGGCATCAGCCAGGGCTCCAGCGTGGGCGTGGTGCTGGCCATCGCGTTCGCCGGGGTGCACACGCTCTCGGGCTATGTGTGGTTCGCCTTCGCGGGCGCGGCCGTCGCGTCGGTGGTGGTGTACGCCATCGCCTCCAGCGGACGGGGTGGCGCCACGCCGGTCAAGCTCGCGCTCGGCGGCGCCGCCGTCAACGCGCTGCTGGTGTCGGTGACCAGTGGCGTGCTGACGACCAGCGCCGCCACGCTGGACGAGTTCCGCTTCTGGCAGGTCGGTTCGATCGCCGGCCGGGACGCCGAAGTGGCCGGTCAGATCTGGCCGTTCCTGCTGACCGGCACCGTGCTGGTGATCTCCGTGGCGCGCGGGCTCGATGCCCTGGCGCTCGGCGACGACATGGCGAAGGGCCTCGGCCAGAATGTGGCGGCGGTCCGGGTCCTCGGTGGCCTCGGCGCGACCGTGCTCACCGGCGTGGGTGTCGCGGCGGCCGGCCCGATCGCCTTTGTCGGCCTCGCCGTTCCGCACATCGCGCGCGCGATCGTCGGCACGGACCACCGCTGGCTGCTGCCGATGGCCGCGCTGATCGGGCCGGTGATGCTGCTGGTGTCCGATGTCGTCGGCCGGATCCTCTTCCCGCCGGGCGAAGTCCCGGCCGGGGTGATGACGGCGCTGCTCGGGGTGCCGTTCCTGGTCGCTCTCGTACGCCGGAAGGCGGTGCCGGCATGACGACGGCCACGGAGGCCCCGCGCCGCGCCGGCGGTGTCCGGCCGGCGGGCTACACCCGGGTGCGGGCCGGACGCGGATCGTTTCTCCTCCATCGCCGGGCGGCCCTCGCGGCGGTCGGGCTCGCGGTGCTGCTGGGCGCCGTCTGCGTCGCGTATCTGAGCGTCGGCGAGAGCTTCGTACCGCCCTCCGAGGTGGTGAAGGTGGTCTTCGGACGGGAGTCGCCGGACGAACTGGTCGTCGGCACGCTCCGGTTGCCGCGCATGGTGACCGGGCTCCTTGTCGGTCTCGCCTTCGGTGTGGCGGGCGCGCTGATCCAGACGGTCGCGCGCAATCCGCTCGCCAGCCCTGACATCATCGGCGTCAGCCAGGGCGCGAGCGCGCTCACCGTCGGCGCGATGACCTTCGGCGTCACCTCCTTCTCCGTGCTGCCGTATCTGTCCGTCGCCGGCGGCCTCCTGGCGGCGGCGCTGGTCTATGTGTTCGCCTGGCGCGGCGGGCTGCACGCCACCCGGTTCGTCCTGATCGGCATCGGCTTCGCGATCGCGCTGCGGTCCCTCACCACGCTCTTTCTGACCAAGGGCGACTATCTGGTCGCCCAGCAGGCCACGGTCTGGATGACCGGTTCGCTCAACGGCCGCGGCTGGGACGAGGCGGCGCCGCTCGGCTGGGTGCTGCTGGTGCTGCTGCCCGCGGTGATGTGGGCGGCGTACGCCCAGCGCACGGTGTCGATGGACGACGACACGGCGACGGCGCTGGGGGTGCGGCTCGGCCGGGTCCGGCTCGGGCTCGTGCTGCTCGGTGTGGTGCTGGCGTCGGTCGCGACGGGCGCGGCGGGGCCGGTGGACTTCGTGGCGCTGCTGGCGCCGCAGATCGCCCGGCGGCTGACCCGTACCGCGCAGATCCCGCTGCTGTGTTCCGCGCTGCTGGGCGCGGTGATCGTCGTACTCGCCGATCTGCTGGCCCGCAAGGTGCTGGCGCCGACCGAGTTGCCGGTCGGTGTGCTGACGGCGGCGGTCGGCGCGCCGTATCTGATCTGGCTTCTCGTGAAGCACCACAGCGTCCGCGGCGGTAGCGCCGGAGCAGGAGGCACAGCATGAGCAGGCTCACCGCCCGGGAGCTCACGCTCGCGTACGAGGACCGAACGGTCGTGCGCGAGCTGGATCTGGCCGTGCCCGATGGCCGGGTGACCGTGATCGTCGGCCCGAACGCCTGTGGCAAGTCGACGACGCTGCGCGCGCTGGGCAGGCTGCTGAAGCCGCGTGGCGGGTCGGTGCTGCTGGACGGCACGGAGCTGGCGAAGATCCCGACGAAGCGGATCGCCCGGTCGATCGGGCTGCTCCCTCAGTCGCCGGTCGCACCGGAGGCCATCACGGTCGCGGATCTGGTCTCGCGCGGCCGTCAGCCGCACCAGCACTGGTGGCAGCAGTGGTCGGACGAGGACGAACGCGCGGTCACGGAGGCGATGGAGCGCACGGATGTGACGGCGCTCGCCGACCGGTCGGTGGACGAACTGTCGGGCGGCCAGCGGCAGCGCGTCTGGATCGCGATGGCACTGGCCCAGGAGACGGACCTCCTGCTGCTCGACGAACCGACGACCTTCCTGGACATCGCGCACCAGGTGGAGGTGCTCGACCTGGTCCGCCGCCTCAACCACGACCAGGGCCGCACGGTCGTGATCGTGCTGCACGACCTCAACCAGGCGGCGCGCTACGCGGACCACCTGGTCGCGATGAAGGCCGGCCGGATCGTCGCGGAGGGCCCGCCCGGGGACGTCGTCACGGCCGAGCTGGTACGTGAGGTCTTCGGCCTGGAGTCGGTCGTCGTCCCGGACCCGGTGACGGGATCGCCGCTGGTGGTCCCGGGCGCGCCCTACCGGCCGGGGACCGGAACGGGCGCGCGGCAGGAGGAGCGTACGGCCGGCTGAGGCGGCGGGCCGACAGGACCGGCGCTATCTCCTCCGCGCCCGCCACACCAGGTACAGCGCGGACGTCACCGCCGCCGTGCGCACCACCACCGGCCAGAGTCCCGACAGCGCCTCGGCCATGCCGTCCTCCGGGATCGCCTGGCCCCAGCGGCCGTCCAGCCGGCCCCACAGCCAGACCAGGCCGCCCGCCGCCGACACGCCCGGGAGGCCGAAGACCGCCCATTTCGCCTCGGCCCGGGAGAGCGTCCTGGAGGCGTACGCCAGGAGCCAGCCGCCGCCGAGCGCCAGCCAGGAGCCGAGCACCGCGCCCACCACCAGCAGCAGCGCGGCCAGCAGCAGGAACTGGTGGGAGAGCCCGCCGGTCCGCTCGCGCTCGCCGCGCCGGGGCAGCCGGGGGAGCCACCGGAAGCCGCCGGCCGGCGCCACGGCGGCCTCGACGGCCCCGGGCTTCACCGCGATGCCGTCTCGTTTCTCCGGGTTCTCCGGGTTCTTCGGATCGTCCTCGTCCTCGTCCTCCTCCTGCGGCGGCGGCTTCAGTATCTCGGGGATCTCCACTCCGCCGACAAAGCCCGGCACCCCGGTGGATCTGCCGTTCCGGCCCGGCGCCCCGCCCAGCGGTCCCGGCTGGACGCTCCACCAGTCCAGGCCGGGACCGGCCGCCGTGTCCGGCCCGGCCAGGGCGTCCGGTCCGGCCGGGCCCGACGGCCCTTCGAACGCTGAAGGACGCTGCTGCGACCCCGTCGCCTGCTCCGGGATCAGCGGCCCCTTGACCAGCCCGGACCGCTGCTCGGGCACGGCCGGTCCGGGCTCCGGCCGCTCGGGCCCGAGCGGCTCCGGCGCGGCCGGCACCTCCGGCCCCCGGGACGGCTCCGGCGGCGGCTCCGCCCACGCGGCCGTGCCGCCCGTCGAGGCCGCCCGTACCACCGAGTCCGGCGAGCCCAGCCGGCCCAGGATGCGGCGGATCGCCGCCGGGCTGTCGCTGCCGAACTTGGCGCGCTGCCGGTCGATCTCGTTCCGCAGCGACGACACCAGCCGCATCCGGTCCCCGGACGGGAGCTGCTGGCGCTGGGCCACGTCCCCGACCCTGCTCAGATAGTCATAGACGAGCTGGTCGCTCTCGATCCCCACACAGTCCTCCGCACACCGCACACACCCGAACCGCGCCCGCCGTCATGGCGCGTACCCGCACGCGATGGTGTCGGAGTGATCCCCCTACGTCCAGTACGAAGAAGCGGGACACTCCAGTACGAAGAAGGCGGACACCGCCACTCGGGGCCCGGGGGCGCGAGCAGACCGCCCCTCAGGGGCTAACGTGGAACGTTGGGGACCCGCGAAGCCTGAGCAGGAGGCGCACGTGCCAGAAGGAACCGGCGGTACGCCACCGCGCACGCTCGCGGAGGCACTGCGCGCCCAGGGCGACGACTCTCTCGCCGCCCTGCTGCATGCCCGCCCCGATCTGCTCAACCCCGTCCCCGGCGATCTCTCCCAGCTCGCGACCCGGGCCGGCACCCGGGCCTCCGTCGTACGGGCGCTGGAGCGGCTCGACCGGTTCACGCTCCAGACCGCCGAGGCGCTGGCCGTCGCGCCGGAGCCCGCGCCGTACGCCACCCTGAGCGCGCTGCTGACCGGCGACGAGGGCGACGCGCGGATCGAGGCGGCCCTGCCCGCCGCGGTACGGACCCTGCGCGACCGGGCGCTGATCTGGGGCGGTGACGACCGGCTGCGGCTGGTCCGTACGGCCCGTGAGCTGCTCGCGCCCTCGCCCACCCATCCCTCGCCGACCGGCCTCGGGCCGACCGTCGCCGAGGCCACGGCGGGCATGTCGCCGGGCCGGCTCCAGGAGATCCTGGCGGCGGCCTGGCTGCCGTCCACCCACGATCCGGTCTCCGCCGTCGCCTCGCTCACCGCGCTCTTCACCGACCGGACACGCATGGCGGCCCTGCTGGACACCGCGCCCATGGAGGCGCTGTCGATCCTGGACCGGCTGGTCTGGGGGCCGCCGTACGGTGAGGTCACCTCCAGCCCCACACCGCCCGTGCGCTGGCTGCGCGACCGGGGACTGCTGCTGCCGGCGACCACCCGCACGGTCGTGCTGCCGCGCGAGGCCGCGCTGCATCTGCGCGCCGGGCGCGCGCACCGTACGCCGGAGCCCGTGGCGCCCGATGTCGCGCCCCGCGCCACCGACGCGACCGCCGGAAGCCGCCCGGGGATCGTGGACAGCACGGCGGCCGGACAGGCGTACACCGCGATCGCCACCATCGAGGAGCTGGCCAAGGACTGGAACGAAGGCGGCCCGAGTGTCCTGCGGGCCGGCGGTCTCTCCGTCCGCGATCTCAAGCGGACCGCCACCGCGCTGGACGTCACCGAGCCCGTGGCCGCCTTCTGGGTCGAACTGGCCTACGCGGCGGGGCTGCTGGCCGGTGACGGCGAGCCCGACGAGCGGTACGCGCCGACGCCCGCCTACGACGACTGGCAGGAGCTGCCCGCTCCGGAGCGGTGGGCCCGCCTCGCCACCGCGTGGCTGACGGCCACCCGTACGGCGGGCCTGGTCGGCAGCCAGGACACCAAGGGCCGCACGCTCGCGGCGCTCGGCCCGGAGCTGGACCGCGGCGCGGCGCCCGAGGTGCGGCGGCGCGTGCTCGAACTCCTCGCCACCCTCCCCGAGGGCATGGCGCCCGATCCCGAGTCGCTGCTGGCCCGGCTGCGCTGGGAGCGTCCGCTGCGCGGCGCCTCGGCGGCCGGCCGCCCCGACGACCTGCGTTCGCGGCTCGCGGGCTGGACGCTGAACGAGGCGGAGATGCTGGGGCTGACCGGCCGTGGCGCGCTCTCCTCGCACGCCCGCGCGCTGCTGACCCCGCTCCCCGGCGCGCAGGGCGACGGTGCGCGCACCACGGCCCCCGGTTCCGGGCTCTCCAGCGCCGGGCTGCGTGCCGCCCGCGCCCTCGCGCCGCTGCTGCCCGAGCCGCTCGACCATGTCCTCCTCCAGGCCGATCTGACCGCCGTCGCGCCGGGCCCGCTGCTCCGGCCGCTCGCCGAACTGCTCTCCGTCGCGGCGGACGTCGAGTCGAAGGGCGGGGCGACCGTCTACCGGTTCACCCCGGCGTCCGTGCGCCGCGCGCTCGACGCCGGCCGGTCCGCGACCGATCTGCACGAGTTCCTCAGGGCCCACAGCCGGACACCCGTCCCGCAGCCGCTCGCCTATCTCATCGACGACGTGGCCCGTAAGCACGGCCATCTCAGGGTCGGCAGCGCCTCCGCGTATGTGCGCTGCGACGACGAGGCCGTGCTCGACGAGATCGTCGCCGACAAGCGGTCCCAGGGCATGCGGCTGCGCCGCCTCGCCCCGACCGTGCTGGCCGCGCACGCCGACCCGGCTGCGCTGCTCGAAGGGCTGCGCGCGATGGGGTTCGCCCCGGCCGCCGAGTCCGCCGAGGGCGATGTGCTGATCACCCGCGCCCTCGCCCATCGCACCCCGCCCCGCGCCGCGCCGGTCCCCGTCCCCGACGGACCGCCGGTGCCCGACGCGACCCTGCTCGGCGCGGCGGTGCGGGCGATCCGGGCCGGGGACCTGGCCGCGACGGTCGTCCGCAAGCCGGTACCCGAGCCGTCGAAGCCCGCGTCGCCGGCCGGGGCCAGGTCCGCGGCCCCGGCCGCCTCCGCGTCCGCCAACAGCGACCTGCCCCGCACGACCTCCGCCGAGACCCTGGCCACCGTCCAGGCCGCCGCCATGACGGGCTCGTCGGTGTGGATCGGCTATGTGAACGCGGACGGCGCGGCCAGCCAGCGCGTCATCGCCCCGGTGCGGGTGGAGGGCGGTTATGTCACGGCGTACGACCACACCGCCGACGAGGTCAGGACGTATCCGCTGCACCGCATCACCGGCGTGGCGGAGCTGGCCGACGACCCGGCGTGAGCCGCCCGTGTCCCGGCCGGCTCAGGGCCCGGCGACGTATCCGACGAGCTTGGCCATGTTCGCCACATACGCGGCGGAACTGATGCCCAGCGGGTTGTCCGTGGGACGGTAGGGCGGCTCCAGCGGCGGATCCTGCGGGTTGTACGGCGAGGTGTCGCGCACGTCGCCGACGTTCTTGCTCATGTACGCCCTGCCGTTGTACGGCTCCCTCGACCCGGGCCCGAGGTACGGGTTGGTGACCGCGTCGATCGGGGTCAGCCAGTAGTCCTTCGTACCGAGGCCGTCCACCAGCGCCGACGCCTCGGCGTCCGTCACGGCCGGCAGCGGCAGCGGCGCGTCCCGCAGCAGGTCGGACAGTTGGAGGTCACGGACCGAGAAGTAGCGCGGCAGCGGGATCGGCCGGCCGTGCGAGAGCGGTGACCGGGCGCGCAGCGCGGCCGTCTGGGCCGGTGTCAGGGCGGCCAGTTCCTCGTAGGTGCTCCGCAGGCCGGCCAGGTCGACGGAGCGTCCGCCGGAGTAGTGGCTCAGCGTGTTCCTGTGGTCGTGGTCGTGGTAGTAGGCGCCGTTGCGGATGTTGGATCCGAAGCGGTGCACGAACCGGGCCCGGTTGGTGCCCAGTTCGACGAAGGTCGGGTGGGTGCGGCCGGCCAGCAGCGGGTTCTCCGCGATCTGATCACTCGTCAGCCGGCAGCTCTCCAGCCAGGTGAGGGCCTCGGGCACCCGGCGGAGGAAGGCGCGGTCGCCGGTGAGCCGGAAGTAGTGGAAGAGCTGCTGGACATTGGTCTGGGTGGTGTGCGTGGCGAGTGCCCGCGGCTCGTACGAGCGTGCCCCGGCGGGTGCTCCGGCGGGCCGGCCGCCCTTGGCGCGGGAGAGGTGCTGGAGCCCCCAGCCGGCCTGCGGTGCCGGCTGCTGCATCCGGGCCAGACATGCCATGGCACGCCGCACCGGCTCGATCAGATCGCGGCGGTCCAGCGTCGACACGCACATCAGCAGGAACTTGATGTTCTCGCCGAGTACGTCGTCGTTGAAGGTGACCTGCTGGGTGTATTCGCCGTCCTCCATGCCGTGCCGGACGCCGCGTGGCAGCCAGTCGGGCCGCTTCTCCGGCCAGGGCATCCGGCTGACGGCGCCCGCGTAGGCGGGGAAGCGCTGCGGCCAGCCGCCGTCCGCGACGCCGCCGCGGAACTGCGAGGCGAGGACGAAGCCGATGGCCCGGTCCAGCGACCGCTTGAAGCGCGGGTCGCGGCGCTCCGCGTAGAGCCGCAGGATGAGCTGGGCGGCGGCCGAGGTGCCCGCGTCGTCGAAGGTGGCGTTGCCGTAGTAGTGCTGGAACTCCTCCAGCCGCCAGCCGTTGGCGCCGATCGTCTCGTACCAGTCGCGCAGCGAGTCCTCGCCGGCGAAGTCATGGATGTAGTTCCAGCCGCCGACGGGGAGTTGGGCCTCGACCAGGGCCAGGCCGGTGCGTTCGGCGGCCCGGTAGCAGACCTCCTCGCCGGTGGCGTGATAGGCGTCCAGCATGCTGTGGCCGACGGACGGGGTGCCGGGCGGCTGGACCCAGCACATGGTGCGCTTGGCTTCCATCTCTCCCCAGGTGACCGAGAAGTCGGGGAGGTAGTTCCAGACATAGCCGCCGCGGTACGAGACGGTCCCGTCCATGAAGGCGGCGGCGCGGGTCATGGCGCGGACGGCCTCGGCGCGGTGCGGCGGTTCCGGCGCGGCGGACACGGACGCGGCCCCGGCCGTCCCGGGCCGGAGCACGGCGGGGGCCGCGAGCAGGGGGGTGACGGCGAGTTGGTTGAACGTGCGGCGGCTCAAGGGCTTCTTCATACGGTGAAGTGCCTTCCTCACGGGTGGCCGAAGCAGGCGCGGTAGACACCCTCATGTTCAGTGGACTGAACACAAGTGCCGCTTCCAACAAGGGGAAGGTAGTGAAGGGCCTCACGCTCTTCAAGTATGTGGACAGGAATTCCGTATAAGAACTCTGGATCCGCTCGGGCGGCGCGGACGGGACCGGACACAGCGCGGCCGGCCCCGCGTTCGCGGGACCGGCCGGGGGCGGAGAGGTGTACGTACGGGTCAGCGGCCCGGCCGGGCCGGTCCGCGCTCTCGTCCGAGCCGGCCGAAGCGCCCGGTCCAGGACTCGCCCCGGGCGGCGGCGGACCGCTTGGGCTTGACCGCGGCGGCCTTCGGCTTGGCGGTGGACGGGCGCTTCGGGGCCGGCTTCGGCTTCGCCGGGGTCTTCTGTTCCGCGGCCGGCCCGGCCTTCGCGTCGGCGGTCGCCGGCATCCCCAGCGCGTGGTAGCGGCGGCCGATGCGGCGTCCCAGCAGCAGATAGCCGAGCAGGGCGCCGCTGGTGTTCAGGATGACATCGTCCACGTCGAAGGCGCGGCCCTGGACGATCGAGCCCTGCGCCAGCTCGACGAGGGCCATCACGACGCCGGTCAGCAGCACCACGCGCACCATTCCCAGCCGGCGCGGCACAAGCACCGGGAGGATGAGACCGAAGGGCACGCCCATCAGGATGTTGCCGCCGAGCTGCTTGCAGGCGGCGAGGAACGTGTAGTCCTCCAGGTACTGCCGCAGCGAATGACCGGGCTGAAGATTGGATCCGGCGATCTCGGCGGAGGCCGGAGACGGCGTCAGGGTCAGTTCGGCCAGCACCGCGGAGAATGCCACCAGCGCGGCGAAGGCCGCCACCAGGATGATCACCCGCAGTGCGGTCCTGCCCCATGAATTACCCCTCCGGGCGGCGCTCCCCGGCCCGGGCCTTTCCATTTCAGCGGTCATAGCCCCCTGTTGCCCAGGCCCCCGCCGGATACGCCGCGCGCGTCCTCCGGGATGAGAACGGGCGGACAGACCCGGACAGAGGCCCCCGGCCGCGCCGGGACCGGGACCTCCGTGGGCCCCCTCGGCTCCTCGGGTGCGACGGCGCCGCACCCGTGCGCCGCCCGATGAGGGACCATGGATAGTTCAGCCCGTCCCGTCCGCGGAGGTTTGCGTGTCCTGCCTGATCGTCCAGAGCGACAAAACCCTCCTGCTTGAGGTCGACCACGAGCAGGCGGACGCGTGCCGTCGCGCCATCGCGCCCTTCGCCGAACTGGAGCGTGCTCCGGAGCACATCCACACCTACCGGCTGACCCCGCTCGGCCTGTGGAACGCCCGCGCCGCCGGGCACGACGCCGAGCAGGTGGTCGACGCGCTCGTGGAGTACTCCCGCTATCCCGTACCGCACGCCCTGCTCGTCGACGTCGCCGAGACGATGGCCCGCTACGGACGGCTCACCCTCTCCAAGCACCCCACCCACGGCCTCGTCCTCACCTCCACCGACCGGCCGGTGCTGGAGGAGATCCTCCGTTCCAAGAAGGTCCAGCCGCTGGTCGGCGCCCGGATCGACCCGGACACCGTCGTTGTGCACCCGTCCGAGCGCGGCCAGATCAAGCAGACGCTCCTCAAGCTGGGCTGGCCCGCCGAGGACCTCGCCGGTTATGTCGACGGCGAGGCGCACGCCATCGAGCTTGACGAGTCCGGCTGGGCGCTGCGCCCGTACCAGAAGCAGGCCGTGGAAGGCTTCTGGCACGGCGGCTCGGGTGTCGTCGTCCTGCCCTGTGGCGCGGGAAAGACGCTGGTCGGCGCCGGTGCGATGGCACAGGCCAAGGCGACCACGCTGATCCTGGTCACCAACACCGTCTCGGCCCGCCAGTGGAAGCACGAGCTGGTGAAGCGCACCTCGCTGACCGAGGACGAGATCGGTGAGTACAGCGGTACCCGGAAGGAGATCCGGCCGGTCACCATCGCCACGTACCAGGTGCTGACGACACGTCGCAAGGGCGTCTATCCGCACCTGGAGCTGTTCGACTCCCGCGACTGGGGACTGATCGTGTACGACGAGGTGCATCTGCTGCCCGCGCCCGTCTTCAAGTTCACCGCGGACCTCCAGGCGCGGCGCCGGCTCGGGCTGACCGCGACGCTCGTACGGGAGGACGGCCGCGAGTCGGACGTCTTCTCGCTGATCGGCCCGAAGCGCTTCGACGCCCCGTGGAAGGAGATCGAGGCGCAGGGCTACATCGCTCCGGCGGACTGTGTCGAGGTGCGGGTGAATCTCACCGACAGCGAGCGGCTGGCGTACGCGACCGCCGAGGCGGAGGAGAAGTACCGCTTCTGCGCCACGACGGCGACCAAGCGCAAGGTCACGGAGGCGCTGGTGCGCAAGCACCAGGGCGAGCAGACCCTGGTCATCGGCCAGTACATCGACCAGCTCGACGAGCTGGGTGAGCACCTCGACGCACCCGTGATCAAGGGCGAGACCAGCAACGCACAGCGCGAGAAGCTCTTCGAGGCGTTCCGGCAGGGCGAGATCTCGGTGCTCGTGGTGTCCAAGGTCGCGAACTTCTCGATCGACCTGCCCGAGGCGACGGTCGCGATCCAGGTGTCGGGGACGTTCGGCTCCCGCCAGGAGGAGGCCCAGCGGCTGGGACGCGTCCTGCGCCCGAAGGCGGACGGCCACGAGGCCCGCTTCTACTCGGTCGTCGCCCGCGACACCATCGACCAGGACTTCGCGGCGCACCGCCAGCGCTTCCTGGCGGAGCAGGGATACGCGTACCGCATCGTGGACGCGGACGAGCTGCTGGCCGAGAACTAAGGGCTGTCCCGCAGGCTCGGGGCCGGGGCTCAGCCGGTGCCCGCGCGGGTGGTCACGCCGGTCTCGGGGCGCGGCGCGGGAAGCACGGCCCTGGCGCCCGTCCGGGCCGGGCCCGTGCGCCAGGCCGCGAACGCCAGCAGCCCCAGTCCGAACAGCGGGTACGGCGATGCCAGCGGCTGCTGCCACCAGGGCAGCCGCAGATCCAGGTCGCCGCGGTGCGGCACGGCCCAGAAGCTGCGCGCCGTCCAGACCACGCCGACCGCCGCCGCCGTGCGGAGCCTGCCCTCCGCGATCAGTACGGCCAGCAGCGGCACACACCACACCCAGTGGTGCGACCAGCTGATCGGTGAGACGAGCAGCGCCGTCAGCGCCGTGACCAGCACGCCCCAGGTCTCCAGACCTGCCCTGACGACGGCGCGGCGGGCGGTCCACAGCCCGGCGACGGCCGTGAGCCCGGCGGTCACCACCCATACCGCGCCCGGCTCCGGGCTGTGCGAGAAGCGCGCCAGCAGGCCGCGCAGCGACTGGTTGTCCACGACGAAGGTCTTGCCGACCCGGCCGGTCTCGAAGAGCCGTCCTGTCCAGAACTCGCCACTGGCCTCCGGGAGCACCAGCACGCCGAGCAGCACGGTGCCGGTGAGCGAGGCGACGGCGATCAGGCCGGACCGTACCCGTCCGGTCATCAGCAGATAGACGATGAAGACGGCCGGCGTCAGCTTGATGCCCGCCGCGACGCCGAGGGCGAAGCCCTTGCCGAGCGCGTGTTCCGGCCTCGACAGGTCCCAGAGGACGAGGCAGGCGAGGGCGAGGTTGATCTGTCCGAAGAGGACGGTCTGGAAGACCGGTTCGAGCCAGAGCCCGAGCGCGACGGCGACGACGACCGGCGCGCGCCCGGTGCGCAGGCCCGCGAACCGCCAGGACAGGTGCACGAAGAGCGCCATCAGCGCGGCGTTCCCGGCGACGAAGGCGACCTTGAGGGCGCCGACCGGCAGCCAGGTGGTCGGTACGAAGAGGATCGCGGCGAACGGCGGATAGGTGGCGGGGAGCTGCCACTCGGTGACCGTGAACCCGTAGAGATCGGTACCGTCGACGACGGCCGCGCCTTCCGCCCGGTAGACGAGCGTGTCGGCCATTTCGATGTGCTGCGCGACGCAGAGGAGGGCGAGCGCGGCCAGCGACAGGGTGAGCAGGCCCACTGCGATGAGTGAGCGGAGGGTCACGGTCCGGTAGGTCACGGCCGCGACCCTAATGGATAAGGACCGCACGGGGACCGGACGGGAAGAAGGCAGGGACCGTACAGGTCAACGGCGTTTGACGCCTGCCTCCTCGGCGTACTCCCCGAGTATGGACACCTGGAAAGCGGCGCTCACAAAGACCTTGACCGCGCGCAGCGCGTTACCGAGGTGATGGGCGGGGTGGGGGATGGCGCCCGTGGCGGTCGCGCCGGGAAGCGGCGGGCTCTGCCGGGCGTGGGACGGGGGAAAGGTCGCAGTACTCATACCTCCATGATGGATTCCGGACATAGTTGGCACATCGCTCCCCGGACGGAACGCGGCCCACGCGCGCGTACGACTCGGGGTATACGGGATCCCCCACGGGACGGACACGTGCTGTACGCCTCGGCGTGGGCGCCCCGAGCCCGGCGCGGCGGGCGCCCGCGCCCGAGGCGGAGAAAAGCGTTCGCCCGCTCGTCCCCCGCTGGCTACAATCGCCCCTCTTGCCCGCCTCCCTTGCGGAGTGCCGTCGTCCGGACGGAAACCGGACGACCGCCATGACGTGTTCCACGCCGACCGGACACCGCCGGCCCGTCGTCCGACGGGGCCGCGTCCCGTCGGCCCGCGTACAGCCCCCGGAGGCGACACCGTGCCCGCGCACGACCCCGAACCCGACCACACCACCGACCCGCTCGCACGCGAGCGCGCTCATCTCGGCGCCTCCCGCGCGGCGCTGCGCGCCATGCGCGAGGACGTCCAGGCGCTCGACATCCGCGATGTCACCGCGAACTGGGTCAACGCCGCCGTCCTGGAGGCGCAGATCGAGGAGCGCGTCAAAGCCCTCGCCGACCTCTCGCACACCCCGCTCTTCTTCGGCCGCCTCGACTATCTGCACGCCGTCGGAGGCGCGGAGGCCGAGGGCGCCGAGGGCGAGCGCTTCTACATCGGCCGGCGCCATGTCCACGATGCCGACGGCGATCCCATGGTCATCGACTGGCGCGCGCCCGTCTCCCAGCCGTTCTACCGGGCCTCGAAGAAGGACCCGCTGGATGTCGCGCTGCGCCGCCGCTTCGGTTACACCGCCGGTGACCTCACCGCGTACGAGGACGAGCACCTCTCCGACCCGGCCGAGGCGGCGCAGTCCAGCAAGCTGCTCCAGGCCGAGATCGAGCGGCCCCGTGTCGGTCCCATGCGGGACATCGTCGCGACCATCCAGCCAGAACAGGACGAGATCGTCCGGAGCGGCCTCGGCGGCACCGTGTGTGTCCAGGGCGGGCCGGGCACCGGGAAGACGGCCGTCGGTCTGCACCGGGTCGCGTATCTGCTGTACGCGCACCGCGAGCGGCTGGCGCGCACCGGCACGCTGGTCATCGGGCCGAACGCGTCCTTCCTGCACTACATCGAGCAAGTCCTCCCGGCGCTGGGCGAGCTGGAGGTCAGGCAGTCGACGGTGGACGGTCTGGTCGCCTCGGTGGAGGTGCGGGGCACGGACGCCGCGGACGCGGCCGTCATCAAGGGCGACGCGCGGATGGCCGAGGTCCTGCGGCGGGCGGTGCGGTCCCATGTGACCCCGCCCACGGAACCGGTCGTGGTCGTACGCGGCTCCCGGCGCTGGCGGGTGCCGGTGTACACGCTCGAAGAGATCGTCGGGCAGTTGCTGGAGCGGGACATCCGCTACGGCGCCGCGCACGAGGCGCTGCCCCAGCGGATCGCGCACGCCGTGCTCGTCCAGATGGAACAGGCGGGCGAGGCACCCGACGACCGGGTGCAGAACGCGGTGGCCCGCAATCCCGCGGTGAAGGCGGCGGTGAAGGCGATCTGGCCGCCGGTCGACCCGGCGAAGCTGGTGCTGCGGCTGCTCTCCGACGCGGACTTCCTGGCCGCGCACGCCGAGGGGGTGCTGACGGCCGACGAGCAGAAGACGATCCTGTGGGCGAAGCCCGCGCGGAGCGTGAAGTCGGTGAAGTGGTCGCCCGCGGACGCGGTGCTGATCGACGAGGCGGGTGATCTGGTCGCCCGCACGCACTCGTTGGGGCATGTGGTGCTGGACGAGGCGCAGGACCTGTCCCCCATGCAGTACCGGGCGGTGGGCCGGCGCTGCTCCACCGGCTCGGCGACGGTGCTGGGCGATCTGGCCCAGGGGACGACCCCCTGGGCGACCGCGAGCTGGGCGGACGCGCTGCGGCATCTCGGCAAGCCGGACGCCGTGGTGGAGGAGCTGACGGCGGGCTTCCGAGTGCCGCGCGAGGTGATCGCGTACGCGTCCCGGCTGCTGCCCGCGATCTCGCCGGGCCTGGCCGAGGTGGAGTCGGTGCGGGAGGCGCCGGGCTCGCTCTCGGTACGCGCGGTCGCCGGGGACCCCGGCGACCCCAGTGACCTTGACGCGGCGGTGGTCGCGGCGTGTGCCGAGTCGCTGGCGCACGAGGGATCGATCGGGCTGATCGCGGCGGACGCGCGGATCCCGGCGCTGGCGGAGGCGCTGGAGGCGGCGGGGATGGCGTATCTCGCGCCGGGTGAGGAGACGACGGCCTCCTCGCGGCTGACGCTGGTGCCCGCGTCACTGGCGAAGGGGCTGGAGTACGACTACGTGGTGCTGGACGAGCCCGCGGCGGTCGTGGACGGCGAACCCGACGAGCGCACGGGCCTGCGGCGGCTGTATGTGGCGCTCACCCGTGCGGTCTCCGGCCTCACGGTCCTGCACGCGGCGCCGCTGCCGGAGGCGCTGAAGGGATAGGGCGCCAGGGCGCCGCGTACGGGAGAGACCGGGCGGTGTCTCCCGTGCCGGGCGCGGGCGGCGGGGCCACCGCGCGCCCCCGTCCCACCGCCGCCGTCCCACCGCGCCGGCACAACGCCGCCGGCGCGCTCAGGCGTCGACCGCCTCGCGCCATGTCCGTACCGCCTCCGGCGACACCGCGCCCGACCAGCCGGCCGGGCGCGCCGCTCCGCCGATGTGGAAGGCCGTGACGCCGGAGGCGCGCAGGGCGGGCAGGTGGTCCAGCCGCAGTCCGCCGCCGACCAGCATCCGGGGGCCGTAGCCCGGCTCTCCGCGTTCCGCCGCCGCCGCTTCGGCCAGCAGCGTCGGCAGGCCCTCGTCCACACCCGCCGGAGAGCCGGCGGTGAGATAGGTGTCCAGGCCCGGCAGGTCCGCGAGCTGTTTGCGCAGCGCGTCCCGGTCCGCCGCCCGGTCGATCGCCCGGTGGAACGTCCACGGGCAGCCGTCCAGCTCCGCCACCAGGCGCTCCACCGTCACCAGGTCCGGCGAGCCGTCCGCGTCGAGGAAGCCGAACACGAATTCCTCCGCGCCCTCCGCCCGCAGCCCGCGCGCCGACTCCACCAGCGCGTCGATGTCGCCCACCGCGAAACCGTCGGCCGCCCGCAGCATCACCCGCAGCGGGATGCCGACCGCGGCGCGGATCTTCGCGAAGGTCTCGCGGGGCGGGGTCAGACCGTCCGCCGCCATGTCGGTGACGAGCTCAAGACGGTCCGCACCTCCGCGCTGGGCGGCGACCGCGTCCTCCGCGTCGAGAGCGATCACCTCCAGGACTGCACGCTTGCTCATGAGACCTCATTCGTAGGGAGCCGGGCTGTTCCGTCCACAAGCTCGTGGACATATGAACTTATAGGTCTAGTCCAATGTCCCAGCCTACGGGGCATCCCCGCCCCGGCGCATCAGGACACCCGCGCCACGGGCCCCGGAGAACCGGGACCGGCGCGATGCCCGATCCCCTCCTGCCCGGATCGGCCCGGATCGGCCCGGATCGGCGGGACCCATCGCTCACCGAGGACCCGCGTGATACCCCATGCGGGTATCCACTCAAGTCGCGATCACCCTTGCTTCACATACACCATGGGGGTATACCTGAAAGGAGAGATACCCCTAGGGGGTAAGATGTGTCATCGGTCTATGACAAGGAGCCGTCAGCCATGAGCCCCACGAAGACCAGCGGCGCACCGGCCGAGGTCGAGCTGACGATCGGCGGCATGACCTGCGCCTCCTGCGCGGCTCGTGTCGAGAAGAAGCTCAACCGCATGGACGGCGTCGAGGCGACCGTCAACTACGCCACCGAGAAGGCCAAGGTCAGCTACGCCGGCGACGCGCTCTCGGTCCAGGACCTGATCGACACCGTCGAAGCCACCGGCTACACCGCGCAGGAGCCCGCTCCGCCCCGGACGGACCCCGCCGCGGCGGAGCCGGGGGGCGGCAGGGGCGACAGGGGCGGCAGGGGCGACGAGCTCACAACGCTCCGGCAGCGGCTTGTCACCGCCGTCGTCCTCTCCGTACCCGTCATAGCGATGGCCATGATCCCGGCCCTCCAGTTCACCTACTGGCAGTGGCTCTCCCTCACCCTCGCCGCGCCCGTCGTCGTCTACGCCGGCTGGCCCTTCCACCGCGCCGCCTGGGTCAACGCCCGCCATGGCGCGGCGACGATGGACACCCTGATCTCCGTCGGGACGTCGGCCGCGTTCCTCTGGTCGCTCTGGGCGCTGTTCTTCGGTATGGCGGGCATGCCCGGGATGACCCATCCCTTCGAGCTGACCGTCAGCCGTGGCGACGGCACCGGGAACATCTATCTCGAAGCCGCCGCCGGGGTCACCGCGTTCATCCTCGCCGGGCGTTTCTTCGAGGTCCGCTCCAAGCGCAAGGCCGGGGCCGCGCTCCGCGCGCTGATGGAGCTGGGCGCCCGGGAGGTCACCGTCCTGCGCGACGGACGCGAGGTCACCCTGCCCACGGCGGAGCTGAAGGCCGGTGACCACTTCGTCGTACGGCCCGGCGAGAAGATCGCCACCGACGGCACCGTCGTCGAGGGCTCCTCGGCCGTCGACGCCTCGATGCTCACCGGAGAGTCGGTGCCCGTCGAGGTCGCGGCCGGCGACGCGGTGACGGGCGCGACGCTCAACGCGGGCGGCCGGCTCGTCGTCGAGGCCACCCGGGTCGGCGCCGACACCCAGCTCGCCCGGATGGCCCGCATGGTGGAGGACGCGCAGAACGGCAAGGCCGCCGTCCAGCGTCTCGCCGACAGGATCTCCGCCGTGTTCGTGCCGGTCGTGATGGTCCTCTCGCTCGCCACGCTCGGCTTCTGGCTGGGCACCGGCGCGGGCCTGACCGCCGCCTTCACCGCCGCCGTGGCCGTACTGATCATCGCCTGCCCCTGCGCCCTGGGCCTGGCCACTCCGACCGCGCTGATGGTCGGCACCGGGCGCGGCGCGCAGCTCGGCATCCTGATCAAGGGCCCCGAGGTACTGGAGTCCACGCGCCGCGTCGACACGGTCGTCCTCGACAAGACCGGCACGGTCACCACCGGCCGGATGACCCTGCTCGCCACGCACATCGCGCGGGACGCCCAGGAGTCCGAGGTGCTGCGGCT
Organism: Streptomyces sp. NPDC006923; assembly: GCF_040635655.1. Taxonomy (NCBI): domain Bacteria; kingdom Bacillati; phylum Actinomycetota; class Actinomycetes; order Kitasatosporales; family Streptomycetaceae; genus Streptomyces; species Streptomyces sp. NPDC006923. Next base: position 400,972 of record NZ_JBEYIF010000004.1, read on the forward strand.
GGCGGGCGCACTGGAGCACTACTCGGAGCACCCCATCGCCCGCGCCGTCGCCGAGGGCGCCACCGAGCGCGTCGGCGCCCTGCCCCCGCCCTCGGACTTCGCGAACCTCCCGGGGCTCGGCGTCCAGGGCGTGGTCGAGGGCCATGCCGTCCTGGTGGGCCGGACGAAGCTGCTCGCGCAGTGGGAGATCGGCCTCCCGGCGGAGCTGGAGCGGGCCGCGCAAGCCGCCGAGGCCGCGGGCCGTACGGCCATCGCGGTGGCCTGGGACGGCGAGGCGCGGGCCGTTCTCGAAGTCGCCGACGCGGTCAAGGAGACCAGCCCGGAGGCGATCCGCCGGCTGCGCGCCCTGCGTCTCACCCCCATCCTGCTCACCGGCGACAACAAGGCCGTGGCCGAGTCCGTCGCCGCCGAGGTGGGCATCGACCGGGTGATCGCGGAGGTGATGCCCGAGGACAAGGTCGAGGTCATCAAGAAGCTCCAGGCCGACGGCAGGAGCGTCGCCATGGTCGGTGACGGCGTCAACGACGCCGCCGCGCTCGCCCAGGCGGATCTCGGGCTCGCCATGGGCACCGGCACCGACGCGGCCATCGAGGCCGGTGACCTCACGCTCGTACGCGGCGATCTGCGCGCCGCCGCCGACGCGATCCGGCTGGCCCGCCGCACCCTGGGCACGATCCGTACGAATCTCTTCTGGGCCTTCGCCTACAACGTCGCCGCGCTGCCGCTCGCCGCGGCCGGCCTGCTGAATCCGATGATCGCGGGAGCCGCCATGGCCTTCTCCTCGGTCTTTGTCGTCGGCAACTCGCTGCGGCTGCGGGGTTTCCGGGCCTCCTGAGATCCGGCGCCCGCCCGGGTCCCGGCACACCCGCGTCGGGTGTGCCGGGACCCGGGCTTATCGTCGTCGCATGCCCGACATGCCCGGTCCCGATCCGCGCAGCCGCTTCGTCGCGGCGCTGCTCGCCGTCCGCGACACACCCCGGGAAGCCGGTGGGCCCGGGGGCCCGCCGGATCCCGCCGCCTACGCCGACCGGCTGCTGGCCCGCTGGGCCGAGCCGCAGCGGCGGTATCACACCACCGCTCATCTCGTCACCGTGCTGGATCACATCGACACCCTGGCCGGGTACGCCGACGATCCCGATCTCGTCCGGCTCGCCGCCTGGTTCCACGACGCCGTCTACCGGCCGGACCGCGAGGAGAACGAGGAGCGCTCCGCCCGCCTCGCCGAGCGCGCCCTGCCCGAGGCCGGTCTGAGCCGGGACCGCACGGCAGAGGTCGCCCGGCTCGTCCGGCTCACCACCGGCCACGCCGCCGCGCCCGGCGACCGGAACGGCGCGGTCCTGTGCGACGCCGACCTCGCGATCCTGGCCTCGGCACCCGACGCGTACGCCCGCTACGCGGCGGCGGTGCGGGAGGAGTACGGCTTTGTCCCGGACGACGCCTTCCGCGCGGGGCGGGCCGCCGTACTGGAGCAACTCCTCGCGCTGCCGAGCCTGTTCCGCACCCCGTACGGCGCCGGGGAGTGGGAGGCGCGGGCCCGCGCGAACCTCGCGGCGGAGCTGCGGACCCTCACGGCCGGGACGGACGGCACCGGCTGACGCCCGCGGGCCACCGGGAATGCGGCGGCGGACCGGGGCGTTGTCTGCTGTCATGCCTGACTCCGCCGATCGTCGCTCCCGTATGCCGCTCGCCGTCTACATCCTCGGTCTCTCGGTCTTCGCGCTCGGCACCAGTGAGTTCATGCTCTCCGGTCTGCTGCCGTCCCTCGCCGACGACATGGACGTGTCCATCCCCACCGCCGGGCTCCTCATCTCGGCCTTCGCGATCGGCATGGTGGTCGGCGCGCCGCTGCTCGCGGTGGCCACGCTGCGGCTCCCGCGCCGGACCACGCTGGTCGTCCTGATCTCGGTCTTCGGCCTGGGCCAGGTCGCCGGCGCGCTCGCGCCGACCTATGAGGTGCTCTTCGCGTCCCGGGTGATCAGCGCCTTCGCCTGCGCCGGATTCTGGGCGGTCGGCGCGGCCGTCGCCATCGCGATGGTCCCGCTCAACGCGCGGGCGCGCGCCATGGCCGTGATGATCGGCGGACTGTCCATCGCGAATGTGCTCGGGGTGCCGGCCGGCGCCTTCCTCGGCGAACACCTCGGCTGGCGCTCCGCGTTCTGGGCGGTCGGCGCCTCGTCCGCCGTCGCGCTGATCGGGGTGCTGACCCTGATCCCGCGTATCCCGCTGCCGGCCGAGAAGCCGCGGCTCCGGCGGGAGGTGACCATCTACCGCGACCGGCAGGTCTGGCTGGCCATCGCCGTCACGGCGCTCGCCGCCGGCGGGGTCTTCTGCGCCTTCTCGTATCTCGCCCCGCTGCTCACGGACGTGGCCGGGATGGACGACGGCTGGGTCCCGACCGTGCTCGCGCTCTTCGGCGTCGGCGCGCTCGTCGGTACGGCCGTCGGCGGACGGTACGCGGACGCGCATCTCTTCGGCGTGATGATCAGCGGTGTCACCGCGTCGGCGGTCCTGCTGGGCGTGCTGGCGCTCACCGCCTCGAACCCGGTCGCCGTCGTCATCCTGACCTTCCTCCTCGGTGTCTCGGCCTTCTACACGGCCCCGGCGCTCAACGCCCGTATGTTCAACATCGCGGCCGCGGCGCCCACCCTCGCCGGGGCCACCGCCACCGCCGCGTTCAATCTGGGCAACGCGGGCGGCCCGTGGCTCGGCGGCGCCGCGATCGACGCGGACTTCGGCTTCGCCTCCACCGCCTGGGCGGGCGCGGCGATGGCGGTGGCCGCCATCGGCCTGGCGGTGCTGTCCCTGCGCCACCACCGGAAGAGCCCCAGCCGGATCGTCACGGGCTCGTCCCCGGCGCCCGCCGTCGCGGACGACCGGGCCCAGGTCTGAGCCCGGACCGCCGGTCGTTCCTTGGCGGGGCATCAGGCCGCCGGGCGGCCCTTGGGCCGTCGCAGGCCCGCCTCGGTGATCCTGCGGACGAGTTCCTTGGAGCCGACCTCCACCGCGCCCGCGCTCACCGCGTCCGGGTAGCGGTGCGAGGGGACGTCGTAGTGGTCGCGTTCGAACGCGCGCCGGGGGCAGCCGATCGACGCGGCGAAGGCGTGCAGCTCCGCGAACGACTCGTCACTCACCATGTGGGACCACATCCGGCCGTGACCCGGCCAGGTCGGCGGATCGATGTAGACCGTCACGGGGTCTCCGCCCGGCCCGCGGTGTCCAGCGCGCCCACGGCCGCGACCACCACGCCCGCCTCCGCGCAGACCCACCGGGGATCGGGGCCCAGCTCCGGATCGACGTCCAGCGCGTGCGGCTCGGTCTCGGTGCACACCGGGCAGAGCGGCCAGCGCCCGTACCGCTCCAGCAGCGCGTCCTGGACGTCCTGCGCGACCAGCCCGGTCACATAGGAGGCGCCCTCGGGCCACTGCTCCACCCACCAGCGGCGATGCGACACGGACTCCTCGACCAGGGACACGACGTCCGGCCTCGCGACGTCGTCCGCCGCGAGATCGGCCAGGACCAGGGCGCGGGCACCGTGCAGCGCCAGCTCCAGCGGGTTCACATCAAGGTTCGCGTCGTCCATCCCGCCATTTTCACACCCACGGCCCGAGGGTGTCCGCGACCGGCGGCGGCCGGCTCCGGCCGTCCGCGCCGTACGCGGGCCGTCGTGGCGCCCACCGGACAGGGGGTTGACCGCGAACGGCTGTGAAAATATCTTTCACTCGTGACCCAAGACGTGAAGGAAAGTTTCAGCGGTGTGGCCCCGCCCGCTCCCGCGGCCCTCGCGGCCAAGGTGCGGACGCTCGCGCCGTCCATGACGCGCTCCATGCAACTCGTCGCCGAGGCCGTGGCCGGCGACCCGGCCGGCTGCGCGGCCCTCACCGTCACCGGTCTCGCCGAGCTGACCGGCACGAGCGAGGCCACGGTGGTCCGCACAGCGCGCCTCCTCGGCTATCCCGGCTACCGCGATCTGCGGCTCGCGCTCGCGGGCCTCGCCGCCCAGCAGGAGTCGGGCCGCGCTCCCGCCGTCACGGCGGACATAGCGGTGGACGACCCGATCGCGGACGTCGTCGCCAAGCTCGCCTACGACGAGCAGCAGACCCTGGCCGACACGGCCGCCGCGCTCGACACCGTCCAGCTCGGTGCCGTCGTCGCCGCGTCGGCCGCCGCCCGCCGGATCGACATCTACGGCGTCGGCGCGTCCTCCCTCGTCGGGCAGGACCTCGCGCAGAAGCTGCTGCGGATCGGCCTGATCGCGCACGCCCACACCGACCCGCACCTCGCCGTCACCAACGCCGTGCAGCTCCGCTCCGGCGATGTGGCCATCGCGATCACCCACTCCGGCTCCACCGGCGATGTCATCGAGCCGCTCCGGGTCGCCTTCGACCGGGGTGCGACGACGGTCGCGATCACCGGCCGGCCCGACGCGCCCGTGTCGCAGTACGCCGACCATGTGCTGACGACCTCCACCGCGCGGGAGAGCGAGCTGCGCCCGGCCGCCATGTCCAGCCGGACGAGCCAGCTCCTTGTCGTCGACTGCCTGTTCATAGGGGTCGCCCAGCGCACCTACGAGACGGCCGCGCCCGCCCTCTCGGCGTCGTACGAGGCCCTCGCGCACCGCCACAGCCCGCGCAGCACCCGCTGACCGGCGCACCGGCCCCCGCCCGCCCCGGCAGACCCGCCCGTGCCGCCCGACGCCGCACCCGCACCCGCACCCGCACCCGCAGAAGAAAGAGCCCCGGCTTCATGACCTCCACGCCCGCCGACTCCGCGACACCCCGGTACGGCGACCTCCGCGCGCAGCTCGACACGCTCACCACCGAGGAGTTCCGCCCGGAGCTGGCCGAGATCGACCAGCTCTCCACCCTGGACATCGCCACGATCATGAACGGCGAGGACAGCACCGTCCCCACCGCCGTCGCCGCACGGATCCCGCTGATCGCCGCCGCCATCGACGCCACCGCCGAGCGGGCCGCCCGCGGCGGCCGGCTGATCTACGCGGGCGCGGGCACGGCGGGACGGCTCGGCGTGCTGGACGCCAGCGAGTGCCCGCCCACCTTCAACACGGACCCGGACGAGGTCGTCGGTCTGATCGCGGGCGGCCCCACCGCGCTGGTGACCGCCGTCGAGGGCGCCGAGGACTCCAAGGAGATGGCCGCCGCCGACCTGGACGGCCTGAAGCTCACCGCGGCCGACACGGTGGTCGGCATCTCCGCCTCCGGCCGCACCCCGTACGCGATCGGCGCGGTCGAGCACGCCCGTCGCCTCGGCGCGCTCACCATCGGCCTGTCCTGCAACGCCGGCAGCGCGCTGGCCGCGGCGGCCGAGCACGGCATCGAGATCGTCGTCGGCCCCGAACTGCTGACGGGCTCCACCCGCCTCAAGGCCGGTACGGCGCAGAAGCTCGTCCTGAACATGATCTCGACGATCACCATGATCAGGCTCGGCAAGACCTACGGAAATCTGATGGTCGACGTCCGCGCGTCGAACGAGAAGCTCCGCGCCCGCTCCCGCCGCATCGTCGCGCTCGCCACGGGCGCGACCGACGACGAGATCGAGACCGCCCTCACCGCGACCGGCGGGGAGGTGAAGAACGCCATCCTCACCATCCTCGGCGAGGTCGACGGCCCCACCGCGGCCTCGCTCCTCGCCGACTCCGACGGCCATCTGCGCGCCGCGCTCCAGGCCGCCCACACCAGCACCGGCTGAACGTCCCGCACCACCCCTCGCACAGCAAGGCACCACGCACCATGGCAACAGACAAGAACCGCGCCACGGCCGAAGCGATCCTGCCGCTCGTCGGCGGCGCCGGAAACATCTCCTCCATCGCGCACTGCATGACCCGGCTCCGCCTCGGTCTGCGCGACCGTTCCCTTGTCCAGGACGAGGCGCTCACGGCGCTGCCCGCCGTCATGGGCGTGGTCGAGGACGAGACGTACCAGATCGTCCTCGGCCCGGGCACGGTCGCCCGGGTCACCCCCGAGTTCGAGTCGCTGGTGGAGGAGGCGCGGGCGGCCGTCCCCGGCCCGGCTCCGGCGCCCGCCGGCGCCCCCACGGCAACCGCCACCACCGCCGACGAGCTGGCCGCCCAGGGGGCCGCGATCCGAGCGGAGCGGAAGGCCAGGAACGCCACCCCGTTCAAGCTCTTCCTGCGCCGGATCGCCAATATCTTCGTACCGCTGATCCCGGCGCTCATCGGCTGCGGCATCATCGCCGGTCTCAACGGCCTGCTGACCAATCTCCACTGGCTTCCGGCGATAGTCCCGGCGCTCGCCGCGCTGGCCTCCGGCTTCATGTCGCTGATCGCCGTCTTCGTCGGCTACAACACGGCACGGGAGTTCGGCGGTACGCCGATCCTGGGCGGCGCGGTCGCGGCGATCATCGTCTTCCCCGGCGTCGCGAACATCGACGCGTTCGGCCAGAAGCTCGCTCCGGGCCAGGGCGGGGTGCTGGGGGCGCTCGGCGCGGCGGTTCTCGCCGTCCAGGTGGAGAAGTGGTGCCGCCGGTGGGTCCCGGAGGCCCTGGACGTCCTGGTGACGCCGACACTGACCGTCCTTGTCTCCGGTCTGGTCACCGTCTTCGGCCTGATGTATGTGGCCGGCGAGGTCTCCACGGCCATCGGTGACTTCGCCAACTGGCTCCTGGCCAACGGCGGTTCGGGGGCGGGCTTTGTCCTCGGCGGTCTCTTCCTGCCACTGGTGATGCTGGGGCTGCACCAGGCGCTCATCCCCCTTCACACGACGCTCATCGAACAGCAGGGCTACACCGTCCTGCTGCCCATCCTCGCCATGGCCGGCGCCGGCCAGGTCGGCGCTGCGGTGGCGGTCTACTTCCGCCTCCCCCGCAACGGCTCGATCCGCCGGACGATCAAGTCGGCCCTTCCCGCCGGATTCCTGGGCGTCGGCGAGCCGCTGATCTACGGGGTCTCGCTGCCGCTGGGCCGCCCGTTTGTCACGGCCTGCGTCGGCGGCGCGTTCGGCGGCGGCTTCGTGGGCCTGTTCAACCAGCTCGGCGCGGCCGTCGGCTCGACGGCGATCGGCCCGTCCGGCTGGGCGCTGTTCCCGCTGCTCGACGGCGACAGGGGCCTGGGCGAGATGGCCGCGGTCTATGGCGGCGGCCTGCTGGTGGGCTATGTCGCGGGCTTCGTCGCCACGTACTACTTCGGCTTCACCAGGGCGATGCTGAGCGAGCTCAACGTCGGCACCGACCCGGAGCCGGAGACGGCACCGGCGGCGGCCGTACCGGCTCCGAGCACAGCTCCGGCGGCGCCGCGGCAGGCACCGGCCAGGACCTGACCTCGGGGAGCCGGGCCGGCGACGGGCGGCGGCGTACCGGCGCCTCACAGAGATGTCAGGGAGTGTGGAATTATATGAGTAATGGACATCTATGTGGTGATTGGAGCCCGGCATGCCCGGCTCTGACGGCCGGATGCCCGGGGCGACATCAGAGGCGCTCGGGCTGCCGGGAGCGGCGGTCGCGGTGATCGACGCGGAAGGTTCCGTGATCGGGTGGACGGAGGCCGCGGCACGGCTTCTGGGCTACCGGGCCTCGGAAGTGGTGAACCGCTCCGCCACCCACCTGCTGATGTCCGACGGCGCGGAGCCGGACCCGTCGGCCTGGTCCGCCCTGGCCGGCGCGCGGGAGCCCTGGTCGGGGATGGTGCGGGTGCGGCACCGGGACGGCCGCCCGATCAATATGAGCGTGTGGGCGTCTCCGCTGGCCGCCGAGGACGGCAGGCGGGACTGGTTCATATCGGCGGCCGACCTGTCCGGCACGCCCCTGCCCTCCGGCACCGACGAACTGGTCCTGAGGTCACTCCTCGACGACTCACCGATCGGCATGGCCATCTGGGACGCCGATCTCCGCTGCATCTGGCTGAACAGCACGGTCGAGCGCAGGATCGGCCCGCTGCGCCACCAGCGGCTGGGGCGGCGGGCGGCGGACTCGCTGCCCGGATTCGACACCGACTCGGTCGAGGCCGCGATGCGCCAGGTCCTCAAGGACGGCAAACCGGTGATCGACCACGAATACCGCTGGACCGCCGAGGACGGAAACGAGGAGCGCGTGTTCTCGTCCTCCTTCTTCCGCCTCGACGGACCCGGCGGGAGCCCTCTCGGGGTGTGCTCGATGGTCGTGGACATCACCACCAGTGCGGCGCGCCAGCGCCTCGCCGTCCTCAGTGAGGCGAGCACCCGCATCGGCCGCACCCTGGATGTCATGAGCACCGCGCAGGAACTGGCGGAGGTCGCCGTGCCGCTGCTCGCGGACTATGCCACGGTCGACCTGGCCGAGGCGGTCCCGCTCGGCGAGGAGCCGCTGATGCGCGTGGAGGCCACGGACAGCGGCGTCCCGGTGTTCCGCCGGGCCGGGGTGACCTCGGTCCATGCCGGGATCCCCGAGTCCATGTGGCGCCGCGGGGACCCGGTGTTCGTACCGCCGTCATCTCCCTTCACCGCCGTCCTGAACACGGGAGAAGCACACTTCGAGCCCGTTCTGGACTCCTCCCCCGGCACCTGGCTCGACCAGGACCCCGGCCGGGCCAGGACCATCCACGAGAACGGCATGCACTCGCTGATGATCCTTCCGCTCAAGGCGCGCGGCGTGATCCTGGGCATCGCGGTGTTCATCCGTACGGACACGCCAGCGGCCTTCTCGCGGGACGACCGGCTCCTCGCCGAGGAAATCGTCGTACGGGCCGCGCTGAGCCTGGACAACGCGCGCCGCTACACACGTGAGCGGACGACGGCCCTGGCGCTCCAGCGCTATCTGCTGCCGCGCAACCCGTCGGGCGGCAGCGCCGTCGACGTGGCCTGGCGGTATCTTCCCGCGGACGTGCACGACGGAGTCGGCGGCGACTGGTTCGACGTGATCCCGCTGTCCGGCGCCCGGGTCGCCCTGGTCGTCGGCGATGTCGTCGGGCACGGCATCAACGCGGCGGCCACCATGGGGCGGCTGCGTACCGCCGTGCACACCCTCGCGGACATGGACCTGCCGCCCGAGGAGGTCCTCGCCCGCCTCGACGACCTGGTCGCCCGGCTGACGGACGAGGACGCCGGCGCCAGGGGCTACGCCACCCCGGTCATGGGCGGCACCTGCGTGTACGCCGTCTACGACCCGGTCACCCGCCGCTGCACCATGGCCCGCGCCGGACACCCGCCGCCCGCGATCGTCGACCCGGACGGCAATGTCACCTTCCCCACGGTGCCCTCCGGCGCGCCGATCGGCCTCGGCGTCGGCATGCTCTCCTTCCAGTCCGTCGAGATGGAACTCCCGGAGGGCAGCATGATCGCCCTCTACACCGACGGCCTCGTCGAGACCCGCGAGGCCGACATCGACGTCGGGCTGAACCGGCTGCGGGCCGCGCTCGCCGGGGCCCGGGGCACGCTGGAGCAGATCTGCTCGGACGTGGTCGACTCCGTGGTGGCGCAGGCACCGGCCGAGGACGACGTCGCGCTGCTGCTGGCCCGTACCCGCTCGCTCAGCACGGACCAGTACGTCTCCTGGGAGCTGTCCACGGACCCGGCCGTCGTCGGCAAGGCCAGGTCCCTGGCCGTCCGTCAGCTCGCGGTGTGGGGGCTGGAGGAGCTCAGCACGACCGTGGAACTGATCGTCAGCGAACTGGTCACCAACGCCATCCGTTACAGCTCGGGCGCCATCCGGCTCCGGCTGATCCGGCACAAGTCACTGACGTGCGAGGTCGCGGACGGCGACAGCAACTCCCCGCGGCTGCGCCACGCCCGCTCGACCGACGAGAACGGCCGTGGCCTCTTCCTCATCGCGGAGCTGTCCCGCCGGTGGGGCACCCGCATCGCGCCCGGCGGAAAGATCGTCTGGGCCGAACTCACCCTGCCCACCGGCGCGGCGCTCCCTCCCTCCTCCCGGTGACCGGCGAAGACATCAGTCCCTGACGACACGACGCGCCTCCTCCGGTGGCACGTCGGCACGGGCTCTGGGTCTTTCGTTACGTGCCACCCTCGCGGAGTTCGAGGAGCACTGGCAATCGACACCGTGGCACCACGAGCACCGGCGCTATCACTCGCACCAGGGCGGCGGGCGCCGGGGTTTGTTGCGTCGCGCCAACGTCCCTCACGACCCCTTGACCGTGTGAGCCGAGTGGACGACGCTCAAGCAATCTGCCGCAATCGGACCGACAGGGGGAGAGGTCATGCGCCTGCGTTTCCTGGGGATCATCCCGGACACCGGCAAGGACGATTCGCCCACCATCTGGCTGGACGAGGACAGTGGAGACCTGCTGATCCAGTCCTACCGGGCCACCGAGGAGGAGGTGAAGGCGTGCCAGGAGGTCGGTTCGATCCCCGGCCACGGCACGGACGTCCCGGACCACGAAGCGATCATTCGGCTGCCCAAGGTCATGATCCAGTACATTCCTCGTCCGGACGGAGGCATCGCCGATGAAGCCTCCGGCACGTGAGCCGTTGTCCCGTGCACGGCGAACCGCGATCCACCTGGAGGTTCGTGATCAGTACGCGAGCACTGACCCCGATTTCCTCGAATGGTGCGAGGGGCGCCGCACATTCACGCCGGACAACCGTGCGGACTGGTGGGAAGGCTGGCACGACGCGGTACAGGCTGCCGTTTCGCGTGGGGTCTCGGTTCGTCGTGTCCGCGTGGTGTCCGAGCCTCTGACTGAGTACGTCCGGTGGGAACACGACTATGCGGTGACCAATATCGCCGCCGGTGAGGATGTTCGTTGGCTTCCCCGACGCCAAGCAAAAGACCTCGCGGTGCCCGCTGTTGATTTCTGGGTATTCGACGGCGAGTTGGTGCTTTTCCATCACTTCAGCGGGGACGGCGTTCTGACGGAACGCGAGTACGTCAACGACGCAACCTTGGCCGCGTGGTGCACTGACGCATTCGATGCCGTCTGGGAGCGGGCCACGCCTCACGAGGAGTACAAGCCGGTCTAGTGCAATCAGCATCATCCAGCGCCCAAGAGGCCCGGCACGCCTTGGCCAACCGTCTTCGCGAGTTGATCAAGGATGCCGGACTGGACGGCAAGGATCTCGCAGCCCTGTGCGGCTGGCACCCCTCAAAGGTTTCCCGGATCTCGACAGCGAAGACACAACCGAGTGAGGACGATATTCGGTCGTGGTGCCGTGCATGTGACGCCGAGGATCAGACAGGCGACTTGATCGCCTCGCTTCGGGCCGCAGAAGGCACATGGCTGACGTGGCGTCGGCTGGAGCGCGCGGGACTCAAACGGTCCCAGGAGGAGAGGCTACCGCTATACCAGCGCACGCGGCGTTTCCGCTCATATAGCGTGTGGGCACTTCCCGGACTGCTTCAGACCTACCAATACACCGAGGACGTACTTCGGACGATTCAGCAGCAGCGGGTGCCGGTGGATGACGTGGCCGACGCAGTGGCGGCCCGTATGGAGCGGCAGCGAGTGCTGCGCGAGGGGCAGCGAGTATTTGCTTTCCTGATCGAAGAACCCGTTCTCAGAAACACGCTCAGCACTGCGGAAGCTCAGGAAGAACAGCTGGAGCAGCTACTCACTGCAAGCGCCTTGCCCCATGTCAGTCTCGGTGTCGTTCCTGTCGCTCAGCGACGCCCTCAACTTCCAGTTGAGAACTTTTGGATCTATGACAACGCGCAAGTCAATGTGGAGTTGGTGTCGGGTTATTTGACGCTTACTCAGCCCACTGAGGTCAAGGCGTACTCGGATACCTACACCAAGCTCGCCGACATGGCCGTCTACGGTGCGCGGGCACGTGCCTTGATCTGCAAGGCACGTGACTCGCTCGTCTGACTCGTCTGCAATCACCTGCAATCGGCTGCGAGTTGAGGTCCTCACCGTCCTAGCGTTGTTGTGCTCCAGACGACGCGAAGGGGCCTGCATGAGCGAGCGGCACACCTACCCGAGTGCGCCGACGGCCTTGCCGCTGAGGCTGGACGCCGAACCAAAGCCGGTACCGGGCTGTGCGCACTGCCACAACATCGCCAGGAAGCACGACCGGGCGCAGGTGAACGGCGACGCGAGCAAGCACCGCGCTGCCCGTACTGGCCGCAACTGGCTGTCTGCCACTCCGAACCGGCCGGCTGGCGCGTGACCCGCTCCCCACCGCTCCGGTTGAATCAGCCGCGGGCGCCCCCGGCGCCTGCCCTACCGAAGGGGTACGCATGAAAAGGATCGTCGCCCGGGTGTGGAAACTAATCCGCGGCCCTCTGCAGTGGCGCGTCCTGTGGTTTGCGCACGCCAAATTCATGGTTGGCGTGACGGGCGTGGTGCGAAACGAACAAGGTCAAGTCCTCTTGCTCAAGCACCGAATGTGGCCCGCCGACCGCCCATGGGGCCTTCCTACCGGCTACGCCGTCAAGAGCGAGGAATTCCCGAAGACGATCGTTCGGGAGGTTCGGGAAGAAACTGGCCTTGAAGTCCTTCCGGGAAGACTGGTCCAGGTGACCAGCGGCTACAAACTACGAGTGGAAATCGCCTACGAGGCGCTTCACACGGGTGGAACTCTCAAGCTCGACAGCTTCGAGATTCTGGAGGCGAAATGGTTCAGCCCGGACGCGCTCCCGGATGGGATGCAAGAGAGTCACGTTCAGCTCATCAAGGCGGGCTCGTCGACTTAACGGAACTCGCGCCCAACGAGTCCGTAACCGGCGCTGGGGCAATCGCCGCACTGGCAGCCATGCGCGCCGACGCGTCCCCACTGACGGGCAAACATCCCGCCCACGTCTTTCGGCCCCTCTCAGAAATACTCAGCCGGTGGGCGGCAGACGGAATCGACACCACCCCGTTTCATGCTGGTGTCGAAAACGCCAAGCGCCGGTACGCCGGGTACGGGCTGGCCACGATGCTGCCGCTTGATCGCGTGCTGGTCGGCTGTGACTCCTCGCGTGCCGGTGCCTTCGGCGGGTTTCACCACCCGGACCAGGGATACCGGCACTTTCAGATGGTGGCCGTCATCACCATGTACGGACCCATGGAACGCCGGAATCCTGAGCGCCCCGCACTGGCCCTTCTCGACCTGCTTCGCGCGTACGCCCATGACTGCCTTCACTACGGGTCGCGTCGGCGGTATGTGGAAGTGGCAGGCGTGCCCGTCCGAACTCAATATGGAATTAACTACCGCCGGTCGACCGGACAGTCCTATTCGGCTGCCGACCAGCACGGAAGTCACCACACTCGCAATATCGGAATCGTCATGGAAGGTGCGTGCGACAAAGAGGCGCGTTCCATCACCCGGCAGACGGTGGAGCGCTTCGGCGTGACGGAGCCCTCAGACGTTCTCGGTTCCCTCGCGTTTCGGGACATGACGGGAACGCTGAGGGAGGGGGACGCCGACCGCGCGGCGGGGCTGTCGGGAAGCGACGAGCAGACGCGATACGCGGCGGCCCTCACTGGCTACGAGAACGGCGTCAATCGTCGCTATGCCCGCTTCCTTGAGGAGTTCGCACCCGGTGAAGAAGACGAGTGCCACACACGGCTCCTCGGAGCCATCATCAGCGGTGACGCGACGGTGCTGGGGGCATGGCTGGACGAGCGGCACGGCCCGGGGACCTTCACTGGTCTGTTCCGCACGCCGGGGTACTTCGACCCTGGCTTGACCGCGTGAGCGGTCTCCCGACGGCCCCATCCGTGCGCTGCCCCGTGGCGCACGGGCGGGTCTGCTGTGTGCCCTGACGCTCGTCCTCGCATCGGTCGCGCACGTAGGTGCCTCGCTGCACACGGTGTAGACGTACCCGGGTTCCCGCAGGTGCCGCACCGCACGGCGGGACTCCGGTACATCGAGCGCGCGAGGCCCCGAGGTGACCCTGTACGCGTGCCCGAGTCACGCCGTGGCGCTCGGTGCGGGCCCCGACCCCAGAGGACGAGCTACGCGCCTCGTAGCGACCCCGCAGACAGCCAAACGTCCCGATCGGCGACTCCGCGCGGGGCCCTGTCATTGGCGCGGACGTGCGGGACGGACGTGCGGGTGGGCGCAGAACTGGCAGTGAGACGCGTTGAGGTCCGCGAGCGTCACCCCGGCCCGGACGGTCACTCCGCGTCCCGCCGCCGCGTCCGTCCAGCGAGAAACGCCCGAGGGCGGCACCCCTTCGCGGGGGTGCCGCCCTCGGTCAGGACGGTTGATCGGCCGGAGGCAGATCAGAAGTCCATGTCACCGCCCGGCATGCCGCCGCCCGGAGCGGCCGCGCCGGCCTTCTCGGGCTTGTCGGCGATGACGGCCTCGGTGGTGAGGAAGAGCGCCGCGATGGAGGCCGCGTTCTGCAGAGCGGAACGGGTCACCTTCGCGGGGTCGATGATGCCCTCGGCGATCATGTCGACGTACTCGCCGGTCGCGGCGTTCAGGCCGTGACCGACCGTCAGGTTCCGGACCTTCTCGACGACGACGCCGCCCTCAAGACCACCGTTGACGGCGATCTGCTTGAGCGGGGCCTCCAGCGCGAGCTTGACGATCGCGGCACCGGTGGCCTCGTCACCTTCGAGCTCCAGCTTCTCGAAGACCGAGGAAGCCTGCAGCAGGGCCACGCCACCACCGGCGACGATGCCCTCCTCGACGGCGGCCTTGGCGTTGCGCACCGCGTCCTCGATGCGGTGCTTGCGCTCCTTGAGCTCGACCTCGGTCGCGGCGCCGGCCTTGATGACGGCCACGCCGCCGGCCAGCTTCGCGAGGCGCTCCTGGAGCTTCTCGCGGTCGTAGTCCGAGTCGCTGTTCTCGATCTCGGCGCGGATCTGGTTGACCCGCCCGGCGACCTGCTCGCTCTCGCCGGCACCGTCGACGATGGTGGTCTCGTCCTTGGTGATGACGACCTTGCGGGCGCGGCCCAGCAGGTCCAGGCCGGCGTTCTCCAGCTTGAGGCCGACCTCCTCGGAGATGACCGTGCCGCCGGTGAGGATGGCGATGTCGTTGAGCATGGCCTTGCGGCGGTCGCCGAAGCCCGGGGCCTTGACGGCGACGGACTTGAAGGTGCCACGGATCTTGTTGACGACCAGGGTCGACAGGGCCTCGCCCTCGACGTCCTCCGCGATGATCAGCAGGGGCTTGCCCGACTGCATGACCTTCTCCAGCAGCGGAAGGAGGTCCTTCACGTTGCTGATCTTGGAGTTGACGATCAGGATGTACGGGTCGTCCAGGGACGACTCCATGCGCTCCATGTCGGTGGCGAAGTACGCCGAGATGTAGCCCTTGTCGAAGCGCATACCCTCGGTGAGCTCAAGCTCCAGGCCGAAGGTCTGGGACTCCTCGACGGTGATGACGCCTTCCTTGCCGACCTTGTCCATGGCCTCGGCGATCAGCTCGCCGATCTGGGTGTCGGCGGCGGAGATGGAGGCGGTCGAAGCGATCTGCTCCTTGGTCTCCACGTCCTTGGCCTGCTCCAGCAGGGCGCCGGAGACGGCCTCCACGGCCTTCTCGATGCCACGCTTGAGGGCCATCGGGTTGGCGCCGGCGGCCACGTTGCGCAGGCCCTCGCGGACGAGCGCCTGGGCGAGGACGGTCGCGGTGGTCGTACCGTCACCGGCGACGTCGTCCGTCTTCTTGGCGACTTCCTTGACCAGCTCGGCGCCGATCTTCTCGTACGGGTCCTCGAGCTCGATCTCCTTGGCGATGGACACACCATCGTTGGTGATCGTGGGGGCGCCCCACTTCTTCTCGAGGACGACGTTGCGACCCTTGGGGCCAAGGGTGACCTTGACGGCGTCGGCGAGCTGGTTCATCCCGCGCTCGAGACCGCGCCGTGCCTCCTCGTCGAACGCGATGATCTTGGCCATGTGAAGTGGTCCTCCCGGACAGGGGGTCTCCCCAGGCCGCCAGGCCCAGGGGGCGGGTGGAACGGACCGTACCGGCGCCCGCGACGGACGACCTGAGAGCCGTGCGGTTCCTTGCCCCGCAGGCTCTTCGGGCCTCACCGACCCGGTCCTCAAGCTGTCACTCTCACTTGCAGAGTGCTAATGCCAATGATTAGCACTCGACCCCTGCGAGTGCAAGCTTGTGCTGCCGACACGAGCCCTCGGACGGACAACGCGGGACACGGGACACGGGACGCGGAACACGGGACGAACGCCCGGGAACGCACGAGGGGCCCGCATCCCATCTCTGGGACACGGACCCTTCGGCGTGAGTGCGTCGGTGGCCGATCGCGCCGGAATCAGACGGCGAGCTTGACCATGTCCGCCTGCGGACCCTTCTGGCCCTGCGAGATCTCGAACTCCACTCGCTGACCTTCTTCAAGGGTGCGGTACCCGTCCATCTGGATCGCGCTGTAGTGGACGAAAACATCCGCACCACCGTCGACCGCGATGAAGCCGTACCCCTTCTCCGCGTTGAACCACTTGACGGTGCCCTGAGCCATGCCTAACTCCCCTATTACTGGCCCTTACCGGGGGCCACACTTCGCGTCGGAACGCGTCGACCGCGGCTGAATGTATCTGCCCAACTGCCCTCTGCAACAGGTCAATCGGACGAGAATTCTGGGCATGGCCGAACAGGCATAGCGATGAATTCGCTGCGTTCCAGGGCAAGTCGGGCCGGGCAAAGCGCACGTATAGCGCAAATGTCACCAGGACTTCGGCCCCATGTTGTCGCGTTCTCATATGTGCCGGGCACGGGCGGACGGGGGGCCTTCCCACACTGTATCGCGCTCAACCATTCAGAATGGCCCCCTCCGCTTCTCGCGGAGAGGGCCACTGAGGCACTGCGGGCACGATCCGGCGGACTCAGCCTCCGGCGACGGCGGGGATGATCGAGATGCCCGCGCCCTCGGGGGTGGCGGTCTCCAGGCCCTGCTCGAAACGGACGTCGTCGTCGTTCACGTACACGTTCACAAAGCGGCGCAGCTTGCCCTGGTCGTCCAGGACGCGGGCGGCGATGCCGGGGTGGCTGCTCTCCAGGGACTGGATGACCTCGGAGAGGGTCGCGCCCTCCGCCAGGACCTCGGCCTGACCACCGGTGTACGTGCGGAGAATGGTGGGGATGCGGACCTTGACGCTCATGGTGGGGTGCCTTCCTTCAGTGGTGGGCGGTGCTCAGCGGGCCAGGCCGGCGTCGCGGAACGCGTCGAGGCTCGGGCGGATCGTCGCTGTCGGGCCGGTCGTCGGCGCCACGGCGTCGAGGGTCTTCAGACCGTCACCGGTGTTGAGGACCACGGTGGTCAGGGCCGGGTCGAGGACACCGGCCTCGATCAGCTTCCTGGTCACGCCCACGGTCACGCCGCCGGCCGTCTCCGCGAAGATCCCCTCGGTGCGCGCCAGCAGCTTGATCGCGTCGACGATCTGCTCGTCGTCGACGTCCTCGACGGCGCCCCCGGTGCGCCGGGCGATGTCCAGGACATACGGGCCGTCGGCCGGATTCCCGATCGCCAGGGACTTGGCGATGGTGTTCGGCTTCTGCGGCCGTACGACGTCATGGCCCGCCTTGAAGGCGGTGGACACCGGGGAGCAGCCCTCGGCCTGGGCGCCGAAGATCTTGTACGGGCGGTCCTCGACCAGGCCCAGCTTGATCAGCTCCTGAAGACCCTTGTCGATCTTCGTGAGCTGGGATCCGGAGGCGATCGGGACGACGATCTGGTCGGGCAGGCGCCAGCCGAGCTGCTCGCAGATCTCGTACGCGAGCGTCTTGGAGCCCTCGCCGTAGTACGGGCGGAGGTTGACGTTGACGAAGCCCCAGCCCTCGCCCAGCGGGTCGCCGATCAGCTCGGAACAGAAGCGGTTGACATCGTCGTAGTTTCCCTCGATGCCGACCAGTTCTCCGCCGTAGACGGCGGCCATGACGACCTTGCCCTGCTCCAGGTCGTGCGGGATGAACACGCAGGAGCGGAATCCGGCCCGCGCGGCGGCGGCGCCGACCGCGCCCGCGAGATTGCCGGTGGAGGAGCAGGAGAGGGTGGTGAAGCCGAAGGCGCGGGCGGCCTCGACGGCGATGGCGACGACCCGGTCCTTGAAGGAGTGCGTCGGATTGCCGGAGTCGTCCTTGACGTACAGGCCGCCGGTGACGCCCAGTTCACGGGCGAGATTGTCGGCCTTGACCAGCTTGGTGAAGCCGGGGTTGATGTTCGGCTTGTCGGCCACGTCGGCCGGGACGGGCAGCAGCGGGGCGTAGCGCCAGATGTTGTCCGGGCCCTCCGCGATGCGCTTCTTCAGCTCTTCCGGGGTGCCGCTCGGCAGGTCGTACGCCACTTCGAGCGGCCCGAAACAGCTCGCACAGGCGAAGATGGGGCCGAGGTCGAAACGCTCTCCGCATTCGCGGCACGAGAGTGCGGCGGCGGGGCCGAGATCGACGGATCCGGGGCGGACGTCGGTGGGGTGGACGGTCTGCGCAGACATGGAGGCGAGGCCCTTTCCTCATCTTCCTCACGACGCGTTTCGCCGCGAGACGGAATTGGCACCTTCCCCACCGTGACCTCGCGGTCGGCGGGAGGGTTGCCGGGGCTTCTACGGGCCGTTCCCTCTGCCCCTCTGGATGAGCGCTATGGCGCCGGACCCGGGGTCCGGTGCGTTTTTCCACGGAACGACCCCCGACATGCGACGGCCATTCGTGTTGTTCAAGACTGTAACCGAAGGACCGGACGGTTGAGCTAGTCGTCCGCACCGCGAGATGGATCACTTTCAGGGAGTACCGACCGTGCTGGAAGAGGTGGAACGCTGGCTGACCAGGCGTTCCTGGTCCGTCGCCGACCGTAAGGTCGACCAGCTCCTGGTGGCGAAGGCCACGCGCGGCAGCACGGTGAGCGTGGTGCTGCCGGCCCTCGACGAGGAGGGGACGGTCGGCGAGATCGTCTCCGTGATCCGTCGCGAGCTGATGGAGAAGGCGCCACTCGTCGATGAACTGGTAGTGATCGATTCCGGTTCCGCCGACCGGACGGCCGAGGTCGCGGCGGCGGCCGGCGCGCGGGTGGTGCACCGGGACTCGATCCTGCCGCGGCTGCCCGCGCTGCCCGGCAAGGGCGAGGTGCTGTGGCGCTCGCTGCTGGTGACGAGCGGCGACATCGTGTGCTTCGTCGACGCGGATCTGCGGAACTTCTCGGCGGACTTCGTGTCCGGCACCGTGGGTCCGCTGCTGACCGACCCGGACGTGCAGTTCGTCAAGGCGATGTACGACCGGCCGCTGGGCGGGGAGCCCGGGGGCCCGGCGGGCGGCCAGGGCGGACGGGTGACGGAGCTGGTGGCGCGTCCGCTGCTGAATCTGCACTGGCCCCGGCTCGCCGGTTTCGTTCAGCCGCTGGGCGGCGAGTACGCGGCGCGGCGCTCGCTGCTGGAGCGGCTGCCCTTCCCGGTGGGCTACGGCGTGGAGCTGGGGCTGCTCGTGGACGCCCTGCACACGGTGGGGCTCGACGCGCTGGCCCAGGTCGACGTGGGGGTGCGCGTGCACCGGCACCAGGATGACCGCGCCCTCGGGCGGATGGCCGCGGCGATCTACCGTACGGCTCAGCTACGGCTGTCCCGGGCGCACCTGGTACGGCCGGAGCTGACGCAGTTCGAGCGGGGCGCGGACGGCTTCGTGGCGCGCACGCACGCCGTGGACACGGAGGAGCGCCCGCCGGTGCGGGAGATCGCGGAGTACCCGGCCGGGCGTGCGGCGTAGCCGCCGGCCCTCACGACCTCTCCCTCGTGGGCGTG
Source organism: Streptomyces sp. NPDC006923 (assembly GCF_040635655.1). Lineage (NCBI taxonomy): Bacteria > Bacillati > Actinomycetota > Actinomycetes > Kitasatosporales > Streptomycetaceae > Streptomyces > Streptomyces sp. NPDC006923. Next base: position 420,554 of record NZ_JBEYIF010000004.1, read on the forward strand.
ACATGGCTTCTTGTGGCGCTGGCCATGGCACTGGCGCTGCTGTGTTCCGGGCGGGTGACGGCGGCGGGTTCCGGACGGCCGGACGGCGCCGCCGAGCGGTGGTGGCTGCTCGGCGGGATGGTGGTGGCGCCGGCCGGCGCCGGGGTGGTCGCCCTGGCCGCGGCGCGGAGCCGCCGCCGGGGCTGAGCCGTCACCGGCCGTGCGGCCCGCGTCACCCCCATGGAGTGTCTTCCGTACGTTTGAGCGTTTCCGGGACGGGCTAGGTTCGGCACATGGTCACCCAGCAAGCCGCCCAGGTCCTCGTCGCGTCCAATCGCGGCCCTCTTTCGTACACGCTGCGCGACGACGGCGCGCTGGAGCCGAAGAGGGGCGGCGGCGGGCTGGTGTCCGGTCTGTCCGCCATCGGGCCCGAGACGGACGCGGTCTGGGTGTGCGCGGCGCTCGGGGACGGCGACCGGGAGGCCGTGCGCCGCACGGGCGGCCGGCTGGATCCGGCCGACACGGGCGGGCAGCGCGTCCGCATGCTCGACATCGCGCCGGAGGTCTACGCGGACGCGTACAACGGCGTCGCCAACTCCACGCTGTGGTTTGTGCACCATCTGCTCTACCAGACGCCGCTGGAGCCGTCCTTCGGCCCGGAGTTCCGCGCCCAGTGGGCCTCGTACGAGACCTACAACCGCGCCTTCGCCGAGGCGCTGGCCGACGAGGCGGGCGAGGGCGCGTCGGTCCTGGTGCAGGACTACCACCTGGCGCTGGTGCCGGGGATGCTGCGCGCGCTCCGGCCCGATCTGCGGATCGGGCACTTCTCGCACACGCCGTGGGCGCCGGCCGACTACTTCCGGCTGCTGCCCGACGACATCGCGCGCCAGCTCCTGCGCGGCATCCTGGGCGCGGACCGCGCGGCCTTCCTGACCCGCCGCTGGGCGGACGCCTTCACCGCCTGCTGCACGGCGCTGCTGGGCGGCACGGGGAACACCCGGATCGGCGTGCACGGCCTGGGCGCGGACGCGGACTTCCTGCGCGAGCGCGCGCACCGCCCGGACGTGGACGAGCGCATGGAGTCCCTCCGGGCACAGATCGGCGGCACCGACCGGAAGACCATCGTCCGGGTGGACCGCACGGAGCTGTCCAAAAACATCGTCCGCGGCCTGCTCTCCTACCGCCGGCTGCTGGCCGACCGGCCCGAATGGCGCGAACGCGTCGTCCATGTCGCCTTCGCCTACCCCTCCCGGCAGGATCTGGCGGTCTACCGGGACTACACCGCCGAGGTGCGGCGGCTGGCGGACGAGATCAACGCCGAGTTCGGCACGGAGGGCTGGCTGCCGGTCGTCCTTCATGTGAAGGACGACTTCGCCCGTTCGCTGGCCGCCTACCGGCTGGCGGACGTGGCCCTGGTCAATCCGATCCGCGACGGCATGAATCTGGTCGCCAAGGAGATCCCGGTCGTCTCGGAACACGGCTGTGCGCTGGTGCTGTCGCGGGAGGCGGGCGCGTACGAGGAGCTGGCCGAGGACGCGCTGGTGGTGAACCCGTACGACATCACGGCCACCGCCTCGGCCCTGCACGAGGCGCTCACCATGGAGCCGCACGAGCGGGCGGAGCGCACCAAGCGGCTCGCCGCCGCGGCGACCGCGCTGCCGCCGCAGCGGTGGTTCCTGGACCAGCTCGACGCGCTGCGGGCCTGACGGCCGGGCGGGCGCGGCCGGCCGCGCCCGCCGCACGGCATCAGGCGTCGGCCGCCGCTCGCGCCACGGCCGCGAGGAAGTCCACCACCGCCGCCGGGCCCGGCAGCAGGAGGTCGGCCCGCTCGGCCAGCTCGGGCACTTCCGTGCCGCTGCACACCAGCAGGCCCGGGTGGCCATCCGCGCGCAGGGACTCGACGGCCGCGTACGCGGGAAGGTCTCCCAGGTCGTCGCCCGCGTACAGGACCGTCTCCGCGCCCGTCTCGCGTACGTACTTCGCCAGCGCCACGCCCTTGTCGACCCCGGGCGGGCGCAGTTCCAGGACCATGCGGCCCGGTTCGAGGATCAGGCCGTGGCGGGCGGCCAGTCCGGCGAGCGGCTCGCGCAGCGCGTCGAAGGCGGCCTCCGGGTCCGAGGCGCGGCGGGTGTGGACCGCGACCGCCTGGCCCTTCTCCTCGATCCAGGTGCCGCGCCAGGCGCCGAACCGGTCGAGGAAGCCGGGGAGTTCCGCGCGGACCGCTTCCACACCGGGGTTCGCGGCGGGCGCGTGGACGGTGCCGGTGACGGCGTCCCAGCGCTCCGCGCCGTAGTGGCCGAGGACGACGAGATGCTCCAGGCCCGGCACCCCGGCGAAGCCGCCGTACCGGACCGCGACCCCGGCCGGGCGGCCGGTGATCACCGCGACGGACGCGACCCGCGGCGCCAGGGCGGCCAGCGCCGCGGCGGCGCGCGGGTGGGCGCGGGCCTGCTCGGGGTCGGGGACGATCTCGGCGAGGGTGCCGTCGAAGTCGAGGGCGACGACGGCCTTGCCCGGCCGGGCGAGGAGCGCGGCCAGGCCGTCGGCACCGGCGGCGGTGGCCGGAGTCGGCAGGGGATACGGAGTGCTGCCCATGTCCTCGACCCTATCCGCGGATCCCGGGTCACAATCACGGCCGGCGGAACCCGTGCGCGCGCGGCCCCGGACACGGGCGCACGGCCGCTCTCAGCGGCGCTTCCTGCGCTCGTCCCTGATCCGGCGCAGCCGGTTCACCGTCACCGGATCGTGCGCCAGCGCACGCGGATCGTCCAGCAGCGCGCCCAGGAGCTGGTAGTAGCGGGTCGGCGAGATCCCGAGCCGCTCCCTGACCGCCCGCTCCTTGGCGCCCGGCCCCGGCCAGCCGCGCCGCTCCATGGCGAGGACGGCGCGGTCCCGCTCGGACAGCTCCGCGGGACCGCGTACGTCGTCGGCCTCGGCCGGTTCTCCCGGCTCGGGCGGGTGTGCGGTCATAGGGACGTCACGCTACTCGGCGGCCTCCGCCGACGACGCGTCGCGGGCTATCCGCGCGAGGACATTCGCGGGGCTGGCGCCGGGCTCGACCGCCTCGCCGATGTTCTTCTTGATGCTCTCGCTGACGCTCGCCCAGGTGTTCTTGCCGTACGGGTACAGCTCCGAATTGGGCAGCGCCGCCAGGAACTTGGCCAGGCCCTTGTACTTCGGGTCCGCCGACATCGCGTCGTCCGCGCTGTAGGTGACGGGCAGCAGGTCGTACTGGCCGACGAAGTCCAGGACGTTCTTGTCCTCGTACACGAAGTCCAGGAACTTGCCGATCTCCACGCGGTGCTTGTTCTGCTTGAAGGCCATCATCCAGTCGGCGACGCCCATCGTCGGCATGGGCTTGCCGTCGCTGCTGGGCAGCCGCACCGTACCGACCTTGATGCCCGCCTTCTCGGCGTCCTTCAGCAGCGTCGGGTGGCCGTTGAGCATGCCGACCCGGCCGTCGGTGAACGCCTTGAAGGCGTCGGCGCGGTCCAGCTTCGCGGGGGCGACCGGGCCGGTGAGCTTCGGGTCGACGAGGTTCTTCTTGAGCCACTCGAAGGTCGCGACGTTCTCGGCCGAGTCGATGCTGTACGAGCCGTCCGCGGTGTCGGTGTAGCCGCCCCCGCCGCTCAGCAGCCACATCATGCTCTCGGCCTGGGACTCCTCGGAGCCCAGCGGCAGCGCGAACGGCGTCGGCACGCCTGTCTGCTTGAGGGCCTCGGCGTCGCTCCTGATGTCGTCCCAGTCCTTCGGGGCGCTCAGCCCGGCCTGGTCGAAGAGCTTCTGGTTGTAGAAGAGCAGCCGGGACGAGGCGATGAACGGCAGTCCGTACTGGATCCGGTTGACCTTGCCCGCGTCGGAGAGCTGCGAGAGAAAGTTCGCCTGCGTCGGTATGGAAAGCGTCTCGTCGGCGCTGTAGAGCTTGCCGGCCTTGGCGTAGTCGGCATAGGCACCGATCTGCGCGATGTCGGGCGCGTTGTTCCGCTGCACCATCTCGGCCACATCGCTGTCGACGGTCTTCCACGAGCGGACATCGACATCGATCTTGATACCGGGGTTCTTGGACTCGAACTCCCCGGCCAGCGCGGACCAGTATTTCTCGGAACTGTTGGCCGCGCCGTTGCCGTAATCGGCCGCCACGAGTCTGAGGGTGACGTCCGCGCTGCCTGCCGAGCCGCCACAACCGGCGAGCGCCATCGTCATGCCCAGCGCGGCCGAGGCCGCTGTCACTCCCAGATAGCGCTGCACAGGTCTGCTACCGCCTTTGTTCTTTCATTGCCGCAAGGCCCACGTCGTTTCCCGTGAAACCCCGTTGTGAAACAGCGATTTTCCCTCATCCGGAGGTTTGCGGTCCACGCGGGGTCGGTTTCGCTTCGGCAACGTCTGTCCCCGGCGTAAACCGGCTCACCGGAGGGCGGGCGTTTGTATGGGCGCACAACAATCCCGAACAGTGGACTAGACCTTTCCATGGTCGACGCGCGAGACTGTGTCCCGTGAGACACGTCATCGCCCTGGATGTGGGCGGCACCGGCATGAAAGCCGCCCTGGTCGGGTCGGACGGCGCGCTGCTCCACGAGGCGCGGCGGCCGACCGGCAGAGAGCGGGGCCCCGACGCGGTCGTCGAGACCATCCTCGGTTTCGCCGCCGAGCTGCGCGCGTACGGCACCGAGCACTACGGCGAGAGCGCCGCCGCCGCCGGAGTCGCCGTACCGGGCATCGTCGACGCGGAGCGCGGGACAGCGGTCTACGCCGCCAACCTGGGCTGGCGCGACGTGCCGCTGCGGGACCTGCTCGGTGAGCGGCTCGGCGGTGTACCCGTGGCGCTGGGACACGACGTGCGCACCGGTGGCCTCGCCGAGGGCCGTCTGGGCGCGGGCAAGGGCGCCGAGCGGTTCCTGTTCGTGGCGCTGGGCACCGGGATCGCGGGCGCCATCGGCATCAACGGGGTCATCGAGGCGGGCGCGCACGGTTCGGCGGGCGAGATCGGCCATGTCGTGGTCCGGCCCGACGGCCCGCTCTGCGGCTGCGAGCAGCGCGGCTGCCTGGAGACGCTCGCCTCCGCCGCGGCCGTCACCCGCGCCTGGGCGGCCGCGAGCGGCGACCCGGAGGCGGACGCCGCCGACTGCGCGGAGGCCGTACGGGCCGGCGACCCGGCGGCCGTACGGGTGTGGCGGGACGCGGTCGACGCGCTCGCCGCCGGGCTGGTCACCGCCCTCACCCTGCTGGACCCCCGCACGCTGATCATCGGTGGCGGTCTCGCCGAAGCGGGAGAAACCTTGTTCACACCCCTGCGGGCCGCGGTCGAGGAGCGAGTGACGTTCCAGACGGTGCCCGAGATCGTCCCGGCGGCCCTCGGGGACACCGCCGGATGCCTGGGCGCGGGGCTGCTCGCCTGGGACCTACTCGCCACGGAGGTATCCGCCTGATGGCCGTACGCGCCGAAAGCACCGTTCTCGCCGGCGCCCGGGTGGTGCTGCCCAGCGGGACCGTGGAGGGCGGCCGGGTGATCGTCGAGGGCGGCCGGATCGCGGACGCCGTCCCGGCCGGCGCCGCCACGCTGGATCTGTCGGGGCACTGGGTGGTCCCCGGCTTCGTGGACATGCACAACCACGGCGGCGGCGGTGCCTCCTTCACCTCGGGTTCGGTGGACGAGGTCCTCAAGGGCGTCCGTACGCACCGCGAGCACGGCACCACCACGCTCGTCGCCTCCGCCGTCACCGGCGAGATGGACTTCCTCGCCCAGCGCGCGGGCATCCTCTCCGAACTGGTCGAGCAGGGCGATCTGGCGGGCATCCACTTCGAGGGCCCGTTCATCTCGCCGTGCCGCAAGGGCGCGCACAGCGAGTCCCTGCTGCGCGACCCGGACCCGGCCGAGGTGCGCAAGCTGCTCGACGCGGCGCGCGGCACGGCCAGGATGGTGACGCTCGCCACCGAACTGCCGGGTGGCATCGACTCCGTACGGCTGCTCGTGGAACACGGTGTGATCGCCGCCATCGGGCACACCGACGCCACGTACGAGGAGACCGTCGAGGCCATCGACGCGGGCGCGACCGTCGCCACGCACCTCTTCAACGCGATGCCCCCGCTGGGCCACCGGGCGCCGGGGCCGATCGCCGCGCTGCTGGAGGACGAGCGGGTCACCGTCGAGCTGATCAACGACGGCACGCATCTGCACCCGGCGGCGCTGGAGCTGGCCTTCCACCGCGCGGGCGCGGGCCGGGTCGCCTTCATCACGGACGCGATGGACGCGGCGGGCTTCGGCGACGGGCTGTACCAGCTCGGCCCGCTCGCCGTCGAGGTCAGGGAAGGCGTCGCACGGCTGGTGGAGGGCGGCTCGATCGCCGGCTCCACCCTGACGCTGGACACCGCCTTCCGGCGCGCCGCGACAGTGGACCGGCTGCCGGTCGAGGACATCGTGCGGGCGGTCTCCGCCAACCCGGCGAAGCTGCTCGGCCTGTACGACCGGGTCGGCTCGCTGGAGCCGGGCAAGGACGCGGACCTGGTCGTCCTGGACGCGGACTTCTCGGTCACCGGCGTACTGCGCAAGGGCGAATGGGTGGTTGAGCCCCACCTGGGGTAATTTCACCACAAGAACATACGAGTACGGCGAAGGCGGTCGGCCCGGGGTCTGGGCCAACCGCCTTCTTTTTGGCATGATCGCCCCCGTAATCAGCCGAACAAGCTCGTCCTCCGGGGGTGTGACGGATGATCCTGACGGTCACGCTCAACACCGCGCTGGACATCACCTACCGCGTCCCCGCGCTGGTCCCGGCCACCACGCACCGCGTCGGCGAGGTCATCGAACGGCCCGGCGGGAAGGGCCTGAACGTCGCACGCGTGCTGTCCGCGCTGGGCCACGAGAGTGTGGTGACCGGGTTCGCGGGCGGCCGGACCGGCGACGTACTGCGAGAGCTGCTCGCCGGTTCCGGCGGCGGACCGGGCGCCGCGTCCCCGGGCCCCGTCGACGCGCTCGTCCCGATCGCGGGCGCCACCCGGCGCACGGTCGCCGTCGTGGACCGGACGACCGGCACCACCACCCAGCTCAATGAACCGGGCCCGACCGTCTCGACCGCCGAATGGGCCGCCTTCCTCACCGGTTACGACCGGCTGCTCACCGGCGCCGACGCCGTGGCCCTGTGCGGCAGCCTGCCTCCCGGCATCCATGTCGGCGCGTACGCCGAGCTGATCCGCCGGGCGCGCGGCGCCGGAGTGCCCGTGCTCCTCGACACCGGCGGCGAACCGCTGCGCCGGGGCATCGCCGCCCGGCCCGACCTGGTCAAGCCGAACGCCGTCGAACTCGCCGGGCTCACCGGCGCCCGCGATCCGCTGCCCGCCGCGCTCGACACACGCCGGCGCGGCGCCCACTGCGTCATCGCCTCGCTCGGCGCCGACGGCCTCCTCGCCGTCACCCCGGACGGCGTCTGGCAGGCGGCCCCGCCCGTCGCGGCGCGGGGCAACCCCACGGGCGCGGGCGACTCCGCGGTGGCCGGGCTGCTCTCCGGGCTTGTCGAAGGGCTTGCCTGGCCGGCCCGGCTGACCCGCGCGGTCGCGCTGGCCACGGCGACGGTCCTGGCCCCGGCCGCGGGCGAGTTCGACGCGCGGTCCTACGAAGAGCTGCTGCCGCGCGTCGCGGTGACGGAGCGCCGGACGGCATGAGCGCGGGCCGTACGGCCGGATACCCGTACAGCCGGAAACCTGGGGGACGGACGCATGCCACTGGTCAGCACGGGTGAACTCGTCTCGGCCGCGGTGACCGCGGGACGCGGGCTCGCCGCCTTCAATGTGATCACCCTGGAGCACGCGGAGGCCATCGCCGCCGGCGCCGAGCGGACCGGCGCGCCCGCGGTCCTCCAGGTGTCGGAGAACGCGGTGCGGTTCCACGGCGGCGAGCCCGGTCCCGTCGCCGCGGCCGCGGCGGCCGTCGCCCGCGCCTCCTCCGCGCGGCTCTCGCTCCACCTCGACCATGTCGAGTCGGCGGAGCTGCTGCGGACCGCGCCCGCAACGGGCTTCAGCTCGGTGATGTTCGACGCCTCGAAGCTGCCGTACGCGGAGAATCTGAAGGCCACCGCGGCGGCCGTACGCCACTGCCACGACCACGGCGTCTGGATCGAGGCCGAACTGGGCGCGGTGGGCGGCAAGGCCGGCGCGGGAGGGGACGGACCGTCCCCCGGCGCCCACGCTCCCGGTGTGCGGACGGATCCGGCGGAGGCGCTCGTCTTCGTCGCCGAGACCGGCGTCGACGCGCTGGCCGTCGCGGTGGGCTCCGCGCACGCGATGACCCGGCGCACGGCCGCTCTCGACCACGCGCTGATCAGGGCCCTGCGGGACACCGTCCCTGTACCGCTCGTCCTGCACGGCTCCTCCGGCGTCCCCGACGACGAGATCCGCCGGGCGGTCGCCGCCGGGATGGTCAAGATCAATGTCGGCACGGCGCTCAACTCGGCCTACACCGGAGCCGTGCGGGAGTTCCTGACGGCGCGTCCGTCGACGGTGGACCCGCGGAAATACCTCGTCCCGGCTCGCGAGGCGATGGCCGGGACGGTGGCGGGGTTCCTGCGGGTGATCAGCGGCTCCGGCGAATGATCACGCCTTGGGAGGCGTGACCTCCAGCCAGTCGAGGATGGCATCGCACTGATTGCCCGCCTCGCAGGAGATCTTGATCGTGTTCTTGCCCTGCTGGAGATCGACCGGCGCCCAGGTGGTCTGCCAGTTCTTCTCCCAGTTGGGGTCATTGGAACTGATGAAGTTCTTCAGACCGAGCGGAGAGGAGTTCGCCTTGCCGTTGACGGTCAGCGTGGCGTTGGCGTCCTTGGCCGGGATGGCGTAGCGCACGGACAGCGCGTACCGGCCCGCCTTCTCGATGTCCGCGGTCCAGGTCACCGAGGCACCCGGGGCGTTGAACCCCGACACATACGCCCCGCCGGTGCCCTGGGCGCCCTTGATGTCCGTCGCGAGGACGGCGGGCGGCCCGAGCTTGAGGGTGGCCGCGTCCTGCTTGGGCAGCCGCTCCTCCTTCTCCGGCTTCTGGTCCGTGTCGTCCTGCTGGTCGCCGGGCGCCGCCGACTGGCCGACGGTCGGGCCGTCCGACGGCGCCGCGTCGCCCTGCTCGTCGCCACCGCCGCCGGAGAGCGCCACCGTGATTCCGATCACCACCACGGCGACCACGGCGATGGCACCGATCAGCAGGCCCTTGGTGTTGGGGCCGCTGCCGCGTCCGCCGCCCCGCTGGGCGGGCACCTGACGGGTGGTGGCACCGCCGGGCTGGGTCTCGGGCGTCGCGTAGTTCGCCGGTGGCTGCTGACCGTAGGGAGCCTGGCCGTACTGCTGCTGGCCGTACTGCTGCTGACCGTACGGCGGCTGCTGCGGCGGGACCTGCTGCTGGCCGTACTGGCGCTCGCCGACCGTTCTGACCTGGTTGTACGACGTCCTGGGCACACCGGGCTGCCCGGCCGGGCCGGGGTAGCCGTAGCCGCCCTGGCGTCGCTGACCGGCGCCTGCCGCCTGTCCGTCCTCGTACAGATAGCCGAACGGATCGTCGTCCTCGGGCGTGCTAGCGCCGTTGTTCCCGGCCGTCATCCCTGGTCACTCCTTACCATCTCGCCAGCGTCGCCGACCGGCCGAGCCTACCTCGAATGAGCAAGGCCCCGGACGGGCCTTGACCCATGGGAGCCCACTGTGCGGCCCCTTGGTGAACAACGTGTCGCGCCCGTGTCCCAGCCGTGTCCCGAACACGACAGGTGCGGGCCGATCCACGAAAACCGCCCGGACACCCGTCAACCCGCCCGGCGGTGGACCTTGCTGCGCGAGCGCTTTTCGATGTACATGCGCTGGTCAGCGGATTGCAGTACCTCCTCCACCGACATGCCGCAGCTCGCCCAGCCGATCCCGAAACTCGCGCCGACCCGCACGGCCCGGCCGTCGACCCGGATCGGCGGAATGATCGCGTTCCGCAGCCGGACGGCGAGGTCGGCGGCGTCCGCCGCGCCCAGGCCGTCGGCGAGGACGACGAATTCGTCACCGCCGAGCCGGGCGACGGTGTCCCCGTCCCGTACGCCGGTGGTCAACCGATGCGCGACCTCGATCAGTACGGCGTCACCGGTGTTGTGGCCGAAGCGGTCATTGATCGACTTGAAACCGTCAAGGTCGCAGAAGAGGACCGCGAGGCCCTTGCCGCCGTCGTCGCCCTCCCCGTCCTCGCGGGGCGCGACCATGTGCACATGGTGGTCGAAGGGGCCGCCGTCGGGGCCGAAGCCGCCGCGCGCGACCCGCTCTTCGTAGCCGTCGTATCCGTCATAGCCGTCGTAGGCGTCGTAGGCGTCGTATCCGGGCTCGTACAGGACGGTGCCCTCGTATCCGCCGTACGCCGCGTCCAGGGCCTCGACCGCGGTCTCCCTCGGAGCGTGCGGGCGCGAGCAGAGCCGGGCGCTGAGGCGGGCACGCAGTTCCGCGCTGTTCGGCAGGCCGGTGAGCGAGTCGTGCGAGGCGCGGTGGGCGAGCTGGAGCTCGCGGCTCTTGCGCTCCTCTATGTCCTCGACATGGGTGAGCAGGAAACGCGGGCCGTCCGCCGTGTCCGCGACGACGGAGTTGCGCAGCGAGACCCAGACGTACGAACCGTCCCGGCGGGCCAGCCGCAGCTCGGCGCGGCCGCCCTCGGCGGAGGTGCGGAGCAGGGTCCCGATGTCCTCGGGATGGACCAGATCGGAGAACGAGAGCCGGCGCATCGCGGAGGCCGGGCGGCCCAGCAGCCGGCAGAGCGCGTCATTGGTCCGCAGCAGCCGGCCGTGCTGGTCACCGCCCATCTCGGCGACGGCCATACCGCTCGGCGCGTACTCGAACGCCTGCCGGAAGGATTCCTCGCTGGCCCGCAGCGCCTGCTGTTCGCGCTCCAGCCGGACGAGGGCGCGCTGCATGTTTGCTCGCAGACGAGCGTTGCTGATCGCAATGGCCGCCTGGGACGCGTACATCTGGAGGGCCTCCTGGCCCCAGGGGCCCGGACGGCGCCCGCCGCGCGGCCGGTCGACCGAGATCACCCCGAGGAGTTCGTTCCCGCCCCCCGACGCGTACATCGGGGCGTAGAGACGGTCCTGGGGGTGCCATTCGTCCTCGAACCGGGGCTCGGGGCCCTCGGTGTACCACTGCGGAACGTCGTCCTCCAGCAGGACCCAGCCCTCGGTGTGCGGTATGAACCGCAGCGAACCCCAGCTCTCCCCCATCGCCAGCCGCCGCTCCCAGGAACCGCGGGACCCGACCCGGCCGGTGATCAGGGCTTCCGCGGCGGCGCTGCCGGCGAAGGCGGCGACGACGAGGTCACCGTCGGCCTGGACGACATTGACGCACGCGAGCTGGTAGCCGAGCCCGTCCACGATGCCGTCGGCGACGGTCTGCAGGGTGTCTGCCAGGCTCCGGGCCTTGTTGAGTTCGGCGACGGCCTGATGCAGTTGCCGCAGGGTCGCAAGGCGGACATACGGCTCCGACTCGGTCTCCATTACTCGCTCTCCCCGAGACCTCGACAGCAACTCCAGGAATCTCATCGGCTCTCGTATCGCACTGTCCTCGCCACTGAATCACAGCGAGCTGTGCGGCCGGTACACAGGGTCAACAAATACTGCGCTCTGTGAGTCAAGTCACATCACCCGATGAATGATGCGGCGCGCCCGCCGGAACCGGTCCACGGATTTCCTGAACGCAAATTCCGGCCGTCCACCAGCCGCCCGCCCGGTCGCGGGGGATCGTCCCGCCGCCCACCGGGCACCGACTGCGGCGCTGGTCCTAGGACCAGGCTGGTCCCCTGGCCCGATGCGGCCGGGGGAGAGCCGAGACTAGCGTCTCCCCCGTGCCCCAGACGACCCCCGCTCCCCAGGCCGAGGCCATCCCCCATCCTGAGGGGGTGAGCAACGACGAGTTCCGCGCCGCCCTGTCCCGGCTGGCCGCGGGTGTGGTGCTGGTGACGGCGCACGAACCCGCCCTGAGTCCGGGCAGCCCCCGCGGCGAGGACGCCGGGATGACGGCGACCGCCTTCATGTCCGTCTCCCTGGACCCGCCGCTGGTGCTGCTCAGCGTCCGCAACGGCTCCCGGATGGACGACCTGCTCGCCGAACAGCCGCTGTGGGCGGCCTCGTTGCTCACCGAGAGCCAGCGCCACATCGCGGGCCGGTTCTCGATGAAGGGCCGGATCAGCGACCGGCTGCTCTTCGAGGACATCCCCTACCGGCGCGGGGAGTTGAGCGGAGCGCCCCTGGTCGGCGGGGCGCTGGCGGCGCTGGAGTGCCGTACGGAACAGCGGGTCGAGGCGGGCGACCACACGCTGGTCATCGGCCGTGTCCTGGCGGCGGACCTGCCGAGCGCGGAGGGCGGACCGCTGACGTACTTCAAGGGCCGCTACCGCCACCTCAGCCAGGGCTGACCCGGCCCGGCCCCGGCGGGCGGCCCTCCGATGACGGGGGGTCAGGACCAGTCGCGGCCGGTGCGCCCGCGCTTGGTCTGCGCGCGCTGCTTCTTCTCCCGCAGCCTGCGCTCGTTGATACCGCGCGGGATCTTCGTCTTGCGGCGCGCCCTCGGCGGCGGCGCCGTCGCCTCGGCGAGCAGCGACACCAGCCGGACCGCCGCCGTCTCGCGGTTGCGCCACTGGGAGCGGTGCTCCGACGCGCGTACGGTGATCACGCCGCCCACCAGTCGGTTCGCGAGCCGCTCCAGCGCCCGCTCCTTCCACACCGGCGGGAGCGCCGCCGTTGCGGCGAGATCGAACCGCAGCTCCACCTGCGAGTCGCTGGTGTTGACGTGCTGTCCGCCGGGCCCGGACGAACGCGAGAAACGCCACATGAGCTCGGCCTCCGGCAGGGAGACCGAACCGCGGATGACATACGGGGGCCCGGACATACCTCCATGGTCCCGTGTCCCCGGCGTCCGCGTCACCCTCTTTTCCCCGCCTGCCGCCCCCTCGGGTAAAGAAAGTAAAGCGAAAGGAACCTCCGGGTCCTCTGTCTGCGTTAAGCGGGGTGACGGTAACTTCGGGAGTGCTCGAAGCCCGCAGACGACAACGAAAGGGACATCCCATGGCTGTAAGCCTGTCCAAGGGCGGCAACGTCTCGCTCACCAAGGAGGCACCCGGCCTGACCGCCGTCACGGTGGGCCTCGGCTGGGACGTCCGCACCACCACCGGCACCGATTTCGACCTCGACGCCTCCGCCATCGCGGTGAACCCGGGCGGCAAGGTCGTCTCCGACAGCCACTTCGTCTTCTTCAACAACAAGTCGACGCCGGACCAGACGATCGTCCACACCGGTGACAACCGCACCGGCGCGGGCGAGGGCGACGACGAGGCGATCAACGTCAACCTGGCGGGTCTGCCGGCCGACGTCGAGAAGATCGTCTTCCCGGTCTCCATCTACGACGCCGAGACCCGCAGCCAGAACTTCGGCCAGGTGCGGAACGCGTACATCCGCATCGTCAACCAGGCCGGCGGCGCCGAGATCGCCCGCTACGACCTGAGCGAGGACGCCGCCACCGAGACCGCCATGGTCTTCGGTGAGCTGTACCGCAACGGCGCGGACTGGAAGTTCCGCGCGGTCGGCCAGGGTTACGCCTCCGGCCTGGTGGGCATCGCCACCGACTTCGGCGTCAACCTCTGACCCGTACGCGGTGACCACGGGTGGGTTCCGGCCTCGGCCGGGGCCCGCCCGTTCGCGTTCCCGCCGGACACGCCGGTGACGGGGCTGACGGGCGTGACGGGGGCGTGTGACGTCCTCAGCCGCGGGCGGGCCTGCCGTGGCCGTACAGCCATGGCTCCCACACCTCCCGGAGGTCCCGTCCGGACTCCCGCTCCGCGTAGGCCGTGAAGTCCTCGGTGGAGGCGTTGTCATGACGGCGCGTCCGCAGCCAGCCCCGCAGGATACGGAAGAACGCCTTGTCGCCCACCGTCTCCCGCACCCGGTGGAGGACCATGGCGCCGCCGCCGTACACCGGCGGCCGGGAGATGTCCGCGGGGGTGGGCGGGTCGGCCGGCGGGAAGACCCAGTTGTCGTCGTCGTCATACGCCTCGTCGAAGCTCTGCCGCACCGGTACGTCCTTGGTGTCCTCCTCCCAGAGCCACTCCGTGTACTCCGCGAACCCCTCGTTGAGCCACATGTCGTGCCAGGACTTGGGCGACACCGAGTTGCCGAACCACTGGTGGGCCAGCTCGTGCACCAGCGTCCCCACGCCGGTCGGTCCGGGGAGGAAGGGCCTGTTCTGGGTCTCCAGGGCATATCCGGAGTCACGCGGCCGGCCGATGATCACACCGGTGGAGGAGAAGGGATACGGGCCCAGAGTCCGTTCCGCCCACTCGATGATCCCCGGTACCGCCGCGACCAGATCCGCGCTCTCCTCGGCGACGGTCGGATCGACCGCCGTGAAGACCGGCACCGAGATTTTCCTGGGCCGCTTCCCGGCGTCCTTCGGCGTCCCGGGCCCGTTGCCCGGTTCTGCCGCACTGGTCGAGACGGTCCGGTACGGGCCGATGGCGACCGTGGCCAGATAGCTCGCCATCGGCTCGGCCGAGTGCCAGGTGAAGGCGGTCCGGCCGCCCTCCGGGCGCTCGTCCGTCAGCTCACCGTTGGAGATGGCCTTGAGGCCGCGCGGGACGGTGATCCGGATGTCGTACGACGCCTTGTCGCTCGGATGGTGATTGCCCGGGAACCACGCCATGGAGCCGGTCGGCTCGCCCAGCGCGACCGCCCGGGAGCCGGATCTGAGCCAGCCCTCCTCCGAGGTGTCCGGATCGGTGATCTTCTCGGGCGTCCCGGAGTAACGGACGACCGTACGGAAGGTGTCACCGCGGTCGATGCCGTCGCGGGGGCGCAGCGTCAGCTCCGTACCGGACCGGTGCACGGCGGCCTTGTCGCCCTCCACGGTCGCGGAGTCGACCGTCATGCCGGCGAAGTCGAGATTGAAGGCGCTGAGGTCCTGGGTGGCACGGGCGGTGATCTCGGCGATGCCCCGGAGCCGGCCGCTGGCCGGGGCGTAGTCGAGGGTCAGGCCATAGTGCCGGACGTCGTAGCCGCCGTTCCCGAGCCGTGGGAAGTAGGGGTCGCGCAGGCCCGCGGCACCGGGCTTGCCGTCGTGGGCGCAGCCGGTGAGGACGAGCAGGGCAAGAGCGAGTGCTACGGGGGTGCGCTGGTCCACGCGGTGATCGTAGGCCGCGGAGCGCTCCGGCGCGGCTCCACGGCGCGGCGCCGCCGGGTGGCCGCCCGGCCGGTGCGGACGGGCGTTCGGAGGCGGTCGCGGCCCGGGGGCGGCGGCCCGGGACGGGGAGTGCGGGCGCCACAGTCGGCAGCCGGTGGGGGGGTTTTACCTCATTGCGGTGAACGCGCGACTGATCACGGTTGGTGACGCACCCCGCGTAGGGACACCTTCCTCTGAACGGGCGCCTCCCGCGCCCAGACGGAAGGACAACACCATGCTGCGCACCGTCGCTGGAACGCTCACCGCCGTAGCGGCCCTCGGTATCGGCATGGCCACCCCGTCGGTGGCCGCACCGCTCCCGATGGCCGCTCCCGTCCCGGTGAGCGGTTTGACCTGTGACGGCGATACCTACAAGTGCACCGCCGCGCTGAAGTTCGGCGACGGCAACTGGAAGGCCACCTGGACAGTGGCGGTCACCCACCAGGCGACCAGCCCGGCCGCCACCAACACGACCACCACCAACACCGGCCGGACGCCGACCAGCACCAACACGACCGGCACGACCAGCACCGGCCGGACGCCGACCAGCACCCCCAGCACGGCCAGCCCAGCCAACATCGCGGGCATGCCCGGCATGGCCGGCATGCCCGGCATGGCGGGCCGGATTCCGACCATGACGGCCACCAGCGGTCCGGGCACGGCCAACTCGGCGACGCTGGGCTTCAGAGCCCTGGCGCCCGTTCCCGCCACCGTCGTGACCTGCGACGGCAACACCTACAAGTGCACCGCCGCGCTCAAGTTCGGCGACGGCAACTGGAAGGCCACCTGGGCGGTGGCGGTCGCCCACCAGACGACCGGCACGGCCACCACCGGCACAACCACCACCACCGGCAAGACACCGACGAGCACGACGAGCACGACGAGCACGACCAACACGACGCCGACCACCCCGGCCACGACCAGCACCACGCCGACCGGTACCGCCACCCCGGGCCTCAGGGCCGCGGCTCCCGTCCCCGTCACCGGTGTGACCTGCGACGGCGACACCGGCAAGTGCACCGCCGCGCTCAGGTTCGGCGACGGCAACTGGAAGGCCACCTGGAACGCCACCGTCGCCCACCAGAAGTGACGGCCCGCTCCGCCACGGCGGCGGACACCGGGTGACAGCGCGCGGCGGGCGGGGGACCGGATGCCCCCGCCCGCCCGCGCGGATACGAGTTCAGCCGACGAGGTCGTTGCCGGCCTTGACCGCGTCGGACCCGGCCTTCACCGCGCCCTTCACGGCACCCACCTTTTTGCCCACCTTGTTCCCGATGACGCCTTCGGCCACCGGCCTGGCCTTTTCACCGGCGACGGTCGCGGTCTTCGCCGCGCCGCTGAGGGTCCCGCCGAGGTCGGACGCGTGGGCGCAGGGAGCGACGGCGGCCAGGAGCGCGGAGCCCGCTGCCGCGGTGGTGAGAAATCGACGCACGTTCATGGTCGTTACAACGCGCGGTCGCCCCGTGAGGACACGCGGCCGCGGACCGGTCCGGCCGCCCGCGGCCCGTACCGCCGCCGCGGGACACGGGCTCCGGAGAGGTACGGCCGTCCGGCTGCCGGGCCGCCGCGGGGCCATGACACGATCGGCCCGTGCTCGACATCGGCTACTCACTCTCCCGCCGCTTCCCCGATCCGCCACAGACGGACTACCGCCTCGCGGACGTCCGGGCGCTGCGGCACGACCTCTTCTGCGGGGACGTCTATCTCGCCGACACCCACGCGGACCGTGAGGTGTCCACAGCCTGGGGATGGGTGCCGGTGCTCGACTTCGCCTGGGCCCTGTGCGACATCGTCGAGCAGCTCGACCGCGACCCGCGCGGCAGCCGCTCGTCCAAACCCCAGCACGCCGAGCTGGACTTCACGGAATCGGCGGACCGCATGCTCTTCCAGCGGCGCTTCGGCTGGGTCGATGTGGAAGCCGACTGGATGCCCGGCGACGAGCCTCCGCTGACCTTCAGCCACCGGCTGCTGCGCCGCGAGGCGCGTGACTTCCTGCACGACCTGATCGCGGACCTCGCCGATATGCACGAGGGCCTGGCCGACAACCCGATCGTCTGGGATCTCCAGTCCCGCTTCGCGCGCGTCTGAGGCTTTTCCCGCACCGAATCCTGCCGCACCCGGGGCTTCCGGCGCGCGTCCGGGCGGCTCGGGCCGCGCCCGGGCTCTTCGCGCACCGCAGCGGGTGTACCGCCCACGTCATTTCCTCACACGGTGGTCACAGAGCCCACCCAGTGAATCCCGGCCCGGCAGGCGTACATCCTTCGGCGTCGGGCACACGAGCATGTGCCGGAGCACCGCCGGGAAGCGGGCGACCGCCTCCTCCCCCCACTCAAGGCCGTGTCTCCGGAGCACACGAAGACCCCGACCCATCCCCCCAGGTCGGGGTCTTCGAAGGTCCGGCGGGCTTCCGGGCTCCCCGGGCCGCACGCCTCACCCCGCCGGATCCTCCACCCGCACACCTATCTGGGCCGCGAACGCCGGTGCGAGCTGGAGCAGTTGGGCCGAGCTGATGACGGCGCCCGCCAGCCGGTCCAAGCCGCGCGCGATATCCAGCTCGGCCACCGTCCGCAGATCGACGTCCTTCATCCGGACGCTGCTGAAGTCGGCCCGCCTGAGCACGCAGTCCCGGAACTCCACCCGTTCCAGCTCCGCTCCCGCGAAGTCCACCTCGGACAGCACACAGCCCTCGAACACCACGTCCTTCAGCCGGGCCTTGCGCAGATTCAGATAGTCGATCTTGCCCCCGCGGAACAGCACCCGCTCCAGCACCGCGCCATGGGCCTGCGTACCGCCCAGCCGCGCGTCCACCACCTCCACGTCCCGCAGCGATGCCCCCGCCAGCTCCGTGCCCACCCCCCGGACGCCGCTGAGCAGGCAGTCGATGAACCGCGCCCGCCCCAGCGCCGTCTCGTCCAGCACGCAGTCCCGCAGCGCGCAGTCGATGAACCGCGCCCCCGGGCCGCCCTGCCCGCTCAGGTCCCGGTCCCTGAACTCCAGCCCGTCGTAATCGCCGTCCGGCTCAAGGCCGCCGCGGTACGGACTCAGCGGCGGCAGCCGAACCTCCGCACGGCGTACCGCCACCGGTGCCGTCCCGCTCCTCGTCGTCTTCCGTGCCATCCCCCCATGGTGACGTACACCACTGACGGCGTCCCCGATGTCACGGATCACGTCCCGCCGGCCACCGCGTCCGCCGGGGCCAGGTGCCGGGCCCCGGACCGCCAGGGGCGCTTGACCTCAAGCCGACTTGAGGTCGGACGCTGGTCTCCCGCGACCCGACGATCCCCAGGGAGCCCGTATGCAAGCCGTCCGCCTCCACGCCTTCGGCCCCGCCGAGAACCTCACGTACGAGCGGACCGGTGACCCGGAGCCCGGCCCCGGCCAGGTACGGATCGCCGTCGCCGCCGCCGGCGTCCACCTTCTCGACACCGCCCTGCGCCAGGGCCTGACGGGCCCTTATCCCGCGCCGGGCGAGCTGCCCACGATCCCGGGCCGCGAGGTGGCCGGCACGGTCGAGTCGCTCGGCGAGGGCGTCGGCGCCGACTGGCTCGGCAAGCGCGTCGTCGTCCATCTCGGGATGGTCCCCGGCGGTTACGCCGAACTCGCCGTCGCCGACACCACCCGGCTCCATGAGATCCCCGCCGGACTCGACGAGGCCGAGGCGGTGGCCATGATCGGCACGGGCCGCACCACGATGGGCATCCTCCAGTTCACCGACCTGGGCCCCGACGACATCGCTCTCGTACCGGCCGCGGCCGGCGGCATCGGCACCCTGCTGGTGCAGTACGCGAAGAACGCCGGCGCCACCGTCGTCGGCCTCGCGGGCGGCCCCGCGAAGGCCGCTCTCGTCGCGGAGAACGGCGCCGACCTCGCCGTCGACTACACCCGGCCCGACTGGGCCGGCGAGGTGAGCGCCTATCTGGGTGACCGCGGTGCGACCGTCGTCTTCGACTCCGTCGGCGGGGCCATTGGCCTGGAGGCGGTCGGACTCCTCGCCAAAGGCGGCACACACCTGGTCTTCGGCTGGTCGGGCGCGGGGCCGCACGACGGAGAGCCGCTGTCCTTCACCGAGGAGGAGCTGACGGAGCGCGGCATCACCTCGGAGTCGGTCCTCGGCCCCGTGATGCTGGAGAAGGCGGGCGGCGACATACGCGTACTCGAGGAGCGCGCGCTCGCCGAGGCCGCCGCCGGCCGGCTGCGCCCCGCCGTACAGCGCTTCCCGCTCGCGGAGGCCGCGCGCGCCCACCGGGCGCTGGAGACGCGGGGCACCGTCGGAAAGGTCGTCCTGGAGCCCTGAGACGGCGGGGCCCGGTCCAGGGCAGTAAGGAGCGAAAAGGGGCGATCCATGATGTTCTGGGCGGAGCTTTCCGGCCAGACGCCGGGACTGAACAGCGGAGATCCACGGTGAGGGAAGATCTCTATGAGCGACCCGGCGATATCCGGCCGACCGCCCGGCCCCAGGACCGGTCCTCCGTCCGGCGCCCCGGGCACCGAGGCCGACGCCCACCGCTGGTGGGCACTGGCCGTCATCGCGACCGCCCAGCTCATGGTCGTACTCGACGCCACGATCGTGAACATCGCCCTGCCGTCCGCCCAGCGCGAGCTGGGCCTCACCAACGGCAACCGGCAATGGGTTATCACCGCCTACACCCTCGCCTTCGGCGGACTCCTGCTGCTCGGCGGCCGGATCGCCGACCTCGTCGGCCGTAAACGCACCTTCGTCATCGGGCTCATCGGCTTCGCCGCCGCCTCCGCGCTCGGCGGCGCGTCCGTGGGCCCGCTCATGCTCTTCGCGGCCCGCGCGCTCCAGGGCGTCTTCGCCGCCCTCCTCGCGCCGTCCGCGCTCTCCCTGCTCACCACCACCTTCACCATCGGCAGAGAACGCGCCAAAGCCTTCGGGATCTACAGCGCCATCGCCGGCGCCGGCTCCGTCATCGGCCTGCTCCTCGGCGGCGTCCTCACCGAATACCTGTCCTGGCGCTGGTGCCTGTACGTCAATGTGCCGATCGCCGTCCTCGCCGTCATCGGCGCGCTCACCCTGCTGCGCGACCGGGCAGGCCAGCGGGGAGCACACCTCGACATCCCCGGAGCCGTGCTCGGCTGCGGTGGGCTCGTCGCGCTCGTCTACGGATTCAGCGAGGCCGAATCCGCGGGCTGGACGGCCCCCCTCGTCCTCGGCCTGCTCAGCGGCGCCATCGCGCTCCTCGCCGCCTTCACCTGGTGGGGAACCCGCGCGCCGGGCCCGCTGCTGCCGCCGCGCGTCATCAGCGAACGCAACCGCGGCGGCTCCGTACTCACCATGTGCCTGACCACCATCGGTCTCTTCGGGGCGTTCCTCTTCATGACCTTCTTCCTGCAGAACATCCTCGGCTACTCACCCCTCAGAACGGGCCTGGCCTTCCTGCCGATGTCCGCCGGAATCATCATCGGCTCGACCCAGATCTCCGCACGGCTGCTGCACCACGTACCGCCGCGCCTGCTCCTGGGCCCGGGACTGCTGCTCGGCGCGGGCGGGCTCTACTCCCTGACGTTCATCGACACCCACTCCAGCTACTCGGGCCACATCCTGCCCGGCACCCTGATGCTGGGCCTCGGCCTCGGGCTCACCTTCATGCCCGCCATCGCGACCGCCACCGGCGGAGTCCCGCCGAAGGACGCGGGCGTCGCCTCCGCCACCGTCAACACCGCCCAGCAGGTCGGCGGCTCCATCGGTACGGCCCTGCTCAACACCATCGCCGCGACCAGCACCAGCGCCTATCTGGCCGACCGCCTCAGCTCCCCCGCCCGGCGGAACGACCTCACACCGGCCGAGCGGACCGATGCCGTCAACACGGCCGTCGTCCACGGTTTCACCGTCGCCATCGGCTGGGCCGCGGTCATCCTGCTGGTCGCGGCCGTCCTCGCCGTACTGCTGGTCAACGCCCGCTCCCCCAGCAACCGCGAGTCCGCCGAAGCGCGGCCGGAACCCGCCGCGGTCCGGCCGCCCGCCTGAGCGGCGCCGTGCCGGAACGGATCCCCGGGCCCCGGGCGGGCTCGGCGGCTACCGGGCCCCGCCCAGCTCGGCCAGGGCCTCGTCCGTCAGCCGGAACACCGTCCACCCGTCCTGCGGTCGCGCGCCCAGCGACCGGTAGAAGGCGATCGACGGCTCGTTCCAGTCCAGCACCGACCATTCGAGCCGCTCATAGCCGCGCTCCACACAGATCCGCGCCAGCTCCGTCAGCAGCGCCTTGCCGTGCCCGCCGCCGCGCCGTTCCGGACGTACGTACAGGTCCTCCAGATACAGCCCGTGCACCCCGCGCCAGGTCGAGAAATTCAAGAACCACAGCGCGAAGCCGACCGGCTCCCCGTCCTCAGACTCCGCGATGTGCGCGAACGCCGCCGGCCGCTCCCCGAACAGCGCCTCATGGAGCTGCGCCTCGGTCGCCCGCGCCTCGTCCAGGGCCTTCTCGTATGCGGCCAGCTCCCGGATCATCGCGTGGATCACCGGAACATCGGCCTCTGTGGCAGTTCGAATCATGACCGCAGCCTGCCCGCTCCGTCCCCACCGCGCCAACAGCGACCGAGCGACGGACATATCCGGACCGGATCCCCTGTCCGCGCTCCGTCACGCATCCGCCACCCGCTGTTCCGGAGCACCCGCCCCGGCGTCCGGGCCCGCGCGCCCCACCTCACCCGGGTGCTTCGACCGTGTTTCCGCCGGCCCCGCCGGAATGTCCATCACGCGCGGATCCCACGACCGTGCGTGAATCTGCCCATGCGCCGCATTCACCCCAAGATCCGCGCCTGGATCACCAGCGCGCCCGGCACCTACCTCTGGCTGGCCGCCCTCTTCGTCACCACCGTCGCGCTCCACCACATGTCGCCCGAGTTCGAAAGGGAACTCCTGCTCCAGCACTCCACCAACATCCACGAGCTGTCCGTCAACCCCGTCCGCGTCCTCATCACCAGCGCCTTCTGGATCGACGGCGGGAGCTGGCTCCCGTACGCCCTGCTCTACACCGCGCTCCACGCCCCCGCCGAACGCTGGCTGGGCACACCCCGCTGGCTCGCCGTCGTCGCCGCCGCCCACATCGGCGCCACCCTCATCAGCGAAGGCGTCCTCGGCTGGGCCATCCACCACGGCCACGCCCCGCAGTCCGCCGTCAACACCCTCGACGTCGGCGTCAGCTACGCCCTCGCCGGCATCGCCGGGATCCTCATCCACCGCGTGCCCCGCCCCTGGAACCTGCCCTACATCACCGCCGTCGCGGTCTTCTACGGCGCGCCCCTCATCACCGGCCGCACCTTCACCGACATCGGACACCTCACCGCCGTGCTGATCGGCCTCGCCTGCTACCCCCTCACGCCCGCCCACGGCCCCCGCCAAAGCCTCGACAAAGGTGTGGAGAGCGGTGTACGAACACCCTCATGACCAGCACGATCAACGGCGGTATCTCCTTCTGGTACGCGCAGGACGGCATACCCGCACCACGGGAGCCCTTCCCCGGCGACGCCACCGCCGACGTCTGTGTCGTCGGCGGCGGCTACACCGGCCTCTGGACGGCCTACTACCTCAAAAAGGCCGTCCCCTTCCTCAACATCACCGTCCTGGAGAGCACGTTCTGCGGCTACGGAGCCTCCGGACGCAACGGCGGCTGGCTCTACAACGGCATCGCGGGCCGTGACCGCTACGCCCGGCTGCACGGCCACGACGCCGCCGTACGCCTCCAGCGGGCCATGAACGACACGGTCGCCGAAGTCATCCGCACCGCCGCCGCCGAGAACATCGACGCGGACATCCACCAGGGCGGCGTCCTCGAAGTCGCCCGCACCCCCGCCCAGCTCAGCCGCCTCAGGGCCTTCCACTCCGTCGAAACAGCCTTCGGCGAGACCGACCGGATCCTGCGCGGCGCCCGCGAGACCGCCGACTGCGTCCGGGTCAGCGGGGCCGTGGGATCGAGCTGGACCCCGCACGGCGCCCGGCTGCACCCCGCCAAGCTGGTCAAAGGTCTCGCCGCCGCCGTCGAGGCACTCGGCGTCACCATCCACGAATCGACGCCCGTCACCGAGATCAGGCCCCAACACGCCGTCACCCCCTACGGCACCGTCCGCGCCCCGTACGTCCTGCGCTGCACGGAGGGCTTCACAGCGGCGCTCAAAGGCGCCCGCCGCACCTGGCTGCCCATGAACTCCTCCATGATCGCCACCGAGCCCCTGCCCGACAGCGTCTGGGACACCATCGGCTGGGACGGCCGCGAAACCCTCGGCGACCTGGCCCACGCGTACATGTACGCCCAGCGCACCGCCGACGACCGCATCGCCCTCGGTGGCCGTGGCCACCCGTACCGCTACGGCTCGAAGACCGACAACGACGGCCGCACGGGGGCCGCCACCGTCGAAGCCCTCCGCGATCTCCTTGTCCGCTTCTTCCCCGCCACCGCCGGAGCCCGCGTCGACCACGCCTGGTCCGGCGTCCTGGGCGTCCCCCGCGACTGGTGCGCCACCGTCACCCTCGACCGCACCACCGGCCTCGGCTGGGCGGGCGGCTACGTCGGCTCCGGAGTCGCCACCGCCAATCTCGCCGCGCGCACCCTGCGCGACCTGATCCAGCAGGACTCGGGCCAGTCGGGAGCCACCGAACTCACCACCCTGCCCTGGGTCAACCACAAGGTCCGCTCATGGGAACCGGAGCCCTTCCGCTGGCTCGGCGTCCACGGCATGTACGCGGCCTACCGCGCCGCCGACCGCCGTGAGTCCACGGCCGCGACCGCCGTCACCAGCCGTATGGCCCGGTTCGCCGACCGTGTCTCGGGGCGCTGACCTCGCGTCCCGGCGGACCTCGCGTCCTAAGCGGGCTGCGGGGTCAGTTCCTGTTCGGCCCACACGGTTTTGCCGTCCGCCGTGTAGCGGGTGCCCCGTCGGTGGGACATCTGCGCCACCAAGAAGAGACCCCGGCCGTCCTCGTCGGTGGTCCGGGCGTGCCGCAGCCGCGGGACGCTGTTGCTCGTGTCATGGACCTCGCAGGTCAGGAGCTGATGCCGGATCAGCCGCAGGCCGATGGGACCGGTGGCGTGGCGGATGGCGTTGGTGACCAGCTCGCTGACGATCAGTTCGGTGGTCGTGGCCAGTTCCTGGAGTCCCCACAGACTGAGCTGCCGGAGGGCCAGGGACCGGGCGGTACGGACGACGGCCGGGTCGGTCGGCAGTTCCCAGGAGACCGTCTGGCTCGGGCTGAGGGTGCGGGTCCGGGCGAGGAGCAGGGTGACGTCGTCGTACGGCGCCGGGGACGGCAGCGAATCGACCACGGTCGAGCACAGTTCGTCCAGCGGCAGGCCGGGCTGTGCCAGGACGGCGCGGAGGCGGCGCATTCCGGCGTCGATGTCCTGTTCGCGGGTCTCGACCAGGCCGTCGGTGTAGAGGGCGAGGGTGCTCTCCTCGGGCAGTTCCAGCTCCACCGCCTCGAAGGGCACCAGGCCGAGGCCGAGCGGCGTTCCGGCGGGAAGGTCGGCGAAGGTGACCTGGCCGTCCGGGCCGATGATCGCGGGCGGGGGGTGGCCGGCCCGGGCCATCGAGCAGTGCCTGGTGACCGGGTCGTAGACGACATAGAGGCAGGTGGCTCCGAGGAACGCGGTGGCCGTGCCGTTGTCGTCGACGTCCTCTCCGATGAGACGGATCGCCAGGTCGTCCAGGTGGGCCAGCAGTTCGTCGGGCGGCAGGTCCATGTCCGCGAGGGTGTGCACGGCGGTACGCAGCCGCCCCATGGTCGCCGCCGCGTTGATGCCGTGCCCGACCACATCGCCGACGACCAGGGCGACCCGGGCGCCGGACAGCGGGATCACGTCGAACCAGTCGCCGCCCGCGCCATGGCGGCTGTCGGCCGGCATGTAGTGCGAGGCGACGTCGACGGCGGTGCCGCCGGCCAGGCGCTGCGGCAGCAGATTGCGCTGGAGCGCGAAGGCCGTGGCACGTTCGCGGGTGTACCGGTTGGCGTTGTCCAGCGACAGCGCCGCCCGGCTGACGAGTTCCTCGGCGAGGAGCAGATCGTCCTCCTCGAACGGCACCGGGTCCTCCGTACGCGCGAAGAACGCCACACCCAGGATCCTGCCGCGTGCCTGGATCGGCACATACATGCAGGAGTGCATCCCGGACTCACGGATCTTCTCCACCCGTGCGGGGTCCTGGCCGAACCACGAGCCGGGAGAGGTGTCCACGACCGGTTCCAGGCGGGACTTCCCGCAGGACAGCACGCGGGCGAACGGCGAGGCGGGCGGGACAAAGACCTCCGCGCCCCGTTCCCACATGGCCTCCGGCGCTCCCCGGCGGACCGATGCCATACCGGCCCGGCAGACCACCGCGACGCGCCCGGCCGTTGTCCCCGGCCGGGCCGGCTCCTCACCGCGCGGAATCGAGTCCGAGAGGTCCACGGCGGCGAAGTCGGCGAAGAGCGGCACCGCGAGATCGGCCAGCTCCTGCCCGGTCCGCATGACGTCCAGGGTGGTGCCTATCCGCGTACTGGCCTCGTTGAGGATCGCCAGCCGTTCACGCGCCCGCTCCCTGCGGGTGACGTCCACCCACATGGCGCACACGCCCATCGGCCGGCCCTCCGCGTCCTCCAGGCGAAAGAACGAGACGGAGAAGGCGCGCCTGCGATGGCGGTCCACCGGCACCCAGGCCCGGAACTCGAAGTCGATCACCGGGCTGCCGGTGTGCAGCACGCGCCGCATGACGCCCTCGACCGTCTCGGCCTCGGCGACGCCGGGCAGCGACTCCGTCAGCCGGCGCCCCAGTCTCTCCGCACGGGGGATGCCGTCCTGCTGCTCCAGGACATCGTTGACCCAGGTGCAGCGGAGTTCCAGATCACGGACGATGACTCCGATCGGCGCACCGGCCAGCATCGACTCCAGTCCGCTCGCCGGACCGGGCGGGGCCCCGGGCATGCCGGTCGCCGAGACCAGCCAGGACGTGACTCCCGCCGCCCCGGAGAGCGGCGACACCCGCAGGCACGTATCGATCCTGCGGCCGTCGCGGTGGCGGAGCGCGGCACGACCGCACCAGCCGCCCCGGGTACGGCACTCCCGTGCCGCCAGGGTCTTCAGCAGACGCTCCGCGGAGAACAACAGCGCCCCGGCCGGCCGGCCCATCAGCTCCGCGGCCGAATAACCCGTCAGCCGTTCGGCTGCGGGCGTCCAGCCGGTCACCGCTCCTTTCTCGTCCACGACCGCTGTGGCCGCGTCCGTCCGCACGTCGGGGAACACGCGCTCAGGGTTGTCCACCATGGCCATCCCGCCTGCGAGGTGCCTCCCGTACAGCCCAAACCAGCCATACGGTAAAGCCGGTCATTCTATTGTATACATATGGGTGGTAATGGAGACTTTAATGGGTTTATCCCGCGATCCACGCGCCCGGGTGTCCACACAAGAATCAACCCCGGGATCTCCTCCGCCCGCCCATCTCGCAGAACGGGCCCCACGACCGGCGCCCCGTCACCCACCGGGGCCGACGGAGACCCGCCGCACCATGCGCGCTCCCCTGCCCACCGATTCCCCTCACCGACCCCCGAACCCGCGACAAAAGGCAACGGGATTTCCGTCGCGCCGTGTGCGCATCACGTCACTCCGCGTGGAGCTGTCGCAAAGCGCGCGCATGGTGACGCCGAAGAGCAGCGGGACGGTCGGCTACGACTGTCTGATCTACGCCGTGGGCAGCGGCGTCACGTGGCGCGGTGGACGCCGGGCGCGAGCAGGGACCGGACGCTCGCGTTCGGTCCGGTCTCCCCCGCCGCGGCGAGCCGGGCGGCGCCGTCCAGGTACTCCTTCTCGGCCAGCGGCTCCTCGCCGGGAGCGAGCCGACAGGCCGCGCTGTGCCGGGTCCGCAGGGCCGCCTCCGTCGCGGCGTACGCGTCCGGGGAGAGGTCCCCGATACGCAGCCGCAGATGCGGGCCCGCCTGCCCGTAACGGATGAAGAACCACGGTCTGCCGGGCGGGAGTTCACGGGTCGTGGGGCCGATGACGTCGGTCAGGACCCGGTCGTGGGCCGAGCGGGCGGCGGTGGGCAGGTGCAGATGCCGGGTGAGGTTTCCCCGTGATCTTGTCGTCGACCGGCCTTGATCCCGGGACGCTCGGCGTGGAAGTCACGGCCGATCAGGTCCGGGGCCGGCTTCGCCTTCTTGTCCGGCCGGGTCAGCGAGTGGTTCTTGCGCCGGGTGACGCCCCGGATGTCGCGCTCGCGCATCACGCGTAGGAGGAGGAGCGAGCGACCTTCAGTACCCGGCACAGCAACGTGATCGGGTAGTTGCCTTCTCCGTGTGGATGAACCGGTAGAACTCGCTCACCGGTCATTCTCCTTCACGAAGAAGGCAGCCGCTTTTTCAGGCTCTCGATCGTCCGCTGCTGTTCGCGGTTCTCCCGCCGCAGCCGCCGCAGTTCCTCACGCCCGGCGCTGGCCAGCTCGCCGCCCCGGCCCTCGCCCCGGTCGGCCTCGGCCTCGGCCTCGGCCTTGCGGTACCAGCCGCGCAGGGACTCGGAGCTGATGCCGAGTTCCCGGCCCACGACGGTGACCGCCTTGCCCGAGGAGCCGACGAGCGCGATCGCGTCGCGCTTGAACTCCTCGGTGCACCGCTTCGTGTACTCGCTTCCCACTTGGTGCTACTTCCTCTGGAACCTCAGGTCCCAGTCTCCAGGTGTTCAGGTGTCCACGATCAAGGGGAAGCTTCAGAACGCTGGGTGATCCAAGGATTGTTCAAGGTTTCCGCAAGGCCCGATCGGCATGCTCCCCTCAGCGGCGCCGCCAAGCCTTACACCAGACAGCGCGGCGCCACCCACACGAGAGGTCGATCATGGGACCAGGCACTGGGCGTGTTGCGAAAGTAGCGCCGTCCGCCCGGAGGGCGGGGCCCGCGGCGTCTGGTGTGTGCGATCGCGAGGCGGAGGATCGTTCGCGTACGGGACGTACTCGGACGACTCCGGCAACGCGGCGAGCGTGCGGGCCAGGCATCGCGGGCCGGGCGAGGCTTTCGCAACAGGCCCTGGCCGCAGAGTAGCCATCACCCTGTCCGGCGCCGCCTTGCTGGGCACCCTCGCCGTCGCCACCCCGCCTCGGCCACCCGAAGGCGGGCATGACCTGAGGGTTTGCGGCGGAGGCCATTCCCTTGGATGACGCGTTGTCGGCCGGGCACTGTGAGCGCACGCGATCACCAACGGAACGGGCGGGACTCACCACCGCCGACCCCCGGCCCATGAGTCAACCGCCATCTCACACCTCGTACACGAAAATCCAGAGAGGGAACCCGTTGAAGATCAAACGTCTCCTTGCAGGATCAGCCATGTGTGCAGCGCTTATCGCCGGCATCGCCACCTCTCCGGCCTACGCATACGACTTCCAACTGCCCAACGCCAACGGATCCGCCACCGTCTGGCTGACACGGGACGCCGGCTTCCTGTGGGAGGTCTGCGACGACGCCCCGGACGGCATGAGGGCCATGGCGACAATCTCCACCTCATACGACAGCATCACACTGACAGCCGCAGGTACCGCCGGGACATGCGACGAGGGCAGGCTGTACCCCAACCCGCTCCCAGGAGAGACGGTCAACGTCAAGGTCTGGGTACAGAACGGAGCGAACGGCGCGCAGCAGCACGTCCGTCGGGGGATCTACTACCCCTGACGGCCACTTGTCCGCCGGTGACCCACACGAAGCCGGCGGCCTGACCCCATGCCCTGACGCACAGATGCCCCCAGCCCGCTTACCTCGGGCTGAGGGCATCGTCACGTGCGGGTCAGGCAGTCGAGCCGTCGCCGGCGTCGATGAGTTCGAGCAGGGCTGCGGGCTGTACTTCCTTTGCCTGTACTTCCTTTGCCACCGGGGATCCTCGTCATGATCGTCTCCGACGCCCTCGGGCACAGCGACACCCGGATCACGTGGGACACCTACCAGAGCGCCCTCCCCCACGTCGGCAAGAGCGCGGCCGAGGCCACCGCGAGGCTGGTTCCTTTCCAACGCAGGGCCGAGGCGGAGAAGGCCGCCCGCACGGCGGAGAAGGCCCGGAAGAAGTCCCAGCGGGCCAAGAATGCCAAGAAGGCGCGGGCCACGATCGAACAGAAGCCGAACCTGAAAAGCGCACGAAGCAGGGCCCGCCGGTCCTCCGCTCACGCACGCCCCGTCACAGCCTCCCCGCCGTGCGGCACGTCCTGCCCGGAGCAACAGAAAACCCCAGGTCAGGGGCCTGACCTGGGGTTCACCCGGAGCCCCCTGTCGGATTCGAACCGACGACCTACGCATTACAAGTGCGTTGCTCTGGCCATCTGAGCTAAGGAGGCATTTCCCGCACGCAAAAGCCACACGCGAAGGTTCTGACACTCTACACAGCGCCCGGCCGCCCCAGCCACCGAAGTTGGGCGCCCCGGCGAAGGCCACGAGGGCCCCATGAGGGCGCCGCGAGGGCGCCGCGACGGCGCCGACGGGGCGGGGTCGGCACCGGGGTCAGCAATGTCACCGTCCCCGGACTACTGACAGATCCCTGATCCGGGGGTACCGTCACCTCCAGTTCACCCAGGTGGACTAGACCCATCTTCCGCCCTCCGGCGGGAGACCCATTCCTTTACTCGGATCGTCCGGCACGTTCCTGCCGGTGAGGGGAAGACAGCGCCATGGCAACCGTTTCTTTCGACAAGGCAACCCGTATCTACCCGGGTTCCACCAAGCCCGCCGTCGATCAGCTCGAGATCGAGATCGCGGACGGCGAGTTCCTCGTACTGGTCGGGCCCTCCGGCTGTGGCAAGTCGACCTCCCTGCGCATGCTCGCGGGTCTTGAGGACGTCAACGGCGGCGCCATCCGCATCGGTGACCGCGACGTCACGCACCTGCCGCCGAAGGACCGGGACATCGCCATGGTGTTCCAGAACTACGCGCTGTACCCGCACATGTCCGTCGCCGACAACATGGGCTTCGCGCTGAAGATCGCCGGTGTGAACAAGGCGGAGATCCGCAAGAAGGTCGAAGAGGCCGCGAAGATCCTCGACCTCAGCGAGTACCTGGACCGCAAGCCGAAGGCGCTCTCCGGTGGTCAGCGCCAGCGTGTGGCGATGGGCCGTGCCATCGTGCGTGAGCCGCAGGTGTTCCTCATGGACGAGCCGCTGTCGAACCTCGACGCCAAGCTCCGTGTCTCCACCCGTACGCAGATCGCGTCGCTCCAGCGCCGTCTCGGCATCACCACGGTGTACGTGACCCACGACCAGGTCGAGGCCATGACCATGGGCGACCGGGTCGCGGTCCTCAAGGACGGTCTGCTTCAGCAGGTGGACTCGCCGCGCAACATGTACGACCGCCCGGCCAACCTCTTCGTCGCCGGCTTCATCGGCTCCCCGGCCATGAACCTGGTCGAGGTACCGATCATCGACGGCGGTGTGAAGTTCGGCAACAGCGTCGTCCCGGTCTCCCGCGAGGCGCTCGCCGCCGCCGCGGACAAGGGTGACAAGACCGTCACGGTCGGTGTCCGCCCCGAGCACTTCGACATCGCCGGGGAGAGCGCCACCGACGCGCTCTCCAAGGACGCCCCGGCCGGTCTGGCCGTGACGGTCAACGTCGTCGAGGAGCTGGGCGCCGACGGTTACGTCTACGGCACCGCTGACCTCGGCAGCGAGAAGAAGGACCTCGTGGTCCGCGTCAACGGCCGCGCCGTGCCGGAGAAGGGCGCCAAGCTGCACGTCGTGCCGCAGGCGGGCGAGACGCACGTCTTCTCCACGTCGACGGGCGAGCGCCTCACCGACTGACAGCCCTCAGCCGGTTCAAACCACTGACGCGCCCGCGCCGGACAACGGCGCGAAATCGTCCGCACGGCCCCGCACTCCGGTGCGGGGCCGTGTGCGTCTGTCGATAAATACCCTGACACAGCGACCATTTCGGACAGGGGTCGTCAACACCCCATTCGAAAAAACCTCTCGAACCATCCCTCGGGCGAGTGACTAAATGTCGCCAAATCATCACTGGCCGCTACGCTCGCTGCGTGACCCACACTGCCCGCCGTATCGGCCGAACTCTTGCTTTCGTACTGCCCGTCGTCCTGGTGCTCTCCGGGACCCTCGCGGTCGCCCGTGTTCCGTGGGCGTCCAGCACCTCCGAGTCGCAGATCCTGACCGCTTCCTCGGACACCGCCTCGGTCCGGGCCAAGTCCCGTGCCCCGCAGGACATTCTGCGCGACAAGCTGCTCGCGGAGCTCCAGGAGAAGGACCCCGGGATCGCCCTGACACATCTTCAGCGCCAGGTCGAGGAGCGCCCGTCGCTCGCCAGGCACTGCATGTCGATCGCCCGCGCCCTGGGCCGCGCCGCCGTCGCGACGTACGGTCCCACCCGCGCGCAGTCGTTCTCGCGTCCCGTCTGCGACACGTCGTTCGCTTACGGGGTGTCCCAGCAGACCGCGGGGAGCTGACCGCCGCCGCCCTGTCCGCCCCGCCTATCGTTCACGGCATGCATACGTTTCCGACGCAGGCCGTGGTCCTCGCGGGCGGCCAGGGGTCGCGGCTGCGCCCGTACACCGATGACCGTCCCAAGCCGATGGTCGAGATTCCCGGTACGGGGACCCCGATCATCGGCCATCAGCTTGCCTGGCTGGCCGCCGAGGGCGTGACCGACGCCGTCATCTCGTGCGGCCATCTCGCCGAAGTCCTCCAGGAGTGGCTGGACTCGGCCGACCTACCGCTGCGTGTGACCACCGTGGTGGAGCCCGAGCCCCTGGGCCGTGGCGGGGGCCTCAAGTACGCCGCCGCGGGGCTGCCGGAGCCCGAGCGGCCCTGGTACGCGACCAACGGCGACATCTGGACGCGTTTCTCGCTGCGCGACATGGCGGCGTTCCACGGCGAGCGTGATGCCACGGCCACACTGGCGCTGGCCCGGCCGCGGATTCCCTGGGGCGCTGTCGAGACCGATGAGTTCGGCCATGTCCTGGACTTCATCGAGTCGCCCCCGTCGCCTTATCTGATCAACGCCGGCGTGTATGTGTTCTCCGCTGCGTTCGTCGAGCTGCTGCCGGACCGCGGCGACCATGAGCGGACGACATTTCCCCGGCTGGCGCGTGAGCGGAGGCTGGCGGGCTATCCGCTGCCGAACGGCGCGTACTGGCGGGCCATCGACACGGCGAAGGACCTCACCGAGGCCGCCAAGGAGCTTGGCGCCACGGCCCGCTGAGGCCACACCCGGAGGACCCCGCCGTACGGAAACCGCGGTACGGGACGCCGTACGGACACCTGCTGCACGCAGCCCGCTGTACGCAAACCGCGCCGTACGCGAACCTCGGTACGTAATCCCGCCGTACGGAGACCTGGCGACGGCCCCCGGGCGCGGGGGAAGGGGCGGCCTACCCTCACCGGTGGCCGCCCCTTCGTCCGTGCCCCGGCGTCAGCCGAGAAGGCCACCGATGGGGTTGCTGTTGCTGCCGCCGGAGGAGGAGCCTCCGCCGGATCCGCCGCCGTCACCGCCCCCGCTTCCACCGCCGTCGCCCGGTCCGCCCGAGGAGGACGGTCCCTGGCTGCTGGACGGCGGCGGGGCCTGCTCGACCGGCTGCGAGGGCTCCCGGCCCGTGCCCTGGGTCTCGCTGGGCTGCTGCCGGCTCTGCCCGGTGCCGGCGCCGCCGGTCTCCCGGACACCGCCCTGGTCCGGCGTGGACTGCTCGGCCGAGGGGCTGCCGGAGCTGGTCGCGGACGGCTCCGACGGCTTGCCGCTCTTCGTGTCGCCGCCGGGCGCGCTGCTGCGACCGCCGCGCGGGGTCTCGGGCAGCGGCACACCGGGAAGCTGGTTCACCGGGTCGTGGTTGGGGCCCGGCACGGTGACCATGTCGGAGGAGCGCACGGCGCCGCCGAGGACCGAACCGATCAGCAGGGTGAGGCCGATGACGACGGTCGCGACGGCGGCGCCCCGGCGCAGCACATGGGACCGCAGGTCCCAGATGTCCGAGCGTGGTCCGAGCTTGCGCCACGCCTCGCCCGCGAGGCGTCCGTCGATGGAGTAGACGGGCGCGCCCGCGATGATCAGCGGGGACCAGGCGGCGAGATAGATGATGTCCGGCGCGTCGTACGCCGGGACGGTGTGCCAGCTCACCGTGAGAAGCAGTGCGGCCGACAGCAGCGCGCCGAGGCAGGCGGCGACCCGCTGCCAGAGTCCGAGGACGGTGAGTACGCCCGCCACGATCTGGAGGAAGGAGATGCTGAGGCCCGCGCCGACGGGATGGGACAGCGCGAAATCCCTGAGGGGTTCGGCGAGGGCCCACGGGTGCAGCGAGTTCAGCCACTTGACCATGGAGCCGCGTTCGCCGCCGTCGAAGTAGACGGGGTCGCAGAGCTTGCCCATGCCGGCGTAGATGGAGATGAAGCCGAGGAAGACACGGAGCGGGAGCAGCACGACGCCGAGGTTCATCCGGCGGCCGGGGTAGTAGGCGTGCCGGACGGTGGCGGCGTCGGCGGCCCGGGCGCCGCCCGCCGCGTGCCGCTGCGGTCGGGACCGGTCGGTGAAGTCGCCCCCGAAGCCCCGGCCGAGGCCGAGGTCCGCGGTGTCGTACGGCTCCGGCTCGGGCAGGTCGTACGCGCCGACGGCCTGCCGCATCGGCGGCAGCAGCGGGGCCCCCGCGGTGCGGGGCCGCCCGCCGCCGACGAGCGGGGTCGGCATCGTACTGTCGTCGTCGAGGTCGAGCCGGGGGATGACCTGGGTGGCGCCCGTGTCGTATCCCCTCTCCGGCACGTCGTGGTAGCCGCCGCGCGGCGGCAGCACGGAGGAGTTCCGTACGGCCTGGAGGAGCCGGGTCGCTCCGGGGTCGCCCGGCTCGGACTTTCCGCTCCAGACGACGGGGGCCCGGCGGCGCGCCGTCCCGCCGGCGCCGCTCATGGCGGGGATGCGTACGGTGCTGGGGCGCTGGGCCGATGCGAGCTTCACCCGGAAGCTGGCGTGGTTCACGATGACCTGCGCGGGATCGGAGTCCACTTTGAGCATGCTCAGCGGGGGCTGATCATCGAACCCGGGCCGGGGCGTTCTGGTGTCCACACTCATCTAACCGAGTGACTTGTGTTTAGGACACTGCCTTGACGCGCGGGAAATGTCCGAGGCCCGTCAAGATCACCAAGCAGGGCCGTTCGGGTGGTGGCCCCGGGGGCCGGCGAAGGCGCCCGAGTCCGCGGCGAGACCCTGTCGCGGAGTCGGGCGGGCCCTGGTCAGGGCCCCGGCGGGAGTCGCGTCCGGCCTCAGACGCGGCGGCGGGACGCCTCGTACAGGACCACTCCTGCCGCGACTCCGGCGTTCAGTGATTCCGCGCCGCCCGGCATCGGGATCCGTACCCGGAAGTCGCAGGTCTCGCCGACCAGCCGGGACAGGCCCTTGCCCTCGCTGCCGACGACGATCACCACGGGACCGCCGAGGGCTTCGAGGTCGCCGACCTCTGCATCGCCGTCCGCCGCGAGGCCGACGACCAGCAGGCCGGCCTTCTGGTACGCCTCCAGGGTGCGGGTGAGGTTGGTGGCGCGGGCGACCGGTGTACGGGCCGCCGTACCGGCCGAGGACTTCCAGGCACCTGCGGTCATACCGGCGGCGCGCCGCTCAGGTACGACGACACCGTGGCCGCCGAAGGCGGAGACGGAGCGGACGACGGCGCCGAGGTTGCGCGGGTCGGTGATGCCGTCGAGGACCACGATCAGCGGGTCCTCGCCCTCGTCGAAGGCGGCGGCCGCGAGGTCGTCGGGGTGCGCGTACTCGTAGGGCGGGACCTGGAGGACGAGACCCTGGTGGTTGAGGCCGTTGGTCATCCGGTCCAGCTCGGGCTTGGGGGCCTCCATCAGGTGGATGCCGCCGCGGTCGGCCGCGAGCTGGAGCGCCTCGCGGACGCGCTCGTCGTTGTCGATGAACTGCTGGACGTAGAGGGTCGTCGCGGGCACGCCGTCGCGCAGCGCCTCGAAGACGGGGTTGCGGCCGACGACCATCTCGCTGGTGCCCTTGCCGCCGCGGCGGGCGATCTGGCGCCGGGCGGTCTGGCGGGCCTTGGCGTTGGCGGCGCGGTTCTGGACATGGCCCTTGCGGGCGGACGCGGGCGGCGTGGGGCCCTTGCCCTCAAGGCCGCGGCGTCGCTTGCCACCGCTGCCGACCTGCGCGCCCTTCTTGTTGGACGTGCGGCGGTTCCTGCGCTGGCTGTTCCCGGCCATGACCTACCTGTTTCGTTGCTTCTGGTTGTTTCCGACGTGTCAGACGTGTCAGACGTGCGTACGAGCCGTACGCGGGGCGTTCATGTGTGTCTCAGCGTACGTAACGGTGCCGCCCGGCGGACCGGGCGGCACCGTCGGGCGTGATCAGCGCGGGCCCAGGGTCCAGCGCGGCCCCGAGGGGCTGTCCTCGATGACGAGTCCGGTCTGCTGGAGCTGGTCCCTGATGGCGTCCGCGCTGCCCCAGTCCTTGCGGCCGCGCGCGGCCTCGCGCTGTTCGAGGACGAGCCGTACGAGGGTGTCGACGACACCGTGGAGGTCTTCGCCGCGGTCGGCCTCGCCTGCCCAGTGCGGGTCGAGCGGGTCCAGGCCGAGGACGCCGAGCATGGCCCGTACCTCGGCGAGCCGGGCGACGGCGGCTTCCTTGTCGTCGGCGGCGAGCGCGGAGTTGCCCTGGCGCACGGTGGTGTGGACGATCGCCAGGGCTCCCGGGACGCCCAGGTCGTCATCCATGGCCTCGGCGAAGGCGGGCGGCACCTCGACGGCGGGGTCGACGACTCCGCCGGCCTTCTCGACGACGCGCTGGATGAAGCCCTCGATCCGCGCGAAGGCGGATTCGGCCTCGCGCAGCGCCTCCTCGCTGTACTCGATCATCGAGCGGTAGTGCGGGGTGCCGAGGTAGTAGCGCAGGACGATGGGGCGCCACTGCTTGACCATCTCGGAGACGAGCACCGAGTTGCCCAGGGACTTGGACATCTTCTCGCCGCTCATGGTGACCCAGGCGTTGTGCACCCAGTACGCGGCGAAGTCGTCGCCGTACCCCTTGGCCTGCGCGATCTCGTTCTCGTGGTGCGGGAAGATCAGGTCGAGACCGCCGCCGTGGATGTCGAAGGCGGCGCCCAGGTACTTGTGCGCCATCGCGGAGCACTCCAGGTGCCAGCCGGGACGGCCGCGTCCCCAGGGTGTCTCCCAGCTCGGCTCACCGGGCTTCGCGGCCTTCCACATCGCGAAGTCCCGCGGGTCCCGCTTGCCGGTCTCACCCTCGCCGGACGGCTGGCGCAGATCGTCCAGGTCCTGGTTGGACAGCTCCAGATAGCCGGGGAAGGACCGGACGTCGAAGTAGACGTTGCCGTCGGCCTCGTAGGCGTGACCGCGCTCGATGAGGCCGCGCATCATCTCGGTCATCTCGGTGATGTGGCCGGTGGCGCGCGGTTCGTAGGTGGGCGGCAGGCAGCCGAGCGCGTCGTAGCCCGCGTTGAAGGCGCGCTCGTTCTCGTAACCGATGGACCACCACGGGCGGCCCTGGGCGGCCGATTTCGCGATGATCTTGTCGTCGATGTCGGTGACGTTGCGGATGAACGTCACGTCGTAGCCGCGGTACTCGAACCAGCGGCGCATGATGTCGAAGTTCAGTCCCGACCTGATGTGCCCGATGTGCGGTGCGGCCTGCACGGTGGCGCCACACAGGTAGATCGAGACACAGCCCCGCGTGAGCGGGACGAAGTCGCGGATCTGCCGGGCGCCGGTGTCGTACAGCCGAATAGTCACCTGACAAGGGTAGTGCGCCTGGGGTAGTGCCCCGCGACCCTTTGGACCGCGGGGACACACAAGCGTGACACTTATGACCTCTCGGCCGTGTCATTCGTCATGCCCCGGGGCCGCCGCCGGCATTTCCCTGGGACCGGGGCATCAGATCCGGCCGACGACCTTGCGGGGGGTGACGCGGATGACGACGCGCTCGTTGTCCTGCGCGGAGTCCGGGTTGAACTCGGCGTACGGCTTGCCCATGTACTTGAGCGACAGCTCGTCGATCAGCTCCTGGCCGCCCTCGGTGGTGAGGGAGGCGGAACCGCGGATCTCCGCGTAGGTGTACGGCGCGTCGACGGGCTGTACGACGACGGTCACCCGGGGGTCGCGGCGCAGGTTCTGTTCCTTGCGCCGGCCGACGGTGGTCGAGATGAGCAGTTCGTCCCCGTCACGCTTGACCCAGACCGGCGACACCTGGGGACTGCCGTCGGGCTGGATGGTGGCGATATTGACGAAGACCGGCTCGTCGAGGAGTTGCTTGAGCCGGTCGGAGAATGCGGCTGCCATGGGTGCCTTCCTGCAACTGAGGCGAGGGTCCCAGGCGCGGGCTCCGCGCCTGGGACCGTGGTCACGGCTGTAGCCATACCCGACGGCGTCCCGCGGCTACGCCCCATGGAGGCGTTTTCGGCCGGTCAGCGCGAACGGACCACCAGCGCCGTGGCGATGGCGGCGAGCCCTTCGCCGCGCCCGGTGAAGCCGAGCCCGTCCGAGGTGGCGGCGGAGACCGAGACGGGTGCGCCGGCGGCCTCGGAGAGGACCTTCTGCGCCTCTTCCCGCCGTTTGCCGATCTTCGGCCGGAGTCCGACGACCTGGACGGCCACATTGCCGATCGTGAAACCGGCCTCCCGCACGATTCTGGCGGCCTCCGCGAGGAGGGTGAGCCCCGGCGCTCCGGACCACTCGGGACGGCCGGTGCCGAAGTGCGCGCCGAGATCGCCGAGGCCCGCGGCGGAGAACAGCGCGTTACAGGCCGCGTGGGCGACGACGTCGGCGTCGGAGTGGCCGGCCAGGCCGGGGCCCTCGTTCTCCCAGCGGAGCCCGGCGCACCAGAGCTCGCGGCCCTCCTCGAAGGCGTGGATGTCGGTGCCGATGCCGACGAGCGGAAGCACCACGGGCGGCGGGGTCGCCTCAGAAGCCATCGTTGGCCCTCCTCCGGGCGAGAACGGCCTCGGCCAGCACCAGGTCCAGCGGCCGGGTCACCTTGAACGCCTCCTCGTGGCCGGGCACCACCACGACCGGGGCGCCGAGCCGCTCGACCATACCGGCACAGTCCGTCGCGCCCTCACCCACCGCCGGCACGGTCCTGTGGGCGCGCTGGAGCGTGTCGCGGTCGAAACCCTGCGGGGTCTGCACGGCGCGCAGCAGGGCCCGGTCCGGCGTGGCGACGACCGGTTCCGGCTCGCCCTTCTCCCGGGGCTCGACCTGCTTGACGGTGTCCGCGAGGGGCAGCGCGGGCACGACGGCCGGCGCCCCGTCGCGTACGGCCTCGACGACGGCGTCCACGGTGTCGACGGGTACCAGCGGGCGGGCCGCGTCGTGGACGAGGACGGTGGTGATGCCGTCCGGGAGGGCCTCGATGCCCAGCCGTACGGATTCCTGGCGGGTCTCCCCGCCGGGCACGACGAGATAGTCGGTGCGCTCGGGCAGCGCGTGTTCGTCGAGGAGGTTCTTCACCTCGGCGGCGCCGTCGGGCGGCGCGACCACGACGACGAGCGAGACCGCGCGGGAGGCGGCCATCGCGCGGACGGCGTGGACCAGCATCGGTGTGCCGCCCAGCGCCCTGAGCGCCTTGGGGGCGCCGGGGCCGAGCCGTACCCCCCGGCCTGCTGCGGGGATCACCGCGGCGGTGCGGTGCGGGCTGGCGTGGTCTGACATCGGTTGCACTCCGGCAGGTTTGTTTCCTCGGCCGACATGGGTATGGCCCCTGCGTGCCTGGCGCGACGCCTTGACCGGACCCTTCCGTGACACCTGGTCGAGGCGGGCCGCGCGGGCAGCCGGGCCGGGCTCGCCGCCGCCGGAAGCGGTATCGGCGGGACGGCGCGGATATCTGGACAGCGCGGCATTTCGGTCGTGCCGAATGTGCTGGTGTGTACGGGGGATGTGCACGCGGGACGTACGCGAAATGTCGGCCTGGATGCGGGTATACGGACATGCCGCAGCGCCCGGCGACACAGCATTTCTTTATCGCTGGTCAGCGGGCACCACGGCATTCACTGCGTTGTACGGCATGCGCTGCTGGAAAGGCAGCGTCATGATTCAGGACGCGAGGACCTCGTCGAGCAGAGCCTCGGCCTTGTCTTCATTCGTGTTCTCCGCGAGAGCCAGCTCGCTGACAAGAATCTGCCGCGCCTTGGCGAGCATGCGCTTCTCACCTGCGGAGAGTCCGCGCTCGCGCTCCCGACGCCACAGGTCGCGCACCACTTCAGCGACCTTGATGACATCGCCGGAGGCGAGCTTCTCGAGATTTGCCTTGTAGCGACGGGACCAGTTCGTCGGCTCTTCGGCGTAAGGCGCTCTGAGCACCTCGAAGACCCGGTCCAGCCCGTCCTGACCGACCACATCGCGTACGCCGACGAACTCCGCATTGTCCGCCGGGACACGCACCGTCAAGTCGCCTTGGGCGACCTTGAGCACCAAGTAGGTCTTGTCCACGCCTTTGATCTGGCGAGTTTCGATGGCCTCGATCAGCGCGGCCCCGTGATGGGGATAGACCACGGTGTCGCCTACCTTGAACGTCATGTGACAGGTACCCCTTCCGTGGCTATCCAGGGTAACACGAGAATGGCTTCTTCTGAATGGCGTTTTCGCAGG
Organism: Streptomyces sp. NPDC006923; assembly: GCF_040635655.1. NCBI lineage: Bacteria > Bacillati > Actinomycetota > Actinomycetes > Kitasatosporales > Streptomycetaceae > Streptomyces > Streptomyces sp. NPDC006923. Next base: position 460,274 of record NZ_JBEYIF010000004.1, read on the forward strand.
TCAGGGCGCATCTCAGGGCTTGACAACAGCGACACGAACGTGCTGCGGACGCCTTCCGGAAGGGGGTATTCGCAGGTCGGAGCGGCTGCGCGGGCGTGCGGAAACGCGCGCGTTACCCACCGCGCCACACCCCTCGAAGAGGCTGAACGTCCCGATTTGCCGGATTCCAGACGGCGAAGTTCATGTACTCCGTTCGGATGTCGCTCACCCGTACGGACGGAACTGGGACGGAAGTACGACGGAAGTGTGAGAGTTTCTGAATTTGATCACCACGGCACCCGGCACGGTATTCGTAAGGAATGTGTGGCGACCGGAGAAATTGATCACCGGCGTTATGTGAACGGCCGTTGAAACCGCCTGATGAGGACGCGCGGCGGCCCGGCCGGAGCGGGCCGTCGGCGGCAGGAGGCGGGTCGGGTGCGGGGCGGCGACGACGGCTCGGTAACCTGAGCCCGCTGATACAGCTTCACCTCGTCCACCAGCCCCTCCGTCCGAACGTCCTAGGAGTTGCCGCCGCCGTGAGCCGCAGCCTTCGACGCGGCGCTCTCGCCGCTACTGCCATCGTGTTCTCGCTCGCCCCGCTCTCCGCCTGCGCGGCCGGCAACAACGCGCAGACGCTCGGCGTCAAGCCGGACAGCGCCGCCACCTCCGTCGACGAGATCACCATCCAGAACGCGACGGTCGTCACCCAGCCCGAGGCCGACGCGGAAGGCCCGGCCGTCGTCACCGGCACGGTCTTCAACAACGGCCGCAGCGCGCAGACGCTCGACGCGATCAAGCTGCCCGGCACCACCGCCACGGTGAAGCTGTCGCCGGCCAAGGGCTCGGGGCCGGTCACCGTGCCGGCCGGCGGCTGGGTGCGGTTCGGCGGCGCGGGCAATGCCTCCGCCATGATCGAGAACGGCCGCGAGGCCGCGCGCAACGGCGACGCGCAGCAGGTCGTCTTCACCTTCAGCAAGACCGGTGAGGTGGGCCTGCGCGCCCTTGTCGCGCCCTCGACCAGCTACTTCGAGGAGGTCGGCCCCAGCGCGCTGCCGACGCCGTCCACGCCACCCGCCGCTCCCGGCTCCGCGTCGCCTTCCGGGTCTCCCTCGGGCTCGCCGTCCGGCGCCGTCACCGAGTCCGGCGAGCCCGGCTCGCCGGAGGTGCCCACGGACTCCGCGTCCGCGTCCTCCCCGGTGGGCACGGTCGGCTGAGCGCCGGCGCCGTACGGGCCACGACATGACGGTGGCGCTCCGCCCGGGATCCGGGAGGAGCGCCACCGTCGTACGAACCACCACGCGGTTTACGGCTCGAACTTGTAGCCCAGGCCGCGCACCGTCACCAGATAGCGCGGCGCGCCCGGGTCGGGCTCGATCTTGGCGCGAAGCCGCTTGACGTGGACGTCCAGGGTCTTGGTGTCACCGACATAGTCGGCGCCCCACACCCGGTCGATGAGCTGCATACGGGTCAGCACGCGGCCCGCGTTGCGCAGCAGCATCTCCAGCAGGTCGAACTCCTTGAGCGGCAGGTCGACCTTGCCGCCGGAGACCGTCACGACATGGCGGTCCACGTCCATCCGGACGGGGCCGGCCTCCAGCGCGGCCGGAGTGACCTCCTCCGGCTCGCCCCGGCGGCGCAGGACCGCGCGGATGCGGGCGACGAGCTCCCGCGAGGAGAACGGCTTGGTCACATAGTCGTCGGCCCCTATCTCCAGGCCGACGACCTTGTCGATCTCGCTGTCCTTGGCGGTGACCATGATCACCGGAACATTGGACCTGCCGCGGAGCTGACGGCAGACCTCCGTCCCCGGCAGGCCGGGCAGCATCAGGTCGAGGAGGACGAGGTCGGCGCCGTTGCGTTCGAACTCGTCGAGCCCCGCGGGCCCGGTGGTCGCGATCGCGACCTCGAAGCCCTCCTTGCGGAGCATGTAGGAAAGGGCGTCGCTGAAGGATTCCTCATCCTCGACGACGAGCACTCGGGTCACGGAAGGACCTCCGGGGCAGGAATCACGGTCGGTTGATCAAGCTCGATGCTTGTGTCGTAGGGCCGGTCGTCTTCGTCCGGGCCGGTGGATGTGCGGTCCCGTACGGCGCCCGCCTCGGGGAGCCTCAGGGTGAAGGTGGAGCCCTGACCCTCGGAGCTCCACACAGTGACTTCCCCGCCGTGCGAGGCCGCCACGTGCTTGACGATGGCGAGGCCGAGCCCCGTACCACCGGTGGCGCGGGAACGAGCCGGGTCGACGCGGTAGAAACGCTCGAACACCCGCTCCCGGTCCTTCTCGGAGATGCCGATGCCCTGGTCGGTCACGGCTATCTCGATCAGATCCCCGCCGGGGGCGGGGACCCGGTGCGCGGCGATGCCGACGCGGGTGCGGGCCGGAGAGTAGTTGACCGCGTTCTCGACGAGGTTGCCGAGGGCGGCGGCGAGCTGGCCGCGGTTGCCCCAGACGTACAGGTCGACGGTGCCGCCCGCGGCCATGGTGATCTGTTTGGTGGACGCCGCGTGCCGGGACCGGTCTATGGCCTCGTCGACGAGTTCGTCCACGCGTACCGGCTCGGCGTCCTCCAGCGGGTCGTCGTTCTGCACCCGGGAGAGATCGATGAGTTCCTGTACGAGATTGGTGAGCCGGGTCGCCTCGATCTGCATCCGGCCGGCGAAGCGGGTGACCGCCTCGGGGTCGTCGGAGGCGTCCATCACGGCCTCGGAGAGCAGGGACAGCGCGCCGGTGGGGGTCTTGAGTTCGTGGCTGACATTGGCGACGAAGTCGCGCCGCACCGCCTCGATACGGCGTGCCTCGGTGAGGTCCTCGACCAGGAGCAGGACCAGGCGGGAGCCGAGCGGAGCGACCCGGGCGGAGACGGCGAGGGCCTCGCCGCGGCCCGTGCCGCGCCGGGGGAGGTCCAGCTCCACCTGTCGTATCTCGCCGTCCCTGCGAGTGTCGCGCGCCATGTGCAGCATCGGCTCGACCGCGAGCTTGCCCCCTCTGACCAGGCCCAGCGCGTAGGCGGCGGAGCTGGCCTTGACCACGGAGTCGCTCTCGTCGAGAACGACCGCCGAGGAGCGGAGCACGGAAAGTACGGTGTCGACGCCCGGGGGCAGCACGGCATCCGTATGCAGGGAGGTACGGGTGGGCCTCGCCTGGTCGCGTTCGCTCCAGCGAAACGCCAGCATGGCGATCACGCCGGTACACACCCCGGCGATCGCTGCCAATGCGGCGACCGCCGCGTTCACGTCCATGGCCCCAGGTTATGCGCGGTCAGTGACACTCTCCCAGCCGTCAAGGTGTCTCCTCCAACACTCGTCGCCCAGAGTTCACTGAGGAGAAAGTGCCGGTTCACTTGGGAGGGAGGCGCCGGACGCGTGCTCGACAGAACGTGGGAACGTGGGGCACAGCCCAGGCCCAGGCCCCGGCACCGGCAGGAACGTCAAGAGGTCAAGAGAGGGACATCCCATGCGGGACGCGTACCACGAGGAACTGGACTCGATAAGCGAGGACCTGGTCGAGATGGCCCGGCTGGTCGGTTCCGCCATCGGGCGTGCCACGACCGCCATGCTCGACGCCGACCTGAAGCTCGCCGAGAGCGTGATCGCCTCGGACGAGAAGGTCGACCAGCTCCAGCACGACCTGGAGGCGCGGGCCATCGCGCTGCTGGCGCGGCAGCAGCCGGTCGCGACCGATCTGCGGATCGTGGTGACGTCCCTGCGGATGAGCGCCGATCTGGAGCGCGCGGGCGACCTCGCCCAGCATGTCGCGAAGCAGGCGCGGCTCCGCTTCCCGGAGTCGCCCGTACCGCACGATCTGCACACCACGCTTCTGGAGATGGGGCAGCTCGCCCAGCGTCTGATGGCGAAGGCCGCCGAGGTGATCATCACCAAGGATGTCGAGCTGGCGCTGGAGCTGGAGCAGGACGACGACGACATGGACCTGCTGCACCGCACGCTGTTCCAGCACCTGATGGACGACCGCTGGAAGCACGGCATCGAGACCGCGGTGGACGTGACGCTGCTGGGCCGCTATTACGAGCGTTTCGCCGACCACGCGGTCTCGGTCGCCAAGCGGGTCGTCTACCTGGTGACGGGCGAGCACGCCGATGAGATCCAGCCCGTGGACACCCCGGTCGAAGGGGCCTGAGCAGGCCGCACCGAAGGGCGCCGGGCAGGGCGCCGGGCCGGCCCGGGGCGCGGGACTTCGAAGGGGCGCGGGGGGCGTATCGCGGCAGTTGCCCTATGCGCTGTTGATGCGCCCGCCTCGGAGGGCATGCAATGGGCAGAGGCGACACCGTTGTACGCCTTTGAGGAGGATCCCATGGCCGATTCCCCTACGACCGACCCCCAGCAGGAAGCGCCCGTCGAACTGACGCACCTGCCCGTCCTCGGAGCCTGCGGTTGCGGTTCGGGCTGCGGCTGCGGCTGCCAGTCGGGCGCGCCGTGCCAGTGCGGAAGCTGCTCGGGCTGACGCGCCGCACCACGGACACCGCAGCACATGCGCAGAGAAGAGCCCCGTCCAAGAGCTGGACGGGGCTCTTCCGCGTCGCGTACGGCACCACCGCCTGGCGAAAAGCCTCTGTCTCGCGACAGGACCGGTGGTGGTCGCTACTTCTTGCCCTGGTTCTTGACGGCCTCGATGGCCGCCGCCGCCGCGTCCGCGTCCAGGTAGGTGCCGCCCGGCGTGACCGGGTGGAAGTCGGCGTCCAGGTCGTAGACGAGCGGGATGCCGGTCGGGATGTTGAGGCCCGCGATGTCCGCGTCGGAGACGCCGTCCAGGTGCTTGACCAGCGCACGCAGGCTGTTGCCGTGGGCGGCGATCAGGACCGTGCGGCCGGTCAGCAGGTCCGGGACGATCGAGTCGTACCAGTACGGCAGCATCCGCTCGACGACGTCCTTGAGGCACTCCGTGCGCGGACGCAGCTCGGTCGGGATCGTGGCGTAGCGCGGGTCGTCGCTCTGCGAGAAGTCCGCGCCGTCCTCCAGGGGCGGCGGCGGGGTGTCGTACGAGCGGCGCCACAGCATGAACTGCTCCTCGCCGAACTCCGCGAGTGTCTGCGCCTTGTCCTTGCCCTGGAGCGCGCCGTAGTGGCGCTCGTTCAGCCGCCAGGAGCGGTGGACGGGGATCCAGTGGCGGTCGGCGGCCTCCAGCGCGAGCTGCGCGGTGCGGATGGCGCGCTTCTGGACGGAGGTGTGCAGCACGTCGGGCAGCAGGCCGGCGTCCTTCAGCAGCTCACCGCCGCGGACTGCCTCCTTCTCGCCCTTGTCGGTGAGGTTGACGTCCACCCAGCCGGTGAACAGGTTCTTCGCGTTCCATTCGCTCTCGCCATGGCGGAGGAGGATCAGCTTGTACGGTGCGTCGGCCATGAGCCAGAGCCTAATGGACCCGTCTCGCGCGGGTGCGTCGGCCATGGGACAGCTCCCGACCGGCCCGTCGACCCGCTCCTGACGGCAATTGGCTGGCGCCCGCCGCACGACCACCCGTAAGGTGCCAGTGGCCGCCTGGCCGCTTACCGAGAGCCGCCCCGGGGGGGATACGCATGTCTGTCGCCGGTCTGAGACGCGCCGCGAGGGAGAGCGTCTCGGGACTGCCCCGGGAGTTCTGGTGGCTGTGGACGAGCACGCTGGTCAACCGGCTGGGGGCGTTCGTCGCCACGTTCATGGCGCTGTATCTCACCCTCGACCGGGGCTACTCGGCCTCGTACGCGGGCCTGGTGGCATCGCTCCACGGCCTCGGCGGAGTGGCCTCCTCGCTCGGCGCGGGCGTGATGGCCGACCGGCTGGGCCGCCGGCCCACGATGCTGATCGCGCAGTCGTCGACGGCCGCGTCCGTGGCGCTGCTCGGTTTTATGCGCGATCCGGTGGCGATCGCGGCGGTGGCGTTCCTGGTCGGTATGGCCTCCAACGCGTCACGCCCGGCGGTCCAGGCGATGATGGCGGACATCGTCAGACCCGAGGACCGGGTGCGGGCGTTCTCGTTGAACTACTGGGCGATCAATCTGGGCTTCGCGGTCTCGTCGGTGGCGGCGGGCCTCATCGCGCAGCACAGCTATCTCGCCGGGTTCCTGGGCGAGGCCGCGATGACGCTCTTCTGCGCCGTACTGGTCTTCCTGAAGGTGCCCGAGTCCCGGCCCCAGCGGGCGAAGGCCACACCGGAGAAGCCGGCGGCGGCGGAGGCCGGGCTGGGGACGGTCCTGCGGGACGGCCGCTTCATGAGCGTCGTCGCCCTGTCCTTCGTGGTCTCGCTGATCTTCCAGCAAGGATTCGTCGGGCTGCCGGTGGCTATGGGCAGGGACGGGTTCAGCAGCGCCGACTTCGGCATGGCCATCGCCGTCAACGGTTTCCTGATCGTCGTGTTGCAGATCCCGCTCACCCGCTTCCTCCAGCGGCGCGACCCGCGGCGGCTGCTGATCGTCTCGTCGGTGCTCGCCGGGTACGGCTTCGGGCTGACGGCGTTCGCCGGGTCGATCGCCGTCTACATCCTGACCATCTGTGTCTGGACACTGGCCGAGATCGTCAACGCCCCGACGCAGACAGGACTGGTGGTACGGCTCTCTCCCGTGCACGGCCGGGGCCGCTACCAGGGCATGTACACCATGTCCTGGTCGGTGGCGGCCCTGGTCGCACCGCTGATGTCGGGCTTTGTCATCGACCGCTTCGGCGCGGAGTGGCTGTGGGGCGCCTGCGCCGTCCTGGGTACGGCGGCGGGCCTCGGGTACTGGCTGCTGATGCGAGGTCTGTCGGAGTCCGGATCCGGCCCCGAACCGGAATCGGCACCGGCACCGGGGCCGGAAGGCGATCCGGTACGGGGCACGGTGCCCGCTCTCCCGGCGGTGACGCCCACTCCCCCCGCTACGGTGCCCGCTCCCCCGGCGGCGGTACGCGCGGAGCCGGTGGCACCCACGGACACGGCGGGCTTCCGGTAGGCCGTCCGGCCCACGCGTGAACCGCCCCGCCCGCGCGGCCCGCGCTCACCTCCCGGTCAGCGCGACTCGCGCTGCGCCTCGTACAGGTTGCGGGGCCAGAGGTCCTCGGGACGGCCGTACGCCTCCAGCCTGGCGTGCAACTCGCCCGTGAAGTCCGGGACATCGATCTGGTCGAACTCACGGACCTCGCTGATACCGGCCGTCACGCTGTAGGGAGCGATCCCGTCGATCTTGATCAGGCCCGCGCGTTGATTGGTGACGGTCACATTCCAGTGCGCGAACCGCGCTCCGTACAGCGGTCCCGCGATGGCGTCGCCGCCGTGCCGGCCGTCGTTGCTGACCGTGATCTCGGTGCGCACATTGGCGAACGGCATGCCCCGGTGCGTGTCGAAGGTGCCCATCTCCATCCGCCCGCGCGACCAGACGTTGTGGCTGGACAGGCCCTCGACATTGATGCCGTGGAGCTGCGTGCCCGCCGGCGCCGGGACGGTGCGCCGCTCGATCACGAAGTCCTCGATCAGGTTGTCGTGCGAGCCCTCGCGGCAGTAGTACGGATGGTGGGAGCCACGGCCCGCCACCCTCGTACGGCGCAGGGTGCACGCGGACGCCGCGATCAGGCCGAAGCCGTTGTCGACATGGCGGACGACCACGTCGTCGGCCCAGCAGTCGTAGGCGCACTGGAAGGCGACGCCGTTGTGGCCCTTGTCGAGGAGGTGCGGGGACTGCGGGGTCTCGACCGCCTCCAGGGTCAGTCCCTCGACGCCGGAGCCGGTGAGCGGAGTGACCGAAGTGGTCAGCCTGGGGTCCCATTCCGGCCGTACGTCCAGCGGAAGCGGACGCTCCAGGGTCACCTCGCGGCCGTGTACGGCGGTGACGCGCACCGGCCATTCGTAGGGCACATAGGACGTCAGCTTGGTCATGGCGTCCCAGTCGTACGCCTCGGCGCCTGGGCCGCCGCCCGCCATGTGTGTCAGGAGGGTGTGGTCCGCGTCGTCGGCGAGCCGCAGCAGGACGAGCTGACCGCGCCGCAGTCCGGCGGCGTCCTCGACGGTCAGGGAACGGTCGCCGCGCTTGGCGGGGGCGACGGTGGCGAGGGTCCGCCACTCGTCGCGCCGGTTGCCCGTCCAGCCCTCGAACGGCCAGGCCCGGCCCCTGATGGCGGTGGTGAGCGTGGACCAACGCTCTTGCGGGCAGAGCCAGATGAGGCCGCCCGCCCAGGACCAGCTCGACTTGTCGCCGCCGTAACGGCTGCCGTAGGGGCCGATCACCTCGGTGAGGTTCCGTGGCGCGTACAGCGTCGTACGGCCGCTGCCCGCGCCGCGCAGGACGACATCGCTGTGGCCGATGCGGATCACATCGTCGATCCGGTAGGTGCCGGGCGGGACGAGGACCGTGCCGCCGCCGCGCGCTCCGGCAGCGGCGAGGGCACGGTTGATCGCGGGGGCGTCGTCGGTGGAGCCGTCGCCCTTGGCGCCGTACGCGCGGACATCGGCGACGACGCGCGGGCGCGGGAGGCATCGGGCGCCCGCGCGCACTCCGGCCCGTCCGACGTAGGGGATCTGCGGGTGCGTGTACGGCGATCGTGCGAACTCCCGCCAGAGCGCGGACGTCCTGAGCGGCCGGCGCTCACCGGCGGCAGCGGTCCCGGCGCCGAGTCCGAGTCCGGAAGCCGCCGCTCCGGCCGCCGCGACGGCGACCGCGCTGCCCAGCAAGGCCCTTCTGCCGATGGCACGTTGACCGTCCCGCATGACCGCCTCCATGTACGTGAACGACGTTCAGAGCTGCGTCTGGAGTGAGCATGCCATGCACCTGGGCACCGGGGAAGAGCCGGGCGCCGGGTACGGCTCCGGCTCGGAGGACACCGCCCGGATTCAGCCAGAAGAACGCTTGGTCAGATGCGCGAACGCGTCCAGGTTCCGCGTCGACTCGCCCCGGGACACCCGCCAGGCGTACTCCTTGCGGATCGCGCTCGCGAACCCCAGCTCCAGCAGCGTGTTGAAGGAGCCGTCCGCCGCTTCGAGGACCGAGCCGAGCAGCCGGTCGATCTCCTCCTCGGTGACGGCCGGAAGCGGGAGTTTGCCGGTCAGATAGATGTCGCCGAGGCGGTCGACCGCGTAACTCACCCCGTACAGCTTGAGATTGCGCTCCAGCAGCCAGCGGTGGACGGCCTCGGCGTTCTCGTCGGGGCGCCGGATCACAAAGGCGTTGAGGGAGAGCGCGTGCCGGCCGACCAGGAGGGAGCAGGTGGTGGACAGCTTGCGGGTGCCGGGCAGGGTGACGACATAGGAGCCCGCTTCCGGGCTCTCCCACTCCAGCCCCGCGTCCTTCAGCGTCCGCTCGACGACCCGCGCGGCGCGGGCGTCCTGAGCCATGACCGGGGTGTGCTCGCCGGTGCCCTGTGCGTCAGCCATGGTGCGAGCGTACGCGGCGGCGGTGAGCGCGCACGGCCGCCGCGTACACGTCCGCCGTCGCCGAGGCCGCCGTGTCCCAGCCGAAGGACTGGGCATGGCGCGAGGCCGCTTCGCCCATCCGGTTGACCAGCTCCGGGTGGTCGAGGAAGACGCGCAGCACACGCGCGTACGCCGCCGGGTCATGGCCGGTGACCAGGAAGCCGGTCGTCCCGTCCCGCACCGCCACCGGAAGGCCGCCCACCGCGGCGGCCACCACGGGGGTGCCCGCCGCCTGGGCCTCTATCGCGACCAGGCCGAAGGATTCGCTGTACGAGGGCATGACCAGCACGGATGCGGCCCGGAACCAGTCGGCGAGCCGGTCCTGGCCGACCGGCGGCCGGAATCGCACCACATCGGCGATCCCGAGGCGCGCCGCGAGTTTCTGCAGCCCCTCCGGCTTGGCCAGACCGCTGCCGCTGGGTCCGCCGACGACCGGCACGACAATCCTGGTACGCAGCGAGGGGTCCCGCTCCAGCAGCACGGCCACGGCGCGCAGCAGCACGTCGGGCGCCTTCAGCGGCTGGATACGGCCCGCGAAGAGCGGAATGAACGCGTCCGGCGGCAGTCCGAGGCGGGCGCGGGCAGCGGCGCGGCCGTCCCCCGGAGAGAAGCAGTCCAGGTTGACGCCGGGGTGGACCACGGCGGCCTTGGCGGGGTCGGCGTCGTAGAAGCGGACGAGTTCGTCGGCCTCCTCCGCCGTATTGGCGATCAGCCGGTCCGCGGCGCGCACGATCTGGGTCTCGCCGATGACCCGGGCGGCGGGCTCGGGGCTGTCGTCCTCGGCGAGCGCGGCGTTCTTCACCTTCGCCATGGTGTGCATGGCGTGGACGAGCGGGACGCCCCATCGCTCGGAGGCGAGCCAGCCGACGTGCCCGGACAGCCAGTAGTGGGAGTGGACGAGGTCGTAGTGGCCGGGCCGGTGAGCGGCCCATGCGTGCATCACGCCGTGGACGAAGGCGCAGAGCTGCGCGGGCAGTTCCTCCTTGGCCAGGCCCCCGTAGGGGCCGGCGTCCACATGCCGTACGAGCACTCCCGGCGCCAGCTCCACTGCGGGCGGCAGTCCGCCGGCGGTGGAACGCGTGAAGATCTCCACCTCGATGTCGATGGCCGCGAGCCGTTTCGCCAGCTCGACGATGTAGACGTTCATGCCGCCCGCGTCGCCCGTGCCCGGCTGGTGCAGCGGGGAGGTGTGGACGCTGAGCATGGCGATCCGCCGGGGCCGACGGGGCTGACCGGGGAGCCGGAGACGGGGTGGGCCTACCAACGTGCCTGCGATACGGGACACGTACTGGCTCACGTCCACGATCCTCTCGCTCGGTGCTCGGAGCACGACAAAACGAGGGTGTACTCGCCCTCCGAAGCCCATTAACAGTGCGGTAGCCTCTTTCATTCCGCTTTGCCAAATCATTACCCTGGATCAGTGAACTCCCGGCCGGGCGTTCACTCTCTCCGGGGTCGTTACGCTCCTCCTCATGGTGTCCGCGTCCCCTTCGTCCCGCCAGGCGGCCCGCTCGGCGGGGCAGCCGCCCTCCCGCCCGGTGGGCACGGCGACCCGTGGCACCACCCACCAGAACCGGCTCCGCCGCATGGACCGCTGGATCACCGCCGTCCATGGACCCGCGCTGCGCCGCTGCGCCGATCCCGTCGTGGTGGACCTCGGATACGGCGCCGCCCCCTGGACCGCCGTCGAGCTGCTGCGGCGGCTGCGCACGGCGGAGCCGCGCACCGAAGTCGTCGGCATCGAGATCGACCCGGCCCGGGTCGCCGCGGCGAAGCCGTACGAGCGGGACGGGCTGAGTTTCCGGCACGGCGGCTTCGAGGTCCCGCTGTCCGGCGGGCGGCGGCCGGTGCTCATCCGGGCGGCGAATGTGCTGCGGCAGTATGAGGAGGACGGGGTCGCCGCGGTCTGGGCGCGGCTGTGCGCCCGCCTCGCCCCCGACGGACTGCTGGTGGAGGGGACGTGCGACGAGATCGGACGGCGGCATGTGTGGGTCGCGCTCGGCCCCGAGGGGCCGCGGACGGTCACCTTCGCGGCGCGGCTCGGCTCTCTGGGCCGCCCCTCCGACCTGGCGGAACGGCTGCCCAAGGCGCTGATCCACCGCAATGTGCCGGGCGAGCCGGTCCACGCGTTCCTGCGGGACTTCGACCGGGCGTGGGCGGCGGCCGCTCCGTACGCGTCGCTGGGCGCGCGGCAGCGCTGGATCAGGGCCGTACGGGATCTCGGGGACGACTGGCCGCTCATGGACGATCCGAGGCGCCGGCGGCAGGGTGAGGTGACGGTGAACTGGGCGGCGCTCGCACCGCGTTCCGGCCCGGACGGTCAGATGTGACCACGGGCACACGGCCACGGGAACGCCACCGGGCGGCCGTTCGTCTTAGGTAAGAGGTGGGACCTGTGAGGTTCCGTCTCCCTCTGTCGTTTTGACGTAGGACATGGCACGATCGCGGCGACGACAGGTAATTGCTGACGGTACGTCAGCTTTGTCCGCCGCCGGTCGGCTTGGAGGGGGAGCTCGTGAACCGACGCCGCTGTGCCGCTGCCGCGATCACCGTGGTCTGCGCGCTCGCCGTACTGGCCTCGCCGGATGTGACGCACCAGGCGTACGCGGCGCCCGTCCCGCCGCCCGTGTCGTCCTCCCCGCCGGCCGTGCCGCCTCCCCCGGTCGAACTCCCGCCCGGGGTGCGGCCGCCCGCCGCCTCCGGCGAGAGGTCCCTCGAAGACATCCGCCTGGAGATCGACGGCCTCTACCAGAAGGCCGCCGCCGCGACCGACGCGTACAACCTCGCCGAGGAGCAGGCCGCGAAGCAGTCGGCCGAAGTCGTCTCGCTCGCCGAGGAGATCGTCCGCGGCCAGCTCCGGATCGACGAGCTGAAGGAGCGCGCGGGCGCCGCCGCCCGCGCCCAGTACCGCGGTGGCGGGCTGCCGCCCGAGGCGCAGTTGATACTCACCGACGATCCGCAGCTCTTCCTGGACGGCGCCGGCCGGATCCAGGAAGGCCAGAAGGCCACCCAGGCGCTCATCGCCGAACTGTCCAGGGCTCAGGAGGATTTGCGGACGTACACCGCGGACGCGGGCACGCAGTGGCAGAAGCTCGAAGCCAACCGGACCACGAGGGAGAAGGCGAAGCGGGAGATCACCCAGCAGATCGCCGCCGCCGAGAAGCTCGAAGCGAGCCTGGCCAAGGACGAGCTGGCGCAGTTGGCGCGGCTGGAGAGTGACGCGGCGCTGCGGGCGCAGTCGGCCTGGCTCGGCTCCGGAGTGCTCGACGACATCAACCGCCGGTCGAGCGAGCGGGGCAGGAAGGCGATCCAGTTCGCCACGGGGCAGATCGGCAAGCCCTATGTCTGGGGCGCCGAGGGCCCGTCCTCGTACGACTGTTCCGGGCTGACCTCGCAGGCATGGGCGGCGGCCGGCCGGGGCATCCCGCGCACCTCGCAGGAACAGTGGCGGCTGCTGCCGCACATCGACATCAGGGATATGCGGCCCGGTGATCTGATCATCTACCACCAGGACGCCAGCCATGTCGGGATGTACATAGGCGACGGCAAAATCGTGCACGCGCCGAGGCCGGGCCGGAATGTGACGCTGGCGGGCGCGGGCTCGATGCGGATCCTCGGGGTCGTCCGGCCGGACAAGTGACACGCCGGGGCCCACAGACCCCAGCAAACAGGGCTATCCGGGCCATGACGCGCATGTGACACAGCCCATGTTCCCCCGCACCCGGGGTGGTTCTCGCGCGTGATGTTTGTCATGGGAGCGGCCGGAAACACCCCCGCGCACTTACCAGAAGCGGCATATGACGGGGGCGCCTCGCTTGTGCGCCATTCCGCTGGAGCGTTGGCTACCGCTAAGGTCCCCGTCTGGTGGGGCGTCGATCGACGTTCCACCGCGCCCTCGGGGGGTGGGAAGGAAACCCAGACCGATGTCCGTACCCGTACCGCGGCAGCGCACAAGCTCGACAGCCGAGAGGCCTCCGGCCGCGGAGAACGCCAAGGGCGACCTCATGCTTTTGGTGATCGAGGACGACCCGGCGGGCACGTTCACCGCTCCCGAACTGCCGGAGGGAGCCGGGACACGTGTCCGCATCCGTACCGCGCGCAACCTCACCGAGGCGGAGCGGCTGCTCACGGACGACATCCACTGCATCCTCGTGGATCTCGCGCTGCCGGGGACGGACGACAGCGATGAGCTGGCCCCGCTGAAGCATGTCCTGCGGCTCGCTCCCCGCCATGCCGTCCTGGCGCTCGCGGCGGAGGGCGACGCCGAACGCGCGGCCGCGGCCGTACGGGTCGGCGCCCAGGACTACCTCTTCCGGCACGAACTGGACGGACGGCTGCTGAGCCGGGCCATCCGGTACGCCGTCGAGCGCAAGCGGGCGGACATCGCGCAGCGCCAGCTCACCGAGTCACGGCTGCGCGCGCAGGAGAACGCCCGGCTGGAACGCGGTCTGCTGCCCACCCCCCTGCTCCAGGGCTCGGACCTGCGCTTCGCCGCGCGCTACCGGCCCGGCCGCTCCAGAGCGCTGCTGGGCGGGGACTTCTACGACACCGTCCGCACACCGGACGGCACGGTCCACGCGATGATCGGCGACGTCTGCGGACACGGCCCCGACGAGGCCGCGCTCGGCGTGGAGCTGCGGATCGCCTGGCGGGCGCTGACCCTGGCCGGGCTCTGTGGCGACCGGCTGCTCTCCACGCTCCAGGAGGTGCTGGAGCACGAGCGGGAGAGCGAGGAGATCTTCGCGACGCTCTGCACGGTGGACATCGCGCCGGACGGACGGCAGGCCGGGCTGTGCCTGGCCGGCCACCCCTCGCCGCTGATCACCCGGCAGGGCAGGGCGGCGCAACTGCTGCCGTACGACGAGGAGGGCGGCCCGGCCCTGGGGCTGCTGCCGCGCGCCCGCTGGCCCCGCCACCAGGTCGAGCTGGGCGGATCCTGGAGCCTGATGATGTACACCGACGGCATGATCGAGGGCCGGGTGGGCCCCGGCTCCTCGCAGCGGCTGGGCCAGGAGGGCATGGTCGAGATGATCAACCAGCAGCTCGCGCGGGGTCTGGCCGGCGACGACCTGCTGGAGGCGGCGGTCACCCAGGTGCGGGAGCTGAACGGCGGTGAGCTGACCGACGACGTGGCGGTGCTGCTGCTGGGGCGCGGCGCGTAGGAGCCGCGCGGCTCAGCGTCCGCCGTTGTACGGGCCGTAGGGACCGTCGCTGCTGGAGCCACCGCGGCGACCGCCGCCACCGGAGATCTGGCGGATGGCGGGCCGCACGTCGACCATGAAGACGATCGTGGCGACAAGCCCGGCGATCTGCAGGAACAGGATCGGCACAAAGAGATTCACGGCGACTGTGACACCCAGAAGGATCAGCCAGAACTTCTTCGACTGCTTGTCCGCGGCGCGGTAGGCGTCGTCGCGAGCCAGCAACGAGAACGCCAACGCCACGACGGCGAGGACAAGCATGGCCATATTGAGCAGCCAGAGAAACGTACCGAATCCCGAGAGCAACATGCAGAGCACCGCCTGATAAGTGGAGGAAACGCCTCGCGGCCCGAACGCCAAGCTACCCGGACAACGGGCCGGACACCCGTGCGGTGCCCGGCCCGTCGCCTTTGATACGTATTCGCTACGCGGCCACTACTTGGCCGACGGCGGCGTGGACTTCTTCACCGTCGTCGCCTTGCGCGGGGTGGTCTTCTTCACCGCGGCCGGCTTGGCGGTCGTGGACGACTTGGCCGAACTCACACCGGTCTGCTTGGCGGGGCTCGCACCGGCCGGCTTCGCGGGGGTCGCCCCGGCCGGCTTGGCGGGGGTCGTGACGGGCCTGGTGACGGGCTTCACCTCGGCCGCCCTGGGCTTCGGCTTCGGCTCGGGCTCAACGGCGACGGCGATCTCGGTGATCTCGTCCGCCGCCTCGCCGCGCCACGCCCGCACGGTCTGCTCGCCGCGCTCGGCGACCTTCTCGTAGGTCTCACGGGCCCTGACCGCGTACTCCGCGGCCACGCCCAGGCTGCGCAGCGCCAGGTCCTGGGCGGTCTCGCCCAGCTTCTTCAGGTCGGAGTCGAACGAACCGAACACCTCGGAGACCTTGGCCTGCACCGTCGCCTGGGCCTCCCGGGCCTGGACGGTGACCTTGTCCTGGACGACCTTGGGGTCCGAATTGCGTACGGCGTCGAGCCGGCTCGGAGCCTCGGCCCGGAGCTGCTCGATCAGGCCGGGCACCTTCCTGGCCTGCTCCACGGCGATATCGGCGGTGCCGGCCGCGAAGTAGAGGGGGGTGGGGTCGGTGAGGGTCTTGCGCAGGTCATCGGCGATGGCCATGACTGTGGTCCTCCCGGATCAGTTTGAGGGTGGGGTGGCAGCGCTGCCGCCGGCCGTGGCGCCGGGGCCGTCGGTGGGGGTGTCCTCGAAGGCCACGGCTACGCCGACGTCCGCACCGGCCGTCCGTTCCGTGGACTTCTTGCCCTTCACGCTCTCCGTACTCGGGGCGCTGTCCGTACTCGGGGTGTCGTCCCCGCGCTGGGCACCGTCCGCGCTTTGGGCACTGTCCGTATCGAGCGCGTTCTCCTTGCGGAACGACTCGTAGATCTGGAGCAGCACCTGCTTCTGCCGCTCGTTTATCGAGGGGTCGGCGAGGATGACGGCACGCGTCTCCAGCTCCTCGCGCTCCCGCTCGTCCAACATCCCGGCCTGCACATACAGCGTCTCGGCGGAGATCCGCAGCGCCTTGGCGAGCTGCTGCAGAATGTCCGCACTCGGCTTGCGCAGACCGCGTTCGATCTGGCTCAGATACGGATTGGACACCCCGGCGGCATCGGCGAGCTGCCGAAGCGACAGCCGCGCGTTGCGCCGCTGATCGCGCAGGTACTCACCGAGATTGCCGACGTTGAGTGATGCCATGCCCTCATAGTGCGGCACTCCTGCTAACTATTGCAAGCGCATGCTTGCAATAGTGTTACGCCTCCTTGGGCACGGGCTTGTCGCTGAGCCCTTCATCTGGCGGATGCGTAGCCGAGTTGGCGGGGCCGAGCACATGAGTCGGCGGGCAGGGCAGGGGGCCGGCTTTCAGATGATCAGGACCCGGCGCCCGCGAGTGTGGCCGGCCTGGCTGTCGATGTGCGCCGCCGCGGCCTCGGCCAGCGTGTACGACTTCTCGATCGGGATCCGGAGCTTTCCCCGCGAGATGAGGTCGACGGCCTCGGCGAGCGCTTCCGGCACGCTCCCGGCTACGCCGGAGAACCGGACACCGAGCGCCGGCGCGCCGAGATCGGCGATGGAGATCACCTTCTGTGGATCCCCGGTCAGCTCGACGAGCTCGCGGATCACACCCGAGCCGGCCAGGTCGAGAGCTGCGTCGACATGGCCGAGCTGCCGCACTCGCTCGACCCAGCCCTCGCCGTATGTCGTGGCGAGGGCGCCCAAGCCGCGCAGATAGCCCTGGTTCGCGGCCCCCGCTGTGCCGATCACCACGATGCCGCGGTCGCGGGCGATCTGCAGAACCGCTGATCCGACTCCCCCGGACGCTCCGCTGACCAGCAGTGTCTGTCCGGACCGCACGCCGACCTCGCGGACGACGCGCAGCGCCGCCTCCACCACGGAGGGGTACCCGGCCGCCTCTTCGAAGGTCAGCCCCTCGGGCATACGGGCCCAGGCCGACAGCACGGCGAACTCGGCATAGGTGCTTGATCCTTCGCCGAACACATGGTCGCCGACCTCGACCCCCTCTACGCCCTCGCCGACCTCGTCCACCACCCCGGAGGCGTCCAGCCCGACTCCGGAGGGCAACTCGATCGGATGCGCCCCCAGGATCTGGCCTTCGCGGATCCTCCAGTCGACGGGATTCACGCCCACCGCCCGCACGGCGATACGTACCTGACCGGGGCCCGCGTGGGGTTCCTCGGCGTCCACGAGTTGCAGCACGTCCGGACCGCCGAACTCGGCGAAGCTCACTTTCCTCATGCGGCAGACACTAACACTAACGGATAGCGTTTCGAATCTGTTGTGGTTTCGTATCTGGTAGTGCCAGGTTATGATCGCACCGCCATCTCAGGCGCAGCCCCACCACGTCGACCGCGCATCCGCCAGATGAAGTGCCAAGTCACAACCTGGGCCCCGTCTGAGCGACAGGGCCCAGGACTACGGCCGTACCGAACGAGCAGCCACCTGGTCGGCAACGCTTCGCCCTGGACGCGAGGCGCCCGCATGGCCGGCTCACCCGGCTGCGGGCAACACGCCTCGGCTGAGGACGGTGCAGCGAGCCCGTCACGGCGCCGATCACGGTTTCGGTTGTCTGGCGGCGGCGCAGTTTCGTCCTTCCCGTCAAACAGCGACATGGCGGGCCTGACGCGCTCTTGGCCGGTCCTGGCTCCGATGGTGTGCGTCAGAATCAGGTTGGATCCGAATCCGGTGGAGTTCACATTGCCGTTGTTGGCCCGGAACTCGGCAATGATGCGGTCGTTGAGATCGCGGCACTGGTCCACGAGAACGTTCTGGGGATGCGGCGATGTCAGCCGCACCGGGAGTACGGCCGCAGACTAATTCCCCCTGCACCGGCCCGCATCCGGCATGAATGTACGCTGGCGTACAGCATTCCCTCCTGGTGGCATCGCCCCGGGCGCGCGGGCGTCATCCGGCGGGGCTGGGGGGAGAGCTCCCGGTCTCTCTCTGAGGGTTCTCCAGCAAGGGCAGCAGGATGCGGTCCACCAGGCGCTCCTGTTCGTCGCGTCCGGGCACTTGGCCGGTGAAGAGGGCGTCGAAGAGCAGCTGTCCCAGGGTGAGCTGGAGGCATGCGGGCACGTCGGCTCCCTGGCGCAGCTCTCCGCGCCGGCCTGCCTGCTCCGCGATTGCCGCACCGACCTTGAGGCTCGCGCGCTCCACCTGGGAACGGGCCGCGTCGCGAAGATCCCGGTGATCGCGTACGGCTTCCACGAGGCTGACCAGCGACACCCCGTTCTTGCCCCGCAATGCGGCGGCCATCTCACCCGCGGTGGCAAGCAGGTCCTCGCGCAGGCTGCCGGTGTCGGGAGCGAGCACGGCGCGCCCCTCCGACTGCCGGCGCAGCGCTTCGGCGACCATTTCGTCCTTGGTCTTCCACTTGCCGTAAATCGTCGCCTTCGACGCGCGTGCGCGGGCAGCCACGGCATCCACTGTCAGCGCCTCGAAGCCTGCTTCGGCCACCAGTTCCAGTGCGACGGCCAGGATCGCATTCTCGCGGGCGCGGCCCCGCTTCGGTGAACCGGTGGACGCGGGGCCCTCGGCGGAGGGGGCGGAAGAGGAGCTGGTGGGGAGCACGGGGATCACCTTACGGCCGGCGGCGGGCAGAGGGGCGGGGCCTCGCGGAAATAGTGAACGGTGTCGTACAGTTCTACGAGCGAGTTTCTGTACGTCAGCGTACAGAAAGGGCCGCTGTTTCGGGCGGCCCGCACCGATCTCTCTCTTCTTGGAAGGCATCACCATGACCACCGCTTTTGATCCCATCAAGGTCGGCCCCTACGAGCTGAAGAACCGCATCGCGATGGCTCCGATGACCCGCAGCCGCGCTTACGGCCCCGACCGCAGCCCCTCCCTGATGGCCGCCGAGTACTACTCTCAGCGCGCCAGCGCTGGCCTGATCGTGACCGAGGGCACCCAGCCCAACGTCATCGGCCAGGGCTACCCCTTCACCCCCGGCCTGCACAACGACTCGCAGGTGCAGGCATGGCGCCAGGTTACCGAGGCCGTCCATGACAAGGGCGGCGTGATCTTCGCCCAGCTCATGCACACCGGCCGCATCGGCCACCCGGCCAACTACGACACCCCTCTCACCTCGACCGGCCCGTCCGCCGTCCAGGCCGCTGGGCAGACCTTCACCCCCGAGGGCATGAAGAACTTCGTCGTACCGGTCGAGATGACCGCCGACGACATCCGCCAGACCGTCGAGGACTTCGCCTCCGCGGCGCGCAACGCGATCGACGCCGGATTCGACGGCGTGGAGATCCACGGCGCGAACGGCTACCTGCTGCAGCAGTTCCTTTCCACCAACGCCAACACCCGTACCGACGAGTGGGGCGGCAGCCCCCGCAACCGGATCCGCTTCACCACCGAGGTCGTCGAGGCCGTCGCTGCCGCGATCGGCGCGAGCCGGACCGGGCTGCGCATCTCCCCGGCGAACCCTTTCAACGACATCGTCGAGGACGACTACACCGAGACCTACCCCCTGCTCCTGGAAGCCATCAACCCCTTGGGCCTGGCCTACCTCCACGTCATGGAGACCATGGCCCCCGACCTCACTCCCGTCCTGCGCGAGCAGTGGAACGGCATCTTCATGCTCAACCCCGTCACCCCCGGCTGGCGCACCGGTGTCGAGCATCTGCCCCTCATCGAGGACCGCGCGGCCGACATCCTCTCCTTCGGCCAGCTCTTTATGGCCAATCCCGACCTCCCGCACCGCCTCGCCACCGGAGCACCCCTCAACGAAGCCGACATGAGCAAGGCATACGGCGGCGACGGCGCCGGCTACACCGACTACCCCACCCTTGAGAACAGCTGAACCCTTCTAGGCGAAGGGCGGCTCGCCCAGCTGCCCGCCCGCACTTCGCTCCCAGGGCGCGGGCGGGCAGTCAGGGCCCAGGCGCAGCAACCACCGGACGGCGGGACACCGGGCCTCACCCGCCTCCAGAGAGCCGCGCACGCCACCAACCTCACCGATCTCGACTACGCCATCGCCGACTTCGGCACTAGGAACCCCGCCCAGCGCGATGACTGAACCCGCCGCGCTGAGCTTGCCCAATGCTCTCCAAGACGCCGGCCTGACGGACCGGTCCGGCGCCGACCAGGCGATCGCGCACACCTTCGAGTTCGAGCAGATCGTTAACGGACACCCCGGCCACACCGATCGGAGCCTTGGCGGCAGAAAGTAAAGCTAACGGGTAGCGTTTCATATCTGGTAGTGTCACTACATGACCGTGCCGAACGGGCGCCGTGAGCGCAAGAAAGCCGCGACCCGCCAGAAGATCGCCGACACCGCCCTGCGGCTCTTCCTGGAACGCGGCTTCGACGCGGTGGGCATCCGTGACGTGGCCGCCGAGGCCGACGTGGCCGTCACCACGGTCTTCTCCCACTTCGCCTCGAAAGAGGCCCTGGTGTTCGAGCAGGACGAAGACTTCGAGCTACGCCTCACACGGGCGGTCACCGACCGGGCGCACGAGCCGCTCATCCCCGCGCTGCGCCGCGAGGTCCAGGCCCTGGTGCGACATTGCACGGCGGACAGCGCCACCCCGATCTGGCACATGATCGACGCATCACCCGCCCTGCGGGAGTACGAGGAGTCCATGAGGCTGCGCCATGCAGAGGCACTGGCAACAGCCATGGCCGCCGATCCCGCCCTGTCACGGACCACCACGGCCTGCCGGGCCATCGCCAGATTCGTGATCGACGCCTATTCGCTGGCCCGTGAGGCGGCCGATCCGCAGGCCGCGCTCGACGAGACCTTCCGGATGATCGAGGCGGCATGGGCCGTCACCCACCCCTCCGCACACTCCACCGGCGCAGCCGAACCGCAGCCGGTTTCCGGGGCGGGCCGGCGCACATGAGAGAGCGGACCGCCATCTCATGCCCCCAGCCCCGCCAGCTCGACCGCCCATCCGCCAGATGAAGTGCTACGTCACAGCGCTCTGTGACTGTTCGCGATAGTTGTCACTTCGCAGAGCTAGTTGGCATTGATCGGGTCACGCCACCTCGGCCGAGATGCGCCGAAGCACGAGAGTTGACACGTAAGCAGGCTCGTTGCCACTCGGGGGCGTCGGCTGGCGTTTGCAGGGGCGTGGACCGGGGGCCGCCTGGGCAGGCAACCACTGCTGTCGCTGAGGAGTTCAGGAAGATCGTGAACACCGACGACATGTGCGTCAATGCAGCCAGTACGGAAGAGCTCTCCCCCGGCCTGCCGGAGGATGTCGACGGTGGCGGCAAGGCCGTCGATTGTGTGGCCACGCCCATCGGCCGTGCGGATTCGGATCCCGAACACACCCGCGTGCCGGTTGGCAGGGACCAGACCGTCCCATACGACGAAGGTACCCCCGGCAATCAAGGCGTCACGAGCAGAGCCGCATGCCGGGGTCTGTTCGCGAAGCATGTCAATGAGGTCTTCGCGACTCACACCATGCCCCGGTGAGGGGAAGGCGATGGCGAACACCAGAAAGGCCCGGACTCCTCCGAGACATCGGACCCCCAACGTCTCAGCCACGTCCGGGCCTTCCAGGTCAGAGCCCGCACTCCCCGGGCTCGTCCGAGACAGGACACGGCTCGTCGGGCCGCGCGGGCGGCTTGCCGCCCCGTTCAGCCGCGCTCGGGCTCCACCGGGAGCCACAGTTCGGCGTCGGCCTCGGTCTTCTCCGGCGACAGGCGGGTGCGCAGAATCTCGGGGCCGGTGCGGCTGCGGTACGGGTTCGACGGGAACCACTCGGTGAAGACGTCCCGCCACAGCTCCTGGATGGCCTGCGGCGCCGGCCCGGAAGTGGTGAAGACCGCCCAGGTGCCGGCCGGGACCGCCAGCGTGGTCGTGCCCTCGGGAGCGGCCGCGGACGTGATCACGCCGTGGTAGTAGTCGAGTTCGGTGCCCTCGGCGCGGCTGGGGTCCAGGTCGTCGCAGACCGCGACAATGCCGCGCGGCTCCTGGTCCGACAGCGTGTCCAGGGCCTCCAGGGTCTGGGGGTCGATCCCTCGGACGAAGTCCATGATCGCCCGGTTCGGCCCGGAATGGATGAGCGGTATACGGGCCTTGAGCCCGACGACGGTGAAGTCCGCCTTGTCGACAACGCGGTAGCGCATACTGACACTCCCTTCGACGGTGAGGTGGAAGGCCATCCGGGACTGGGAGCTGAGCGCGGCACCGGTACGCCGGGCCTCGCCCGGCCCGATGCCGTGCATGGCACGGAACGCCCGCGCGAACGCCTCGCCGGAGCCGTAGCCGTAGCGCACCGCGATCTCCAGCAGCGTCTCTCGCCCCGCGAGTACTTCGGCGCCCGCGAGGGTGAGCCGACGGCGCCGGATGTACTCCGACAGCGGGATGCCCGCGAGCGCGGAGAACATCCGGCGCAGGTGGTACTCCGAGGTGGCCGCGATGCGTGCCAGCTCGTCCGCCTGGATGTCCTGGTCGAGATGGCGCTCGATGTGCTCCATGGCCTGGTTCAGCCGCTCCAGCATGCCCGGGACCCTTCCTCTTGACGATCACCACGTTAGGCAGCGCCTACCGCCCCGGACCCGACATCCTGTGCCCGATGACGTCGGATGCGCAGGCCGCCCGGAACGTCCGAGCCGCGCGCGGCCGACTCAGGAGCTGGTGAGGATGACGAGTTGCTGCGTCGCCCGGGTCATCGCGACATAGCGGTCCACCGCTCCTTCGATGTCCTTGCCGAATTCCTCCGGGTCGACGAGGACGACCAGGTCGAACTCAAGTCCTTTCGTCAGCTCCGGGGTCAGCGACCGGACGCGGGACGTCGTCCGGAACGCGGGATCGCCGATGACGCAGGCGATCCCGTCGGCGTGCGCCGCCAGCCAGGTGTCCAGGACCGAGTTCAGATCCGCAGCGGGTCCGTGTACGACGGGGATGCCGCTGCTGCGGATCGAGGTCGGCACATTGGCGTCCGGGAGCACGGCCCGGATGACCGGCTCGGCCTCCGCCATGATTTCTTCCGGCGTCCGGTAGTTGACGCTCAGGGAGGCCAGGGTGACCCGGTCGAGCCCGATCCGCTCAAGCCGTTCCTGCCACGACTCCGTGAAGCCGTGCCTGGCCTGGGCACGGTCGCCGACGATGGTGAAGCTCCGGGAGGGGCACCGGAGCAGCAGCATCTGCCACTCCGCGTCGGTCAGCTCCTGCGCCTCGTCCACGACGACGTGCGCGAACGGGCCGGCCAGCAGGTCCGGTTCGGTGCTGGGCGACACGGACTCGTCGACCAGGGTGTCCCGCATGTCCTGGCCGTGCAGCATCGTCACCACACCTTCGCCGTCGTCATCGGTCTGCAGCAGGGCGTCGACGACCTTGGCCATGCGCTCGCTTTCGGCGGCGACGGCGGCGGTGTGCCGGCGCTTACGCCGTGACGCCTCCGGATCGCCGAGCCGCTGCCGCGCCGCGTCCAGGAGAGGCAGGTCGGACACCGTCCAGGGCTGGGTCTCCGCGCGCCGCAGCCGCCGGACGTCGTCGGGGCTGAGCCAGGGAGCGCACTTGCGCAGGTAGGCGGGTACCGACCACAGGTCCTTGACCAGGTCCGCCGCTTCGATCAGCGGCCAGGCGCGGTTGAAGGCCGTGCGCAGCTCCCGGTTCTGCCGCA
Organism: Streptomyces sp. NPDC006923; assembly: GCF_040635655.1. Classification (NCBI taxonomy): domain Bacteria; kingdom Bacillati; phylum Actinomycetota; class Actinomycetes; order Kitasatosporales; family Streptomycetaceae; genus Streptomyces; species Streptomyces sp. NPDC006923. Next base: position 483,919 of record NZ_JBEYIF010000004.1, read on the forward strand.
GCGACGTGCGGAGCAGGTCCGGCGAGACATCACCTTCGTGCTTGTCCACCAGGATCGCGAGCAGTTCCTCCCAGACCTGCTCGCGCGCCTCGTTGTGCGGCGTGCCGGGTTCCGCCGCTTCGAACGCCACAGCCCAGTCGTCGGCGCTCAGCCGGATGTCGGACCAGTGGGTCACCACCGTCATCCCGGTGGTGGGGGGCTCCTCGTAGAATCTGACGGCCGTCTCGATCGCCTTGACCAGCGTCGCGGACGACTTCAGGAGGGCCACGTCCGGGTCGGCCTCCACCACTGCCTCGGCCCCCTCGGCCACGAGATCCCGCAGGGTGCAGATCTGTACGCCCTCCTCTCCCAGGCTGGGGAGGACGTCGGCGACATAGCCCAGATAGGGCTGGTGCGGGCCGACGAACAGCACACCGCCCCTGCGGTGGCCGAGACGGGGGTCGGAGTAGAGGAGGTAGGCGGACCGGTGCAGCGCGACGACCGTCTTCCCCGTGCCGGGACCGCCGTCGACAACAAGAGCGCCCCGGGATCCCGCGCGGATGATGGCGTCCTGGTCGGCCTGGATGGTGCCGAGCACGTCGCGCATCCGGGTCGACCGGTTGCCGCCCAGGCTGGCGATGAAGGCGGACTGGTCGTCGAGGGCGGCGTGCCCGTCGAAGCCGTCCGGGGTGAACACCTCGTCCCAGTAGTCGCTGATCCGGCCGCGGGTCCAGCGATACCTGCGGCGGCTGGCCAGGCCCATCGGGTTGGCGTGGGTGGCTCCGAAGAACGGCTCGACCGCCGGAGAGCGCCAGTCGAGCAGCAGCCGGCGGCCCGTGCTGTCCGTGAGGCCGAGCCGTCCGACGTAGACGGGCTCGGGGTTGTCCGCACCGACCATGTGTCCGAGGCACAGGTCCAGACCGAAGCGGCGCAGCGCGCGCAGGCGAGAGGTCAGCCGGTGGATCTCCACATCCCGGTCCATCGCCTGCCGTCCGGCGCCACCGGGCGCCCTGCGCTCGGCGTCGAGGCGGTCGGACAGCTCGGCGATCGTTTCCTCAAGGCACTCCGCGATGGCCGCGAAATGCTGCTCGTCGGCGGCGATCAGCGCCGGGTCGGCCTTGGGCGAGAGGCGGTCGGGAAGGTCGAACGCACTGGTGGTCAGGGGATTCACTCATCAGCTCCGATATGAGGTCGCGTGCGGCGGTGCGCGCGGTGAGGCGTCTGGACGGTGCGACGGCCCAGGTGGCCGTGACGGTCGACGCTCCGCCCGACATGGCAACACACGCAGGTCGCGAGTCTCGATTCCGTGGCTTCCGGCCTCGGTCGGGCGATTCTCCGGCATGACCGGGGTCTTGCCGCAAGCCCCCCGGTGCGCTATACGTTGAGAGTGGAAAGAGGTGGGTATCCCCCTTTCCTCCTTCGTCGGCCGTCGACGGACCTCTTCCTCACGGAGCAAGCGCCTCGCCGCGCCGCCGATACGTCGGGCGTCGGCGTCTCACTCGGGCCCGCCGTCACGCGTTCGTCCCAGTGCGTCATCACGCGTTCGGCCCGGCCCGAGTCCCGGCCCGATGTCACGCGTTCCGGTCGGCCTCCTGAGCTGTCCGCTCCAGCCGGTTCCGGTGCTCCTTCCACCACGCCGAATCGCCCGGCGCCATGCCGTCGTTGCCCTTGTTCATCCCCACGGCACCGTCCACCAGCTCCCGGACGATGTCGGCGTGCCCGGCGTGCCGGTGCGTGTCGGCGATCACGCGCACAATGGCATGATGCAACGTCACCTCGTCCCTGTCGCTCGGCCACCACGGCACCCTGCCGGTGGTGTCCAGGGCCAGTGCGTCGATCGTGGCGTCCGCGTGCGCCCACGCCCGGCGGTAGAGCCCCACGATGTCCTCGCGTGACTCGTCGGCGGTGGCCCACATGTCGTCGTTGGGCTCGGCACCGTCGTCGAGCCAGGGCTGCGGCTCGCCGGACGGCCGTCCGAAGGTGTCGCCGAGGTAGCCCAGCTCCACGCCTGCCACGTGTTTCACCAGGCCCAGGATGTTGGTGCCGGTCGGCGTCAGCGGGCGGCGGGCGTCGTACTCCGAAAGCCCTTCGAGCTTCCACAGCAGGGCGTCGCGGGCGGACTGGAGGTAAAAATGAAGGTCGGCCTTGGCATCCGATGCGGTCATGGGGCAAGTCTGCCGCTCACGCGATCCCTGTCCACCGTCTTTTCCCCTGGCCTTTTCCTGGTCTGTTTTCCATGGCCTTTCCCACCGCTCGCGGGAAAGCGGGGTCGCCCGGACCGGCGGAGACGGCGGCGGCCCCCGGACCCGGAGCACCCGGGCGGACCCGTTGCGGCCGTGGTGCGGCCGCAGCGGGTCCGGTTGCCTTGCCGCGAACTGTCAGGAGGAGAAAGGCACGGCGTCCGCCGCCGAGGTGTGCCAGTTGGTGACGATCGGCTTGTCGACGGTGATCGGGCCGACCGGCAGGGAGACCGGGTTGGGGTCGTCGTTGCCGATGGCGACGATGATGCTGTCCAGCTCCTTGCCGCCGTTGTCCGCGGTGGTCTTCGGGTTGACGCCCGCGTAGACGGTGACGCCCCTGGTCAGGGTGATCTGGTCGCCGGCGACCTGCTCCGCCGGGCGCGCCTGCGTACCGTCGGATCCGAAGGCCACTGTCGGGAGCCCGCTGGGCAGGACACAGGTGATACCGGGGTTGGCCTTCGCGATGATCAGGATGTATCCGCCGGCCTGGCTCTCGGCCCTGGTGCTCCAGGAGATGTCGTTGGCGCCGCAGACCTGCCCGTAACCGGGCTTGTCACCGCTGCCGGAGCCGCCGCTGTGGTAGCCCGCGTTGAGGCCGGAGGCGCCACCGCTGCCCGAGGCGCTGCTGCCCGTACCGGCCTTGTCGCCCGAGCCGTTGCCGCTGCCGTTTCCCTTGCTCGCGCTCTCCTTGTCCTCGGTGCCGGAGCCCTGAGAGGTGTCAGGACCGGTGGCGTCCGCGGCGGAGCCGGTTGTGGTGGCCGCGCCCTCCACGGGGGCGGAGGAAGAGGACTTCGCGGCGCCGGTGTCCGCGTCCTGGCACGCGGTCAGTGACAGGGCGGCGACGAGGGCGGTGGCGGCCAGGGCGGTGGTACGGATGCGGTGCTTGCGCATGATTCTTCTTCCCGTGTCGGTTGGATCGAGCCCGCCGCCCGCACCGGACGCGGTGATGCGACGGCGCGGTGGGCTCGGAGAGTCAGAGAGGTGACAACGGCGACAACGGCAAGGGACGCGGTCGTCGAAGCGACGGCGTTTCCCGGGCCGGTGCTGCTGTCTGGTCACAGCTTTCGGCCCGCGCTGTCCCAGCGGCAACCATCCACCGGGAGAATGGGACGCCGGAATGAAAAAACCCGCTCTGACCTGCGGAGATACCAAGCCCCTGGAACGGTCTTCCGGGACGGGCCGGGGCCCGTGAGCCGCATCCCGTCCGGTCGGTCTTCGCGGATCGGCGGGTGACGCGAGCCGTGTGGGCCGGCGGCGACACGGCGAAGACACCCGCGGCCCTGCCCCCTGGAGGAGGAGCAGGGCCGCGGGTGCCGGTCAGCGGGACCGGTCAGCGGGACCGGTCAGCGGGACCGGTCAGCGGGACCGGTCAGCGGGACCGGTCAGCGGGACCGGTCAGCGGGACCGGTCAGCAGTGGATGAAGATGCTTCGCCAGCCGAACGGCTTGGCACTGTGCGCGTCGCCCCTGAAGGTGTAATGGCTCACCCCCCGGCAACCTCTGCTGTTGTACATGGTCGCGTCCTGGCCGGTGTGGTCGAACCGGTAGGCCGCGCGGAAGTTGGGATCGATGTTGCTGCAGCCGCAGGGCGAGATCTGCTTGGCCCGGCCGGTGTCCTGCGGGCCCTCCCAGCTCAGGAAACTGCTCGCGAAGGCCGTGCTTGTGCCCAGGGCCAGTACGGAGGTCATCACCGCGGTGGTGACAACGGAACGGAGAGCATGACGGTGACGCATGGGACTCCCAACGGTGCGTGGTGCGGTACATCACCATCAGTACCCAACTGAAGACTGAGAGTTACCAGTTGTCGGTAGCAGGCGGGCGCGGGCCGAGAGCGCGCACCGGTCGGCATACGCGCCCCCGGTACCCGGGCACGCCCGTCGGGCGGCGTGCGATGCTGGGGCGGTGACCCAAGCCGACCTGGTCCGGCTGCGCCAGGCCCGCGACCTGATGGACCGCGACTACGCGCGACCGCTCGACGTCCCGGCGCTGGCGCGTACCGCGCTCATGTCGCCCGGACATTTCTCCCGCAGCTTCCGCGCCGCCTTCGGTGAGACCCCGTACAGCTACCTGATGACCCGCCGGATCGAGCGGGCCAAGGCGCTGCTGCGCCGTGGTGATCTGTCGGTGACGGAGGTCTGTTTCGCGGTCGGGTGCTCGTCGCTGGGGTCGTTCAGCTCGCGGTTCACCGAACTGGTCGGCGAGAGCCCCAGCGCCTACCGGTCCCGGGGTCATGACCAGGGCGCGGCCGTCCCGGCCTGCATCGCCAAGATCATGACGCGACCGGTCAGGAATCGAGAAGCGCCCTCAGCCGCCCGCCCGTAGCGTGATCGGTATGGACATCACGCTTTCGCAGTGCTTCATCGCAGTTGACGACCACGACAAGGCCCTCGCCTTCTACCGCGACATTCTCGGCCTTGAGGTACGCAATGACGTCGGGTTCGAGGGGATGCGCTGGGTGACGGTCGGCTCGCCGTCCCAGCCGGACGTGAACATCGTCCTCGAACCGCCCGTCGCGAACCCGAACGCCTCACCCGCCGACAAGAAGGCGGTAGCGGAGCTGATGGCCAAGGGCCTGATGCGCGGCGTCATCTTCGCGACCGAGGACTGCGACGCCACCTTCGAACACATCCAGGCCGCCGGCGGCGAGGTGCTCCAGGAGCCGGTCGACCAGCCCTACGGCGTCCGCGACTGCGCCTTCCGCGACCCCTCCGGCAATATGCTGCGCTTCACCCAGCCCCGCGCCGCGTGACCTCAGGGGGGACCGTCCCGGCCAGCGCCGCCGGCAGCGGGCGGGTGTGCACGATGTCGAGGCGCGACACCGCGCGGGTCAGGGCCACATACAGCCGGTGCGGCCCGCGCGCCTCCGCCGCCACGACGGCTGCCGGCTCGGCCAGGACGACATGGTCGTACTCCAGGCCCTTCGCCGCCGTCGCGGGCAGCACGGTCACCCGGGCGGCCTCGGCGCCGATGTCGTCCGCCGCCGCCGTGGCGATGCCGGCCGCCGCCAGGGCCGTACGGAGCCGCTCCGCCTCGGGGCCCGCCGCGATCACCCCGATCGAGCCCTCGTGCGCGAGCGCGGCCCGGACCGCCTCGGTCACGGCGCCGGTCAGCTCACCGGCCTGACGGATCGTCAGTTGACCGTCTCCACGCAGGGAACTGGCCGGTGGTACATCGACGTCCAGCGTCGCCAGCAGCCGGTTGGCCATCTCCACGACGGCCCCCGGCACCCGGAAGCCGGTGGTCAGCGAGACCACCGCGGCCTCCGGTCTGCCGAGGTGGGCCAGGAGTCCGGGCCAGGAGCGCGCGGCCCAGGGGGTGGTGCCCTGGGCCAGGTCGCCCAGCACGGTCAGTGAGCCGAAACGCGCCCGGCGGGCGATCGCGCGGCACTCCATCGGAGAGAGGTCCTGTGCCTCGTCGATGACGAGATGGCCGTAGCCCTCGGGGTGTTCGAGCAGGCCGGCGAGTTCGTCCAGCAGCACCAGATCCGCGGCCGACCACGGCAGCGTCCTGGCCGTCCGCGCGGTGATCACGGGGCCGCGCCCCGGCGGTGTCCGCCGGATCGCCCGCTGCTCCCCCGCGGTGAGGACACCGGCCGCCCAGCGCGCCGGATCGGCGAGCAGCTCCGCCAGCACCTCCTCGGGCGTGGCCCGGGGCCAGACCGTGTCGAGGTATGAGGTGACGGCACGCGACCGGCCGACCCGCCGCGCCCAGAGCGCGGACTTCGGACCCGCCCGGCGCTCCGCCTGGAGCTGGACCGCCCGGACGGCGCGGCTGCGCACCCGCTCCCGGCCCACGGCGTACGGAGGCGCCTCGGCCCGCACCTCGTCGACGAGGCGCTCCAGCTCTTCGAGCCCGACCCGCCAGCGGTACGAGCCGTCGGGGACGGTGAGCGGCCCGGCGGGCGCGGCGACCCTCCCGTACAGCGCCCGGCGCAGCACCTCGGCCATCCGGGCGTCGTGTTTGACGACGGCGGCGGCCTCGGTGTCCTGCGTACCCACCGGGTGGCGGGCGATCTCGTCGGCGATCGTCGACTGGCGGACTCCGGTCTCACCGAGGGCGGGCAGCACCTCGGCGATGTAGGAGAGGAAGGTGCGGTTGGGGCCGAGGATCAGCAGACCTCCGCGCTGGATCCGCTGCGGGTGGGTGTAGAGGAGATACGCGGCGCGATGCAGGCCGACGGCGGTCTTTCCGGTGCCGGGAGCGCCCTGGACACAGAGGGACTCGGCGAGTCCGGCCCGTACGAGGTCGTCCTGTTCGGGCTGGATGGTGGCCGCGATGTCGCGCATCGGGCCGACGCGGGGACGCTCGATCTCACCGGTGAGGATCGCGCCGCCGGTGCCGCTTCCCGCCGCGCCCCGGGCTTCACTGTCCGTCCCGCCCTCCGCTCCCGGCCGTGAGCCGGGTGTCAGACGCTCGTCCTCCAGGCTGGTCAGGTCGTCCGGCTCCCCGGTACTCCAGGGGGCCCAGCCGAACCGGCGGCGCACGGCCACGCCCTGCGGATCGCGCGCGCTCGCCCGGTAGAAGGCGCGTGAGACGGGTGCGCGCCAGTCGATGACCAGCGGCGGGGCGGAGGGGTGTGCGCTGATCCGGCGGCGGCCGATGTGGTAGCTCTGCCCGCTGTGGCCGCCGGCGGTGTGCTCGTCGTCGTCCGCTTCTCCGGCCGGGGCCGAGAAGTCCAGGCGGCCGAAGAAGAGCGGGCCGTCCGGCTCCAGCCGCAGCTCCTTGGCACGGCTGCGCAGATGGCGGCCGAGCACCTCGGCGTCGGCGCCGGAGGCGAAGGCGTTCTCACCGGTGACGACCTGTTCGTGGGCGTCGCCGACCATGCCGGTCAGCGCGGCGCGGCAGGTCTCGTGGTAGGTCCGTTCGCGGTCGAGTTCGCCGGCGAGGTCAGGGTGGGGTGCCGTCATTCCATCGAGAATAACGCAACCGAGTTAAAAACTTAACCGAGTATCACTATGCCTTACGACATCGCCGCGCCGGATCCTCACCAGAGGCTGAGCCCGTCGCGCAGCCGCCCGAACGCCAGCTCCGCGGCGGCCACCGCGTCGGGACGGACCTCCGCGGCCGTCTCCCCGGCGGCGATCCGACGCCAGTTCTCCAGCGCGAGAATCCGCTGTACGGCGATGATCTGCCCGGCCCCGAGCGCGCCCTCGATCCCGCCGCCGAGCGCCCCGGCCAGCGCCTCCTCGGAGCGCCGCTGGTACGCGTAGAGCCGGGCGACCAGGCTCGGCGTCCCGTACAGCAGCCGGTGATAGGCGAGCACACGCTCGTCGTCATTGAGCCCGGTCACCGGATCGCGCCGGTCGAGACCGGCCAGGAAATGCCGCCGCAGGGCGTCCAGCGGGCGGACCCCGCCGGGCCGTCCCGACACCACCCGGGCCGCCTCGTCCTCATGGTCGGCGAACCGGTGCAGCGCCAGATCCTCCTTGGCCGGGAAGTACCGGAAGAGGGTCGGCTTGGAGATCCCGGCCGCCGCCGCGACCTCGGCGACGGAGACGGCGTCGAAGCCCTTCGCGAGGAAGAGCGCGATCGCCGCGTCGGAGATGACCCGGTGCCGCTGCCGCTTCTTGCGCTCCCGCAGCCCGAGGCCGGAGTCCTGGCCCAGGCCGCTGCCGCGGTCCTCGTTACCGTCGTCGCCGTTCATGACCATAAAGCGTACGCAGCGCCGCCCCCCGACCGGACCGAGCACCGGCCGCGGTCCCGCCCAGCGGGCGTCCGGGCGTCAGAAGATGTCCGGGCACCAGGGCCGCCGGGCTGTACGGAAGAGCGATTCCGCGAGCGCCGCCGCGCCGGGCCTCTCCTCGGTCAGGACGCCCAGTGCGGCCAGCCGCACCGCCGACGCGTCTCCCAGGTACAGCGCGCCCAGCTCCCGAGCCCCCAGGGCGATGTCGGGCGACTCCGTGGTCGGGGCGCAGCCGGCCCCGGCCGGGGAGGCGTCCAGCCGGAAACGGCCGCCCGCCGGCCCGCCGTCGTCGTGGATCTCCAGCACCAGGGTGCCCGGTACGGCGTAGGTACGGGCCTCCAGGGCCCGTACGACATCGAGGATCCGCACCCACAGATAGTCGGCGTGGGACACGACGCGCGCGGCACGCGGGTCGGGAAGGAAGTGCGGCAGCAGGTCGTCCGGCGCGCGGCACCCCGTCCTCACGGTGGTGACCCAGTCGATCGAGCAGATGAACTGCCACAGGGCGCGCTCCGCGGCCGGGGTCAGCGCGGTCAGCCGCCGTACGGACGCGGTGTTCAGCGGCTGCTTGGCGTCGCCCCAGGCGGCGTCGGCGGTATAGACGGCCAGGCCCTCGATCTCACCGGCCGCCGAGCGGTAGACCGCGTAGAACGGCTCGGTCCAGGGGTGAGCGCTGGGCGCCTGGCCGGTGTTGAGCTGCCACCAGCGCTCGTCGCGGTCGATCGCGCCGGGCTGGAGGGCCCGGAAACGGTCGTGGAACTCGGGGCCGAATTTCCGTACGTCCGCGCCGTCGGCCAGGTCGATCCGGCCGCCGTCCGCCGGGCCCGCCCAGCGCGGGTCCAGACCCGCGCGCGGTACGTCGATCGACCACTCGGTGATCGAGGTGGCCGGGCCGAAACCGTACCGGCCGTAGATCGGGTACTCGGCGGCGATCAGCGTGGCCACGGCGTCACCGCGCTCCCGGGCTGCGGCCAGATCGGCGGCCATCATCCGGCTGAGCAGCCCGCGCCGGCGGTGTGTGGGCGAGACGGTGACATTGGAGATCGCGTCCGCCGTCAGCACGGCGCCGCCGACCACGGTGAGCTCCTGGGTGAAGGACCGGAAGGTCGCCACACAGCGTCCGTCGTCGAACGCGCCCCGCGTACGGTTCAGATCGGTACTGGCGAGCCGCCCGGCCATCGCCTCGTCCGACATGACCGGCGGGCGAAGAAACCCGGTGTCCATGGCGCGCACCCAGTCGGGATACTCGGACTCGGTGACATGACGGACCTCAGGATTCATGGTCACCAAGCTAGGCGGTGCGTTTGCCCGCCCGCACCCCGTTTTTCACCCGCGCGCGCCCGCACCTGCCCGGCGCCGTCCGCCCGGCCGGCGCCACCTCGCTCAGAACGCCGCGCGGACCCCGCCGACCTCACCGCCGCCGCCCAGCAGCGGCGCCCGCCCGATCCGGCCCACCACCTCGGCGTCCACGCCCAGCAGCCCGAGCGCGCGGGCCAGGACAGGACCGAGCGCCCGTGTCCCGCCGTCGTCGATCTTGAAGGCCAGCGCACGGCCGTCCGGCAGCGCCACCGCCTGGACCGCCTCGGCGCCCATCTTGGAGAGCGTGCCCGGCACCTCCCGCATCAGCCAGGTGTCGGGGCGGCGCGTGCCCGCGACAAACTCGGGGTGGGCGCGCATCGCGTCCGCCACCCGCCGTTCCGGCGTGCCCGGCGCGGCCAGCACGAAGTGCCGGAAGGCACGGGCCAGTCCGGTGAGGCTGAGCGCCATCAGCGGCGCGCCGCAGCCGTCCGTGCCCACGGCGGAGACCCGCTCGCCCGCCGCCTCCTCGACCACCGTGCGCACCAGGCGCTGGAGCGGATGGCCCTGGTCCAGATAGCTGTCCGTCGGCCAGCCGTTCAGCGCGCAGGCCGCCAGCATCGCCGTGTGCTTGCCCGAGCAGTTCATGACGACGCGGTCGCGCGCCAGGCCGGCGGCGAGATATGCCTCCGCCTCGACCGGGTCCAGCGGCAGATCCGGCGGCGTCCCCAGGTCGGCGTCCGTCAGCCCGTACTCGGCGAGCATCTCCCGGACCAGAGCGAGGTGGAAGGCCTCGCCCGAGTGGCTCGCGGACGCCAGGGCCAGCCGCTCACCCGACAGTTCGAGTCCGGCCCGCAGCACGGCCGCCGCCTGCATCGGCTTGTTGCTGGAGCGGGGAAAGACCGGCGCGGCCGGATCACCGACCTCCAGCTCCACCGCGCCGTCGGCGGCGAGCAGCACCAGCGACCCCCGATGGCGGCTCTCGACAAAACCGGACCGCACGGCTTCCGCGAGGACCGGGGGTATGGCGGTGGCGCTGGTCATCATCAGCCTTCCGGGGCCGGACCCGCTCCGGAAGGCATCAGCGGCATGAGCATCAGCGGCATTACGTGAGCAGGTCGTCTACTTGTGCTTCTCCCTCACGGTACCTGCGGGCGATCTCCGCACTGCAATCGTCAGCGGTCCGTTGCAGTTGGTGACGGCGGCGCGAGAGCTGCTGCTCATTGCCGACCAGCCGTCCCATCGCCGAGAGCAGCTCCTCGTCCGTGCGCGCCTCCAGATCCGAGAGCTCCACCTCGGCGAGCGTCTCGGCAGCCAGTTGCCGGTACTCCGCGCTGCGCGGTGTGGAGAGCGTCACATGGCGCGCGGACGAACGGTGCCGCGAGGGGCTGTCGGTGAGGATCTCCGACAGCCGGTCGACCACGGGGGTCTCCGGCGCGGTACGGCGGGCCAGCTCGGCCCGCAGGATGTCGATCCGGCCCTGGAGCAGCCGCCGCAGATAGCTGAGATCGGCCTCGTCGCGCTGTGAGTCACGGCGCAGCGCGCGCAGCTCGGGCAGGCGCAGGACCCTGAAGTCGTACGGCCGGGGCGCGGGCAGTGAGCCGTCGACGGCGGCCCGCTGCACGGGCGGGCGCAGGCCGGGTGCTCCCGGGCCGCCGCCCGCGCCCGGAGGACCCGTGCCCAGGCCGGTGCCGCCTCCCGCCGGGCCGCTGCCGGTCCCCGTGGTCGTCCGGGTCGTCGGTACGGGACCGGGCGACTGCCCGGCGCCAGATGTACTCATCGCGCGTACTTCCCCTCACTCCGCTGGGGAGACCCGTCCCTCGCTCCGCTGGGAACCCCCATCCCTCGACCGGTACGCGAACGCACCGCCTCCGTGCATCGTGCCACTCCGGCCACCGGGCATGCGTGCAATCTGCACCCGTTCGGCCCCCGATAGGTTGGCCCGTATGCGTGCAGTGGTGCAGAGGGTCGACGGCGCGAGCGTCGTCGTCGTGACGGAGTCCGGTACGGAAACGGTCGGCGAGATCGTCGGCGAAGGACTGTGTGTGCTGGTGGGAGTCACCCATGAGGACACCAGGGAGAAGGCGGCCCAGCTTGCCCGCAAGCTCTGGTCGCTGCGGATCCTGGAGGGCGAGAAGTCCTGTTCCGATGTGAACGCCCCGCTCCTGGTGATTTCGCAGTTCACTCTCTACGGGGACGCCCGCAAGGGTCGCCGCCCCACCTGGAACGCGGCGGCGCCCGGCGCGGTGGCCGAGCCGCTGGTCGACGAGGTGGTGGCGCGGCTGCGTGAGCTGGGAGCGCGGGTGGAGACGGGCCGGTTCGGCGCGGACATGCGCGTCTCGCTCACCAATCACGGCCCGTTCACGGTGACGCTCGACATGTGACACCGGGAGCGCGCCGGTCTCCGGCGCCTTCACGGTGTCACTCCGGGGCCCCGGCGGAGGCGGCCCGGGAAGCGCTCAGGCTTCCACGACCGCTTCCTGCGCCGCCGCCGTGTCACCCGCCATCAGCTCCGCGTCCACCGGCACATTGCGCTTGACCAGGGCCAGCGCGATCGGGCCGAGTTCGTGGTGGCGGGCCGAGGTGGTGATGAAGCCGAGCTGGCGCCCCTCGGCGCCGTCCGCCGCGAGCCGCACCGGGGTGCCGTGGCCCGGCAGATGGACCTCGCTGCCGTCCAGGTGCAGGAAGACCAGCCGGCGGGGCGGCTTGCCCAGATTGTGCACCCGGGCCACGGTCTCCTGGCCCCGGTAGCAGCCCTTCTGCAAATGGACGGCGCTGCCGATCCAGCCCAGCTCGTGCGGGATGGTCCGGTGGTCGGTCTCGAAGCCGAGGCGCGGCCGGTGGCTCTCGATGCGCAGGGCCTCGTACGCGAGGATGCCGGCCAGCGGGCCGTGCGCCGCCGCGTAGGACTCCAGGCCGGCGCGCGGCAGGAAGACGTCCCGGCCGTACGGGGTCTCCCGGACGACGGCGCCCGCCGGGGCCTCCGCGATGGAGCCGGCGGGCAGGTGGACCACCGCGAACTCGTCGGTGCGGTCCGCGACCTCGACCCGGTAGAAGAACTTCATGGACTCCAGATAGGCGACGAGCGCCTCCTGGGTGCCCGGCTCGACATGCGCCCAGACCGTGCTGCCGTCGTCCACGAGATAGAGCGCGTGCTCGATGTGGCCGTTCGCGGAGAGGACCAGCGCCTCGGTCGCGCGGCCCGGCGGCAGCTCGCTGACATGCTGGGTGAGCAGCAGATGCAGCCAGCTCAGCCGGTCGTCACCGGTGACGGTGACGACAGCGCGATGCGAGAGGTCGACGATTCCGGTGCCGTCGGCGAGGGCGCGCTGTTCGCGGAACAGATCGCCGTAGTGTGCGGCGACACCTTCGTCCTGGCCTTCGGCGGCGACGGCTCCGGGCAGGGCCAGCAGGGGACTCTTCATACCGATCAGCCTACGACTCGCCGTTCGCGGCGCGGGCGGTGCAGTTGCGGCAGCGGCCGAAGATCGCGAAGTGCTTCATGTCCGTCGTGAAGCCGAAACTCTCGCGGAGCTTGTCGGTGAACTCCGCGGCGACCTCGGTATCGGCCTCGATGACGTTCGTACAGTCCCGGCAGACCATGTGGATGTGATGGTGGCGGTCGGCCAGGTGGTACGTCGGGGCGCCGTGCCCGAGATGGGCGTGCGAGACCAGTCCCAGCTCCTCCAGCAGCTCCAGCGTCCGGTAGACGGTGGAGATGTTCACGCCGGAGGCCGTTCTGCGCACCTCGCCGAGGATCTCGTCCGGGGTCGCGTGTTCGAGGGAGTCGACGGCTTCCAGGACAAGCTGGCGCTGGGGGGTCAGCCGGTAGCCGCGCTGCCGCAGATCACTCTTCCAGTCGGTGCTCACCACGGACCCAGTGTAGGCAGGCGCGCCCCGCACGGGGAGCGATCGCGCCGACCCGGAGAAGCCGGTGGATCCGCGGGAGGAGCGGCCCCACGTGCGGAGGGGGCCTACTTGAAGAAGGCGATGCCGTCGTCCGGCAGGTCACCGAGGTCCTTGGCCCAGGCTTCCACCTGGTCCGGCGACACGACCTTCTTGAGGTGCGCGGACATGTACGGCCGCAGCGGGACGTCGGGGGTGGACTTCTCGCCCACCCACATCAGGTCGCCCTTCACATAGCCGTAGAGCCGCTTGCCACCGCTGTACGGGCCGGAGGCCGCCGTCCGCGCCACCGCGTCGGTGACCAGGTCGATCTGCGGCTTCTGGTCGGCCAGCTCGCCGTACCAGACCTCCACGACACCCTGGTCACGGACCATCACGACCTCGACCTTGCGGTCCTTGTCGATCCGCCAGAAGCCCGACTCGGACTCGATCGGCCGGACCTTCTTGCCCTCGGCGTCCAGTGCCCAGGTGTGGGACACGTACTCGACGAAGTCCCTGCCGTCATGGCTGAAGGTGACTTCCTGGCCGAAATTGGCCTTCTCCTCGCCGGGGAAGTCGAAGACGCCGACGCCCTCCCAGTCGCCGAGGAGGAAGACGAGGGGGACAAGGTCCGGATGCAGGTCGGACGGAATCTCGATCATGAGCAGCTCAGGCGATCTGTAGTGGTGAGAGGGCAGGCGCGGGAGAGGGCCGGACGCCGGTGCGCGGGCGCGACGGGGTCAGCGCTGGCCCTGGTACAGCTTCTTCACGGTCAGAGCGGCGAAGGCGAGCACGCCGACGCAGACGAGGACCAGCAGGGAAGTGAAAAAGTCCTCAAGCACGGGGGCTCCTCGGATGAGTGGTGCGGACGGGAAGGGCCGGGCCCCAGCCTAATGGGTGGGAGCCCGGCCCTCTCGATGAGGTGCTTCCCGCTCAGCCGAGGAGCTGGTTCTGGAGGATCAGCGTCTGGTGGAACGGCACACCGGCGGTGCCGCCCTTCCTCTCCTGCACGACCAGCGCGAGGGTGTCACCGGCCAGCACATACGCCTGGCGGGCCTGGGTCTCGCCGTACGGCTTGGGCTCCGCGTACACATAGGTCGTGGTGTCCTGCACGGCCCCCGCGGTGTCGGACCACTCCTCGTCCAGCTCGGTGGTGGGCGCGGCGGCCAGCGGGGCTCCGGCGACCAGCCCGGCGAGCACCTGCCGGTCCTTGAAACCCTCCGCGAACGCGATCGAGTCGAAGCGCAGCAGGTACACGCGCGCGCTGGTGCCGTCGGGCATCGTCCAGCCGCGCGCCGCGATGTGCCGTACGGCGTAGTCGCGCAGACCCGTCCTGAGTTCGGCGCGTTTCTCCGGCACGTACTCCGCCAGGAACCGCTCGGGGCTCACCCAGCCGCCGGTCAGCTTCTTGTCGGGGGTGGCCCCGGCCGGGGCGGGCAGCAGCAGATCACGCAGATCCGCGTGGTGGATCTCCGCCGTGTTGGCCTCGTTGAACGGGCGCGGGGAGCCGGCCGGCAGGGCGGGCAGGGTGAGCCGCGGGTAGTCCCAGCGGCCGTCGCTCCGGGTGGCGAGTCCCGGGACATCGGTGCGCTCCATCCCGGTGAGGGAGAGGGCGACACCGGTGCCGAGGCCACCGCAGACCAGCACGGCCGCGGTCCAGCGCGCGACCGCGCGCAGCACCCGGCGGGGCGGCCCCGGCAGGCGCGGAGGCCCGCCGGGAAGGGCTCCCGCTTCCGGCCCCGGGAGCCCGGCGGCCGGTGGCACCGGCGGCCGGTCCGGCAGCGGCGGTACGGAGGCGGCGGGCGCGGGCTGGGGGACGGCCACCGGCGCGGGCGCGTCCGTGACGGCGGAACCGGCCACCGGGCCGGAGCCCGGCGCGGGCGCGGCCTCCGCCGGAGGGGCTGCCTGCTCGGTCATATGTACTTCCCCGGGGATGCGATGTGGCCGAGCTGATTCTTCATCAGATCGGCCACGGCGGACGTGTCGAGCGGCTTTGTGCCGTACGCGACGACCTGGACGGTCAGTTCGCCGTCGTACGCCACGCACTCCATCGCGTCCAGCTCGGTCTTGGCGTGCTGGGTAGCCAGGAAGCAGGCGGCCTTCCTGTGACCCTCGACGGCCGGGCCCTTGCGGGCGCCGGGGCGCTGCGACTGGCTCTTGTACCAGCTGTGGACGGCTTCGCGGTTGGTGATCCGCATGACATAGATCTCGGCGACGAGGTCGCCCTCATCCGTGGTGTAGGAGCGCGAGGCGAGCCCCTTGACGCCGAGCTTGTCGATCTCCTTGTTGAGCTCCCGCCGGATCCTGCCGGAGAGCCCTTCCCCGACCGACTTCATGAGCGTCGTCGCCTGCTTGGCGGTCAGCTCACCGTCGTTGCCGAACTCCCCCAGGTCCGGGCCGAGGCGGAAGCCCTCGGGCACGGGCAGCAGTTTCCGGCTGAGGTCGCTGTCGGTCCGGCCCTTGCCGATGTCACCGGCCGGGTCCCGGTCCGGCTTGGCTGCCGTCTTCTGCCAGACGGTGGTGGGCGCGGTCTTGTCGGCCCGGTCGACGGTGTTCTTGGTGTACGCGATCCCGCCGCCCGCGGCGCCGAGGACCAGGACGGCGGGGAGTACGGTCCCGACGAGCCGCCGCGCGAGAGTGCGCCGGGGCGGCGCGGCCGGAGACGCGGGAGCGCCGTCAGGACCGGCCACGGGCGGCGCCGGGACCACCGGCTCGGCCGGAGCGGTCGGTTCCACCGGGGCCGGCGGTTCGACCGGGGCCGGCGGGGCGGGCTCGTCGGCCGGCTCCGGGGCGGGCGGGGTGTTCCGGTCTTCGGTCACAGGCGCTCCAGTTGCCGCTCGGCCAGCGTCCGGATGTCCTTCTTGCTGATCGGCTTGGTGTCCAGGATGTTGATGTCGAGCATGATGTTGCCGCGCTGCGCGATGGCACGGGCCCGGTAGGACGCCATGTATCGCGCCGTCTCCGGGCTGGCCCGGTACACGTAGTAGCGGCCGTTGCCGCTGCCCTTGACCGGGTCGCCCGAGTTCCCCGCGCCCTTCTTCGGGTCGGGCATGTACGCCTGCTGGCCCTCGGCGTGGTCGACGGCGCTCATGCTCGATCCGTCCTGGAACTGCACGAGCGTGATGTTCGTCGTGCGGTATTCGCCCTGTTCCCAGCTGGTGACCGCGATCCGGCGCAGGTCGGCCCCGGCCAGTTCGGTGAACATGTAGTCCTCGCTCTCGAAGTCAAGGGCGTAACCGCTGAGCGAGAGCCAGCCCTTGCCGATCCCGTACGCGTCGCCGTCGCGCGTGCCGGAGGGCTTGGCGAGCAGCAGTGTGCGCAGATCGCCGTTTGTTCTGACCCGGTGGTCCTCCTTGGCGGACAGCGGGTCCGCCTCCTTGCCCTTCGGGAGGGGCTTGGCGGGATAGGCCAGGCCCGGCTGGGAGAGTGCCGCGAGCGGGGTGGGCGCGCGGTCGGCCTGGACCGTATAACCGGCGGCGGCGCCGCCGATGACACCGAGCGCCGCGGCCGCGGCGATCAGCAGGGTCGTACGGCCGCGTCGGCGCGGCGGCCTGGGCGGCCGGGCCGGAAAAGGCTGAGGCTCCGGAAAGCCCACCGGCTCCGGAGTTGGCAGTGATGGCAAAAGGGGGTCCCCCCACGAGACCTGAGGCGCGGATTCCGTTACCCGCGCACAGACCTGACCCCTGAGTGTGAAGAGGGGTTGTACGGCGGCGGATTACAGTTCGGCATATGCAATCGGCGAAGAAGCTCGTGATCAAAGTGACCGCCGGGTCCGACGCCCCGGAACGGTGCTCCCAGGCCTTCACGGTGGCCGCGGTCGCCGTGGCCAGCGGAGTGGAGGTCTCGCTCTGGCTGACGGGCGAGTCCGCGTGGTTCGCGCTGCCCGGACGTGCCGCTGAGTTCGAGCTGCCGCACTCCGCGCCGCTGCCGAATCTCATCGAGTCGATCCAGGCGGGCGGCCTGATCACGCTGTGCACCCAGTGCGCGGCGCGGCGCGACATCGCGGAGAAGGACGTGCTGGAGGGTGTGCGGATCGCCGGGGCGCAGGTGTTCGTGAGCGAGGTCATGGCCGAGGGCGTTCAGGCACTCGTCTACTGATCGGGCGCGCGCTCACCCGTCGCGCGTCAGTCCGTCCCGTCCGGGCGGTCACGCCCAGGACGAGCCAGGCCGTACGGGCGGTGCCGGGCGCCCGCGCGCCCTTCAACGGATCCGGTGCGCGTCTACAGGTCCTGCCTGCGCCCGTCGGACGGTGGCTTGTCGCGTTTCTTGCCGTCCAGTTCGTCCCACCACTCGTCGGACGTGGGGTCCCCGGTCGGGTCGTCCCACCAGCGGTCGTCCCTGCCGCGCGCGTTTCCCACCATGGCGGCGACCGGCGGGATGATCATGGCGACCACACAGAGCCCGACAGCGGCCGGGACCGACCAGAGCCGTACGAAGGCCCAGGCGGAGACGAAGAGGGCCAGACATCCGCCCATCAACAGGAAGTACCAACGACGCCGTCGCGTGTACATGCCTCCAGCGTACGACCGAACCGCCCGGAGCGGACCTCGCGCGGACCGGGCCTCCGGGACGGGCCGCCCCCGGAGCGGCTCGGAGGGCCGCACCCCTTCCAGTGAGCGTCCAACTCCCCGGGGTGCGGCCCTCCGGCCGGTTGCGACGAACTCAGACCGCGATCGCGACCTCGGAGAGACCACCGGTCTGCGCGACGACCGTACGGTCCGCGGTGCCGCCGGGGACGAGCGCGCGCAGCGTCCAGGTGCCCTCGGCCGCGTAGAAGCGGAACTGCCCGGTCGCCGAGGTCGGGACCTCGGCGGTGAACTCGCCGGTCGAGTCCAGCAGACGCACGTAACCGGTGACGGGCTCGCCGTCACGGGTCACGGAACCCTGGATGGTGGTTTCACCGGGCTTGATCGTCGAGGCGTCGGGGCCGCCGGCCTGTGCTCCACACATACTGTTCAGTCCTCCGGGTCGGGGCGGATTTACTTGTTGGCGCCGAGCTCGATCGGCACACCGATGAGCGAGCCGTACTCGGTCCAGGAGCCGTCGTAGTTCCTGACGTTCTCGACACCGAGCAGCTCGTGCAGCACGAACCAGGTCAGCGCGGAGCGCTCGCCGATGCGGCAGTACGCGATGGTGTCCTTCGACAGGTCGACCTGCTCGTCGGTGTAGAGCTCCTTGAGCTCGTCGTCCGACTTGA
This sequence comes from Streptomyces sp. NPDC006923, assembly GCF_040635655.1. Lineage (NCBI taxonomy): Bacteria > Bacillati > Actinomycetota > Actinomycetes > Kitasatosporales > Streptomycetaceae > Streptomyces > Streptomyces sp. NPDC006923. The sequence goes on from NZ_JBEYIF010000004.1 coordinate 502,198, forward strand.
AGGTGCCGTCGTCGTTGGCGTTCTTCGACCACGGGATGTTGCGGGCGGTCGGGATGTGGCCCGGACGCTGCGACTGCTCCTGCGGGAGGTGCGCGGGGGCGAGCAGCTTGCCGCTGAACTCGTCGGGCGAGCGCACGTCGACCAGGTTCTGCGTGCCGATCGCGGCGACCGCGTCGTCACGGAAGGCGCGGATCGAGGTGTCCTGGGGCTTGGCCTTGTACGAGGTGGCGGCGCGCTCCGGGACGGCCTCGACCAGGTCGCGGGAGTCCAGCTCCCACTTCTTGCGGCCACCGTCGAGGAGCTTGACGGAGTCGTGGCCGTAGAGCTTGAAGTACCAGTACGCGTAGGAGGCGAACCAGTTGTTGTTGCCGCCGTAGAGGACGACGGTGTCGTCGTTGGCGATGCCCTTCGCCGACAGGAGCTTCTCGAAGCCCTCCTGGTCGATGAAGTCGCGGCGGACCGGGTCCTGGAGGTCGGCCTTCCAGTCGATCCTGACCGCGTTCTTGATGTGGTTCTTGTCGTAGGCGGAGGTGTCCTCGTCGACCTCGACGATGACAACCTTCGGGTCGTCGATGTGGGCCTCGACCCAGTCGGCGTCTACCAGGACGTCGCTGCGGCTCATGCTTTTCTCCTCCGGGGCAGTGTGCGGCGGGGTGATACGGGGAGGGCTTCCGGGCACGGGGCGGGGAGGCCTGCGTACGGCGCGGAGTGGCCCTGAGCTACTCGAAGGACCTGGAAAACGGGACGCTGACGTCCCGCTCAGACAGTGCGACAGAGCATGGCGGAGACGCGGCACAGGTCGACTGCCCGCCGCTTCGTGAGATCCGCCTGTCCCCGCTGCCGGAGACCGCTGATAAAGCACTGCATATGTCGATCGTAGGGACGTTCAGGCAGCCATGTCACCGGTGATTCGCATGATGAGACGCGATCGTCCAACAGGTGAGACGAAGGCCGGGCCGGCCGGGTGGGCGCCGGCCGGCCGGGCCGCCGCGCGCGCTTTCCATCTGCGGACCGGACTCCGGCGTCTCACCATCCGGCCGGCCACCGCTCCGGGCCATCCGGCGCGGAGCCGTCCGGGGCGGGCACCCGGCGCGCGGGCACCCGGCGCGTGGGCATCCCGGCGCTCAGCCCGAGAGCGAGACGTCCGTACCCGTGCCCGAGAAGCGCAAACCGTCCTCGGCGGCGACGACCTTGTCGAGCTTGATGGTCGACGGCATCCCGTCGATCTTCAGGTCGTAGTTGACCACGTCCCGCACCTGGTCGTTCAGCCCCGGCACCGGAAGCTGGGGCAGGTCCTCCGCCCGCAGCCGGACCGTGTTGCCGCCCTCCAGCGACACCGTGCTGTACGCGGTGACGGTCTGGCCGCCCAGCAGGGCCCTGACCGTGTCGGGAACCGCTATGCCCGCGCCCTCCAGCACCTCCGTCAGCGAACCGGAGAGCTTGACCTGCCCCTTGGCGGCCCGCTCGGCCCCGGCGTAGCCCACGCTCGCGCCCTTCGGCGCCGACTTGGCCAGGTCCGCGTACGAGATGTGCGCGGAGCCGTTGGCCGTCGCCGCAGTCGCGGACGAGAAGCTGCTGTCGATCGTGACGTCCCTGAGCTCGGCCTGGACATCGGTGACCTCGACATTGTGGCCGTCCGCGCTGGCGCTGACACCGTCGAGGGAGATGTCGACCTCGTCCAGCGAGGAGCCGAGGATCTGGGTCAGGAAGGGAAAGCCCTTGATGGAGACCTGGGGATCGGTGGTCAGCCCCTGGCTCGACTTGATCTTGTCGGCCACCTGTCCCTCGGCGAAGTACACGGCCGCGCGGTCGGCGGCGACGAACAGCCCGCCGAAGACGATGACGAGTATCAGCAGAATTCGCAGTGCGCGCATTGCTCGGGATCCCCCACTGGGTCGTTTCGGCCCCCTGACGATCGTGAGCGTAACGCCAGTCGGGAGATGGCTCCTGCCGGAGTGACCGACGTCCGGCGGGGGTGTACGGTTCCCGGCCCCCGCCGGAGCGCCGCTCAGGCCAGCACGCGGCCCAGCAGGTAGACCGCAGGCGCGGCGGCCGTGAGCGGCAGCGCCACTCCCGCCGTCATGTGCACGAAGCGGGACGGGTAGTCGTAGCTCGCGGCCCGCAGCCCGACCAGCGCGCAGACGCCCGCGCCCAGCCCCAGCAGCGCGGCGCCCGAGCCCAGGTCCGTCAGCCCCCCGGCCACGATCCCGGCGCCCGCCGCGACCAGCAGCGCGACCACGACGGAGACGGCACCCGGCAGCGGCAGCGCGCGGGCGACCGTCGCCGCCGCGACCGCGACGGCTCCGACGACGACCGCGTCCGGCACGGCGGCGAGATGTCCCGCGGTGAGGATGGCGAGCGCCGCCGAGGCGACCGTGGCCATCAGGCCCTGCATCCGCTCGTCGGCGCCCGCGCGGCTGCGCAGTTGCAGGACGACGGTGAGCAGCACCCACACGCCGAGCGTGCCGATGATCGCGGCCGGCGCGTTCTCCTTGCCGACGGCGAGCAGGACGATGTCGGCTGTCACGCCGCCCAGGAAGGCGAGCGCGATGCCCTGCCGGGCCGGCCACATGCCGTTCAGCCGGAACCAGCCAGCCGCGGTGACGGCCTGGAGCAGGACGAGCGGGACGAGCAGCGCGTACGGTCCGACGGCCGCGCCTCCGGCCAGCAGCAGCCCGAGCAGCGCGGTCAGCCCGGCCGGCTGCATACCCGGCGGGATGATCGGCGACCGGCCCTCGGCGCGGGCCCGCTGCGCGTCGGTGATCCGGGCGTTGCCCATGGTGGTGGGCGCGTTGTAGCCGCCGGAGTCGGCGGGCGGGGCGGCCGGTGCGGCGGTCTCGCGCGGCGCGGGCGCGGCGGACTCGTGCGGCGAGGACGCCTCCGGTGGCAGCGGATAGGCGCTCTGCGGCGGCAGATACGCGGTGTCGGCGGCGGCGGACCGCTGGTGCTGCTGGTGCTGCTGGTGCTGCTGGTGCTGCTGGTGCTGCTGCGACTGATACGTCCCCTGCTGCGGCTGCTGGGCCCCGGCCTGGTGTCCCTGCGCCTGCTGCCACCCCACCTGCGGCTGGTACTGGGTGTCCCAGGTCTGGCCCTCCCAGGTCTGCGCGGCGTCCTCGTGGCCCCGTGCGGGCTGCCGCGGCTCGGCCCAGCCCCCGGACGTGTCCTGGTCCTGGGGAGCGCCCTGGGACGGCTGCCGGGGGCGGCCGTACTGGTCGTACGCGCCCTGGTCGTGAGTGCCCTGCTCGCCGTACCGGCCCGGCCCATACTGACCGTACGAGTGCGGCTGGTCCTGACCGTACGGATGCTGCTGATCGTTGCTCATGTTGTGCGGTTCACCCTCCTGCGAACGGCGGGAGCACCTCGACCGTGCCGCCCTCGGCAAGCCGTACGGTCTCATGGCCACGGGTCCCCACGGGGTCGCCGTCGACCAGGAACGAACACCTCTGGAGTACACGGACCAGCTCGCCCGGATGCCTCAGCCGTGCCGCGTCGAGCGCCTCGGCCAGGTTGTCCGCCGCGTACGGCTCCTCCGCGATGCCCGCCGCGGCCTTGGCCGCGGCCCAGTAGCGGATCGTGCCCGCTGCCATCGGTACTCCTTTCGCCGGGTCCATTGTGGACGACGGCCCGCACCGGCCGGAGACGGGCCACGCTCCCGGGGCCCGCGCTCCCGCATCCCGGACGAGCGGCCCTACGCCTCCCGGACCTCTTCCGGCCGTCCGGCACCGGGCGGTACCGCCGCGTTCACCAGCCAGTCCCCGAGCCGCCCCAGCAGCGCCTCGTCGGCGGCGTTCTCCGCATGGCCCATACCCGGCTCCAGCCACAGCTCCGCCGGTCCGGCCGCCGCCAGCGTGCGCGGATGGTCCAGCGGGAAGTACGGATCGCGGTCGCCGTGCACGACGAGCAGCGGTGTCGGCGCGATCAGCGGGACCGACTCGACCGGGGACAGCGGCACCGGGTCCCAGTCCCGGTCGTGGATCCGGGTCCGGAAGCCGTAGCGGCCGACGAGCCGTCCGGCGGGACGCGTCACCACCCAGTGCAGCCGCCGCATCGGAGCCGTCCCCCGGTAGTACCAGCGCGCGGGCGCGCTCACGGCCGCCACGGCATCCGTCCGCGCCTCCGTGCGCCCCCTGTGCAACGCGGCATGGCGCAGGACGACCGAGCCGCCCATCGAGAAGCCCACGGTCACCACCTTCGAATGGCCGAGGGAGCGTGCCCATTCCACCGCCGCCGCCAGGTCGAGGACCTCGCGGTCGCCGACCGTGGAGCGACCGCCGGAGCGTCCGTGGCCACGGAACGAGAAGGTCACCACGGCGGCACGCTGCGCGAACACCCGGGCGGCGCGGCGTACGGCGGGCCGGTCCACCGATCCGGTGAAGCCGTGGGCGACCACGATCGCGGTCCCGCCGGCCGGTCCGCGATCTTCCGCGAAACCTGCTGTACACGAGGCGTACACAGCCTCGACGGAGACGCCGTCGGCGGTCCTGAGCACCGCCCTCCGGCCGCCCGGCGAGCGGTCGGAAACGGATGATCTGCGGGCTTGACCCTCGGACACGGAGCGCATGTGGGTTATTCTGCTCGGAACAGGATCCGGGCAATGTAGCCCCCGGGTCCTTTTGTGTTTCCCGAGCGTTGTTACAGACAGATGACGTAAACGGAACTCATACACAGAAGGAACAGAAGGCACAGAAGGAAGGCGGGCCCCAGGGACGCGGGGCCGACCCGGCAGCATCGCGGGACAAGCACCACAAACGCAACAAGTAGTACAAATGCAGTATCGGTAGTAACCAGTACAGCAGTACCAGCAGTGCCGCATACGTCCTCGCAGGGACCGAGGAGGAACCGACGTAATGGGCAAGCGAACCGTGTATGGCAACAGCCCGATCCAGGCAGGTGGTCGGCGATGAGCTCTCTGCTGCTCCTGACCAATGCCCTCCAGCCCTCGACGGAGGTGCTCCCCGCCCTCGGGCTGCTGCTCCACAATGTGCGGGTGGCCCCGGCCGAAGGGCCCGCTCTCGTCGACACCCCCGGTGCCGACGTCATCCTGATCGACGGCCGGCGCGACCTTCCACAGGTGCGCTCGCTCTGCCAGCTCCTGAGGTCCACCGGACCCGGCTGCCCGCTGATCCTGGTGGTGACGGAGGGCGGCCTCGCCGCCGTCACCGCGGACTGGGGCATCGACGACGTGCTGCTCGACACAGCGGGTCCGGCCGAGGTCGAGGCCCGGCTGCGGCTCGCGACGGGCCGCCAGCAGATCTCGGCCGACGACTCCCCGATGGAGATCCGCAACGGCGATCTGTCGGTCGACGAGGCGACGTACAGCGCGAAGCTCAAGGGCCGGGTCCTCGACCTGACCTTCAAGGAGTTCGAGCTGCTGAAGTATCTCGCCCAGCACCCGGGCCGGGTGTTCACCCGCGCCCAGCTCCTCCAGGAGGTCTGGGGGTACGACTACTTCGGCGGTACGCGGACGGTCGACGTCCATGTACGGCGGCTGCGCGCCAAGCTCGGCCCCGAGCACGAGTCCCTCATCGGGACCGTGCGCAACGTCGGCTACCGCTTCGTCGCACCGGAGAAGCCGGAGCGCGGCTCCGAGGACGCCAAGGCGAAGGCCGCGGCCGGCCCGGCGGAACCCCACCACGAGAAGGCCGCGGAAGGGCCTCGGCACCACGCGCCGGACACCGCGCTCGACGAGGCCGGGGAAGGTGCGGTACGGCCTGCCAAGCGGTAGGTCATCACGCGTAGACTGCCGCGCGTGGCCAAGGTGACGCGGGACGATGTCGCACGACTGGCGGGGACTTCGACCGCGGTCGTCAGCTATGTCATCAACAACGGACCCCGGCCGGTCGCCCCGGCCACGCGCGAGCGGGTACTCGCCGCGATCAAGGAGCTGGGCTACCGGCCCGACCGGGTCGCCCAGGCGATGGCCTCGCGGCGGACCGACCTCATAGGGATGGTGGTACCGGACGCCCGGCAGCCGTTCTTCGCCGAGATGGCGCACGCGGTGGAACAGGCGGCGGCCGAGCGCGGGAAAATGGTCCTCGTCGGCAACTCCGACTACCGCGACGAGCGCGAGGTCCACTATCTGCGGGCCTTCCTCGGGATGCGGGTCTCGGGGCTGATCCTGGTCAGCCAGGGCCCGAGCGAACGCGCCGCGGCCGAGATCGAGGCGTGGGACGCCCGGGTGGTGCTGCTGCACGAGCGCCCCGAGGCGATCGACGACGTGGCGGTCGTCACCGACGACATCGGCGGCGCCCAGCTCGCCACCCGGCATCTGCTGGAGCACGGCCATCCCTATGTGGCCTGCCTCGGCGGGGTCGAGTCCACGCCCTCCGTCGGCGACCCGGTGGCCGACCATGTCGAGGGCTGGCGCCGGGCCATGCTGGAATCCGGGCGGTCCGTGGAGGGCCGCCTCTTTCAGGCGCCGTACAACCGCTACGACGCCTACCGGGTCGCGCTGGAGCTGCTCGCGGGTCCCGACAGACCGCCGGCGATCTTCTGCTCCACCGACGACCAGGCGATCGGCGTGCTGCGGGCCGCGCGTGAGCTGCGCCTGGACGTCCCCGGTGAGCTGGCCGTGGCCGGCTTCGACGACGTCAAGGAGGCCGGGCTCACGGACCCGCCGCTGACGACGATCTCCTCCGACCGCCCCGCGATGGCACGGGCGGCGGTGGACCTGGTGCTGGACGACGGACTGCGGGTCGCGGGATCACGGCGGGAACGCGTGAAACAGTTCCCGTCCGCGCTGATCGTGCGCCGTTCCTGCGGCTGCGCATAACGCCCGCGCGCCCCTCCCGCGGCCCCGCGCGAAGACCGGCCCCCGGCCGGAAGGCCGACGCCTTTACATCGGGCATACACCCTTCTGTCGGGCTTCTCAGAGCGTCCTCAGCCGGTTCTCATCTACGGGTCCGACAGTCGTTCCCATGACGGACTACAACAGCCTCAGCGGCGACGAAGGCAACGGACAGCACCAGTCCTCCGGATGGTCCACGGGCCCGGCCTACCCGCCGCCGCCCGCGTACGGACCCCTTCCTCCGGCCCATCACGGCCATGGCGGCGCCGCACCGGCGCGCCGGGCCAAGGGCCCCCTCGCGCTGCTCGCGGCCGTGGCGATCGCCGCCGCGGTCGTCGGCGGCGGTACGGCCACGCTCGTCGGCCAGTACACCGACCACACCACCGGCAGCAGCTCCACCGTCATCAGCGGGACGACCGTCTCGCAGAGCAGCTCGGGCACCGTCGCCGGTGTCGCCCAGGCCGTCTCGCCGAGCATCGTCGAGATCAACGCGGCATCGAGCGGCGGCCAGTCCACCGGCTCCGGCGTGATCATCACCTCGGACGGCCAGGTCATCACCAACAACCATGTGATCGCCGGTGCCTCGTCGATAAAGGTCCAGCTCAGCAACGGCAAGACCTATGACGCGCAGGTCCTCGGCACCGACGCCGACAAGGACCTCGCGCTCGTCAAGCTGGACGGCGCGAGCGGCCTGAAGACGGCCACGCTCGGCGACTCCGACCAGGTCAGGGTCGGCGACCAGGCCGTGGCCATCGGCTCTCCCGAGGGCCTGACCGGCACCGTCACCAGCGGCATCATCTCGGCCCTCGACCGCGATGTCACCGTGGCCAGGGAGCAGGACCAGGGAGAGCAGCAACAGCAGGGCGACGGCGGCTGGCCGTTCGAGTTCGGCGGGCGCCAGTTCAACGGCGACACCGGGTCCTCGAAGACCACGTACAAGGCGCTCCAGACCGACGCCTCGCTCAACCCGGGCAACTCCGGCGGCGCGCTGATCAATATGAACGGCCAGATCATCGGCATCAACTCCGCGATGTACGCGCCGAGTTCGGCGACGGCCGGCGACGACTCCGGTGCGGGCAGTGTCGGTCTGGGGTTCGCCATCCCGGTCAACACCGTCAAGGCCGACCTCGCCGCACTGCGCTCCGGCGGCACCAACAGCTCCGTCTGACCGGCACGGGCCGCGGCCGGCCGTGCGACGCTGTTAGCACCGGTCATCCGTCCCACCGAGCTGACGAGGTAGAAGCGACATGAGTCCCGCCGAGGGCGATCCGCAACGCATCCTGATCGTCGACGACGAGCCCGCCGTCCGCGAGGCGCTCCAGCGGAGCCTCGCCTTCGACGGCTACGGGACCGAGGTCGCCGTCGACGGTGTCGACGCTCTCACCAAGGCCGCCGCCTACGGTCCGGATCTGATCGTCCTCGACATCCAGATGCCGCGCATGGACGGTCTGACGGCGGCCCGCCGCCTGCGGGCCGGCGGCTCGAAGGTGCCGATCCTGATGCTGACCGCCCGCGACACCGTCGGCGACCGGGTCACCGGCCTGGACTCCGGCGCCGACGACTATCTTGTCAAGCCCTTCGAGCTGGACGAGCTGTTCGCCCGGATCCGCGCCCTGCTGCGCCGCAGCTCCTATGCGACGGACCAGGGCGGTCCGGCCCGGGACGACGTGCTCGCCTTCGCCGATCTGCGGATGGACCTGACGACGCGCGAAGTCACCCGGGGCAACCGCCGGGTGGAGCTGACCCGTACCGAATTCACTCTGCTGGAGATGTTCCTGGCGCACCCCCGGCAGGTGCTCACCCGGGAGCAGATCCTCAAGGCCGTCTGGGGCTTCGACTTCGAGCCCAGCTCCAACTCGCTGGACGTGTACGTGATGTATCTGCGCCGGAAGACGGAGAGCGGCGGCGAGCCCCGGCTGGTCCACACCGTGCGAGGCGTCGGATACGCCCTGCGCGCCGAATCCGGAAGCGGCGGTACGGGCGCGGCGACCGGTGGCGGTCCGGAGTGATCTCTCCCGTACGCCGCTTCCGCGCGCTGCCGATCCGCTCGCGTCTGGCGCTGCTGGTCGCCCTGGCCGTGGCCGTGGCGGTCGCCGCCGCGGCCGTCGCCTGCTGGCTGCTGACGCGCGCCCAGCTCGAAAGCGAGCTGGACAACTCGCTCCAGAACACCTCGGCCCAGCCCGCCGCCGTACGGGAGGCGCTGAACAACTGCGCCACGGGCACCAGCCCCGACACCATCACCACCACCGCCTTCGCGTATATCCAGGTGGTGAGCGGGGACGGCGGGCGCTGTGTGTTCCCGTACTCGGAGCCCGTGAAGGTCCAGCCGCAGGATGTCGCGGTCGCCCGGGGCACCGAACAGGACAGCCTGCACAACAGCACCACCGACAGCGGCGCCGCCGTCCGCGTGCGGACGCAGCGCGTGCTGCTCGGACCGGGCGCCGAGGCCGCCGTCTCCGTGTCGCGTCCGCTCGCCGAGATCGACACCTCGCTGAACAGGCTGGCCCTGCTGCTCGCGGCCGTCGCCGGCATCGGGGTGATCGGCGCGGGCGCGGCCGGCCTCTGGGTCGCCCGGGAGGCGCTGCGGCCCGTCGACGGGCTGACCCTCGCGGTCGAGCACGTCGCCAGGACGGAGGACCTCACCGTCCGTATCCCGGTCGAGGGCGAGGACGAGATCGCCCGGCTGTCCCGTTCCTTCAACTCCATGACCGCCGCGCTCGCCTCCTCCCGCGACCGGCAGTCGCAGTTGATCGCCGACGCGGGCCACGAGCTGCGGACCCCGCTCACCTCGCTCCGTACCAATATCGAGCTGCTGGCGCGCAGCGAGGAGACCGGCCGGGCCATCCCGCCGGACGACCGCAGGGCACTCATGGTGTCCGTGAAGGCGCAGATGACCGAACTGGCCTCGCTCATCGGCGATCTTCAGGAGCTGTCCCGCCCGGACGCCGCCGATCCGGGCCCCCTCCAGGTCGTCGCGCTCCACCAGATCGTGGAGAGCGCGCTGGAACGGGCCCGGCTGCGCGGCCCGGAGCTGACCATCCGCGCGGATCTGCGCCCCTGGTACGTACGGGCCGAGCCGGCCGCCCTGGAACGCGCGCTGGTCAATGTCCTCGACAACGCGGTGAAGTTCAGCCCGGCGGGCGGCTCGGTGGAGGTCGTGCTGAGCGCGTCCGGCGAGCTGACGGTGCGCGATCACGGCCCGGGGATCCCGGCCGAGGAGCTGCCGTATGTCTTCGAACGCTTCTGGCGTTCGCGGTCGGCGCGTGCGCTGCCGGGCTCGGGTCTCGGCCTGTCGATCGTGGCCCGCACCGTCCAGCAGACCGCCGGCGAGATCGCGCTCCGTCCGGCGGAGGGCGGCGGCACGGTCGCATGGATCCGTATCCCGGGAGCGCCGACGCCGCCGCCGGAGACGTACTGAGGTGACACCGGAGCGGCCGTGCGGGCCAGGCCGGACGGCCGGACAGGTCAGGCGGTGCGGGCGGCGGCGGCCGGGGAGAGTTCCTCGGCGTAGCGGCGGGCCAGCGCGTGCGCGTTCTCCAGTGAGCTGACGTGCAGCGGCACCAGATGCCGCAGCGGTTCCATCACGGGCGCGTAGGTCAGCTCGGGCGTGATCGCGCGGACGTCCAGGGCCATCAGGGCGGGGTCGCCGAGGATGACCTCCAGGGCCGGGACGACAAAGTCCTTGCCGTGGTGCGGGGCGCCGGGGCCGTAGCCGCCGCCCCGGGCCGAGACGATGACGGCGGGGCGCCCGGTGGTGGGAACGGCGTCGCCGAGGCCCATGGTCCTGCCGACGATCATGACGTGGTCCAGCCACGCCTTGAACACCGAGGGCATCGTCAGGTTGTACATCGGGACGGCGAACAGATAGGCGCTCGCGCCGAGGAACTCCTCGACGAGTGCGTCCTGCACGGCCGCCGCGGCTTTCTGGTCGGCCGTGTGCTCGGCCGCGGGGACGGTACGGGCGGCGATGCCGACGGCGTCGAGATGGCCGATCGGGTCGACGGCGAGGTCCCGGTGGACGATCTCGCCGTCCCAGGCCGCCTCGAATGTGTCGGCGACCTGCCGGGAGAAGGAGGCGTTGCCGGAGGCGGAGGAATCTATCCGCAGAAGATAGGACATGGTGGCGCTTTCCGTAGCGGTGGGTGACCGAGGGCTGTATTACTTACGGGATGTTCGTAGCCCCACTATTGATTAGGATGAGGACGTCCACAAAAGGCACATTCATGTGCGAGGACACACATGAATGTGCGCTGCGGAGAGGCGACACCCATGAGCACGAGCAGAATCGGAGCGGCTCGCCGCGATGTGCGGGCGAGCGTGCGGGGCACGCCCGGTCCCTGCGCGCGCTGGGACGGCCAGGACGCGGACTTCATCCGCGAGATCCTTGATCTGGTCGGCGACAAATGGAGCGTGCTGATCATCGGCACGCTCGCCGACGGCCCGACCCGCTACTCCGATCTCGCGGCGATGATCCCCGGCATCTCCCAGCGCATGCTCACCCTCACCCTCAAGCACCTCCGGCGCAGCGGGCTCGTGAACCGCACCGCGTACGCGGAGGTCCCGCCCCGCGTCGAGTACTCGCTGACCGCCCTGGGCACCTCGCTCCTTTCCACGGTCCTGGAGCTGGCCGCCTGGTCCGCGGACCACCACTCCGAGATCCGCGGCCACCAGAACGCCTTCGACGATTCGGCGGCGGCGAACGCGTGACCGGCCGCCCGGCGCGCCAGGACCGCCCGCGCCGTCCCCGGTCGGCCGTCCCTCCGGTGGCCTGACGGTGCCTGACACCCCCGGCAGAGCTGACAGACCGTCATATTCACGGCGGGACGGCGGTGTCCGGGCGGCCCGGCCGCCACCGGGCCGCCCGCCCCGTCAGCCGTTGTGCCGGATCAGCGACTCGACCAGTCCGGCGCGCGTGGCCGGGAAGTCCAGCGGCACGATCCCGAGGCCGCGCCAGCCGCTCGCCTCCGCGCCGTCGAGGAAGGTGTGGACCTGCGGGTTGAGCCGGTCGGAGTTCCAGCGGGGCGGAAGCAGCGCGGCCGTGCTGACGTAGTTGATGTACATCTTCCCGGGCTGCTGGGCCGCCTGGCGGAACTGCGCCTCGATCTGCGGGTACTTGGCGAAGGGCTCCGCCTCGTAGTCGTCCTGGATGTCGAACAGCGCGGAGTCGCCATAACGCACCCCGGGCAGCCCGGCGTTGTCCGCGAGCAGGACGATCCGGCCGCGCGCCTCACCGAGCGTCGGCAGGGTGGGGTCGAGCCGGAAGAGCGAACGCCAGCCCCTGCCGTCGAGATAGGTGTCGAAGATCCGCCGGAACTCGGCGTCGCTCTCGGTGGAGTACTCCTGCTTCACCCGCATCAGGACGGTCTCGGAGGGATGCGCCCGGAGGAAGTCCCGGCAGGCGCCGAGCACATCGTCGAAGTTCAGATTCTGGTAGTACGCGGCGTGATGGATGGAGAAGGCGTTGTCGAACGCCCGGCAGCGGACGTCGAGGAAGCGGATACCACTGTTGAGCTGGTCGGCGACGCTGGTGTCCTGGCACGCCACCCAGAGTCCGCCGACCCGGGCGCCGGAATTGTGGGTGCCGGGGATGGTCAACTGCCGTAGCGGAGTCGAGTCGGCGAAGCCGGCCAGCCAGTCCTGTACGGCGAGCGCGCGGGGCGGGGCCGCGACGGCGGGGCCCGCGCCGATGAGCGCGGTGGCGGAGACGGCGAGAGCGCCGGTGAGAAAGGCGCGGCGCGTGCCAGTGGATGTGGTCATGTGGGGGGTGCCTCCGTCGGCCGTGGGGGTCAGTGGGAGCAGCCCTCGAATTATGACCGGGACACGTCAGCCCCGGAAGGCGCGCCGGTGGCACACACGAGGGTTTCGCCCGACGACGCCGACAGGACGGGAAGCAGGGCCTTGTCGTTCACGTCGAAGACCAGGAAGGGCCGGACGGACCACTCGATCCAGTCGGTGCGACGGCTGAGGGAGAAGCCACAGGGCTCGCCCCGGTGCAGCGCCGCGATCGCGCCGACGCAGCCGCCGCCTACACCCAGCTCCGCCTCGCCCGACTGCTCGCCTCCGACCTGCGGCGACCGTGGGAGAAGCCAACACCAGCGCACCAGCTCACCCCGGCCCGCGTCCGGCGCGGGTTCCGGAACCTCCGCACAACGACCGGTTCGCCGGCCGGTGCACCGAAGCCCACCCGCTCCGACCCGGGATGGCCGCCTGGCCCGAAGAACAGACGTCGGCCGCCCGCTACGAGGTGGGCAGAGTCCTCGCCACCGGCGAGGCCATGCCCGACCTGCCCACCGCCAGAAGGACGCTAAGGGCGTGCAGATCTTTAACTCGTCTTTTTGACCTTGGTTTGGGAGGGGTCGAAAGCCAGGAAGGGGACTGTAAAACGTTCGGTGTAACTCCCGATCATGGAAGATGCATCGATGACCAGCGACGACGTGACCGAGATTGAGACGGCCGAGCCATCTGAGGCCGTGCTGCCGAAGTCTGTGGACGACCGACTGATTGATGAACTGGTGGGTCGGGCTCAGGCCGAGGGCCTTCAGCTGACCGGCGAGGGCGGGCTGCTGCAGCAGTTGACCAAGCGGCTCCTGGAGTCCGCTCCCGAGGGCGAGATCACCGACCACCTCGGCCATGACAAGCACGATCCCGCCGGGAAGAACGGCGGGAACAGCCGCAACGGAACCCGTGGCAAAACCGTGCTGACCGACGTCGGCCCGGTCGAGATAGCCGTGCCCCGTGACCGCGAGGGCTCCTTCGAGCCGAAGATCGTCAAGAAGCGACAAAAGCGCCTGTCCGGCGTCGACGAGATGGTCATCTCGCTCGCCGCGAAGGGCCTGACGACCGGTGAGGTCCAGGCTCACCTGTCCGGGGTCTATGGCGCCGAGGTGTCCCGTCAGACGATCTCCACCATCACCGACAAGGTCCTCGAAGGCATGGCCGAATGGCAGAACCGGCCCCTGGACGCGGTCTATCCAGTGGTCTTCATCGACGCCATTCACGTGAAGATCCGCGACGGCGCGGTTGCCAACCGGCCCATCTATGTCGCCCTGGCGGTCACGAGCGAGGGCCGGCGGGACATCCTCGGGCTATGGGCCGGTGATGGCGGCGAGGGCGCCAAGCACTGGATGCACATCCTCACCGAGATCAAGAACCGCGGCGTGAACGACGTTCTCATGCTCGTCTGCGACGGGCTCAAGGGCCTGCCCGACGCCGTCGAGGCCGTCTGGCCCCGCACCGTCGTGCAGACCTGCGTGGTCCACCTGCTGCGGAACTCCTTCCGCTATGCCGCCCGCCAGGACTGGGACAAGATCGCGAAGGTACTCAAGCCCGTCTACACCGCGGCGACCGAGGAAGCCGCACTCGAGCGGTTCGCGGAGTTCGCCGACGCGTGGGGCAAGAAGTATCCGGCGATCGTCCGGCTCTGGGAGAACCCCTGGGAGGAGTTCACTCCCTTCCTCCGCTACGACACGGAGATCCGCCGCATCGTCTGCACCACGAACGCGATCGAGTCCGTGAACGCGCGGATCCGACGGGCGGTGAAAGCCCGCGGCCACTTCCCAAACGAGCAGGCCGCCTTGAAGTGCGTCTACATGGCGATCATGTCGCTTGACCCGACCGGCAAGGGCCAGGCCCGCTGGACCATGCGCTGGAAGACAGCCTTGAACGCCTTCGACATCACCTTCGACGGCCGGCTCTCCGCAGCGCGTCAGTAACCCTCAACAACCCGAGTTACACCGATCGTTTGACAGACCCAAATCGCGGTCAGGACGCCCTTCGTGTCCGGCCGTGTCGATTTGGTGCTGTCCATCTCGAAACTGGAGAGCTGGGCGGACGCGCTGAACAGGCTCGACGCCGGCGAGGACGTCGCCTGGATGGAGTGGGGCAGGGGGGCCTTCCATCTGGATCCAGCTCAGTGGCGAGCGTGACTGTCCGGAAGTAGTGGTGGAGGACGAGTCGGGATCCACTTCAGCCGATGCACCGAACAACGGCGGACGTGGGACATCCCCTATATCCAGCCCGCAGCCGACGGTGGTTACTGGGTCTCGGGACCTCTACGTTCGCAAACCGTGGGGCCCACCGAGACGGCCGCAGAAGCCGTCGCCATGGTGGTGGAGCGCCTGCCGACCGGGTGCGGGGCCGCGTTCGTTGGCACGCCGGATGAACTCGTTGCCCATGAGGAAGGAGCCCACGGCCGTCTCATTGGTTAAACAACAAGCTGAGAACCGATTGAAGATCAACCGGCGTCCGGCGGACAGTTGTTGATCTTACTCGGGCAAAGGACCGTTTGTGAGAGTAACCGTGCGCGGACTTCCGACCCTTGCTTCCTTCGGTGAAGATCGTCAGCGTGTGGCGGGCTCGTTGGCGACCTCTCCGTTCGAGCTTCGCAAGTTGGTTCGATAACTGGTGACAGGGCTTCAGCCGACGGCTCGGAGCCGTTCGAGGAGTTCACTGACGCCGGCCGTGTGTGCGTATGGCAACAGTTCCGGTTCCAGGTCGCGCACCATCGTCACGCACCTGGGCGCGTCGATCCGGCTGGCCAGGTCGAGGGAACGGGTAGCGGTCGCCGCGGCGATCTCCGGTTCGCCGTCCCGAAGGTAGGTCTCGGCCTGGTAGGTCAGGAATACGGACTTGGTTTTGGAGCGGGTGGCGGTGAGCAGGGCGATGCCCTCGTCCATCAGCTGGTGGGCCTGGCGCCGCTGGCCGAGATCCGCGAGACAACGACCGCTGTCCGCTGCGAGGTCTGCCGTGGACATCCACGAGCACCAGGCTGGGGCCGGATCGTGCGACGGAGTATCCAGCGCCTTCTCCGCGGCGGTGAGGGCCCGGCGGCACAAGCCGCCCTCGTCGAGGGCGGCGAGGGCGCGGGCCTGTCTCAGGTGGAGGAGGGATCGCGCGGTGGGGTGGTGGGTGCGGGGGATGGTGTGTTCGAGGATGTCGGCCGCAGCGCGGGCATCCTTGAGCCACAGCAGTTGGTACGCGAGATCGGAGAGGATGCCCGCACCGAGGTCGCGCTGGTGGGCGGTGTGGGCGTTGTGGAGGGCGGCGTGCCAGAAGCGGCCGGCGGAGGCGTGGCGGCGTTCGTCGAAGTGCTGCCAGGCGATGGCCTGGGAGAGGGAGGCGGCCAAGGTGTGCAGCCGCTCTCCGGCGGCGGGGGTGTAGCGGGACTCGCCGATGAACTCGGTGACGGTGGTCAGGTGCGCGTTGAGCAGATGGCGGGTGCGGCGCCTGCGTTCGGTGGCGAGGCGGATCAGCTCTGTCCCGGTGGCCTCCAGCCAGTCGAGCATCTCGGCGTCGGCTTCGCCGGGCGCGGCGATCTGTGCGAACCGGCCTGGCTCGGTGACGTCCCACTGGTGGGCGAGAACGGCCAGCGAGCCACTGGCGTAGGCGATGAACGACCGGCGGTCCAGGGAGGACATCAGGGCCTCTCGGAGTGAGGGGACGGCGTTGTGCGGGCCCAGGGGCAGCGGTCTGTCCTGGCCCGGGAGCCAGTGGGGCCAGCCGAGATGGGCGACGGCCGCGTAGTCGATGCCTAGGACCTCTGCGATGAGCGGCTGGGATTCATCTTCGTCGGGGGCGGCACGGCCGGTCTCCCACTTGGAGACCCGTGACCCCCGGGTACCTGAGCGCAGGCCGCGGCGCTTGGCGGCCTGCCGGATGCGGCGAGCCAGTTCCTCCTGTGGCCATCCGCGCTCGTTCCTGGCGTACGCGAGGGGGTGGCGGATTTCGTCGTCCACCCGCCCATTGCACCACCTGTTCCGTGCCCAGGAGAGCTGTTCGAGGAGACCGGGGATAGGGCGGGGATAGGGATTTCCTCTGGGCACCGCGGCCGGTGGCCGCTGTACTCGTCGTGTTCTGCCCGGCACTCCACGTGATCGGGCGGAGCGTGGCGATGACCGTTCCCCATGGGCTTGTCCCGCCTGCCGGGCTGCGTCTCCCCCGCCTGGTCGGGCGAGGGCCCGCCGGCCTTCGCCGCCGCCGTACGCCCGCCATCACCGATGCACAGGGAGGGGCTGCCATGTCGTACGACCACTGAGCCCGAGAAGTCCGGGGCGGGCCCGTCCGATGAGGCAGGCCCGCCCTTCCCTCTCCGGAAGGACTCGCGATGCCGTCTGTGACCGACCGCTACGACCCCTTGGACGCGGAGATCCTGCGCGACCCCTACCCCGTGCTGGCCGAACTGCGTGAGCACGCACCGGTGTTCTGGCACGTGGACATGGATTCGTGGGCGCTGACCCGGTACGCGGACAGCATGCGGGTGCTGCGCGACCACGAGACGTTCGCCCGCGATCCGCGGCGTACCGGGGGCACGGTGCCCGAAGCGTCCTTGAGCGTGCAGACGCTCGACCCGCCGCAGCAGAGCCGGGTCCGCTCTCTGTTCATGACCGCACTGCGCGCCCAGGACCTGACCGGGGTCGAGGACCGTGCCCGCCTCCTGGTGCGCGAGCGGCTCGACCATCTGGCCGGCGGGGGCCCGTTCGATGTGGTGGCCGAGATCGCGGTGCCGATGTCCGTGACGGTCGTCGCGGACCTGCTCGGGGTCGAGCCTCCGCCGTACGGGGAGTTCGCCGCGGTGTCGGACACAATCATGCGGAGCATGGACGGCGGCCTCAATCCGGCGCTCGTCGAGCCGGGCCGCGTCGCCCGCCAACAGCTGAGCGACCTGGTCGACTCCTGGTTTGCGGCCTCGGCCCGGCCCGGCCTGCTGGCCCGGGTACGGCAGGCCACGGCCCCCGACTCCGATGCGCTGACCCGGCTGTACGTGAAGAACACGGCGCGAGTGATGTTCCAGGGCGGCTACAGCACGATGGTGGCCGCCATCGGCAACGCCGTCCACACCCTCCTCGCTCGCCCGGGAGCCCTTGGCCGGATGCACGACGGGGCGCTGCTGGCCACGGGGGTGGATGAGCTGGTGCGCTTCGACGGGCCGGTGCAGGGCACCACGCGCACGGCGGTGCGCTCATGTCGGATCGGCGGCGTCGACATCGCACCGGGGCAGAAGATCGTTCCGCTCTTCGCGGCGGCCAACCGCGACCCGGCTGCCTTCGTCCGGGCGGACGAGCTGGTGCTGGACCGCACCCCGAACCGCCACCTCGGGTACGGGTGGGGGCCGCACTCCTGCATCGGGGCAACTGTCGCCCAGGCCGGGCTGCGCATCCTGGTCGCGGCCCTGAACGGCCATCCGGCCCAGCTGGCCGCCGCCGGCGAGGGTGTACGGCGCCGGACGGCGACCATGCGGGCCTTCGACGCGCTGCCCGCTGCCCTCCTCCTCTGATCACTTCCCTGCACCGCGACGATCGGCGCGCGCTGCTCGTCCGTCCATGTCTTCAGGAGTCCGCTGTGCGCATCCTCATCGGCAACCACATCGATCCGTCCATCCGCGAGCGCCAGGACATGCGGGCCTGGACGCAGCGTCTGCTGTGGTTCGCCCGCCCCGGTGACCTGCTCATCCTGTGCTGCGAGCCGGAGACGACATTCGTCGACTATGCCTTGGCCCACACCGGTGTGAAGCGCGAGGAGCTGACCGTGCTGGCGGCTCCGGCCGGAGCGTGGGGTGATCGGCTGCTCGATCCTGCCTCCCTGACCGTGCCCGTATTCGTGGAGCAGATGCGGGCCGCGCTCGGACCGGCCGGGGCCGGCGCGGTGAGCGAGGTGTTCGCACTGTGGCCGTCGGCCGCCGTGGCGCGGCTCGCCGAGGCCCTGGGCGTGGCGGACCGCTTCCCGGGCGCGGCCTTCTTCGGGCAGGGCGGCGGGGAGATCGGCAACAACAAGGCGAACTTCCGGGCTCTGGCGGCGGCGGCCGGGGTGCCGATCCTGCCGGGCCGGGTCTGCCGCAGCCGCGCCGAAGCGGCGGAAGCGACCGGCGCGCTGCTGGAGCGCTCCGCGTCGGGGGCGGTCGTGGTCAAGCAGGCCCACAACGGGGCCGGGGTCGGCAACCAGTTGCTCGTACGCGATGGGGAGATGGCCGTGGACCACGTCGGGGCCCGGCATCTGCACCATCTGGCCCCGGGCCCGGACGGCATCGCCGTGTACTGGGCCGAGCGGTGGCCGTGGGCGAGCGGGGAAGGGCGCTGGCCGGTCGTCGTCGAGGAGTTCGCGTCCGGTGCCGACGCGGTGTACTCCGAGCACTACGCCTCCGACGATGGCACCCGAGCCACCGAGACGGGGCGTCTGCTGTACGTCGGGCGGCGCCTGAGCCACCAGGTCGTGCCCCTGGACGGCGTCACCAAGCCGGTACGGGCGGCACTGCTGGACGGCGGCACCCGGCTGGCCGAGACATACCGGGCGTTCGGCTACCGCGGGCACTTGAGCGCGGACGCCCTGGTCCTGCCCGACGGAACGGTTGTGTTCACGGAGGTCAACGCCCAGGTCAGCGGGTCGTTGCATATCCACCAGTCGATCGCCCACGGCATCGTCGACATCGCTGCCACCCCGGCCCGGCAGGTGGTCGAGTACCACGTGCCGCCCACCTGGGCGGTGCCCTCGTTCTCCGCGTTCCTGGCCGCGCTCGACGAGCTGGGCCTGGCGTACGACCCGGCCGCCCGGACTGGGGCGATCGTGTCGATGCCCGCGATCCCTCTCGCGCCCGGGGAGCCGGTGCAGTTCGTGTTCTGCCTCGCCTACGACCCCGCCGAAGGCCACGCCGCGGTGCTCGACCGGCTCGACGCGCGGTTCGCGGCTGTGCCCGCCGGCACCTACGACGCCAGCCAGCACGTCGCCACCGGCGCCGTGTCCTTCTCCTCTTGACTCGGGAGCCTCATCATGAACACCTCCCTCATCGCGGCCACTGAGGCCGCCCAGCTTTCCCCCGTTTTCGACGCGGACAAGCTCGCCGCCGAACTCGCGGCCGTCACCACCCACACCTGGAACGTGCAGCGCACCCACACCTACGGTGGGCAGGTCGGCAGGCCCGCCGCGATCGACTGGCGTGTTCTGCCGCTGCGCAGCCTCGGCGGCGATCCGGAGCGCACCGACCCGGGCGGCCCCGGGCCGCAGCCGTTCGCGCCGACGCGCTGGCTCTCCCAACTGCCCTACCTCGGCGGGATCCTTGAATCGGTCCCGGCCCCGTTGAACGCGGTGCGGTTGATGGCGCTGGGGCCCGGCGCCGTCTCAGACCCGCACCGCGACCCCAAATACCGGCTCGACCGGGGCATCGTGCGCCTGCACATCCCCATCGTCACCGACCCGGCCGCCGTGCTCGTCCTGAACGGCGCCGAACACTGCTGGCAGCCGGGCGCCCTCTGGTACGGCGACTTCTCCCGAGAGCACCTGGTACGCAACACCAGCCAGACCGCGACCCGGGTCCACGCCGTCGTCGACGCCCTCCTCACCACCGACCTCGCAGCCTGGTTCCCGGACTCCTGGCAGCACCTCCTCACCCACGGCGAGGTCCTGCTCAACCGCACCGGCCCGGCCGAGATTTCCGCTTGGCCCGGCAGGCTGCCGTACGAAGCGCTGCTGCCTTCCGGGTTCGCGGACTTCGAGTCACCCGCCCCGCTGGACGGCTCCCTCATCCCCGCCCGCATCGACCGCACCGGCGACGTCCTCGTCCTGACGGTCGCCGGGCACGCCTTCGCGCTCGTACCTGTCGACGGCACCGGGGAGTTCCGGTTCTCCGGCTGGAGCGAGCAGCGCACCCTCCAGCCGGAAAGCGGCGGTCTGACGCTGCGGGTCCGCCGAGGCCGCGCGCTCGCCGACCGGCACGTAAAGGCCGCACCCCGCGCCTCCTGACCCGCCCCGCAGACCCGAGAGAAGAGGAACGCCCATGCCCCGCCTGAACAGTCACGACGACTTCACCCCGCTCAAGGAGGTCATCGTCGGGTCCGCCGCCAACTACGTGGGACACGACCGCGACGTCAGCTTCGAGTTGTTCCACCACGAGAGCCTGACCGGCTTCCGGTCGGACTGGGCCTATCCGCGCCTGACCCGGACGCTGGCCGGCCACCGGGAGAGCTGGACCATCAAGGAGCGGTACGCCGAGGAGCTGCAAGAGGACGTGGAGGCCCTGGCCGCCGTGCTCGCCGGGCTCGGGGCCGTCGTGCACCGGCCGCTGTCCCTGCCTCCGGACGCGGCGCCCATCGCGGGCCTGGGCTGGGAGGCCGCCCCGACCCCGGCCCTGAACATCCGCGACAACACGCTGATCCTCGGGGGCGAGATCATCGAGACGCCGCCCGCGATTCGCTCCCGCTACCTGGAGACCCGCCTGCTCGCCCCCGTCTTCGCCCGCTACTGGGAGGTCGGCGCGCGGTGGACGACAATGCCCCGCCCCACCCTCACCGACACCTCGTTCGACCTGTCGTACGCGCGGGACACGGCGACCACCCTGGGCGGGCCGACCGAGGCCATCGACGACCCGCAGCCGAGCCCGTACGACGTCGGCGTCGAGATGATGCTGGACGGCGCGCAGGTGCTGCGGCTGGGCCGCGACCTGGTCGTCAACGTCGCGCAGGAGAACCACGCCCGGGGTGCCGAGTGGCTTCAGAGGCACCTCGGCCACGAGTACCGCGTCCACCGAGTGTGGCGGATGGCGGACAATCACATCGACAGCATGGTCCTCGCCCTGAAGCCGGGGGTGTTCCTGGCCCGGCACGACGGCATCCGGGACCTAATGCCCGAACGCTTGCGCTCGTGGCGCTACCTCGTGCCGCCGGAGCCGGACGCGGGCGCCTTCCCGGTCTACGACGACTACGAGGACCTCGTGCTCACCAGCCCCTACATCGATCTCAACGTCCTGTCCGTCGACGAGAACACCGTGCTGGTCAACCAGGAGTGCACCGGCCTGGCCAAGCTGCTGGAGGCTGAGGGCTTCGACGCGGTGCCCGTCCGGCACCGGCACCGGCGCCTGTTCGGAGGCGGGTTCCACTGCTTCACTCTGGACACCCACCGCACCGGCGGCTTCGAGGACTACCTGTCGTGACCCTCCCAGGCGTGCTGCTACTGGACACGGCCGGCCCAGAGGCGGGTCTCCTGGCCGCGGCGGCCGCCGCCCGCGGGCACCAGGTCCACGCCGCGGCCCCCGCCGCGGCGTACGCGGACTACGGACCGGAGCTGAAGGGACTGCCGACCGGGCGGGTCGTCACCGACTTCGCCCGGCCCGACCGGGCCCTCGACGAGATCGCCACGTACGCCCGCCGCCACGGCGTCGGCGCCGTGCTCACCGTCAACGAATACCTGACCGACCTCGCAGCGCACCTCTGCGCCGAACTGGGTGTGCCCGGCAACGACCCCGGCGCCGCGCGAGCGGCCCGGGACAAGGCAGCCATGGCCGAGGCGTTCACAGCGGCCGGGGTGCACGCCCCGTACACGGTCCTCGTCCAGGACGGCACCGGGCTGCGGGCCGCGCTGGCAGACCCACGGGTCGGCTTCCCGTGCGTCGTCAAGCCGCTGTCCGCGGCGGGCTCTGCCGGCGTCACAGTGGTGACCGGCCCGGCCGGCGCGGCCGAGGCCGCCGACACCGCCCGCGCGGCGGTCGGCATGTACAGAAGCGGCGGCGACCCGCGCATCCTGATCCAGGCATACGCTGCGGGGACGGAGTACAGCGTCGAGTCCCTTACGCAAGACGGCACCACGACGCACCTCGCCGTGACCCGGAAGCAGGTGACCGGCGGCCCGAAAAGAGTCGAGACGGGGCACAGCCTCCCCGTGCGCCTGCCCCCGGCCGTCGAGGGGGCCGTGTACCGGGAGGTGGAGGCGGCCATCCGGGCGGCCGGTATCCGGCACGGTGCCTCGCACACAGAGGTCATCGTTGGCGAGGATGGGCAGTGCACGGTCATTGAGATCGGCGCCCGCCTCGCCGCCGGGCAGATCGGCGTCCTGATCCAGCACGCCCTGGGCATCGACGTGTGGACTGCTCTGCTCGACATCGCCCTCGGCCGCCCGGCCGCGCTCGCCCCCACCGCCCGCGGGTATGCGACCGTGCGGTTCGTGACCAGCCCGCGCGCCGGACGGCTGACCTCGCTCTCCGGATTCCCGACAACGGGGCCGGGCGTGCCGTTCGTCCGCCGGCGGGCGGCGATCGGGAGCACCGTCCACGAACCGGGAGCCAATGGCCACCGACTCGGATCGTTCGTGGTCACCGGCCGCGACGCTGCCGAGGTCGAGGAGCGGGCCGACGCGCAACTGCGGAAGATCCGCATCGAAGTCGAACCACACTACAACGGCGAACCGGGACCGGTCCCCGGCTGCTCGGTCAGGACTGACCGATGAGCGGGCCCGCCACACGGGGGGCTCACAAATCCGGGGTCGATCCGGCGATCACAGCGGCCTGCTTCCCCGTCCCCGCCCTCCTCCTGCGCACCAACGACCCCGTCGCCCAGCAGGCAGTCCGGGCCTTCGCCGGCCAGCAGGCCGAGACGGCGCGCTCCCTGTCCCAGTCTCTGACCGTCGCTCTCCGCTCGGCCCCCGACATGGGTGCCCGGGTCTCGGCGTTCGTCGCCGTGTTCGAGGCGACGGAGGACTGGCGGTACAGGGCAGCGGCCTCCAGCCCACACAGCACCGGCCGACACAGCCCCAGCTGGGCAGACCGGTTCCGGACTCCCATCACCGACGACAACCCCAACCTCTTCCGGATCGGCGACCATGCCCGCTTCCGGGACGGCGCAACGTGGAATCCAGCGACCCGCGCCTACCAGGGAGGCACCGGCACCCCGGCCAGCCGGACGATGCGACGGTTCGAGACGCTCGCAGCCGAGAGATTTCCCCAGTCGCCACGTGTCGACGTCGTGTGCAACAGCGTCTCCCTGCCCGGCAGCCGCAGCGCGGACGGGACGCGGCTCCTGCGCGGCGACGCCGCCCACCGGGCCGCGGCCGAAATGACCGCCCGGATCTCAGCGCGAGGCGGGGACACTTCCCGTATCACCACCAGCGGACACCTGATCTATACCGCCAGCGCACCAGAATCAGAACGCCGCGCGCTCTTCCACCACGCCATGACCCTGCTCGCCTTCAACCACACCGCCCCGGCCGACGCGCTGACCGCATGGCTCCAGGCGGCCTATCTCCTTTACCAGGCCCCCCGCAAGAAGCGAGGTGCCGACGCGACGATCCGCACCTTCCTCGTCGCAGCGGGTACGCTCCTGCTGTCCGGACCGCCCGTGCTACCGCACAACATCGATCTGCGCGCCTACACCCGGACGCACGATTTGTTCGTCACCGAACTACGGGCCGCCCAGGGCATCGACGAAACCTCCGTCGGACGGCGGATCTGATCCCCACACCAGCAAGTCAGGTCAGACCGGCAAGCAATCCGGCCATCGTGTCGTAGCTCTCGCGGACCGCGTCCGCCTTGGCCAGCCGGTGCCGTTCAAGCCGGATCGCGCCCAGGTGCCGGGCCTCGTAGATCCTCGCGCGCCACACAGCGGCGGGCGAGCGGACCAATGCACCGTAGGACTCCCAGAACGCGGACCGCTCGTCCTTCTTGGCCGTCGCCATGCGGATGGTCCAGTCAGCCGCCGGGTCACCGAACCACGCCCGGTCGAAGTCCAGCACCCCGGTGATCACCGGCTCGGGGGCATTCGGGTCCAGCAGTGCGTTGACGGTCCACAGATCGCCGGTCAGCAGCCGGGGTTCGGTGACCTCGTCGAGCGCGGCCCGCCCGCGCGAAGCCACCGCGGCGACCTTCCGTACGTCGCCCCCGTCCAGACCGGCACCGTCCAGGTCGGCGGCGATCTCCTCCAGCGACGTGAGCACCGCCTCGCTCCACATCCCGTGCCCCGGAACGCCGACGGGGCCGAAGTGCGGACCGCGCACGTCGTGCACGGAACGGGCGATGGCGCCCATCTGCCGGAAGAACGCCGGCCACGCCGTACGCGGATACGCTCCCAACTGCTCCGGCGCCGGGACGCCGTCCAGGCAGGTCTGGATCATCCAGTCCCGGCTGATTACCTTGTGCGACCAGTCCGCGGCGAGCACCCGCGGCATCAGTGGCGCGATCACCGTCAGCCAGGGCTGGCTCGCGTACTCGTTCCGCATCAGGTGCCACTCGCTGCGGAACTGGCGGCTCTCCTCCGGCGCGACCCGCAGGACCACCGGTTCCGCCCGCCCGGCCAGGGTCACGCGGTAGACGTTGTTGTACATCCCCGTGCCCAGCTCGATCCCAGAGGCAGGCACAGCCGCGGGGCCAAACGCCCTGCGGCAGATCTCCGCAATCTCCTGGGCAGTCAGTGACTGCTGGAACGCCTCCGAGGCGCGCTGAATAGGCTGGAAATCCATGCCGCTCAGGATGCCCCGCTCGACGGCCGTTCGTCACATACATCGCATCGGACGGCAGCTCCAGACGTATCCGGAGAAGCCGGCCGCGCCAGGTCAAAAGCTTGAGCTGAACGGCGAAGCCCAGCCTCGTCGCCCCGGTCTTGTTTCGTCACCGGCCCGCCTGGTCGCTGGACAGGCTGGGCTGGGCTGGGCTGGGCTGGGCTGGGCTGGGCTGGGCTGGGCTGGGCTGGTAGAAGCGTGGCGCGGTCGATCACGTCGCCAAGCAGGTGGGCGTTGCCCCGTCCGAGCTGGGGTTCTACGACTTCACCTCGCGCGCCGCGAACGGCACCGCAGCGAGCTGCGAGATCTGACCGGCTGGCACGAGTGCACCAAGGCTGACCTGGTCAAGGTCGTCTCTCACCTGGAGGACGTGATCCAGCACGGACATCCAGCCCTGTACGGCGAGCGCGCGGGGTGGCCGTGGGGGTCAGTGGGAGCAGCCCTCGAATTATGACCGGGACACGTCAGCCCCGGAAGGCGCGCCGGTGGCACACGCGAGGGTTTCGCCCGACGACGCCGACAGGACGGGAAGCAGGGCCTTGTCGTTCACGTCGAAGACCAGGAAGGGCCGGACGGACCACTCGATCCAGTCGGTGCGACGGCTGAGGGAGAAGCCACAGGGCTCGCCCCGGTGCAGCGCCGCGATCGCGCCGACGCAGCCGCCACCTTCGGCCCAGCTCAGCGCGCGGTGACGCTCGACGGGCGGCAGAGCGAACGCGAGCGCCCGTACGGCGACTCGGACGCCCCGGACCGCTTCGGCGGGACTGGCGACGGAGTAGCGCGTCACGACCGGGCTTTCCTCGGTGTCCATCGAGGTGTAGATGACCTGCTCGCACCAGAACGCGCGGGATACGCGGGATGCGGGAGCGGGGTCGCGCATGGGGGTGGCCTCCTGGCGCGGTGTCAGGTTGGCCCCTGCCTGTCGCCGGCATGACGAGCTCCAGGCAGGGGCCAACCCTTCTTGGACTCTCCCAAATGGGCACGGGGCAGGGAGAGTTGCGCCGGTCCGGGCGTGATCCTGCCGAGGAATCGGCCCGGATGGCGACGCGTAGTGACGGTATCGTCACAACACCAGAAAGGGCAAGTGTGCACCGGAGCATGTATGTAGATTGGCATATGACGAAAGCCCCCCGGTCAGTCGAACGGGGGGCTTTCGTTGTGGAGCTGGTCAGCCGACGAAGTGGTCGAACTCGCCCGCTTTGACCCCCGCGATGAACGCTGCAAACTTGCTTCGGTCCGTAGTCGTCACCATGTTCGGGTCATCGCTCTCGCGCATCAGGATCGCCCCGTTATGTTCAGCGATCTCGACACACTGCTCCCCTCCACCACCGGAGAAGGACGACTTCTGCCACTTGATGGGTGTGCTCATGCCTTTATGTCTCACAGTTCTCGTGCGATGTGATGGATGAAACTGCGCGACTCCTCAGGCTCCAGAGAAGCCTGCTCGGCAAAGTCGAACAGCGTTCGGTATTTTCTGAGGTCAGCAGCCGCATCCAGGAAGAGGCCACCGAAAGGGGCGTCGATGTGGACGGTATCGAGTTGAGGAACCACCCCGCCCGCGTACAGGGCAGTTTGGGTGACCTCAATGAAGTCTTCACTCGTGAACGGGATAACCCGGAGCGCCAATTCTGGCCGTTCGGACACATCCAGTAGATGTTCGAGCTGAGCGCGCGCGACCTTTCGTCCGCCAACGCGCATCCGAAGTGCGGCCTCATGCACGATGACTTGGAACTGCGTTGGTTCCTCGCGGTCGAAGATGCCTCGCCGCCGCAGCCGATGTTCGACTCGGGCCTGCACCTCATCGTCGGGTAGCTTCGGAAGTACGCCTGCGAACAGCGCCCTTGCGTAATCCTCCGTCTGCAAGACACCGGGGAAGGTAACCGGCTGCAAGCACCGGAGGTATTCCGCATGATGCTCAAGCTCTGCAATGTCGAGAAAACCGGGCGTAAGGATGCCGCGATACTCGTCCCACCAGTACTGACCTCGATGCTCGCGAGCAATTGCGCACAAAGATTCGATTAGCGCAGCGTTATCGCAGGCATAGAAGACAGCCAGCCTGCGAATGCGGTCTTCACTGATGCCGATGCGGCCGGCCTCGATGTGGCTGATCTTGGCCTGATCGGTCGAGATGAGACCAGCGGCTTCACGGGCCGTTTTGCCAGCCCGCTCGCGCAACTTCCTCAACTCTCCACCAAGGCGCGCTTGGCGGGCGGTCGGGTTATCCCTTGGCGGCATGTCACCTTCCCCTGTCTGCCGACAGTGTCGCGCGTAACGGTGTCATGGGTCCACTCGCTATCACTACATCGAGTGAGCATCTTGCCACGTGGCATGTATGCCACTTAGGCTCCAGGCAAAGCCGCGCCGCACGTCAGTAAGTCCGAAGTGCAGCCCCGCAGGCCCGCGTTGGGCGTGCTGGAGCCAAGCCACGCATGACGGTGCAGCGCGAGTTCAGACCACCCTGGGAGATGACGCATGCCCCTCACCGACGCCCCCGCACGCCCCGTACCACCGCCGCCGAGCCCCGAGATCTATCGGCTCGCCTTGCCGAACACGGAAAACGCCCCCAGGATCGCTCGCGACTTCGTCGGCTCGCTGCTGCACAGTGGCCGGCACTCCGACCTCGTTGACAACGCACGACTGTGTGCCTCGGAAGTGGTCACCAACGCCCACCGCCACACCCGCACCCGCCGCATCCGTCTGGACGTCACGATCGCCCAACGGCTCGTGACCGTGTACGTCCGCGACGACAAGCCCTTCGGCCTGCCTGTACCGGGCGCAGGGGGCGCGGAACTGACCCATGGCCGTGGTCTGTTACTGGTGGACAGCCTCGCCGTCGACTGGGGCTGGACCATCTTCGGCGGCTGCTCCCCGCACTCGAAAGCCGTGTGGTTCACGCTCGCCGAGAGCGAGCAGACCGCGTGACGGCCCCGGCAACGGACGGCGCCGGGTGGGGTTTTGTGGCGCTCGTCCTCAGTCTCGTCGTCCTGGCGGTGGGACTTCTCCACGCCTCGACGCCGGGTCCGGACCACACCGGACCCCCTGCACCACCGGAACCGGTGGAGGAGCACACGTACACCTGTTACTGCCACCGCGACCCTGTCCTCGTCACCATCCCCATGACCGAGCACCGCCAAGGGCAGGCCGTCAGCGACCGATCGCCACGATGAGGATTGTCAGTGCGGTGCGGAATGCTCACTTCTCAGAGTTTGCGGTCGGCGGGAGCGCCCGCCCGGCACTGCGGAAGGACGGCGGGGTTGTGAAGACTTTGGTCAGCGGTCAGGTGTACGTCTCCTACAGCCAGATCTATGTGGAGAGTGACCACGACGGACCAGGACCCGGGCTCGCGGAGTCCTTCGCCGGCCAGGACGCCGGGCTGTGCGGTGCCGCCACGGAGGGAGCGCTGTGGCTCATCACCGGCCTGCACACAGGCAGCGTCGAGTTCACGGTCGAGCTGCATGACGCCCGGCCGCAGATCGACCCCTGGTGGGAGGAGGTCGTCGAAGTTCCGTTCAGACCCGAGTCGTCACGGACATTGCTCGTCCAGTGGGCGGGCGAGGCCAGTTGGGACCTCGGCCTCGAACAGATCGACTACCGAGCCCGGTACTGCGCCGTCGCGATGGACGCGGGAAACGCGGCCGACACAAGAGACGACGACGAGCCTCAACTCGACAGGTACCTGCTTCAGTTCTGGCCAAGCCCGCCTGAGCCGGCACAGGTGGTGAAGCAGACCAGCGCGATAGCCGCCTACTGGCACGGATACGCCAGGGAACTCCCTCCGCCGCCACCTGACGATGCCGATGTCCGGGCGGCGAGTGCTCCCGTCAGATCAGATGGTCGAACTCACCGGCCTTGATCCCCAGCAGGAAGGCGCGCAGCTTCTCGCGACTCATGGTGACGACCACGTCGGGAGCATCGCTCTCACGCATCATGATCTGGCCGCTGGCGCGGGCCAGCTCGACGCAGTTCTGGTTGTCGTCGGCTCCGGAGAAGGACGACTTCTGCCAGTTGATTTCCGCGGTCATGCCTGTGTCCCTCACCCGTTCTCGCACGATGTGACAGATGTATCCACTCGAAGGAGTCTCTACCGGGACAGACGCAGATGCCAGCCCGACGGGCCCTGTCCGTCGTGGCGGACGAGGCTCGGAGTGTAAGTCTCGGGAGCAGGCCGTGCGGCCTGCTCCCACTGCTGAAGCCAGCCGCGCCGTACGGTCAAGGACGGCGATTCGGGCGGTCGGCAAGGATCGTGCCGTCCTGCTGACAGCATCGGTCTGTCTCTCGGGACAGACCCGATCGATGCGCTGCTGCCGATGTGGAGGTACGAATTGGACCGGCGCCGCTTCCTGACCACCTCCGCCTACTCAGTGGCCGCCGCCGCCCTGCCTCTCTCGTACGTGCGAGAGATCGCTGATCGCACGGCTGCGGCCCGCACCGGCCAGGTCGTCGGCATGGCCGAGGTCGCCGCGGTGCGCGACATGGTCCGTGCCTTCTCCGAAATGGACGAGCGCCACGGCGGGCAGCACGGCCGCAGCGCACTCGTGCAGTACCTGCACGACGATGTTGCCCCGCTGTGCCGGGGCCGCTTCCGCACCGAGGAGATCCGCCGGCACATGCTCTCCGCCGCCTCCCGTGGCGTTCACCTGCTCGGCTGGAAGTCCTACGACGCCGGCCAGCAGGGTCTCGCGCAGCGCTACTACCTTCAGTCCTACGCGCTCGCCGTCGAATCCGGCGTCACCGGACACGACGGGTTCGTGATGCGCACGATGGCCATGCAGGGCCTCAAGCTCCACCGGCCCGAACACTGCCAGAGCCTCGCCGAGACCGGTCTCAACCGTGCCAAAGGCAAGGTCGACGCCCAGACCGAGTCACTCTTCCGTGTCGTCCACGCCCACACCCTGGCCAAGTCCGGCCGGCCCCGGGCTGCCCTGGCCGAAGCCAAGCGGGCCCGCGCCCTGCTGGCTGGGGCACCGGGTGACGAGGTGCCGTTCTGGGCCCTGGCCTGGGGGCCGCCCGCTGCCTCGGTGTACTCGCGTACCGCGAAGGTCTACGAGACCCTCGGCGACCACCGGACCGCCGCCGAGCAGTACGGTCGCGCCGCCGCCTCCCGCCCCGCCGGAACTTACGCGCGAATCGTCGCTCTTGACCTGGTGGCAGGTGCCGAGATGCAGCTCAAACGCGGTCAGATCGAGCAGGCGTGTGTCACCTGGGGCCAGGCCCTGGACCACATGGACGGCGTCCGCTCCGTGCGCACCCGCAAGGCAGTCATCAGCATGCGCCGCGACCTCGCCCGCTTCCGGGCACGCGGCGTACGGTCCGCCGCCGAACTGGACGAACGCGCCAGGGACTTCCTCACGGGTGTCTGACTCCCCCCGAACACCGCCGTCACCGGGCAGCCGGCTCGACCGTTTCCCGCACGGGAGTGGGTAGCGCGGCGACGGGAAAATCCTCGGACCGTGTCATCCAGGACCCGAGCGGATGGGGTTCTAGAGAGTGGAGAGGCGCCTCCATCCCGTTCAGCGAGACCTGTTCACCCAGATCCGCAAGGAGTCCTACGTCCATGACACGGATAACGAAGTACGTGGCGGCCACGGCGGTCGCGGCCGCGGTCCTGGCGGCGCCGGCCACGGCGTACGCGAGCGCTCCGGTGAAGGCCCCGGCGGCCGGGGCGGCCACCGTCGCCCCGGCTTCCCACTCGGCCCCGGCGGTGCGCGTGGTCGCGCCGGGCGAGCGCGTACGGGCCCTGCCCGGCGTGGACGTCTGGCTGACCCCCGAGGGCAAGTACTGGTCGACGCCGGAGATCGGCGAGCAGTTCCGGAGCGTCGTCGACGGCAACCTCGACACCAGCCGGCCCGGCGTCAGCTTCCAGGCCGAGCCGGTCGGCGACCGCTACTTCCTGTCCGGCATCTACTACGGCACCCACAGGACCGCCGCCGTCAAGGTCGTCACCGCGTACGGCACCGTCAACGCCAAGCTGCTCCAACTGCCCGGCAGGCCCGGCTGGGGCGTCTGGTACACGACGAGCGCGCTGCCGGACTCACCGCAGTTCCCCGACACCTTCTTCCGGAGCGTGACGGCCTACGACGCCGCAGGGCGCACCATCACCTCCCTGCCTCTCGACTGATCCCCGGCGGTGAGGGCCCGGCGCTGCCGGGCCCTCACCCCCGTCCCCTCCTCCGTCGTACGTCTCCCACTCAAAGGACCGCCGGCTGTGACGCACGAGAGCCAAGGCGACTTCGCCGAGTTCGCCGCCACGGCCTGGCCCCGCCTCGTACGCACCGCGCACATGCTCACCGGCGATTTCCACGAGGCCGAGGACCTGGTGCAGAACACCCTGACCAAGGTCTACGCCCGGTGGCGGCGCATTCCGCGTGACGAGATCGACGTGTACGTACGCCGGGCACTGATCAACAACAACCTCAGCCGGATCCGCAAGAAGCGCGTCGTCCATCTGCTGATGCCGTTACTTCCCGAGACGGTGCACCGCGTGCACAGCGGGCATGCCGAGGCCGTCGAGCGCCGCACCGCTCTGGACCAGGCGCTCGCCACCCTGCCGGCCCGCCAGCGGGCCGTGATGGTCCTCCGCTACTGGGACGACCTGAGCGAGCAGGACATCGCCACGGTCCTCAACTGCTCACTGGGCACGGTCAAGACCCACGCCAGGCGGGGACTCCAGGCCCTGCGCGCCCACCCCGCGTTCGCCTCCGACACATCCGCCTCGGGAGACCGCCGATGACGTCCCGGTCCGACTTCGAGCGGCTGCGTGAGGTGTTCACCGAAGCCGCCTACGACATCGTGCCCTCTCCCGTCCCACTGGCCGCGATCGAGCAGGCGAGCCGGGTACGGCGGCGGCGCCGCGCGGCCGGACTGGCGCTCGGCTGCGCCCTGCTGCTCGCTCCGCCGGCCGCCCTCGCTCTCCACCTCGCCGGGCCCGCCCCGGTCGTGCGACCGGCGGCCACCCTCACGCCCGCACCTCCGCCCCCGCCTCCGCCCCCGTCGCCCACCGCCCCGGCCAGAGAGGTGCGGGTGGTCGAGCCGGGTGAGCGGGTGGGTGTGCTGCCGGGCGCGGAGCTGTGGCTGACCGCGGAGGGAAAGCACTGGTCCACACCGGAGACGGCGGAGCAGTTCCGGAGCGTCACCGACGGCAACCTCGACACCAGCCGGCCCGACGTGGCCTTCCAGAGCGAGGCGGTCGGCGACCGCTACTTCCTGTCCGGCCTCTACTACGGCACCGACAAGGCCGCCGCCGTCAAGGTCGTCACCGAGCGGGGCACGGTCACCGCCACCATGCTGCGGCTGGCCGGTCACCCCGACTGGGGTGTCTGGTACGCCACCAGCGCGGTGCCCGACTCCCCGGACTTTCCCGACACCTTCGTGCGCAGCGTCACCGTCTACGACGCCGCCGGCCGCACCCTCGCCTCACTGCCGCTCAGCTGAGGGCTCCCCGCCCGGCTCACCGCGCGCGCCGGGCCGTCGACGCCTTCCGCAACACGGTTGACCAGGCGGACAATTGTCTCCCGAAATTCCCACAAGACCACTCCTGGCGCGCAATTGACGCAGGGTGGCCCCAATTGCCCGGGGGAACACAGCATATGAATTCTCCGGGACCGGTACATTTGCCCCGCGCTACGCCGCCCTCGGCCATGACCGAGGCGGCGGCAATTCTTAGGCATTCTTCGGCGTTCATCGGCCGGGGAAATGCGCCACCTCTCGGACGGAGACATTCGCCAGGTCCGACCGTCCAACGGTGGGCACCGAGTACGGCCGCGGGTGCCGCCCATGGGCCGTCCCACCCCGTACCACCTCGGGTTTCGCTCCCCCGATCCGGGGGTGACGCCACCTCAGTGATTATTCATAATATCGGCTTTGCTGGCCACTCTCGCGAATAGCGGAATTCTTAGAATCACTCAAATGCGTCCGACGTCCGAGGTAAAAATCTGCGTAATATGCCGCACGGCGGAAACCAGGGGATTCACTCCGGCCAGGAACCGTCACCAAGCGTCTATCCCACGGGAGCTAGTTCCTCGATGACTCTATTCATTCCTGGCGCGCCACAACGGCGCGCGTTGTCGGCCTGGTTCGCGGCCGTGTTCACCGTGCTCCTCGCCGCCGTGGTGGTGGCGACGACATCGACAAAGGCGAGCGCCATCGCGACGGCCGTTCCGCTGGGTACGGCCACCAGCTTCGCGGTTCTCGCCGGCCAGTCGGTCACCAACACCGGACCTTCGGTGATCACCGGAGACCTCGGAGTGAGCCCCGGCACCGCGATCAGCGGGTTCCCGCCCGGTCTGGTCAACGGAACCATCCACTCCGCGGACGCGGTGGCCCTTCAGGCGCAGACGGACCTCACCACGGCGTACAACAACGCCGCCGGCCAGGCCCCGGACGCCAACATCGCCGGTGACCTCGGTGGCCTCACGCTGGCCCCGGGCGTCTACCGCGCGGCGTCCTCGATCGGCCTCACCGGCACGCTGACGCTGGACGCCGCGGGCGACCCCAACGCCGTCTGGGTGTTCCAGATCGGATCGACCCTGACGACGGCCTCCGCCAGCCGGGTGCTCCTGGTCAACGGCGCGTCGCCGTGCAACGTGTTCTGGCAGGTCGGGAGTTCCGCCACGCTGGGCACCGCCTCCACCTTCGTCGGCAGCATCCTCGCCCTGACCTCGATCAGCGCGACCACGGGAGCGACCATCAACGGCCGGGCGCTGGCCCGTAACGGCTCGGTGACGCTCGACACCAACACGATCACCCGCCCGATCTGCGGCGGCGCCACCACCACGACCGGTGCCACCACCACGACCGGCGCCACCACCTCGGGGACCACGTCCGGTGTGACGACGGGCGGCACCACCAGCGGCGGCATCCTGGGCGGTGTGCTCGGCGGTCTCACGACCGGTGGTACGGCCGGCAACATCGCCGGCGGAGTCGTCGCGGGCACCACGGGTGCCACCACGACCACCGGCGGCGCCAACGGCGGCCACCACAGGCCGGGCAAGCACCACCACTTCAAGCCCGGTAAGCACCACTTCTTCAAGCCCGGCTACGGCCACCACCAGGGATACGGCTCGAAGCCCAACTTCGGCTACGGCAAGAAGCCCGGCTACGGCGAGAACTACGGCTACGGCAAGAAGCCCAGCTACGGCGAGAACTACGGCTACGGCAAGAAGCCCAGCTACGCCGAGAACTACGGCTACGGCAAGAAGCCCAGCTACGGCCACCACCAGGGATACGGCCACCGGCCGAGCCCCTTCGGCGGCCACGGCTACCTGGGCTGAGAAAGAACCGCTCCGGCCCTCGCGGGCCGGAGCGTGATGTCCGCTCGTACGGACCGTACGAGCGGGTGGGGTGAGCGGCGCGCGACGGATCGTCATCGATTCCGTCACGCGCCGCTCGTTGTTTCCCGGTCCGTGAAGGCGCCTCGACGAGACCGGGAACATGTCACCGCGTCCGCTCAGATCCCGGGCGGCGCGAGCCGGGTGTAGGGGACACCGGTACTGGTGCCGCCGGGGGCGACGACGGTGACATTGACCGCCCCGGCCGCGCCGGGCGGCGCGGTGGCGGTCAGCTGGGTGTTGGAGACCACGATGAAGGCGGCCGGCACGGCCCCGAAGAGGACCCCCGTGGTGCCCGTGAAATTGCTGCCGGTCAGGGTGACCGTGTTGCCGCCCGCCAGCGGGCCCTCGTCCGGGACCACGGTGGTGAGGATCGGCGCGGCCGCGTACTGGTACGAGACGGCATTGCTCGTGCCACCGGGAGTGGTGACGCTCACGCCGACCGTGCCGGCCACGCCGACCGGGACGACCGCGCTGATCTCCGTCGCGGACACGACGGTGAACGAGGTGGCCAGGGTCACGCCGAAGCGGACCGCTGTGGTCCCCAGAAGATTCGAGCCGGTCAGCGTCACGGTGTTGCCGCCCGCGAGGGGCCCGGCGGGAGGGGCGACGCCGGTGAGGACCGGCGCGCCCACATAGAAGTAGGAAACGCCGTCCGTGCTCGTACCGCCGGTCGCGGTGACGGTGACCTGGACCGGCCCCGGCCCCCCATTGGGGACGACGGCGGTGATCTGGGTCGGTGTGACAACGGTGAAGGACGTGGCCGGGGTGGCGCCGAAGCGGACCGCGGTGACCCCGGTGAAGCCCGTACCGGTCAGCGTGACGGTATTTCCGCCCGAGAGGGGCCCCTGGCTGGGGACCACGGTGGTGACGGAGGGAGCGCCGACATACGTATAAGAGACCCCGGCGCTGGTGCCGCCGGGGGTCGTGACCGTCACAGGGACCGTGCCCGCGCCGCCCGCCGGAGCGATCACGGTGATCTGGGTCCCCGACACAATGAGAAAAGGGGCCGGTGTCGCCCCGAAGCGGACAGCGGTCGCGCTGGTGAAGCCCGTCCCGGTCAGCGTGACGGTGTTCCCGCCGGCGACCGGACCCTGGTTGGGCACAACGCTGGTGATCACCGGGGCGACCGTGGTGTAGAGGAAGCCAATGCCGTTGCTGGTTCCCTCGGACGTGGTCACCGTGATCTGCACGGCACCGGAGCCGGGCGGGGCGACGGCGGTGATCCGGGTCGGGGAGACGACAGTGAAGGAAGTGGCCGGGGTGGCGCCAAAATTCACCGAGGTCGCGCCGGTGAAACCGCTGCCGGTCAGCGTGACCGTGGTGCCGGGAACGCCCGAGACGGGGCTGCTTACGTTGATCACAGGGGCGGCCAGGACCGCCGATGGCTGGGCTGCTCGGGACGCGGGGCTGTCGGGTGTCTCCACAGCCGTTCTCCTATCGGGGGGTTCCTGTGTCGGGTTGCCGTCCGGAGCTCCGGCCGGACTGCGAGGAAGACTGAGTGGCCCGTCCGGCCGGGAAGCGGAAACTCCCCGGCCGGACGGACGATCACACGGTGCGCGGTAGGACTCCGGCGTCGGTCAGATGCCGGGACCTGCCGCATAGGTGAAGGCGTCCGCGGCCGTCGCGGTGCCCGCGGGGTTGGAGACGGTGACGTCGACGGCTCCGGCGACTCCGGGCGGGGTGACGGCGGACACCGTCGTGGCGTTGATGACCGAGAACGGCGCCGGCGCTCCGTCGAAGGTGACCTGGTTCGTGGACGCCAGGTTGGTGCCCGTGATGGTCACCGCGGTACCACCGGATGTCGGTCCGGTGGCCGGCAGGACGGTCGCGACGGTCGGATCGTCGATGTACGTGTACGACAGGCCGTTGTTGGAACCACCGGCGGTGGTCACACTGACCCCGACCGGTCCGGCCGCCGCGCCCGCCGGGACGACAGCGGTGATCTGGCTGTCGGACACGACCGTCGGCGTCACGGTGTTGGCACCGAAGGCCACGCCGGTCGCGGTGGACAGGCCCGTACCGCTGATGGTGATGGTATTGCCACCAGCGGTGGCGCCGGAGCTCTGGCTGAGGCCGGACTTGAACGGCGCGCCGACATAGAAGAACGGCACCGGGTTGCTGGTCCCGCCAGGGGTGACCACTGTCAGGGGGACCGTGCCGGTGCCCGAGGGCGAGACGGCAGTGACCGTGGTGGGCGAGACGTTGGTGACAGCGGTGGCGGGGTTGGAACCGAAGTTCACGGCGGTGGTGCCGGAGAGGTTGGTTCCCGTGATGGTGACGAGCGTGCCGCCTCCGGTGGATCCCTGGTTGGGGCTGATAGGCATGGTCGCACTCCTTCTGTGTGAACTGCTGTCATGAATGGGGGTGTTGATTCCGGTCTTAGCTGTGGAGGGACCCACGGGCGGTGCCGGTGCCCGGTCGGTCCGCTCCCTCACCTCCCCTTTCACCGGCCCAGTGGGCGCGCTTGGCCGGCGCGCCCGGGGGCCCCTGAAAGTCGCCTCTGGAGGGACACCGACGTCGGCCGTCGCCGCGCGGGTGCCTGAAGTTGCTGAGCCGTGTGGCGAGCCGCCGGCTCCTGACGCCGTGGCCGGCCCGCAGCGAAGGCAGCTCCGGCCGAGCCGGAGTCGCCTGCTCACGGTGACGTATTGACTGCCATCCAGCGGCTCGACATGGCTGCGGTGTTCATGTGACGAGTACTGACTCGACCACGGCGGCAACGCCGCACCATGTGTCGTAGAGTCCCCTGGCCGCTCGCGCGGCCTCGACTCGGTGTACGCGGATGGCTCGCGTACTGCTCCATTACGTAAGGCGGAAGGTCGCCACACCAGCGGCTGCCGGACCATGGCATCTGCTGGGGTGGGTCCAAAATCCCCTTCGGGGGCGCCCATCGCGACCGGACGGCGAAAACGCTGTCAAGATCCGTCGTGCAAGGACTGTCGGCGAATAGCCGGTGCCGCGCTCCCCCGGAGAGGGATGGGCGGCCCACCGGTTCGGAGACATCAGTCACCCATACCAAGCGAATATGGCGCAAGCAACTTGTCACGCGGTCACCCGAACGGAGCAGCGCACGCGCGTAGATGGGCGTGACGGAGGAGACCCGATCCGCCCCCTGTTTTTTCGAACACCCCGGGGACCGACGGGCGCGGTTGACGGCCACGGGCCTTTCCTGGCA
Source organism: Streptomyces sp. NPDC006923 (assembly GCF_040635655.1). NCBI lineage: Bacteria > Bacillati > Actinomycetota > Actinomycetes > Kitasatosporales > Streptomycetaceae > Streptomyces > Streptomyces sp. NPDC006923. Next base: position 539,732 of record NZ_JBEYIF010000004.1, read on the forward strand.
TGCCGAAGGGCGGCGGGCACATGGCCCGCCGCCCTTCGTTCACTCGTGCTACCGGTCGTGGAACCGGCCGGGCGCCGGTCCCGGCGCCATCGATACGACTACCTGATGACCGTGATCCTGTTCGCCGCCGGCGGGTCCAGCGGGGCCGTCGCCGAGGAGTTCGCCGCCAGGTAGGCGTTGAACAGGTCCAGGTCCGACGGACCCACCAGCTTGTTGGTGCCCTGGCCCAGAGCCGCGAAGCCGTCACCGCCGCCCGCCAGGAACTCGTTCATCGCGACCCGGTACGTCTTCGCCGGGTCGATCGCCTCGCCGTTCAGCCGCACCGAGTCCGTGACCACGCGGGCCGCGCCCGTCTTCGTCATGTCCAGGGTGTAGGCCAGGTTGTGCGAGATCTGGAGGATCTTCGGGGAGCTCTCGTTCGCTCCGCTGACCTGCTGCTGGAGCGCCGTGACGAGCTGGGCGCCCGTCAGGTCCACCGCGTTCATCATGTTGGTGAACGGCTGCACCGTGAAGGACTCGCCGTAGGTCACCACGCCGTCGCCCTCGGCGCCGGACGCCTTGTAGACCAGGTCCGACCTGATGCCGCCCGGGTTCATGAAGGCGACCTGCGCGCCGCCCTTGTCGGCCGGTGCCATGCCCGCGAGCTGGGCGTCCGCGATCACATCGCCGAGCGGCGACTCCGGCGTCGTCGCGCCGCGGCCGTTGATGTCCGCGGAGATGAAGCCCTGCGCGGTGTTGGCGACCGGCGCGGCCAGCGTGTTCCAGCGCGTGATCAGCGAGGTCATGTCCGCGGCCTTCGGCTGCTCGCGGCTGACAATGTGGTTCGCCGACTTCACGCCCGTACGCACGATGTCGTTGGTCCGGCGGTCGTAGGTGAGCGTGGTGTCCGTGTAGAGCCTGCCGAACGACGAGGCCGACGTGACCAGACGCGGCTTGCCGGCCGGGTCCGGGATCGTGCAGACGTACGCGTTGTGCGTGTGGCCCGTGACCAGCGCGTCGACCTTCGGCGAGATGCCCTTGGCGATGTCGACGATCGGACCGGAGACACCGCCGCCGACGGCCGGGCTGTCACAGTCGTAGTTGTAGGCGGAGGAGGCGGGCAGCCCGCCCTCGTGGATCAGCGCGACGATCGACTTGACGCCCTGCCGGTCCAGCTCCTTGGCGTACTTGTTGACCGTCTCGATCTCATCGTGGAACTTGAGCCCCTTGACGCCCTCGGCGGTCACGATGTTCGGCGTGCCCTCCAGGGTCACCCCGATGAAGCCGATCTTGACGCCGTTCTTCTTCCAGACCGTGTACGGCTTGAGGACCGGCTTGCCGGTCTTCTCGGACGTCACATTGGCGGCGAGATACGGGAAGTCGGCGCCCTTGAACTTCTTCCCGCGCTCGTAGCAGCCCGCGGTCGGATGGCAGCCGCCGTTCTGGAGCCGGGCCAGCTCGACAGCGCCCTCGTCGAACTCGTGGTTGCCGACGGACGTCACATCGAGGTCCATCTTGTTGAGCGCCTCGATGGTCGGCTCGTCGTGGAAGAGGCCGGACAGCAGGGGGCTCGCGCCCACCAGGTCACCGGCCGCCGCCGTGACGGAGTACGGGTTGCCCTTGCGCGCGGTGCGCAGCGAGGACGCCAGGTACTCGACGCCACCGGCGGGGATCGCCTTGGTCGTGCCGTCGGCCTGCTTCTCGTTGACGGTCCCGGACGAACCGGCCGGCGGCTCCAGGTTTCCGTGCAGGTCGTTGAAGGACAGCAGTTGAACGTCCACGGTGTTCGGCTTCTGGTGGCCGTGCCCGTGCCCGTGACCGCGGTCATGGGCGGCGGCCGGCATCGCGGCGGCGAGCGCGCCCACGGTGGCCAGACCGGCGGCTGCGGCGAGCAACCGCCGGGCCGCGCGGTTCTTCTGCGGTGTCGCTGACATCGGTCCCCTTGTGAATTCAGCGTGAGGGTCGTGAGGGATCCGGCGCCCCGAGGCCCCGGAGTCCGTGAAGACTGCGAGGCGCAGCCTAGAGTCAACGCGCGTAGCTCGACAGGGGGTGCGGGTTACGAGCTGGTTGCCGTTGGGCGCCGCCGCCGGCCCTGCCCCGCGGGACGGGACGCCCCGGGCGGGTCCGGCCACACCGCCACCCGTACTCCGCCCGCCCGGGGCTCTCGCCGTACCCTCGACGCATGACTGACGCAGCAGCCCGCGACACCGGCCGGCAGATCCAGACCCTCGACGCGCTCACCCCGGAGCAGGCGGAGGACGTCCTCGGCCTGCTCGCGGAAGCGGTCGTGTCGGACGGGGTGCAGGCCGTCTCCGAACAGGGCCGGCTCCAGTTGCGCGGCGGACACCGGGAGGGTGTGCGCCATTTCCTGCTGACCGTCGACGACGAGCTCGTCGGGTACGGCCAGCTTGAGGACACCGACCCCATCGAGGCGCCGGCGGCCGAGCTGGTCGTCCGCCCCGGCCGGCGCGGCTGCGGCCACGGCCGGGCGCTCGGAGTCGCGCTGCTGACCGCGTCCGGGAAGCGGCTGCGGGTGTGGGCGCACGGCGGCAAGTCGGCGGCGCGCCATCTCGCGCAGGTCCTCGGGCTGACCCTGTTCCGTGAACTGCGCCAACTGCGCCTGCCGTTGAGTCCGCTCACCGTCGCCGAGCCGGTGCTGCCCGCCGGAGTGACCATCCGTACCTTCGTGCCGGGACAGGACGACGCGGCCTGGCTCGCCGTCAACTCCGCCGCCTTCGCCCACCACCCGGAACAGGGCACGCTGACCCAGCGGGACCTGGACGACCGCAAGGCCGAGCCGTGGTTCGACCCGAAGGGCTTCTTCCTCGCCGAGCGCGACGGCGAACTGATCGGTTTCCACTGGACCAAGGTGCACGCCGAGGAGCGCCTCGGCGAGGTGTATGTCGTGGGCATCAGGCCGGACGCGCAGGGCGGCGGTCTCGGCAAGGCGCTCACCGCGATCGGCCTGCGCCATCTCGCGGCCGAGGCGCTGCCGACCGCGATGCTCTACGTCGACGCGGACAACACGGCCGCGGTGACGGTGTACGAGCGGCTGGGCTTCACCACCCACGAGGTGGACCTGATGTACCGCACGGAGTCCTGACTGTCCTGACGCCTCCGCGCGGACCCTCCGCGCGGCCTGTCCCGCCCGCCGGCCGGCTCGCGGGAACGTTCGGCCGGCGTCCGTACGTTCCCAGGTCAGCGCCCCGGACGCCGGTCCGGGGCGGCGGGCGGCCCCGGGGAGCCCCGCCCCGCTTTCCTTCACGTCATGTCGCCGTTACCGGCCATTCAGACGCTCTTGCGACGCTCGGTGAATGCAGCCCGCGGTGCCCCCCACTCCGAACGGCAGGATCTACCTCACCCCTGCTCTCTCCGACGCGCCTGTAATGCCCTCAGCGCGGAAGAATGGGGATATGAGCCAGCAGCCCGCCGAGGTCCCGGCACAGCACTCCCAGCCGTCCGTCGGTTTCATAGCCGCCCACCGACCGCACACCGTCGCCACGGGCGGCTCCGACCTCGAACCGGATCTGGACGCCGACCTCGACGCGTACGAGGAGGAACCCGGGCCCGACGACGCGAAACTGCCCCACGGGCGGTTCCTCGACCGCGAGCGGAGCTGGCTCGCCTTCAACGAACGCGTCCTCGAACTCGCCGAGGACCCCGCGACCCCGCTTCTCGAACGGGCCAACTTCCTCGCCATCTTCGCGTCCAACCTGGACGAGTTCTTCATGGTCAGGGTGGCCGGCCTCAAACGGCGCATCGCCACCGGCGTCGCCACCCGCTCCGCGTCCGGCCTCCAGCCCCGCGAGGTCCTCGACCTGATCTGGACCCGCTCCCGGGAGCTCATGGCCCGGCACGCCGCCTGCTACCAGCAGGACATAGCCCCGGCACTCGCCGACGAGGGCATACACATCATCCGCTGGCCCGAGCTGACCGAGAAGGAGCAGGGCCGCCTCTTCACGCTCTTCCGCCAGCAGATCTTCCCGGTGCTCACCCCGCTCGCGGTGGACCCGGCACACCCCTTCCCGTACATCTCGGGCCTCTCGCTGAACCTCGCGGTCGTCGTCCGCAACCCGGTCAGCGGCCACCGCCACTTCGCGCGGGTCAAGGTGCCGCCGCTGCTCTCCCGCTTTCTGGAGGCCTCGCTCCAGCGGTACGTGCCGCTGGAGGACGTCATCGCCGCCCATCTGGAGGAGCTCTTCCCCGGGATGGAGGTCCTGGCGCACCACATGTTCCGGGTCACCCGCAACGAGGACCTGGAGGTGGAGGAGGACGACGCCGAGAACCTCCTCAAGGCGCTGGAGAAGGAGCTCATGCGGCGCCGCTTCGGCCCGCCGGTCCGCCTGGAGGTCGAGGAGTCCATCGACCCGTACGTCCTGGACCTGCTGGTCCGCGAGCTGAAGGTGTCCGACTCCGAGGTCTATCCGCTGCCGGGGCCGCTGGATCTCACGGCACTCTTCGGGATCTCGGCGCTGGACCGGCCCGAGCTGAAGTACCCGAAGTTCATCGCGGGCACGCACCGGGACCTCGCCGAAGTGGAGTCCGCCTCCGCTCCGGACATCTTCGCGGCCCTGCGCGAGCGGGACGTGCTGCTGCACCACCCGTACGACTCGTTCTCCACCTCCGTCCAGGCGTTCCTGGAGCAGGCCGCCGCCGACCCGGACGTGCTGGCCATCAAGCAGACGCTGTACCGGACGTCCGGCGACTCCCCCATAGTCGACGCGCTGATCGACGCCGCGGAATCGGGCAAGCAGGTCCTCGTCCTCGTCGAGATCAAGGCCCGCTTCGACGAGCAGGCCAACATCAAATGGGCGCGCAAGCTCGAAGAGGCCGGCTGCCATGTGGTGTACGGCCTGGTCGGGCTGAAGACCCACTGCAAGCTCTCCCTGGTGGTCCGGCAGGAGGGCGAGAACCTGCGCCGCTACAGCCATGTCGGCACGGGCAACTACCACCCGAAGACGGCACGGCTCTACGAGGACCTCGGTCTGCTCACCGCGGACCCGCAGGTCGGCGCGGATCTCTCGGACCTGTTCAACCGGCTCTCCGGCTACTCGCGCCGGGAGACCTACCGCCGGCTGCTGGTCGCCCCGAAGTCCCTGCGTGACGGACTCATCACCCGTATCAACAAGGAAACCGCGCACCACCGCGCGGGCCGCCCCGCCTATGTCCGTATCAAGGTCAACTCGATGGTCGACGAAGCCGTCATCGACGCCTGCTACCGGGCCTCCCAGGCCGGAGTGCCGGTCGACATCTGGGTCCGCGGCATCTGCGCCGTACGGCCCGGAGTCGCCGGCCTCTCCGAGAACATCCGGGTCCGCTCGATCCTGGGCCGCTTCCTGGAGCACTCCCGGGTCTTCGCCTTCGGCAACGGCGGGGAGCCCGAGGTCTGGCTCGGCAGCGCCGACATGATGCACCGCAATCTCGACCGCCGTATCGAAGCACTGGTCCGGGTCACCGACCCGGCCCACCGCGCGGCACTCACCCGGCTGCTGGAGACCGGGATGTCCGACACCACCTCTTCCTGGCACCTCGGCGCGGACGGCAACTGGACCCGGCATGCCACGGATGCGGAGGGTCAGCCGCTGCGGAACATACAGGAAATGCTCATAGACGCCCGGAGGCGCCGGCGTGCAGCACCATGAAGTGGACACCGACCGGCTGACAGCGGGGGAGGTCCTGGCCGGGTATCTGCACTCCCGCGCCGGCGACTTCCTGCGCAGCCTGCGGATGTACAGCGAGAGCGGCTCGGACACCGCGACGGCCGAGGCCGCCGCGCGTGCCCTGCGCGGCGCGGCCCGCAGGATAGGCGGCGGCCTGCACACCTTCCGGCCGCTGCTCGACCCGGTCTGGGCCGACCAGCTCCGTACGGAACTGGGCTGGCTGTCCGGCACCCTCGCCCAGGAACACGCCTGCACGGCCAGGCTGCACCGGCTGCTCGGCGCGCTGGCGCGGCTCTCGGGCGCCTCGCCGATACCCGCGCCCGGGACAGAGACCGCTCCGGACGGCCGGCCTCCGGGCGCGCTCACCGTCGGAGCGTCCCGCGCCGGAGCCCTGCTGGAGCGCCAGCTCACCCTCGCCAGGACCCGCGCCCACTCGGCGGCGCTCCAGGCGCTCGGCTCGTCCCGCTTCCACGCGGTCGCGGACGCCGTGGCCGTACTGGCCTCCGAGGTGCCACTGGCACCGATGGCGTCGGCCCCGGCCGTCGAGATGCTGGCCGGGCCGGGCGAAGGCACCGAACGACAGCTCCTGGACGGCGTCGCCCGCCTGCCGCTGGCGCGCGCCGCGCACCCGTACAACGCGGAGGCCCTGGTCCACGGGCTGGCCACCGCGTCGGACGGCGAGGCACAGGACGCGCCCTGGCATCAGGTGCGGCGACTGCTGCGGCTGCACCGGTACGCACAGGAGGTGTGGTGCGCCGGCGGCGCCCCCGATCCGGTGCTGCTGAGCGCGGTCACGGCCCTGGACCGGCACCGCGACGCGGCCGAGGCCGCCGCCGCCGCGGCGAACGCGGCCCGCACACCGCGGATCGCCCCGGCGACCGCCTACGCCCTGGGCGTGCTCCACGCCGACCAGCGGCACGAGGTCGAGGCGGCCCGCTTCGCCTTCCAGCAGGTGTGGCAGCAGGTGGCGGCGACCGCCCCATGAACACAGCGAACACGCCACCGAACGCGAACGGCGACGGGGGAGGGACCATGCCCGCGGACGGCGGAGAAGACATCGTGGTCGCGGCGGGCTGTGTGCTCTGGCGCCACTCGCGGGAGGAGGACGGCGGCCCGGAGATCTGTCTGGTGCACCGGCCCAAGTACGACGACTGGTCGCACCCCAAGGGCAAGCTCAAGCACGCGGAGGACATCCTGTCCGCCGCCCTGCGCGAAGTGCTGGAGGAGACGGGCCACCACTGCGCGCCCGGCCCCCGGCTGGGCACCGTCCGCTATCTGGCCCAGGGCCGCCCCAAGGAGGCCACCTACTGGGCGGCCGAGGCGACCGACGGGGCCTTCACACCGAACGACGAGGTCGACCGGATCGTCTGGCTCCCGCCGGCGGCGGCCCGGGAGCGCCTGACGCAGCCGAGGGACCGCGTGCTGGTGGACGCGCTGCTGCGGGCGCTTTAGGGCGCGCTCTGTTGGGGGGCTCGGTTCGCCCGCGCCCCCCCTTTTTTCAGGGCTCGGTTCACCTCCGGGCGCTTTGTGCCCCTGTCGACACTCGACCGTGCTCGATCCGCTCGTACCTCACGAACCTCCGCGCGCTCTCCCTCTCGACAGCGGCGCGCCCTTCGGCTCACTCACCCCCCTTTTTTCAGGGCTCGGTTCGCCTCCGGGCGCTTTGTGCCCCTGTCGACACTCGACCGTGCTCGATTCGCTCATACCTCACGAACCTCCGCGCGCACTCCCTCTCCGTTCCCGAACAGCGGAGGCGGGCGGGTGACCGCCGGGCCGTGCGACCTGAGCCGCCCGGCGGCCGAGAGCTGTCCCGTCAGCACCGGTGGCCGGGGTACCGCGCCTCGCGCCGGAGGAAGCGCACTCCGCCGAGGCGCCCCTGCCAGGACGCCCCGGCTGACCCGCCCCGCCTCACGAAGTGGCGCATAAAGCGCCCGGAGGCGAACCGAGCCCCAAAAAGAAGGCCGCTACCCCAATTGGGTGAGCTTTTGCGTGCCGCACCAGGCCGTATGCCATGGTTCACCTTCCGTTCACTCGGCCCCGTCGACGGCTTCACCTGATCTGCCTAATTTCGGACTTACACGGTGACCGGCTCAGCGCCACACCAACCACCCCGACGCACGCCGCCGTAGAAAACACACAGGCCGGCGGCTCCTGGAAGGAAACACCCGAAGTGAAGCTTCAGCGCAAGAACGGGCTGCGCGCCACCGCGCTCGGTGCCCTCGCCGTCTCCGGCGCCCTGGTTCTCACGGCGTGCGGCTCGGACGACAACAGCGGTACCGGCGCCTCGACGAAGCCGACCAGCGCCGCCGCGAACGCCATATGTGACGGCGCCAAGGGTCAGCTCCTGGCCTCCGGTTCCAGCGCGCAGAAGAACGCCATGGACCTCTGGATCAAGAACTACATGGCCACCTGCTCCGGCGTGGAGGTCAACTACAAGTCCTCCTCCTCCGGCGAGGGCATCATCGCCTTCAACCAGGGCACCGTCAGCGTGGCCGGCTCCGACTCGGCGCTCAAGCCCGAAGAGGTCGCCGACTCCAAGAAGATCTGCGCGGGCGGCCAGGGCATCAACCTGCCCATGGTCGGCGGCCCGATCGCCATCGGTTACCACCTGGAGGGTGTGGACAGCCTCGTCCTCGACGCCCCCACGCTCGCCAAGATCTTCGACACGAAGATCAAGAACTGGAACGACCAGGCGATCGCCAAGCTGAACCCGGGCGTCAAGCTTCCCAACAAGCCGATCCAGGCCTTCCACCGCTCCGAGGACTCCGGCACCACGCAGAACCTCGGCAAGTACCTGGGCGCCACCGCCACGTCCGACTGGAAGTACGAGGCCGAGAAGAAGTGGCCGGCCCCCGGTGGCCAGGCTGCCTCCGGCTCCGCCGGTGTGGCCACGCAGGTGAAGCAGGTCGACGGCTCGATCGGTTACTTCGAGCTCTCCTACGCCACCTCGCAGCAGATCTCCACCGTCAAGATCGACACGGGCGCCAGCGCCCCGGTCGAGGCGACGTCGGAGAACGCGTCCAAGGCCATCGCCGCCGCCAAGGTCAAGGGCACCGGCAAGGACCTGGCGCTCGACCTCGACTACACCACCAAGGCCGAGGGTGCCTACCCGGTCGTCCTGGTGACGTACGAGATCGCCTGCGACAAGGGCAACAAGGCCGAGACGCTGTCCACGGTCAAGTCCTTCCTCACCTACACGTCCAGCGACGAGGGCCAGAAGGTTCTCTCCGAGGCCGGCTACGCGCCGATCCCGGCCGAGATCAACGCCAAGGTCCGCGAGACGGTCGCCTCCCTCTCGTAGTCCGTCAGTGACGGCCGCCGGCCCGGTGCGACCCTCCGGGCCGGCGGCCGTCCACCCATCCGGTGCACCGCCGCCAGGGGAGCCTCCGCTCCCTCACACAGACCGGAAAGACCATGGCTTCCACGACACCGATCGACCATCCTCCCGCCCCGCCTGTCCGCCGCCCGTCGGGCTCCACAGGCCGCGCGGGCGACAAGATCTTCTCGGGCCTCTCCAGGGGCTCGGGCATTCTGCTGCTCGTCATCATGGCGTTGATCGCGGGGTTCCTGACCTACCGCACCGCCATCGCCATCTCCAAGGACGAGGGAAACTTCCTCACCACCTTCGACTGGAACCCCGCCGCGACGCCGCCCGTCTTCGGCATCGCGGTTCTGCTCGTCGGCACGCTCGTCAGCTCGGTCATCGCGATGATCATCGCCGTCCCGATCGCCGTCGGCATCGCGCTGTTCATCTCGCACTACGCGCCGCGCCGGCTGGCCGCGCCCATCGCCTATGTCGTGGACCTGCTGGCCGCCGTGCCGAGCATCATCTACGGCATCTGGGGCGCCGTCGTCCTGGTGCCGTATCTCGACGGCCTGAACCTCTGGCTCGACCAGTACTTCTCGTGGACGTACATCTTCGACCAGACGCAGCCGGGCGTGGCCCGCAACATGCTGACCGTCGGCATCCTGCTGGCGATCATGATCCTGCCGATCGTGACCAGCGTCAGCCGTGAGGTCTTCCTCCAGGTCCCGCGGATGAACGAAGAGGCGGCCCTCGCGCTGGGCGCCACCCGCTGGGAGGTCATCCGGCTGTCCGTCCTGCCGTTCGGCCGCTCCGGTGTGATCTCCGCGTCGATGCTGGGACTCGGCCGCGCGCTCGGCGAGACGATGGCCGTCGCCACGGTCCTCTCGCCGAACTATCTGATCTCGCTCCACCTGCTCGACCCGGGCGGCGGCACGTTCGCCCAGAACATCGCGGCGAAGTTCGACGAGGCCAATGAGCTCGGGCGCGACGCCCTGATCGCCTCCGGTCTGGTGCTCTTCGTCCTCACCCTGCTGGTGAACGGCGCGGCCCGCCTGATCATCGCGCGCCGCAAGGAGTACTCGGGGGCCAACGCATGAGCCACGCAGCCATACAGAACAAGCCGGCCCCGGTGCCGCCCCTGGGCGGGAAGGAAAGCCTCAGCCAACGCAGCCTGCCGCGCTGGGCCCCGGCCGGCTTCGCCGCCGCCGGGATCGTCGTCGGTGTGGGCATCGGTGCCGCCGCCGGCCTGGAGTCCAAGGTCCAGTGGGGCCTGATCGCCGTCATCGCCTTCGTCGTCGTCTCGTACATCGTCACCTCGGTGGTCGAGAACAAGCGACAGGCCAAGGACCGCCTCGCCACCAGCATCGTCTGGGTGTGCTTCGTCCTCGCGGTCATCCCGCTGTTCTCGCTGCTCTTCACCACCATCAGCCGCGGTGTGAAGGTCCTCGACCCCTACTTCCTGAGCCACTCGATGGCCGGCGTCCTGAGCACGGAGCCGGGCGGCGGTGTCTACCACGCGCTGATCGGCACGCTGGAGCAGGTCGGTATCGCCACCGTCATCTCCGTCCCGATCGGGCTGCTGACCGCCGTCTATCTGGTGGAGTACGGCAAGGGCGCGCTGGCCAGGGCCGTGACCTTCTTCGTGGACGTGATGACCGGTATCCCGTCCATCGTCGCGGGTCTGTTCATCCTGTCGATCATGCTGCTCGCCTCGATCGAGGGATCCGGTCTGATGGGGTCCCTCGCCCTGACGATCCTGATGATCCCGGTCGTGGTCCGCTCCACCGAGGAGATGCTGAAGCTCGTACCGAACGAGCTGCGCGAGGCCGCGCTCGCGCTGGGTGTGCCGAAATGGCGCATGATTCTGAAGGTGGTCCTGCCGACCGCGATCGGCGGTATCACGACCGGTGTGATGCTCGCCATCGCGCGTATCGCCGGTGAGACCGCGCCGATCATCCTGCTGGTCTTCGGCGGCCAGTTGATCAACGCGAACCCCTTCGACGGTCCTCAGTCCTCGCTGCCCTTCTACATCTTCGAGCAGTACAAGACCGGCGAAGTGGCTTCGATCGACCGCGCCTGGGCCGCCGCTCTGGTGCTGATCGCCTTCGTCATGATCCTCAATCTCGTCGCCCGCGGCATCGCCCGCTGGAAGGCCCCGAAGACCGGCCGCTGAGGCCTCGATATCCGGCTCCGCCGCGCGGGGCCACGAAAGAAGCAGTGATTCAGATGGCCAAGCGAATCGACGTCAGCGGACTCTCCGCCTACTACGGCTCCCACCGGGCGATCGACGACATCTCGATGACCGTGGAGCCCCGCTCCGTGACGGCCTTCATCGGCCCGTCCGGCTGCGGCAAGTCCACCTTCCTCCGCACCCTCAACCGTATGCACGAGGTCACCCCCGGTGGCCGCGTGGAGGGCAAGGTCCTCCTGGACGACGAGAACCTCTACGGCTCCAACGTCGACCCGGTCGCCGTGCGCCGTACGGTCGGCATGGTCTTCCAGCGCCCCAACCCCTTCCCGACCATGTCGATCTTCGACAATGTCGCGGCGGGCCTGCGGCTCAACGGCAAGGTCCGCAAGAGCGAGCTGTCGGACGTCGTCGAGCGGTCCCTCAAGGGCGCCAACCTCTGGAACGAGGTCAAGGACCGCCTGAACAAGCCCGGTTCCGGTCTCTCCGGCGGCCAGCAGCAGCGCCTGTGCATCGCCCGCGCCATCGCGGTCGAGCCGGATGTGCTGCTGATGGACGAGCCCTGCTCGGCGCTCGACCCGATCTCCACTCTCGCCATCGAGGACCTGATCGGCGAGCTGAAGGAGCGGTTCACGATCGTGATCGTGACGCACAACATGCAGCAGGCGGCGCGCGTCTCGGACCGCACGGCCTTCTTCAACCTCTCCGCCGTCGGCCAGCCCGGCAAGCTCATCGAGATCGACGAGACCGAGCGGATCTTCGCCAATCCGTCCGTCCAGGCGACCGAGGACTACATCTCCGGCCGCTTCGGCTAAACCGCGAAGGCCCCCGGCCGGCCGAGCCGTCCTGCGGTGCTGCATGGCGGTGCCACCGCAAGGCGATGGGCCCGCCCCCTCTCCCAGGGGGCGGGCCCATTTTTTACGTCGGGCTCCTCGCGTCCGGCTCTTCGCCCGGCTTTTTGTGCCCGGCTTCCCTGTCCGGCTTCCCTGTCCGGCGCGGACAGGCGTACGGGCACGGCTCAGCCGCACTTCAGGTGTGATGCGCACGGTTTGTCCCGGTGCGACGGGGACCGGTCGTCCTCACGGTCCCGTCCGGGCCGGACCGGAGAGCTCCGTCTCCGGTCAGCCGAAGGCTCCGGTCAGCCGAAGGCCAGATTCACGATCCAGAAACTCAGCGCCGCGACCAGCGCGGCGGCCGGCATCGTGATGAACCAGCCGAGAATGATGTTCTTCGCGACGCCCCATCGCACCGCGTTGACCCGCTTGGTCGCTCCGGCGCCCATGATCGCCGAGGTGATGACATGCGTCGTCGAGATCGGCGCGTGGAACAGGAACGCCGAGCCGAACATGATCGACGCGCCGGTCGTCTCGGCCGCGAAGCCCTGCGGCGGGTCCAGCTCAATGATCTTGCGGCCCAGTGTCCGCATGATGCGCCAGCCGCCCGCGTACGTGCCGAGGGACAGCATCAGCGCGCAGACAATCTTCACCCAGACCGGGATCGCGTCGCTGGAGTCCTCCACATCGGCGATGACCAGCGCCAGCACCACCACGCCCATCGTCTTCTGCGCGTCCTGGAGGCCATGGCCGAGCGCCATCCCCGCCGCCGAGACGGTCTGGGCTATCCGGAAACCGCGCTTGGCCTTGTGCGGGTTGGACTTCCTGAATATCCACATGATCGCCACCATCACCAGATAGCCGACGACCAGACCGACGACCGGCGAGACGAACATCGGAATGACGATCTTCTCCAGCACCCCGGACCAGATCACATCGGTCCCGCCGGCGAGCGCCGCGCCCACCATCCCGCCGAACAGCGCGTGGGACGAGGAGGACGGAAGTCCGTAGTACCAGGTGACCAGATTCCAGACGATCGCCCCGACCAGCGCGGCGAAGAGGATGCCCATCCCCCTCGACCCGGTGGGTGTGGCGATCAGCCCCTCGCTGACGGTCTTGGCGACCCCCTGTCCCAGGAACGCGCCCGCGAGATTCATCACCGCCGCCATCGCCAGAGCGGCCCGGGGCGTCAGCGCCCGGGTGGAGACGGAGGTCGCGATGGCGTTCGCGGAGTCGTGAAAGCCGTTGGTGTAGGTGAAACCGAGCGCGACACCAATGGTCACGACGAGTGCGAAGGTGTCCACGAGGTTCAGGACTCCTTGACCGCGATGGTCTCCACCGTATTCGCGACGTGCTCGAACGCGTCGGCGGCCTCTTCAAGCACATCGACGATCTGCTTGAGCTTGAGCACCTCCATCGCGTCGTACTTGCCGTTGAAAAGATGGGCCAGCAGTTTGCGGTGGATCTGGTCGGCCTGGTTCTCCAGCCGGTTGACCTCGATCCAGTACTCGGTGAGGTTGTCCATCGTGCGCAGGTGCGGCATGGCCTCCGCGGTCAGCTCGGCGGCCCTGGCCAGCACCTCGATCTGCTGCTCGACGCCCTTGGGCAGTTCCTCGACGTTGTAGAGGACGACCAGGTCGACCGCCTCCTCCATGAAGTCCATGATGTCGTCGAGCGAGGAGGCGAGGTTGTAGATGTCCTCGCGGTCGAAGGGCGTGATGAAGGAGGAGTTGAGCTGGTGGAAGATCGCGTGCGTGGCGTCGTCGCCGGCGTGCTCCGCTGCCCGCATCCGCTCCGCGATCTCGGCCCTGGCGGAGGAATCCGCCCCGAGCAGTTCCATCAGGAGCTTGGAGCCCGTGACGATGTTGTCCGCGGATGCGGCGAACATGTCATAGAAGCTCGTCTCCCTGGGGGTCAGACGAAATCGCACGGGTGGTCCTCGGGGTACATAGGTTTCGGTCGGGCTGATGCTAGGTGCACCATCCGGCCACGGTAACCGGCAAGTCCCCAGTGTCGCCCATAGGGCAGGGTGGTGAGCACAGAGCCTCTGCTCCATGAATCACAGAGGGGTACGATATACCCATGCCGGGTATATGACCCCGCTTCGGGCAGCACAGCAGGAGGACGCGATGACGACCATGGAGACGGCCGGCGCGGCGACGAGCGAGGCGCCCTCCGTCATGACTGATCACGACCGGGGAATCCACGGCTACCACCAGCAGAAGGACGAGCACCTCAAGCGGCTGCGCCGGATCGAGGGCCAGATCCGCGGGCTCCAGCGGATGGTCGACGAGGACGTCTACTGCATCGACATACTGACCCAGGTCTCCGCCTCCACCAAGGCCCTTCAGTCCTTCGCGCTCCAGCTCCTGGAGGAGCACCTCCGCCACTGCGTCGCCGACGCGGCGGTCAAGGGCGGTGACGAAATCGACGCGAAGGTCGAGGAGGCGACCAAGGCGATCGCCCGCCTGCTCCGCACCTGACGCGTCCGGGACGACGGCCCGGGCCGATGGCGCGGGCCGGTTGTCGACACGGACCGGGCCCCGGTCATTCCCGGCAGCAGCCGGCCCGCCGGGGGAGCCGGGCCGGGGCGGGACGCTCGGCCGTGACGTTCAGCACTTCATCGATCCTGGCCGCGCTGAGCCGCTCCCCGTCCGCGGCGGACGCGGCGATCATCAGCTCACCGCACAATTCGATCTCGGCCAGAGCCACGTGGTCCTGAACGGTCGGCATACGCACCAGAGCCACGTGCAATCACCTCTTTCTGCCGGTGTCGGCTTCCCCAGGGCTGTCCCGTCATCCCGGGCGGGCGGGCGCCGACAGCCGCGGCACCTCGCCGCGTTGCCGGAACATCCCCATACGCCCAGTACGGGGACGTCTCTCCGCCTCGCGACGCACCGCGTCCGACGCCGCCCGCCGATCCACCGCGAATTACGGGACACCCCTCAGCGTAGGGAGCGCGATACACACCGCGCATGGCACGTCCGGACCATTTCCGCCTTGGTCCTCCCGGCTACGGCTTGATTTGATCTTGCCGCGTCCCGCCGTGATCCCTCCAGGCCGCCCGGGTCACGTCTTGATCTCGCCTGCGAAGATGTCGTCGCTCGGCGGCAGCGTGATCACGACCGGGGCCCCGAACGCGTACAGCAGCGTGGTCGACGCCACAGCGACGGGACGCCCCTGGTTGACATAGCTGAACTGGTGCCTGACCTTGCGCAGCCGCCCGGACTCGTCCAGATAGGCGTCGAACGGCACGGTGTCCTCGGCGAATCCGCGCGCCGCCGCCGCCAGCGCCCCGCGCGCGTACGGCGGCGCGGCCTTCGCGGCCCGCCCGATGCCCGTCACCCCCCGGTAGTGCGACACCCGGACCCCGGCCAGATCCTGCTCCCCGACATACATCACATTCCGGGCACCGCGCAGCAGTTCGGCGGCGGTCAGCGGATCGGTCGCCCCGCCCGTGACAAGATTCCCGTCCTCCAGCGAGGTCGAATCGATCCTGACCCATTTGTCGGCGGGCACCCCGGCGCCCCGGTTCTTCATGTACAGCGCCGCGGGCGACAGCAGTTCGGTGATCGGCCGGTGCTCGCTCGCACCCGCGGGATCCTTGGGCAGGACGACCCTGAGCTGCCCCATCCGCTTGCCGAAGTCGTATCCGCCCTCGCCCCGGATGGTCAGCCGGGTGCCGCCCGCGGCCATCTCCATGGACGTACGGGCCTTCGAACTCCCCTCGGCGAGCAGCACATCGGCCGCCTTCCGCACCGCTCCCGGATCGCCGCCCGACCGGGCGTCGGCCATGGCGCCGACGCCACCGGAGCATCCGGCGGCCGCGGCCACGACCCCCGCCACGGCCATGACGGCGAGCGCCGCGCCCCTGAGTCCGTGCTGCCGCACCACCATCGCCTGCCAACCCCCAACGCCCGACCACCGCTTGTCCGAAACCCACCCTTCCCGCATAACGACGGCCCGCTCCCCCCGTCACGCCGGTCCCGGTCACGGCGCGCCGCCACGCCGGTACGGTGGACCTGTGAGCGAGTCAGAGATCTCTGGTCCCCCCGCCGCCGCGTCACCTCCTCCCGCTTTGTCCCACACCACGTCCACCGTCGAACGTGGTTCCTTCTGCCTGGCCCGCTGCACCTGCGGCTGGTCGGGCCCCGCCCGCAGATCCCGCGACCTCGCCCGTACGGACGCGGCCTCGCACACCCCGCCGCACTGACGCCGACCTGGTGAAGGCATGTCCAAGCCATGCCCAAGCCATGGCGAAGAGCTGACGAAGAGCTGACGAAGCCTTGGCCTGGGCCCGGTCCGGTGCTGCCTACGGTTCCCGGGTAGACGCGAGTGAGTACGCGAGCACCACCCACATCACCCGCACCACGGAAACTCGTGCGTCCGCGACCTCCTCCCCACCCGGAGACGCCGCCCGCGCGTCACCGGGTCGCCCCCCAGGAGGTCCTCAGATGGAACGGCGCACACTGCTCACCGCGGCGGCGGCCGGCGTCACGGCCGCCGCCGCGACCGCCTGCTCCGGCGGCGTCAGTGACAGCGGGAAGGGCGGTCCCGCACCCACCCGCCGCGGCGCCACGGCCTCCAGCGGTGCCCCGACGGCGAGCGCCTCCGCCGGGGCCCCCAATTGGGGCGCGCTCGCGAAGGGGCTCGACGGCGACCTCGTACGGCCGGACGACGCCGCGTACGAGACGGCCCGGCTGCTCTACAACACCCGCTTCGACAATCTGAAGCCCGCGGCGGTCGCCTATGTCTCCGGCGAGGACGACATCCGGGAGTGCCTGGCCTTCGCCCGCACCCACCGGACCCCCGTCTCCATCCGCAGCGGCGGCCACTCCTACGCGGGCTGGTCCAGCGGCAACGGCCGCCTGGTCATCGACATATCGAAACTCGACTCCCTCGACCACGCCTCCGACGGAATCATCGGCGCCGGCGCCAGGCTCGCCGACGTCTACCGGACCCTCGCGGACCGCGGCCGTACGATCCCCGCCGGATCCTGTCCCACCGTCGGCGTGTCCGGGCTCACTCTCGGCGGCGGACACGGCGTCGCCGCCCGCGCCTACGGGCTCACCTGCGACAGCCTCACCTCCGCCACCCTGATCACGGCCGACGGCAAGCGGCTGACCGCCGACGCCGAGCAGAACCAGGACCTCTTCTGGGCGCTGCGCGGCGCGGGAAACGGCAACTTCGGTGTCGTCACCGAGCTGCGCTTCCGTACCCACCCCGCGCCCGCGACCGTCTCCGCCTATGTGAACTGGCCCTGGTCGAAGGCCGAGACCCTGCTCGGGGCCTGGCAGAAGTGGGGCCCGGACCAGCCCGACGAGATCTGGTCGTCCCTCCATCTCTCCGCCGGTCCTGGCGGGGCCACCCCCACCATCTCCCTCTCCGCCTTCACCCTCGGCAGCGAGGCCGACCTCAAGAACGCCCTGGACCGCCTCGCCGACGGTCCCGGCGGCCCCGGACCCGCGAGCTCCGTGGCGCTGCGGCCGCGCGGATACGAGGAGGCGATGCTGGTGTACGCGGGCTGTTCGGGCCTCACCGCGGACCAGTGCCGTCTGCCCGGCAGCACTCCGGGCCGCAGCGAGCAGGGCGCCCTCCAGCGCGAGACGTACTCCGCGGCCTCGGACTTCTTCGACCGCGATCTCTCGCCCGCCGGACTGCGCGCCCTGGTCTCCGCCGCCGAGGACTTCACCCGGATCCCCTCCTCCCGGGGCGGCGGCAGTGGTTCCATCGCGCTCACCGCGCTCGGCGGGGCGATCAACCGGGTGGATCCGCTCGCCACGTCCTTCGTCCACCGGCGCTCGCGGATACTCGCCCAGTACATCGCGTCCTGGCAGCCCGGCACCCAGGGCCAGACCCAGCAGGCGTGGCTGAAAAACACCCATGGCGCGATGCGCCGGTACGCGTCCGGCGCGGCGTACCAGAACTACATCGATCCCCTGCTGACGGACTGGCGCACGGCGTACTACGGCGCCGCCGCGGACCGGCTGACCCGGCTGAAGAGGCAGTACGACCCCGAGCGGCTGTTCGAGTTCCCGCAGGCGCTCTGATTCTCGCGTTCCACGGCCGGCCCGTAGCTCGAACGGTCCACCGAAGTGGCCGTACGGGCCGCCCGGCGATCCTCTGTACGTAGGAAGAAGAGGGGGGCACACCCGACTCGCGAGGACGGACCATGCACGGACACATGCACGGACCCATCCATCGAAACGGACCCCGGATAACCGCGGCGCTCGGCACGGCCGCCGTTCTCCTGCTCACGCTCGGCTCCGTCGCCGTCGCGTCGGTGGACGAGCCGGCCGGGACGGACCGGCGCACACCCGTCAACGCCTCGGCGGACCGGGCACCGGCCGGCCTCGACGGCGGACCGCTGTGGCGCGCGAAGGCGCAGCCGACCCCCGCCGCGAGCACCTCCGTCTCCGCCGGTGACACCGCGTCCGTGCTGGCGTCCGCCTCCGCGCGGGCCTCGGCCGACGCGATGGCGTCGGGGACGAGGGCGCCCGCCGACCCCGATGTGGTGACCGCGACGGTGACAGCGACGTCGACGATGAACGGGGTGGTCGCCACGGCCACCGCGACCGTCACCGCGACAGCGACCACCGGCACGGGCGAGACCGGCGCCGGACTGCCGACCGCGGGCACCCTGCAGATCACCCCGTCCGGCGCGGCGCGAGGAGGCGCCGACCATATGAACGCCACCGATTCCTCAGATCCCTCAGGAGCGACCGAACTCGCTCTCCTCATCAGCGTCACCGCGTCGGCCGCGGCCGGCACGATCCTCGTGGTACGCCGCCTCCAGCGCCGCGCCACGGGTGGCCGGCACTGACCATGGCCAGAACGGTGGGACCCGTGGTCACGGCGGACCGGGCGATCAGGGCGCTCCTGGCGGTGGCGGCCCTCGGCCTGGTGGCAGCCGTACTGCTGCACGCGTTCCCGGGGCGGCCCACGTCGCCGGCCACCGCCGAACCCCGCGCCGTGCATGTCACGGACCCGCCCACCGCACCCGCACGGCTGCACATCCCGAGGCTCGGCATCGACGCGGACGTCATGGCGCTCGGGCTCGACAGGAAAGGCGCCCTGGACGCTCCCGGCTTCCGCAACGCGATGAAGGTCGGCTGGTACGCCCTGGGTCCGCGCCCCGGCGAGCGCGGCCCGGCCGTACTGGTCGGCCACCGGGACGCCCCCACCAACCCGGACAGCACCGAGATCAGGCCCGGCCGGCCCGGCATCCGCAACGCGGTCTTCGCCAAGCTGGGCCGGCTGCACCCGGGCGACCGGGTCCTCACGGAGCTGGGAGACGGCAGACAGCTTCCGTTCCTGGTGACCGCCGTCGACACCTATCCGACCAAGTCCTTCCCCACGGAAAGGGTCTACGGCCCGGTGTCCACCCCGCAGCTACGGCTGATCACCTGCGGCGGTTTGATCGACGAACGGGGCCACTGGGACTCGAATGTCGTCGTCAGCGCCGTCGCGATCCCCCAGCCGGACCGCGATCAGGCGGTCACGGGGTAACGCGCACGCACCGGATGCCGGATGCCGGATGCCGGATGCCGGATGCCGGTTGTCGGTTGCCGCCGGCGCCTACGCGGCGAGGTTGTTGTCGTCGGGGCGCGGCTCGGGGATGCCGAGCGGACGCGTCCCGGCGCCGGTGCCGGCCGCCAGGTCCGCCTCACGCGCGGCCCGCGACCGTACGAACCAGCCCAGCCGCGCGGAACGGGAGACGGCGGACAGCAGCGGGGTCAGCAGCGCGAGCGCGAGAGGGGTGAGGAGCAGGGCGACCGCCGTACCGAGCGCGAAGCCTCCGACCACGTCGGTCGGGTAGTGGACCCCCATGTAGACCCGGCAGAAGCCCTCGATCACCGCGAGCGCGAGCGCGGCGAGACCGAACTTCCGCTGGGCGACGAAGACTCCGACGCCGATGGCCATCGCCATCGTGGCGTGGTCGCTGACGAACGAGTAGTCCGTCTTACCGGCCACCAGGACCTCCAGGCCCTTGTGGTCCAGGAACGGTCTCGGCCGTTCGACGAACCCGCGGATCGGGACATTCACCAGCACCGCGACCCCGGCGGCGAGCGGCGCCCAGACGAGTCCGGCAACGGCCGTGACCGAGTCCTCCAGCGAGCCGTGCCGCCGCACGCTCCACCAGCAGCAGAGGACCACGAGCACCAGCGCGACCAGGATTCCGTACTCGCCGACGAACTCCATGACGCGGTCGAACGACGGCGGTGCGTCCTTGGCCAGCCCATTGATGTCATAGAGCAGGCTGACGTCGGGGTTCGACCCATCCAGTGCGAGTCCAGCCATCTGCTGCGGCCCCTTGCCTCGTCGCCTGCCGCGCCACGCGACCGTGTGCGCCGCTTCCACCAACCCCGGTGGTCGGTACGGAACATGCTGCGAGATCAATACCGCAGCTCTCGTCCAGGGAACGGCCTACTCGCCGCGCACGTTCCACTCTCCACCGAACGATCACCATGACGTTATCGAAGAGTGACACATCGTCGCAGCTCAGGGCCTCTGCCTGACGGAGAGTTCCGGCCACCGGGCTTCGGCCACCGCCGTCCTCCGCCGCCAGCCGGCCGGCCCCGTCCGGCCGCCGTACGGCGCCCTCGGAAGCTCTCCGAAGCCCTCCGGCGGCCGGGCCCGGCGGCCGGATCAGCCGTCGGTCCGGCTCGGCGGCAGATCCGTCGGCAAGGACGCCGCACCGTCCTTGGTGACCCGGGTCGCACCGAAGTAGTCGGCGGTGTCGATCTTGTCGAACCGGATCACGGCACCGGTGTACGGCGCGTTGATCATGTACCCGCCGCCCACATACAACCCCACATGGTGGATCGCCCGTGAGTTCGTCAGATCGTCCGAGAAGAAGACCAGGTCGCCCGGGAGCAACTCGTCCCGTGCGGGGTGCTCACCCGCGTTGTACTGGTCATTGGCGACCCGCGGCAGCTCGATCCCCACGGTCCGGTAAGCGGCCTGCGTGAGCCCGGAACAGTCGAAGCGACCGCCCTGCTCCGGCGTTCCGTTGCCGCCCCACAGATACTTCGTACCGAGCTTCTGCTGAGCGAAGTAGATGGCCCCGGCTGCCTGCCGCGACGGCGCGACCCTCCCGACGGGCCTGGAGAAACTCTTCTCCAGGGTCCGGATGACCTTGACGTAGTTCTGCGTCTCCCGGTACGGCGGAACGCCCCCGTACTTGATCACGGCGTACGCGCCCGCGTTGTAGGCGGCCAGCATGTTGCTGGTCTGGTCGCCGGGCACGTCCTTGACGTATCCAGCCAATTCACAGTCGTACGAGGCCGCCGACGGAATCGCGTCGGCCGGGTCCCAGATGTCCCGGTCGCCGTCCTTGTCCCCGTCGATCCCGTGCGCCGCCCAGGTGCCGGGGATGAACTGCCCGATGCCCCTGGCGTCCGCGGGACTCCGGGCGGAGGGGTTCCAGCCGCTCTCCTGGTACAACTGCGCGGCGAGCAGGGCCGGATTGATGGCGGGGCAGTAGTTGCCCCACTTCTCCACAAGCTGTTGATAGAGGGCGGGCACGGCGCCCTTGGCCAGCCCCACGGCCCGCCCGCCCGCCCCGAGCCCGGCGGCGGCGGAGTAGGTGCCCACGACCAGCAGGGCAACGAAACTCACACACAGCCCACCGACAGCAGCCGCGACCAGCCATGCCTTACGCACCGTCAAACACCCCTCGCGTCAGGGCCACTGTCGTGCGCCAGTGTAGGCGCGCCGGGCCCTGCTCAGGGGGCGGACGGCGAGGACGTCGGAAGAGGGCCGCTGGATGACCAGAAGTCGTCGTGGACGTCGGGCCGGGGAGGGTACTCGTCCGAGCGCTGCGCGGAGTTCGGCCCCGTTGCTGGAGCAGACACCTCAGACTCGGCGAAGCACGGCGTGGTGACCGAGAAAAAGATCTGGCCTCCGCCTCCTGCCGCAACACTCACACCGAAGTCTTCCGGCGACACCGCATAGATGGCGGGCAAATCCTTGTCAGCATCAACGCTCGTAATTTCGAATCCACGCGCCTTCCAATTGCGTTCCACCACACCGAGTAAATTCCCTCTCCTTTCCTCTGAGACTAAAGTTGTGACAGCGACACGACGCCTCACTGAGCCGGTTCCCGTGGAATCACTTTTTCGATCAGTGCACATACGGTCGTTCGACGGGCCATGCATCCATCGAAGTTCGGGCGAAATATCAGACAGAGTCTCCTGCATGATCGCGTCAGCCTTTTCGGCCGCCTGCTGCATGTTCACGCCGGACGGATTCCTTTCAAGATGACTGGTTTCCGACAGAAGGGAGCATCCGGACGCCAGGAATAAGGAGAGAAGAGCCATTGCCCGGCATGCTGATGTCATCGAGGCTCCTGGATGCTGATCCTATGGCCCTTGCCAGCCACAATCTTCGCAACGTTGCGAGCAGACTCTTCGCTATTATTAGGATTAAAGTAATTGGAGTGCGCCGCAAAGCCTCCAGCATCTCCGACCGGACGTGGCCCGTCCTCCACCTTGAAGCGCCTGGCCCCGAACGCACCGTGGGCAGGGTCCGTGCCATACCAGACCTCCCGGCCATCTCCCTGCGCGTCCTGCGCGAGGAACGCGGCTGCACCTCCCCCGATGCCCACGACCGCTGCCCCGACCGGACCGCCTACGGCCATCCCGACCGCCGCCCCCGCGGCAGCGCCAGTCGCCATCCCACGCGCCTCGATTTTGGCAGGCATTGCGGTCACCGGATCATTCTCCGCAGCGCCGACATACACATGCCCCTTGCCAACTCCCAGTTCGTCCGCTGATTTTGCGCCGGTTCCGGGGCTGCCGAGGAGAATAATGTCGTCAGCCCCTGGCACACCGCCCTGCCGCTGTGCGGCCTGGCCCACAGTGAGCGAGCCATAAGAATGACCGATGGCCGTCACATGCGGATCATCATTCTCGTTCGTCGCTGAGATTCCGGCCATAAATTCGTTGTACGCCCCTGCGCCAACTTGCGCTTGATCGGCAAACATTACGTCCGTATTTCTCACCACATGACCAACGGAAAGCTGGGGGGCATCATATCCAAGCCACACGATCGAAGCACTGGACCTGTCGTACTCCCGTGCCCCGATGGCCGTGTCCCGCGCCCTTTTTAAATCGTCCTTTGCGAAGTCTGCATCCAGCGCCGTCCCCAATCCCGGAACATAGGCCGAGATGTTCCTTGCAGTGTCCGGATTTCCATACGACACAATCGCTCGACCGTTCCCCTCGTCACCAATACCCAGGAGAAACATGGGTGGCACCCCAGGATCCCTCGCCGCCCGCAACTGCCGGTCAATCTCCCGCAGCCCCGCCAGCCGCGTCCCCGACGCCTCGTCGTCCCGGCCCTCCAGCTTGCCCATCAGGAGCTGCATGGTGTCCCGGTTCGCTGCGTCCCGTACCTCCGCCGGGATCCCGTCCAGATTCCCGATCCGGTCCGGGCAGACCGCCAGGTACTCCTCCCGCCGCTCCTGCGTCAGACCGTCCCACCACGCCGTGCGTTCCGCCGGCGTGCCGCCCGTGGGGATGCCGTCCCGGAGGTAGTCGGCCGTGATCCCCCGTACCGCCGTCGCGTCTCCGCTCGCGTCCGTCCACATCGCGTCCGTGACACTCAGGCCGTCCCGCGCCGTGAGCTTCCGCAGCGTGCCCGTGTAGCGCGCGTCGATCTCCCGCGCCTCGCTGACCGCACGCGCGATGGTGTCGGCGATCTCCTGGGCCCGCGCCGCGTTGGGGTTCGGGTTCGTCAGCGCGGGCGGCTGCGCCAGCAGCGGCGGCACGGCACTGCCCGAGACCCGCCCCTCCGGCAGCTCGTCCCCCGTGATCATGTGCTCGCCCGCCGCCGGATAGCCCACCGAACCGTCCTCGTGCACGGTGAACTTCAGGCCACTCGCGTCATCGAGCGCGTTCAGCAGCTTCCGCTGGGGCCCCCGCAGCTCATGGGCGAGACTGTTCAACGTCGTACGGATCAGGCCGCACTCGATATACACGTACTGGAAGTCACGGCTCAGCTCCCGCAGCCGCGCGATCGCCGCCTCCGCCGCCTCACCTTCCTGCGAGGCCGCGATGTTCGCGAGGAGCTGTTTGTCGATCCGGTCCCGGGCCGCGTCCGCCCGGTTGCTCGCCCGGCCCCAGCCGTCGGCCGCGCCCTCCAGCTCGGAGCACTTCACCGCACGTAACTGAGTCCATGTCAGCGCGCCGCTCACCGCGCGCCGCCGCCGGGACCACCGCTCCTCGCGAAGGACGCGGTGAAGGAGGCCCTGATCGCCCCCTCGTTCTCGCCCTGCTCCTTCACGACCGTCCGCATCTTTCCCGCCAGGCTCGCGCACTCCCGCGTCGCCGCCTCGATCCGCCGCTCCCAGGACATCCGCACCGTCCGGAGCACCTCGGCGGCCCGCAGGCCCTCCGCGCCGGCCGCGAGCCCCTCATGCGCCGCCGCGAACTCGCCCCTGATGTGCCCCATGTGCGTACACAGCGACTCGGCCGCCTCCGCCGCTCTGGTCCAGGCGCCTCCGCTGTGCTTCAAGCCCCCGCCGCGCGGAGCCGGTGCTCCGCCGGCCAGGTCGATCAACCGCCGCCCGTCGTCCGAACGCCTTGTCATGCCGTACGCCCCCGTTCCTCAGCCCCGGCCGGCGCTCCGTCGCCCGGGATCCCGACGGCACTTTCCCAAAGCCGACCGCGCAACGACGCGGGCCCGGGGCCCGGCGAACGACCGCACCGGTACGCCGGCGGCGCCTCCTGCCACGGTCGTCCGGGGGGCCGCCGGAGAGCGCGCGGGGACGCCAAGTTCACTCATACGGGGGGCCTGGCACGGCACGCGGCCGACGTCCGCGTCGTATGACGCGCGATTCCCCACAAGTCACCCGGATCAGGGTCGGAGTCGGCCCATCTCGCCCAATACCGGTCGATTCAAACAAGATTGACCAGAAGGCGCCGAGACGGCGGCCCCGTATCCGCGCCGGTCCCCCGGTGAGCCACCCGAGGCCCCGTCATATCTCTTGCGGAGCGCGGTCTTCCGCAAAGGTGTAACAACGACAGTCATTGCCCGGAGTCACGCTCCGTGATACACAGAGTAACCATACGCATGCTCGCCTACCCGGTCCGTGCCAGGTCAGGGGGTCGGCGTCGGTCATATGTGCGGGGATCGGGTAAAGAGAGCCGCCAAGCGGCATACGACGCCGGTTCCATCAGCGAAGATAGAGAGTGACCCGTGCCATGGGGCCCGGGCGTGAACGACCCAACAGGGGCGGTGAGTTACATGTACCTGGCGGCCGAAAAGGGCGACATCACCACCATCATCGGTGGCATCGCCCCAAACTGGGGACCCTTCGGGACATTGGGGAACGAGGCTCGGGTGATGATCGAGGTCGTGATGGCCGTGGCCATCCTCCTCTGCCTCGGGATCGCGATCTGGGGCGCGGCCAAACAGCGGATCGGAGCGACCGCGCTCAGGGACACGTTCAGCGCCGAGCAGGGCAAGGGCCTGATCGTCGCCGGGCTGACCGGAGTCTTCATCATCGGCTCACTCGGCACGCTCTTCACCATCGTGTACGGGATGGCCGTCTAGCCCGGCCGCCCCACCAGTCCGCACCGGGCGTGCCCGGACCCCTCCAACACCACCCGTCCGTCGCGCCCACCGGCTGAGGTTGCGTCTCCCTGATGTCGAGTCACCACACCGCGCCCGCGCGGCACCCAGCACGGCTACCGTCGTACTACGACACGGACCACGCGGAACCGCACACGGCTGAGGGGGCTTACGCGGCATGAGCTTCGGTGACGAGCACGGCTACGGCGGCGACCAGGGCCGTACGGACGAGAGCTTCGGCGGCACGGGCCAGACCCGTACGCGGCTGCCCGACGCCAGGAGCGGCGACGCGTACGGCGGCCCGCGCCGCCCGGCGCGCGGCTCACGCTCCCTCATCACCATGGTGGGCGTGGTGATCCTGCTCATCGCGGCCATCGCCTTCGCGAACCGCGGCGGGGGCGGCGACGACGCCCCGGGCGGCGGCCAGGACGCGGCCAGGGGATCGGGGCCAGGAGCGGCCCCGACGGCGGCAACGGGCGTGAAGCCGGTGACGGGAAAGAACGGCGCGATCCCGTCCGGCTTCGCGCGGAACGAACAGGGCGCGGCGAGCGCGGCGGCGAACTACGTCGTCGTGCTCGGTTCTGACGGCATGTTCAGCGCCGAATCCCGGGGAGACATCATCCGCGCCACGCATGATCCCGCCGTCACGAACGGTCTGTTGAATGACCTGGACGAGGCGTACTCACCGGGCTTCCTCAAGAACGTCGGCCTGAACGACGACGGCTCCGCGCCCGCGGGGCTCACGTTCGTGTCCAGGACGCTGCCCATTGGCACGAAGGTCACCGCGCTGAGTCCTGACACGGCGACGGTCGAGGTCTGGTCCACCGGTCTCGTGGGCCTGGCCGGAGAGGGCTCCACCAAGCCGGTGACCGAGACCTGGTTCACCATGACGGAGAAGCTCAAGTGGACCGGCGGCGACTGGAAGATCACCTCTTCCAGCCAGACCGAAGGCCCCACGCCCGTCAGCGGAGGCAACAGAGCCTCCACCGCCGACGAGATCGCCGAGGCCGTTCAGGGATATGGAGGCTTCACTTATGCCCGGTAGCCGCCGTCTCAGCGCGTCGTCGCTCGCCGTCTCGCTGACGGGTGCGTCCGCACTGGTGATTGCCCTGGCGACGCGCGCGTCCGCCGCGCCGGACCCGACGACGTCTCCGTCCCCTTCGCCTGGCGCCAGCGACAATGTCTGCGACCTCATCTTCGGCGAGGCCAGGGAACTCTGCACCTCGGGGGACGACGGCGCCCGGCGGATCGGTCCTCCCGCCGACCCCGCCGATGCCCTCGACCCCCTCTCCTCCCTGGCGCGCGGCTGCGCCGACGCCGCCGCCTGGATCGTCGGCAAGCTCAGCGAGGCCGTGAAGGACACCGCCAACGTCGACTTCACCAACGCCGCCTTCCTCCGGCAGTACGCCGTCGTCTTCGCCGCCTCCACCGTCCTCACCCTCGTCCTGTGGCTGCTCGCGGTCTCCAAGCGCGCCATCCGCGGCGTGCCCCTCGCCACCGCGCTCTCCGAGGCCATCGGCTTCCTCTGGCTGACCGTCCTGGCCTCGGCCTTCACGCCGCTCATCCTCTACACGATCGTCTCCGCGACCGACGGCGTCACCGAGGTCATCTCCAGCTCCACCGGCGGGCAGACCGACGTCTTCTTCGGCGGCTTCGCGGAAGCCCTCAAGAAGGGCGACAACATCGGCGGCGGTCCGATCATGCTGATCGTTGTGTCCCTCGTGTCGATCCTGGCCGCCGGGGTGCTCTGGCTGGAGCTGGTGATCAGAGCCGCGCTCCTCTACGTCGGAGCCCTGCTCGGCACGGCCGTCTACGCCGGGCTCGTCGACAAGAACATGTGGGGGCACGTCCGCCGCTGGGCCGGCATCATGATCGCGGTCATCATGGTCAAACCCGTGATCGTCATCGTCCTCGGCCTGGCCGGAGCGCTCTCCGCCGACGACGGCCCCGACGCGTTCTCCGCCGTGGTGTCGGGCCTCGCGATCATCCTGCTCGCGATCTTCGCCTCCGCGATGATCTACCGCTTCGTACCCGGCTTCGGCGACGAGATCGCCTCCTCGCGTACCAACCGCAAGCAGGCCACCGACGGCTCCCAGGCCGCCGCGCTGATCAGCTCCCCCGCCGCCCTTGTCTCCCAGGGCATCAAGACCCACAGCAGCCGCAACCACCAGCAGGGTGACGGCGGCGGAGGCGGCGGCTCCCGGCCCGCCAATCCGGTCTCCGGGGGCGTCGCCGCGCACAGCTCCCGCGGCACCGGGGGCGGGGCGGGCGGCGGACACGCTCCCGCCGCCGCGCCGCCGCCCCGTGGCGGCAGTCCGACCAGCGGCACCCCGCACAGTTCACGCAACACCGGCACCGGCGCCGGCAACAACAGCACTGGAGGTGGAGGGCGTTGACGACCCAGGTCCAACCGATGGCGCCCCGCCGTACGTATCTCATCGGCCGCGCCCGGCCGAACGCGATCGTCGGCAAGAACCGCGAGACCGGCGAGATCGCACTGATCATCGCCGGCGCCTTCCTCGGCATGATGTGCGGCCTGCTGGTGCCCGTCCTGTCGCTCAGGATCGTGACGCTCACCGGCTTCCCGCTGATCGCGCTGGCCGCCGTGTACGTGCCGTACAAGCACCGCACGTTCTACAAGTGGTTCGAGATCAACCGCAGCTTCAAGCGCACCCTGCGGAGCGGCACCGTCTACCGCTCCGCCGCCATGGAGGCCGGCACGAGCATCGACGGCCGTGAGGTCGAGGTCGGCCCGCCTCCCGGCATCGGCCGCATCAACTGGCTGGCCGCGCCCTTCGGACCGGACGAGATCGCCGTCCTGCTGCACGCCGACCGCCGCACCGTCACCGCCGCCATCGAGATCGAGGGGCCCGGCGTCGGCCTGCGCGACAGCGAGGACCAGGAGGCCCTCGTCGACCGCTTCGGCACGCTGCTCAAGCATGTGGCCAACGGCGACGGCTTTGTCACCCGGCTCCAGATGCTCGCCCGCACGCTGCCCGCCGACCCCGACGCGCACGCCAAGGACGTCGCACAGCGCGGCGACGCCTCTTCCCCAGCCTGGCTCCAGGATTCGTACGACCATCTCCAGTCGATGGTCTCCACCTCCAGCGAGCAGCACCGCGCCTATCTCGTCGCCTGCATGCACTTCACCCGCGAACTGGCCGCCGAGGCCCAGGCCATGGCCCGCGCCGCGCGCCAGGCCGCCGGTGCGAGGAAACTCGACCGTGACGCGGGCCTCGCCGTCGTCATGGCCCGCGAGCTCACCGACATCTGCGCGCGGCTCGCCGAGGCGGACATCCGGGTACGGCAGCCGCTCGGGCAGAGCCGGCTGGCCTCCCTGGTGCACTCCATGTACGACCCCGACCACCCCATCGACCACATCCAGGCGATGACGAAACGAAACGCCTGGCCCGCCGAGCTGGACGCGATGGAACCGACGTATCTCCAGGCCAAGACCCGGGAGTCGTCGACCCGGGCGCCCTGGTGCCACTCCACCGCCTGGGTCAAGGAATGGCCGATGACGCCGGTCGGCGTCAACTTCCTGGCCCCGCTGCTCGTCCACACACCCGATGTGATCCGTACGGTCTCGGTCACCATGGATCTCGAACCGACCGAGATCGCCATCGAGCGGATGCTCACGGAGAAGACGAACGACGAGGCGGAGGCGAGCCGCGCCGCCAAGATGAACCGCACCGTCGACCCCCGTGACATCGCCGCCCACGGCCGGCTGGACCAGCGGGGTGAAGATCTCGCCAGCGGGGCGGCGGGAGTCAATCTCGTCGGGTACATCACCGTGTCGTCCAGATCGCCCGAGGCGCTGGCCAGGGACAAACGGACGATCAGGGCCTCCGCCGGCAAGTCCTATCTGAAGCTGGAATGGTGCGACCGCGAGCACCATCGCGCCTTTGTGAACACCCTGCCGTTCGCGACCGGTATCCGCCGATAATCCTGATGATCACCGACACTTCGCAGTAACGGCTGACAGCCGCCGACAGTCGCCGAACCGAAAGGGGCCAGTGATGCGAGATCCGCTGTCCGTCCTCACGGATGCCTTCACCAGCTTCCTGTTCGGAAAGGTGGAGACGACCCGGCTGCCCGTCCGTACGTCGACGGGCCAGGCCCAAGCCGTCTATCTGCCCACCGCGGCCCCGGGCCTCGGTGACTCCGGCGTGATCATCGGCCGCGAGGTCTACAGCGGAAAGGGCTATATCTACGACCCGTTCCAGTTGTACGGGCAGCAGCTCCCGGCCCCGCACTGGCTGGTCCTCGGCGAGTCCGGCAACGGCAAGTCGGCGCTGGAGAAGACCTATGTCCTGCGCCAACTCCGCTTCCGGGACCGGCAGGTGGTCGTCCTCGACGCGCAGGGCGAGGACGGCCACGGCGAGTGGAATCTGATCGCCCAGGAGCTGGGTATAACCCCCATCCGGCTCGACCCCATGGCCGCGCTCGACGGCGGCATCCGCCTCAACCCGCTCGACCCCGCGATCACCACGACCGGGCAGCTCGCGCTGCTCCGCACCATCATCGAAGTGGCGATGGGACACGGCCTCGACGAGCGCTCCGGCTTCGCGCTGAAGGTCGCGCACGCCTATGTCAACGAGACGATCGTCGAACGCCAGCCCGTCCTGATGGACATCGTCGAGCAACTCCGGCACCCGAAGCCCGAATCGGCCGAGGCCATGAACGTCGATCTGGACGATGTCCGGGCCTGGGGCCTGGACGTGGCCCTGGTCCTCGACCGGCTGGTCGACGGTGACCTGCGCGGCATGTTCGACGGCCCGACGACCGTCGGGATCGATCTGGACGCACCGCTGATCGTCTTCGACCTCTCGCACATCGACCGCAACTCGATCGCCATGCCGATCCTGATGGCGATCGTGGGCGTCTGGCTGGAGCACACCTGGATCCGCCCCGACCGCAGGAAGCGCATCTTCCTGGTCGAGGAGGCCTGGCACATCATCAACTCGCCGTTCGTCGCCCAGCTCTTCCAGCGACTGCTGAAGTTCGGCCGGCGGCTCGGTCTGTCGTTCGTGGCGGTGGTCCACCACCTGTCGGACGTGGTCGACGGGGCGGCGGCCCGGGAAGCCGCGGCCATCCTCAAGATGGCCTCCACCCGGACGATCTACGCGCAGAAGGCCGACGAGGCGAGAGCGACCGGCCGGGTGCTGGGACTGCCCCGATGGGCGGTGGAGATCATCCCGACGCTCACACCCGGTATCGCGGTCTGGGACGTCAACGGCAATGTCCAGGTCGTCAAGCATCTGGTGACGGACGCCGAACGGCCCCTGGTCTTCACGGACCGGGCCATGACGGAGAACTCCGAGGCGTCGGACGCCGCCGACGCCCTGGAGGCCGGGCTCTCCGACGACATGCGGGCCGCGGAGTGGGAGGCGGAGCAGCGGGCTCTCCTGCTGGAACGGCAACGGCAGTTCAACGAGTCGTCCGAGTCGACGGTGGCGTGACATGCCGGGCCGCCACGAGGGGCAGGAGTCACGGGGCGTCCCGGACGGGCTGCTGGTGGGTCTCCTGGCCTTCCTGCTCGGCCTGTCGCTGCTGGTCTGGACGGCCACGGGACTGGCCGGGCTGTTCGCGCACGGCGGCTGGCCGCACGCGGTGACCTTCGCCCGTACACCCATGGCGATACGGCAACTCGCGTCGAAGCCGCACGACCTGGCGGCCGCCTGGCCCGACACCCCGCCCGCCGAACTGTCCGGATACGGACTCTTCTGGGGCCTGCTGATCAGTCAGCTCATGGTGCTGACCGTGCTGACGGTGTTCGCGCTGGGTGTCACGGCCCGCTATCGGGCGGTACGCGCACGGCGCCGGGAGCAGCTTCACCACCAGCGGCCCGCACCCGGTGCCGCACGGCACCCGGCCCCCCTGCCGGCGGCGGACGCCCCGATCGGCCATGAGGCGGCGGCCAAGAACGCCCCGGCTGGCTTCCCGGCGACGGCTGTGCCCACGGCCGGGCGGCCCGGTGACCCTGCCGGTGACCCGACGGCCTTCCTGCCTCCCGTCCCCGCAGTCGGCGCCGCTCCCGAACTCCCTGGCCTCGCCGGCCCCGTGGTCCCCTCCCCGCGCACCGCGCCGCGCGTGCGGTACGGCAATCCCCTCGCCCGCCGCCCCGCGGCCGTCCAGGCCATCCTGGACTCCGAAGGCGCCGCGCTCGTCGTCACCTCCGACCCCACCGTGTGGTCGGAGACCAAGGACGCACGGGCCAAGCTCGGACCCGTTCTGGTGTACGACCCCGGACATCTCTGCGACACCCCGGCCCGCCTCCACTGGTCTCCCACGGCCGGGTGCGAGGACCCCGCCACCGCGACCGCCCGCGCGGCCGCCCTGCTCGCCCCCGTACGCCCGCACGCGCTGCTCGACGCGGCCATGGCCGATACCGCCGAAACGCTCCTGCGCTGCTGGCTGCATGCCGCCGCGGTCGACGCACGGCCGTTCAAGCAGGTGCACCGCTGGGCCCAGGGCGGGAGCTCCCACGAGGCCGTACGGATCCTCCGCACCCACCCCAAGGCGGCCTCCGGCCTCGCCGGGCTGCTGGAGTCGGCGCTCACGGCCCATCCCGAACGGCGCGAGGTCGCACAGCAGTTGACGGCCCGTGCGCTCTCGTCCCTCTCCTCGATCCATATCCGCGAGGCATGCACACCCAACCGAACGGATTCGCTCGCGCTGGATTCTTTTGTCGGCGAGGGGGGCACGCTCTATGTGGTGGGTGAGCCGATCGAAGATCCTCGCTCCCGCCCGGGTGCGGTTCCCCTGCTCACCGCACTCACCTCAAGCGTGGTCGAGCACGGCCGCCGCATGGCCGCACGGTCATCTGACGGTCGGCTCGACCCACCAATGTCCCTCGTCCTCGACGACATCGCCGCCGTGGCTCCGCTCCCGCTGCTCCCGGAGCTGCTGGCCACCGGTCAGGACCAGGGCCTGCTCACGCTGGTGCTCCTCCGCTCACGCGAACAGGGCCGGGACCGCTGGCCGCACCACGAACTGTCGCTTCACGACGTCTAGAGCCGGTCTGTGACGCCCTCAGGGGGCCGATCAACCGCCAGCTCCAACTCTCGCGCGGACGGGTCGTGTTCGAACGGCACGACCTGTCCTGACGGTACGAACCCGATCTTGCGATAGGCGGCCTGCGCCCGCGGATTCCTTTCGTGGACATAGAGCCGCACCCGAGCGAGCCGCGGCTCCTCCAGCGACCACGCCCACTCCAGGGCAGCGGCGATCAGCTCCCCGATCAGTCCGGTACCGCGCTGCTCGGGACGTACATAGACCCCGACAAGATGCCCCTGAGCCCGCTCGATCGTGGTGCCCAGGAAGTCGACGCTCCCGGCCACCTCGATCAACAGGGCCACCGACCCCGACCAGGTCCCGTCCGGCGCCTCGGCGATGAACTGCACGGACCTGCTCTTGTGCTGCGGTGAGGAGCCGGCGGCACGCTGCCGCCAGTACGAGTCGGGGTGCTGAAGGCCCTGCTCGTACGTCTCCAGGAACGCCACCGGCGCCGCTGGATCCTGGAGCGAGACCAGCCGGATCTCTCTGACCTTGGCCCACTCGTCGGCTCGTACGGGGCGTATCACATGGTTCATGCACCGATCTTCTGCGTCCCGGGCCCTCGGCCGCAAGGCGGTTTCACCCGCCCGGGGCAACCGATTCCGCCCCGCAAAGGCAATGGGACCACCCCAAGGGAAATGCGTCATCGCACACCCATTGAATTGGCTTTGAACGCAGGAATGCCCTGTACCTAAAGGCACAGGGCATTCCCACAACAAAAGTTCGGCGGCGTCCTACTCTCCCACAGGGTCCCCCCTGCAGTACCATCGGCGCTGTGAGGCTTAGCTTCCGGGTTCGGAATGTAACCGGGCGTTTCCCTCACGCCATGACCACCGAAACACTATGAAAATATCGAACACACCGGACAACAACACAGCCGTTCGTTACTTCAGAACTAACACAGTGGACGCGAGCAACTGAGGACAAGCCCTCGGCCTATTAGTACCAGTCAGCTCCAACCGTTACCGGTCTTCCACATCTGGCCTATCAACC